>JAATGV010000036.1 GCA_015654475.1 Actinomycetales bacterium
AGCTCGCCCACCCGTTCCCTCATCTCAGCGGCTGCCTTGTTCGTAAAGGTAATAGCAAGGATCTGACTCGGCCACGCGTCCGCAGTATCGATCAGGCTCGCAATGCGGTGAGTGAGCACTCGGGTCTTGCCGGAACCGGCCCCCGCGACGATGAGCAAGGCGGGGCCACGATACTCCACCGCCTCGCGCTGCTGCGGGTTGAGGCCGTCGACGAGCCCGGTCACCTGACCCACCGTCATGGGCAGGATCTCGGGGGCATCTGGATTATCAGGCAAGGGTTCCATCAGTCGTCAATCCTAGGCTCGCCCACCGACACTGACGAGCTGAGCGGCGATGGCCTTCAGTCAAAAGTCAGGTCTTCGGTGAACACCAAGTCAGGATGATCCAGGAACACGCCATCGACTCCGGTGGCAAGAATCGCCTCGAACTGGGCCCGCCAATTGCCCCACCGCGCGGGCGACATGCCGTTCTTCCACGGATCGGCCAAAAACTGGTTCTCGGGTCGAAGCGTCCAGGTAAATACCGATAGTCCGCTTTCGTGAGCGGCCTCGACCAGACCTTTCGACCTCCCCGGGTTCTCTCCCGCGGTTGAGATGAGCCGCTGCCAGGCGGGGCTCAGCCCCGAGACGACTTCGGAGAGATCGGCGAGTCCTTCCTCGGTCAACGCCTCGGAATAGCTCGGAGCTTGCGGCCCCCACCGTGCGACGTCGTTCGGGGCGGCCCCAGAAGCTTCAATCAGATACACAAGGTCGGCGATAACATTGTGCTCGCGCAGGTGGCGAAGCGCAGGCAGTTCAAAACACTCGATCCACAGCGGGTACCCGGCGCCACCCCACGGCCTCCCTTTCAGTGCTCTGCGCGTCATACAGGCCATGTCGAAGCCCAGGAGCGTGAAATAGGTCGGGTGCTTGACCTCGACGACAAGCCCCACCGGCCGGGCCGCAGTCGAATTGTGCTTTTCGAGCATGTCCAGCAAGTCATCGAACGTGAGGATCGGCTCGATGTCGTTGAACAGCCGATTCTCCGATCGCAGATGTGGGACACGCTCGCGACAGTTGAGCGTAGAAAGCTCAGCCCACGTGAAGTCCTCGGTAAACCAGCCTGTCAACTCGACGCCGTCGATAACTTTCGTTACGCGCCGATCAGCGAATTCGAGCCGGGTCGCCACATCGGTCGATATGCCGATTTCTGAGCCATGCCGCACAACGAGCACCCCGTCCTTGGTCGGCACGAGATCGGGTTCCACCGCGTCCACACCGATCTCAAGGGCAAGGCGATACGACGAACGAGTGTGCTCGGGTCGGTATCCGGGTGCCCCCCGATGCCCGATCACCAACGGTTCCCCCATCGCATTGCGCATATCCAAAATGTAGCGTCAGAGCGACAAAATTGCGACGCCGAATTCCAATAAACCTCTTGGCTCTCTCGTGCCGATGACCCAGCTTATTCACAACAACTAAGCCCGATAATCCTCTAAACTGATGAACCCGACACGACTGAGGAGAATGCCGTGGCACTTGAGAATCCTGCGCTCGCAAACAATGCTGCGCTTAAAGAGGCACGTAAATCAGCATCCACCACATACTCTGCCGATCAGCTGCGCGCCATGTACCAGCAGCCCTCCGCACAAGAACCGCAGACCCGCACGCAGCCGGCGCCAGCACAGCCGGCCCCGCCGCAGGCGCCGAACGCACCTCGCGTCGGAGGCGTGAGTCTGAGCTATGACGATGTCCTCGTCAAGACGGCGACAAGCCTCGCCGTCGTCATCGCGTTCGCTATCGTCGGATGGCAGGTGCCGGTCGTTGCACTCCCTGCCGCGCTGATCGGGTTCGGACTCGGCCTCGCGAACTCCTTCAAGCGTGAACCCTCCGTTCCGTTGATCCTCCTCTACGCCGCAGCCCAGGGTCTATTCATCGGGGCGCTCTCAGGAGTGCTCGAATATATCTACCCAGGAATCGTGGTGCAGGCGGCACTAGCGACGATCTCGGTTTTCGTCGTGATGCTCGGACTATTCGCTAGCGGCAAGGTGCGCGCTTCCGCCAAAGCGACCAAGGTCTTCTTGATCGCGATCACAGGCTATGCACTTTTCTCGATCGTGAACGTGGTGTTGCAACTCACTAACGTTGTCACTGATCCTTGGGGCCTTGCTACTGGCGTCCAGATTTTGGGGATCCCGCTTGGCATCATCATTGGCGTGTTTGCGGTCTTGCTCGGTGCTTACTCGCTCGTGCTCGACTTCGACTACGCGAAGCAGGGGGTGGATGCGGGCATCGACCGCAAATATGCCTGGTCTATCGCCTTCGGCCTCACCGTGACATTGATCTGGCTCTACGTCGAGTTCTTGCGCCTCATCGCGATCCTGCGCGGAGACGGCTAGATCCTCACCTGTCGAGTTCTCCGCATTATGCGAACGAAACACGGGTGACGCTCTCATTCAAGAGCTTCTTCAAGGGCCGCGCTACCTCGGTAGCGCGGCCCTTGTCGTAGTTGTTTGCCAGTCGGGGTTCAGTTTTTCAGTGCCGAGAGTCGCGCATCGATAGTGGATACGACATCTCGCCACGAGATTGCCGAGGTATCTCCTGACGCCGGCTCCCCGGCAATGACCTGAATAATAAGATTCGACCTACGCACAAATGCAACGTTGACGTTGCCGGACTCACTCGTCACTGCAAACGCAACGCCCGCCGAAGTGAGCCCGCTCACTGTCTGCGGCGATATCTTTTGCGTAATCCGCCCGGACGACGTTTCCGCAGTGTATGAAGAACACTGAGTGAGTGCCGCGGAAAGCACGGCGGTGAACTGTCCCGCCGACTGCGCATCGGAGAACACTCGCGCCGACTGCTGCACAAGCTGACCTTGCGCAGAATAGGCCGTGTTGCCGTTCACGATCACATCGCTGCTCGCTGCAGGCGCGGTGGGTGGCTGGCCATATACGAGCAAGCCGAAAGACTTGTCGACAACGGCGCACTCCGGATCGGTGACGCTCTCGGCGGCCCAGTATTCGTTGGTCGCGAGCTCCGATGGGGTGGTTGTGGTCGTCTCTTCGACACCCACCTCCCAACCCTTAGGAAAGTCTTCCTGAGCGAGAAACACGGAGGCCGCCTGGGCATCCGTGAATATGGATTTGGTGGCCGAATTCGGCCCCACGATCCACAGCGCGACCATGGCCCCCGCAACAACGAGCACCGATCCTGAGATCACAATCGCCCCTACGCCGCGGTGCTTGCGCTTCTTCGCTTTTTTTCCCGCAGGCGGATGGACCTGATAGGTGCCGGGCGCCTGTCGGGTCGGAGGAATCGGCCGTCCCCCCAAGGTTTCAAGCGGTGGTAGATCGTCGCGTGGCTGCGCCTCGTATAGGACCGGCCCAGGCTCGACAACAACTTCTGGGGTGGTTTCGTCCTCGGCGGGGAGGGACGCTTTGGGGTCGGGCTCCGGCCCGTCCGAGTTCGCAGAATGACTACCCATTCCGGCGCCTCACTCCCACTCGATAGTTCCTGGTGGCTTGCTTGTCACGTCGAGCACCACTCTATTGACATCGCGAACCTCGTTGGTGATTCGGTTCGAGATGCGGGCGAGCACAGGATAGGGCACGCGCGTCCAGTCAGCGGTCATCGCGTCCTCGCTAGACACAGGACGAAGCACAATAGGGTGACCATATGTGCGTTCGTCGCCCTGTACTCCCACTGAATGGACGTCGGCAAGCAGCACGACAGGGCACTGCCAGATCTCGCCATCCAGGCCGGCAGCGGTGAGTTCTTCTCGGGCGATCGCGTCTGCCTCGCGCAACACGGAGAGCCGAGACGGAGTAACCTCACCCACGATACGAATCGCCAACCCCGGTCCAGGGAACGGCTGGCGTGCGACGATCACCTCGGGCAAACCGAGTTCGCGCCCGATGGCCCGCACTTCGTCTTTGAACAACGTGCGAAGTGGCTCGATCAAGTCGAACTGAAGATCCTCCGGCAGCCCGCCGACGTTGTGATGGCTCTTGATATTGGCTGCACCATCTCCGCCACCCGATTCGACGACGTCAGGATACAGCGTGCCTTGTACGAGGTACTTGATCGGCTTGCCACCGGATGCTGCCTCGGCCTGTAGCGCGGTCGCAGACTCTTCGAAAGTGCGGATGAACTCGCGACCGATGATCTTGCGCTTCTGCTCCGGATCGGTCACCCCGGCAAGCTCACCCAAGAATTTCTCCGAAGCGTCTACCGTAACCAGACGAATCCCAGTAGCGGCGACATAGTCTTCCTGCACCTGGCGCACCTCGTCTTTGCGCAGCAGTCCGTGATCTACGAAGACACACGTCAGCTGGTCGCCGACAGCACGATGCACAATGGCCGCGGCCACAGCAGAGTCAACGCCACCGGACAGCGCGCAGAGCACCGCGTCGTCACCGACCTGGGCACGAATCGCGTCCACTTGGCGTTCGATGACGCCATCGCTCGTCCATGTCGGCGATATCCCGGATGCCTCGTAAAGAAAGTTCTCGAGCACCTTCTGCCCGAACGGAGTGTGCTTGACCTCGGGATGCCACTGCACCCCGTAGAGTCGGCGCTCCTCGTTCGCGAACGCCGCTACAGGAGCACCCGCGGTCGACGCAAGCACCTCAAAGCCTTCCGGGGCAGTGTTGACGGCCACACCGTGACTCATCCACACAGCCTGCTCGGTTGGGGATCCCTCAAGCAGAGTCCCTGAGTCGGCGACAGTAAGCTCTGTCTGGCCGAACTCGCCAAGAGCGCCGCGATCCACCTCAGAACCAAGCGCATGCGCCATCGCTTGAAATCCATAGCAGATGCCGAGCACAGGTACGCCCGACTCGAAAAGCGCGCTGTCGACCGAAGGAGCGCCCGGCTCATACACGCTCGCCGGGCCGCCGGAGAGAATGATCGCTGCCGGGTTCTTGGCCAACAGCTTCTCTACGCTCATCGAGTGCGGCACGATTTCTGAATACACATGGGCTTCGCGAACTCGCCGTGCAATCAGCTGCGCGTACTGTGCGCCGTAGTCAACAACAAGCACTGGTCGACTTTCATCGGCGGTTCGCGAGTTGGCGGGGGAGGCTTCGACGGGTTGCGTCATGCCGTGACTCCAGATTTTTGATTGGATTGTGGATGGGTGGCTCGGTCGAGGTCGGCGAGTGCGCGGGTCCGGATCTTCGCTTCGGTGAAGAACGACAGAAGGGGCACGACGCCGCCGAGGGCGATCATAACGAAGGTGAGGAACGGCCACCGCAGAAGCGACCATACTCGGAACGCGGCGATCAGGTACACCACGTACAGCCAACCATGGGCAATCAGGATCAGCATGCTGATGTTGAGGCCCGTGCCCGCATCATCGGGCAGAAAGCCAATACCGTCCGCGTTGCCACCCGCATACAGTTCGAAGCCGGTTGTTCCGTTCCACGGGATGTATTTGACAATCATCTCGGTGACAAGAAGAAGAAGCATCACGCCTGTGACGTATGCAGCAACCCGGTAAAAAGCGAGCGCACCGGGTATCGCTTTCCGGTCGGCGGCAGAGAGGCGGGGCATAGGTTCTAGTCTAGGTCGTCTGACTCGACGTTGGCAGCGGTGCGCGCGGCTGGTCGCCATCGCCATCGCCGAGATCATCGTCATCTTCCTCTTCATCTGTGATGAAGCCGAGGTCTTCCCGCTCGCGGCGAACCTCGTCGGCGACAAGCCGCCACCACAGGAACAAGGCGAAGCCCGAGAAGACAACCCACTCGATGGCATAGAACAGGTTGAGCCAGTTGAGTTCTGCAACCGGTTCCGGTTTAGGCGAGCTGATCGCGGTAAGACCCGCAGGAGCCGCGTCGTGAGAGACGATGTATCCCTGCACCACGGGTTCGGCGACCGAGCTCCAAACATTGGCCAACCAGGCGATTGACATGCGATTGACCTGGTTCTCGCTCGCAATGCTCGTGTCGACATCGACAGCCTCACCCGCCGTGAGACGCCCTGTCACCGTCACAGCGGACAGAGCCGTGGATGCCTGTGCGTTCAGCCGATCAGCAACCGCTGTGGCCGCCGCCTCGTCTGCTGCCCACCCCGTGGCGACCGCGACGCTTCCCCCACCATCTATCACGAGACATCCCACCACCCAATAACCAATGCTCGAGTCATGCGACCGCTCCCCGACGACCAGAAAATCGCCGGTCTGATAGTGCCCCGTCACCTTCACCATCCGGTCCACGGCTTCATCCGTCATTAATGCGCCGGGGGCGAGCACCGAGTCGAGTGGCTTGACCGTCTCGGTGTCCCGGACCTGTACGAAGGCGGTTTCTACTGCGCGCGAAAGCTGCCACTGCCCGAGCCAGGCAAATCCGGCCGCAACTGCGAGCGCAAAGACAAGCACAGCGATCCATCGCGGTCGTCTCGCCGCACGACCAAAGGTGGGATAACGGACGAACTCGGGCTGTTTGGCACCGTCGTCATTCACGAGGCTCGCCCGTTGCAGCATCGGTGTCGGGATCTGTGCTCGCTGGAGTTTGAGTCTGGGGACCCGTCGCGCCATCGGCCTGCTCCCCCGGCGGCTGTTCGACCGGGCCGTCTAGCGGATCAGCACGAACAGCCCGAGTTGTCGGGCGATCGCCTTCCTGCGTGGAGCCGTGGGATTCGAGAAGCTCAATCGGAGAGAGCCCAACATCAGCACTGTCTCTCGCCTCGTCAGGCTCGTCAGCCAACGCGAGAGCGGCCGTCTGACGAGTTTTGGAAACTTTGGCTTTGTCGGGGAACACTGCACGCCCGATGCGTTCCGATTGGCCGGCGAAAATAGGACCGAGGATCGCCATGACCAGAACATAGAGCCCGGCGAACGAGACCACGCGTTCGTCAAGTCCGGCACCTGCAGCGATTGTGGCCAAGATCAACGCGAACTCGCCACGATTGGCCAAAATCGCCGCGGCATTGATGCCTGCACGAGCTCCCAGTCCCTGAAGCGCAGACACGAGCTGGCCCGCGATGATGTTGAGCGCAAAAGTAAGGCCAACAGCGATTGCCACTGGCACGAGCACGCTGCCGAACTTGCTCGGGTCCATTGTGAGGCCGAAGTTGAGAAAGAAGAATGCGCCGAAAATGTCGCGCATAGGTACCGAGATCTGCTCGATTCGCTGTCGGAACTTGGTCGAGCCAAGAATCAATCCGATCAGGAAGGCCCCAATGGCGTCAGTCACGCCGAGTTCTTCGCCAAGACCCGCAAACAACAGCGCAAGACCAAAAAACAGTACGGTGAAAAGCTCGTCGTCTTTGGTCTTGATGAGACGTGAAATAAAGTTTCCCCCGTAACGCGCAATAGCGAACATCGCCACCAGGAACGCGAACGAGATCACGAGCTTCACGATCACCCAGAGCAGGTCGGTCTCGCCAGAGAGAATCACGCCGACCACCGCGAGGTAGAGGGCGATGAAAATGTCTTCGACGACGGTGACGCCAAGGATCATCGGAGTCTCAATATTGGCGAGCCTGCCGAGTTCGATGAGCAGTTTGGTCACGATCGCTGAAGACGACGTTGCCGTCATCCCCGCGATGATGAGCGCCTCCCGAGTGCCCCACCCGACAAGCAGCCCGAAGACCATGCCACCGATCATGTTGATCAGGATGTAGCTGCCGCCTGCGGCAATGAGCCGCCACGCGTTTGCGCTGAACTCGTCTTGGTCAAACTCGATGCCGAGATTGAACAGCAAAAGGATGAGGCCGAAGACGGCAAGAAGCTCGATGTCGGTGCTCTCGACACTCAGCCCGAACCCGGGAACGTTCGGTGATGCGATAAGGCCGACAAGAATGTAGATCGGAATCGCGGGCAACCCAATCAGACGACCGAGCCGGCCAAGCACATAGGCAATGATCAGCAGCGTGCCGATAGTAAGTAGTTGCGGTCCGATCGCGTGCTCCACG
>JAATGV010000041.1 GCA_015654475.1 Actinomycetales bacterium
CCACGATCGCGGAGTTCTACTCCCGCAACCTCGCCAACGAGGTCGCCAAGGGCATGACCCAGAAAGCCGCCACCGGCGGCACCGTCGGTCGTGCCCCCATCGGCTACCTCAACGTCCACAAGCGCGACGAGCTCGGCCGCGACGTTCCCACCGTGATCCCCGACCCGAACCGTGCCGCGCTGGTGCGGTGGGCGTTCGAGGCATACGCGACCGGGAACTACTCGACCTCGGTGCTGCACAGCGAACTGGTCGACCGCGGCCTCACGACCGTGCCGACACCGAAACGTCCCGCGAAGGCTCCGGGGCTGTCCACGATCCAGCAGATGCTCTCCAACCCGTACTACAAGGGCGACGTGATCTTCCGAGGCGCCCGCTATGACGGGCTCCACGAACCGCTGGTCAGCGCCGAGGTCTGGTACCGGGTGCAGAACGTCCTCACCGCGCACCAGGTCTCCGGGGAGAAGACGCAGACGCACGAGCACTACCTGAAAGGCACCGTCTACTGCGGTGACTGCGGTTCCCGGCTCATGGTCACCCACGCCAAGAACCGCCACGGCAACGTCTACCCGTACTTCATGTGCGCCGGGCGGCACTCCAAGCGCACCAACTGCGTCCGCCAGGCCATGCCGATCCGCGACATCGAGGAGAAGGTCGAGGACTACTACCGGAGCGTGCAGATACCCGAGCACATCGTCACCGCGCTGCGCCACATGCTCACCCGCCAGTTCGATGACCTCCACGCAGCGAGCAAGATCGAGCGACGCGCCCTCGCCGCGGAGCGTGACAAGCTCCGCGACGAACGGCGAAGCCTGCTCCACGCCCACCATGCCGGGGCCGTCCCGCTGGACCTGCTCAAGGAGGAGCAGGACCGCATCGCCCGTCGCCTCGCGTTCCTCGACTCGCGGATCGACGCCGGCCAGATCGAGTACGACCAGGCTAAGGCGCACCTGGAGGACTGCCTGGCACTCGCCGGCGACATGCACGCGATCTACATGAGCATTGACGACTCGCTGCGGCGCATCTGCAACCAGGCGTTCTTCGAGCGCATCAACGTGTACGAGCTCGACGGCGGCGACTTCGTGGAAGCCAGCCCAGGTGAGCCCTTCGACATGCTGCTCGATCCGTCGCTCCACGCAGCAGCGCTGGACTATGAGGCCAGACTTCGTGCGGGAGAGGACGTAAAGCCCGCTGACGTCGCGGGTTTGAACATCCAATATTGGGTGGGCCCAGAGGGACTCGAACCCCCGACCCTCTCGGTGTAAACGAGATGCTCTAGCCAACTGAGCTATAGGCCCGAAAAAATGCAACCACACAATACTAGCGGTGCTTGCGCTGCCACTCCACATCCTGGGAACAAGCGCTGCTCGAAACCTCACCATCCGTCAGATGGCACGAATCCATTGCCACTCCAGGGGCGGCCCCAGTAAAAGCAACCGACGGATGTGCTACCGCTACTGCGGCCGCACAGTCGCGGCGACCGGCACCTGACCCAGGGCTCGCACCACCACATCGACGTAGTCGTCCCCTTCTTCCTGCGTCGCCCACCACCAGAGACCCTGGCCGGTGATCTCCCCCACCATCGTCGCAAGCACCCGCCCACGCAACAGGTCTGTATGTCCCTCATATGTGCACACGTGCCCGGCGATGGCCTCGACGACTTGTCGTCTATTGGCGGTCGACAGTCCGGCGAGAGACGGGGTGGATGCGATGATCCGCAGCCGATCCCTCGAAAAAACCATCACCTCGGCTGCATCGGTCAGCGCTCCGACGTACGCATCCACGAGCATTTCCCACACAGGGATGCGCTCTTCGCTGTGGACGGCATGCTCGATATGTTGCAAGATAAGCGCCTGTACCTCGCTCAGGCCGCCCCAAACAAGATCACTTTTCTGAGGGAAGAGGCGAAACATGCTTCGCCGGCTCGTACCTGCGGCCGTCGCGATCTCCTCAACGGTAACAGCCTCGTAGCCACGCTCAACAAACAGCTTCAAAGCAACCGACAAGACGGCCTCGGCACTAATACTGCGGGGTCGGCCACGCCCGGCACCGCGTGCGCCCATCGCATCCACCACCTTATTTATTGCACTCAGTGTTACAATTCAAGTATTGCGCACTGCGGGTAACGGCGCCACGCATACAAGCCGCATCTTTCAGAAAGGAACGCTAGCCCATGTCAAGCTTCTCCCCCAACAGATTTGCCGACAAAACTGTGATCGTCACCGGTGCAGGCTCGGGAATCGGTCGTGCAACCGCCCTCCGTCTCATCGCGGAGGGTGCCCATGTTGTCGCAACCGACATCGTGCCTGAGCGCCTTACCGCACTCGAGGAGGAGGCCACTGCCTCCATCGCGACAGTAGTCGGCGACATCAGCACCCAAGAGACGATCGACGCGGTACTTGCCGCGGCCGACGGTCGCGTGGATGGCCTCGCCAATGTCGCAGGGATCATGGACGCATTCCTGCCACCTGCGGAGGTGGATGACGGAACCTGGGATCGGGTCTTCAACGTCAACCTCGTCGGACCAATGCGCCTCATCCGGGCAGCACTTCCGCTCATGCTCGCCGCCGGATCCGGCTCGATCGTAAACGTTGCGAGCGAGGCTGCCTTGCGTCCGTCCGCGTCCGGCGTGGCGTATACGGCGTCCAAGCACGCGGTTGTTGGACTCACGAAGAGCGTCGCGTTCTTCTATGGTCCGCAGGGCATCCGATGCAACAGCGTTGCACCTGGTGCCGTCATAACCAACATCGAGGCGCCGTTCAAGTCGGAGTTTGCCGCTTCGCGCCTTGGGCCGATCATGCAGACTGTCATTCCCGCGCCCGCACAAGCGGACGAACTCGCTGCTGCCATCACGTGGCTGCTCAGCGATGATTCAGCCAACGTCAATGGTGCGATTCTGCCAAGCGATGGCGGCTGGAGCGCCGTTTGAGTTCAAGACTTGGCTTGGCCTTGCTTTCAGAGACGCCGCACGAGCACACACGGCGTCGTCCGTAGCTCACGAATTGTGTTGCCCACGCAACACCCGCGGGGGAGCGCAATTCGTGAGTTTTCCTTGCGCTGCACGCAGGGCACTGCACTCCACACGAGGAAAAGCCAGAGCCGCCCGCGCATGCCTGCGCGGGAACCATGAGTGCCGACGTTGACGCTAACTGAGGAAACGCTTGGGGTCAGAGACACCAAACCGCTCAGACGACCAGCATTTCCTCAGTTAGCGTCAACGTGCAAGCACAAAACGTCAAGCGAAGAGCGTCAAGCCGAATGAACAGCGAGGACATCAGCGAGCGCTTCGCGATACTCCTCGATGTCTCGGGGCTGCGACGGCGCACTAATGAACGAGTCACGAATGATTCCGCTCTTGTCGATCACGAAAGTGGCACGGTTGGCATACCCCGGCTCAGAAAGGAAGACGCCGTACTCCTTAGCGACATCGCCGTGCGGCCAGAAGTCTGCAAGAAGATTGAAGCCATACCCCATCTGCTCCGCAAAGGCACGCAATGTGTGCTTCGAATCGACCGAGATGGCGAGCAGCTCGACCGAAGAATCAGCGAACATCCCGATGTTGTCGGACAGTGCGCACAGCTCGCTGGTGCACACCTTCGAAAACGCCAGCGGGAAAAAACAGAGCACGACCGGCTTCACACCATGGAAGTCGCTCAACCGGATGAGTTCGCCGAATTGGTTCGGCAACTCAAAGTCTGGTGCCTGTGTATCATTCTCGAGAGCCACAGCCCCCACCTTCCTAGCAATCTGCCGACGCGTCTCGCGAGGGCGACGCCCATACTAACCCCAGATCGCCACAAATGCGATAAACGCGCACGAGGCTCACACCTACTTCCAGGCAAGCGACCACTCTTCTCCACCAAATATGCGGAAACACACAAAGTCGATAGAATGTTTTGCTGCATGCCTTCGCCAAAAGGCATTGATTTTTGTTTGATTTCTCACAGAAATGAGTACAAGTGGCTGCTGATCAGTTTGAGCCGAGCGTCGAGATCCACCCCGATGTTGATCCCCAAGAGACTGCCGAATGGACCGATTCTCTCGATTCACTGATCGCCAACCGCGGTCCGGAGCGCGCGCAAGAGATCTTGACAACCCTCATCGAGCGCTCCAAAGCGCAGGGTCTTGAATATCCGATCAAGCTGCACACCGACTTGGTCAACACGATCAGCCCTGACGAAGAACCGGAAATCCCCGGTGATGAGGACCTCGAGAAGCAGTACCGCAGGTGGCTTCGCTGGAACAATGCCGTCATGGTGCATCGCGCTCAGCGGCCCGGTATCGGGGTCGGCGGACACATGGCGACGTACGCCTCCTCCGCAGTTCTCTATGAAACGGGCTTCAACCACTTCTTCCGTGGGCCGGACCATCCCTCCGGCGGCGACCAGATCTTCATCCAGGGCCATGCTGCCCCCGGCCCTTATGCCCGCGCGTTCCTCGAAGGCCGCCTCACAGAGCGCGACCTCGACGGTTTTCGCCAAGAGAAGTCGGCCAACGGCCTTTCGTCATACCCGCACCCACACAACATGCCCGAGTTCTGGCAGTTCCCCACGGTTTCGATGGGCATTGGCCCCATCAACTCCATCTACCAGGCCCAGTTCAACCGCTATCTCACCAATCGTGGCATCAAGGATGCTTCAGACCAGAAAGTCTGGGCCTTCCTTGGCGACGGTGAGATGGATGAGGTCGAGAGCCGCGGACAAGTACAGGTCGCGGCGAACGAGAACCTGGACAACCTGATCTGGGTGGTCAACTGCAATCTGCAGAGACTCGATGGCCCGGTTCGCGGCAACGGCAGCATCGTCACCGAGCTCGAGAGCTTCTTCCGCGGCGCCGGCTGGAACGTCATCAAGGTCATGTGGGGCCGCGAATGGGACGACCTGCTCGCCAAGGACACCGATGGTGCGCTTCGCCACATCATGAACACCACCCGCGATGGCGATTACCAGACCATGAAGGGCGAAAGTGGCGCCTACGTGCGCGAACACTTCTTCGGCCGCGACCCACGTGCTCTCAAGCTCGTCGAAAACTACACGGACGACGAGATCTGGGCCTTGCGACGCGGCGGCCACGACAACCGCAAGGTCTATGCCGCATACCACCGCGCTGTCACCCAGGCCAATGGTCGGCCAACCGTCATCCTCGCGCACACGATCAAGGGCTATGGTCTCGGACCCCACTTCGAGGGCAAGATGGCCGCGCACCAGATGAAGAAACTCAAATTGGACGACCTCAAGCACATGCGGGATTGGCTGAAGATTCCCTTCACCGATGCACAGCTCGAAGAGAACCCGGTTCTGCCGCCGTACTACAACCCCGGACCAGAGAACGAGGCCATCAAGTACGCGATCGAGCGTCGCCGCGAACTCGGTGGCTGGCTGCCACAGCGCCGGTCGAAGTACACGCAGATCGAGATGCCGCCCGAGAAGCCGTATGCGGTGCTCAAGTCCGGTTCGGGCACGAATGAGGTCGCCACGACGATGGCGTTCGTCCGTTTGCTGAAAGAACTGACCAAGGATAAGAACATCGGCGCACGTTTTGTGCCCATCGTTCCTGACGAGGCCCGCACCTTCGGCATGGACTCATACTTCCCAAGCAACAAGATCTACAACCCGCACGGTCAGCACTACACCTCGATCGACCGCGACATGTTGTTGCACTGGACCGAAAGCCCGCAGGGCCAGATCATCCACGTGGGAATCAATGAGGCCGGGGCAGTCGCCGCATTCACGGCTGCCGGCACCAGCTATTCCACACACGGCGAGTTGATGATCCCGGTCTACCTGTTCTACTCGATGTTCGGGTTCCAGCGCACGGGCGACGCGTTCTGGGCCACCGGCGACCAGATGGCTCGTGGATTCATCATCGGCGCGACGGCCGGTCGCACCACGCTCACCGGCGAAGGCCTCCAGCATGCCGACGGGCACTCCCCCGTCATCGCATCCACCAACCCGTCGATCGTGGCATACGATCCAGCCTTCGGCTACGAAATCGCGCATATCGTGCAATCGGGCATCGAGCGCATGTATGGTGGCACGCATCCCAACCCGAACGTCAGCTACTACCTCACCGTGTACAACGAGCCCATCCAGCAGCCGGCAGAGCCAGAAGGGGTGGATGTCGACGGCATCGTTCGCGGGATCCATCGCATCTCGGTCTCAGATGCGCCCGGGCCGAAAGCCCAGATTCTCGCGTCCGGTGTTGCAGTGCCGTGGGCACTCGAAGCTCAGGCCCTCCTTGCTCGAGACTGGGGAGTTTCGGCCGATGTCTGGTCGGTGACGAGTTGGGTTGAATTGCGTCGCGATGGGATCGCCGCAAACGAGGCGGGTCTGCTCAATCCGATGGAGCCGGAACGAGTGCCATATGTGACCGAGAAGTTGCGTGGCGCCGGCGGACCTTTCGTCGCTGTGACCGACTATATGCATGCCGTACCCGACATGATCCGGGAATTCGTGCCCGGTCGATATGCCACTCTTGGCGCCGATGGTTTTGGGTTTTCAGACACACGTGCGGCCGCGCGGCGCTTTTTCAAGATTGATGGCCCATCGACCGTCGTCCAAGTGCTACGCTCACTCGCGGCGGAGGGTGCCGTTGATGTCCGACTGGCGCAAGATGCCATCGACAAGTACGACCTGACCAACGTCAACGCTGGCACAACTGGAAATGCGGGTGGAGATGCATAAAACCGACGCCGACAAAGAGAAAACTCTCGATTGGTTGAGAGGCATCTCTGGTGATTTGTCGACCGCTACGCTGAAGCGTCTCAGCGACTCGCTGCCTTGGTATCGTGCCATGCCTCCGCACGGCGTAGCGCTATCGGGCTCGTCGCGCAGACTGGAATCACGTCGTTCATCAACTGGTACGACGACCCGTCGAACGAGACGTGGATCGCGAAGGACGTTTTCGGCAGCGCGCCACGCGAATTGCTCCGATCCGTTTCTCTGCAGCAGACGCTGCAAATGATCCAGTGCGTAGTGAACGTCGTCGAGGAACGCCTCATCGCCGACGATCCTGGCCTGCATGAGGCATTTCTCCTCTACTCGCGGGATGTCGCTTTCGCCGCCGCAAATGTGTATGCCCGCGCCGCCGAGGCCCGTGGATTGTGGGATGCCCGTCTCGAGGCCCTTGTCGTCGACTCCATCCTGTCTGGCGAATACGACGATGAGCTGCCGAGCCGCGTCGCCGCACTCGGCTGGTCCGGTGGAGGAGAGGTCAGCGTCATCGTCGGAACTGGCGGTCGGGTGATCGATGTCGATCCGTTTCGGCGCATCGCACGGCATATGGGCTCGGACCTGCTCATCGGCATTCAAGGCAGTCGCATCGTGTTGGTCATCGGCCGGAAAGATTGGCACATCGAGGGCAGCACTCCTCCAGAACATGAGTATTCATTTTTGGAGATCGCTCGCGAAATGGCTCCACAGTTTGGTGACGGACCGATCGTGCTCGGGCCAAGTGTGCCCGGTCTGATCGAGGCGCAGCAGTCGGCAAAATCGGCGCTGGCCGGTCATGCCGTCGTGAAAGCGCTGCGCAACGCCCCGCGCCCGTGCCTCGCCGACGACCTCCTTCCCGAACGCGCGCTCGCGGGAGACGCCATCGCCAAACGCACTCTCGTGAACAACATCTACCTGCCGCTCAAACAGCACTCTCCCGACCTGCTTGCGACGCTTGCGGCCTATCTCGACACTGGCCGCTCGCTTGAGGCAACCGCGCGCGAGTTGTTCGTGCATCCCAACACGGTGCGCTACCGGCTCAAGCGCATTTCAGAGGTCATCGGGTGGGACCCCACCGGCGCGCGTGAGGCCCTCATCCTGCAGAGTGCTCTCACCCTCGGCGCGATCGGTTTCGCACAGCCGCGTCGCCAGTGAGCGCCCGGAGCGTGCACTAATAGACTGCTGTTAGTGGAATGCCTCCAATGTTGCATCGTCAACTTAGTGGCAATTCACAAACGGGGCTGCCACAACTGAGGTAAGACTAGAGACTGTGAAAATCATCGCCGCACCAGGACAGGGTGCCCAGACGCCCGGTTTTCTCAACCCCTGGCTCGAACTTGACGGGGTTCGCGACACGTTGAGCGCATATTCCGACATCGTCGCCATCGATCTCATCGCTGCAGGCACCACCGCCGACGCCGAGACCATCCGAGACACGGCCGTCGCTCAACCGCTCATCGTCGCTGCAGGGCTCATCGCCCACGCGGCGCTCTTGACCACCGACCTTGCCCCGCAGGCCGAGGTCGGCTATGCCGGACATTCCGTTGGCGAAATCACTGCTGCCGCTCTCGCTGGCGTGCTAAGCGCTGAGGACGCGATGCGCTTCGTCTCCACACGCAGTCGTGGCATGGCCGAGGCCGCCCACGAGACGAGCACCGGCATGTCAGCCGTGCTGACGAGGGGCGATATCGGTGACGCCGCGGCAGCCATTATCGCCGCAGGTCTGCACGTCGCCAACTACAACGGCTCAGGACAAATCGTTGCCGCAGGCAGCACAGAGGCGATCGCCGCATTCGCGGCCGAGCCGCCCGCAGGCGTCAAGGTGATCCCGCTTTCCGTCGCCGGCGCGTTCCACACCCCATTCATGGCTTCAGCCATTCCCCCGTTGCGTGCACTGGCCAACACGCTCAAAGCCAGCTCCCCCATCCACCCCATTTACACCAACTGGGATGGCAGTAGGGTCGACGACGGAACACAGTATCTCGACCACCTCGTTGAGCAGGTAGCCCGTCCGGTGCGCTGGGACCTGTGCCAAGAGAGTTTCATCGCCGATGGTGTTACTGCGCTGGTCGAACTCGCCCCTGCCGGCACTCTCACAGGCCTTGCCAGACGCGGACTGCCAGGTACATCCACCGTCGCATTGAAAACTCCGGATGATCTGGATGCGGCCCGCGCGCTTCTCGCCGAACGTGACCCCGAAACTTCCCCCATACGCAACGACCACAGCACAGCAGGTGACAAGTAAACATGACACAGCCCCTTCGCGAGCCCGTCGGTGCCCTGCATTCCCGCATTCTCGGTCTGGGTGCCGCGCGCGGCGACCTGAACGTCACGAATGACGAGATCATCGAGCCGATCAATAGCTCAGACGAATGGATCCGGCAACGCACTGGCATCATTGAGCGCAAACGAGCAAGCGCCAATGTGACCGCGACTGACCTTGCCGAGCAGGCCGGCCGCGAAGCCATCGAAGCTGCAGGAATAACGCCAGACCAGATTGACCTGGTGATCATCTCAACCATCAGCGCGCCCAACCGCACCCCATCGATGGCCGCGGTCGTCGCGGACCGCCTCGGTGCGAACCCCGCCCCCGCATACGACATCTCAGCTGCCTGCGCTGGTTACACCTATGCAATCGCCCAGGCGGATTCTGCGATTCGCAGCGGACTCGCCCACTACGTGCTGGTAATCGGCGCGGAGAAGCTCTCCGATTTCATCGACCCCACAGACCGCTCGATCTCTTTCCTGCTCGGCGACGGCGCTGGCGCGGCGGTGCTCGGCCCAAGCGAGACGCCTGGCGTTTCGAAGGCGGTGTGGGGCTCCGACGGCTCGCGGCATGAGGTGATCCGGTTCACCCAGACCGACAACGATTTTCGCAACGGCGTCACCGACGAGGTGCCCACGTTGCGGCAAGAAGGACCGTCGGTATTCCGGTGGGCCGTGTGGGACATGGCAAAGGTGGCCAAACAGGCCCTCGCAGAAGCGGGGATCACCAGTGACGACCTCGCCGCCTTCATCCCCCACCAGGGCAACATCCGAATCACTGAAGAGTTCGCCAAACAACTCGGTCTTCCCGAGCATGTCGTCATCGCCAGAGACATTGTCCACACCGGAAACACGTCGGCAGCGAGCATCCCACTTGCGACACACGCTCTGTTGCATGAGCACCCAGAGCTGCATGGTGGGCTAGCATTGCAAATCGGCTTTGGTGCTGGACTCGTGTATGGCGCTCAAGTGGTTGTGCTTCCCTAGACAATCAGGTCCCCGATCCCCACAGCTTCACTATACGAATAACCAAAACAAGGAGAAAAAAGATGGCACTGTCCAAGGACGAAATCCTCGCCGGCCTCGCCGAGCTCGTCAACGAAGAGACCGGCATTGCGGCAGAGTCCGTGTTGCTTGAGAAGTCGTTCACCGATGATCTCGACATCGACTCCATCTCGATGATGACCATCGTTGTCAACGCCGAAGAGAAGTTCGATGTCAAGATTCCCGACGACGTCGTCACCAGCTTGAAGACCGTCGGCGACGCTGTGAACTTCATCGTTGCGGCACAAGCGTAACTCGGCGGCTTTCGGCACGCCTCGCCCGGCGCTACAACCTGCGCCAACACTCCAGCCAACAATTGTGGGCTAAAGCATTGTCACCCCGGTGACAGTTCGTGAAGGAATTTGCATGGCTAAAAAGATCGTCATCACAGGCATTGGCGCCTCCACCCCCCTCGGCGGGGATGTGCGCAGTACCTGGGAAGCGTTGCTTGCCGGAGAATCGGGCACGCACGCTCTGACGCATCCCTGGATCGAAGAGTATTCGCTGCCAGTAACTTTCGCCGCAGAGGCGAAGGTGCGGCCCGAAGAGATACTAGCGCGCCCGGAGGCCAAGCGACTGGATCCGTCATCGCAGTTCGCTCTCATCTCGGCACTGGAGGCGTGGGCGGATGCCGGGTCGCCAGACGTCGAGCCGGAGCGCCTCGGTGTCGACTACGCCACCGGCATCGGTGGGTTGTGGACTCTTCTGGATGCCTGGGACACGTTGCGTGAGAAAGGTCCGCGCCGAGTTCTTCCCATGACGGTGCCAATGCTGATGCCCAACGCTGCGGCAGCGGCGATCTCGATGAAGTTTCACGCTCGGGCGTTCGCCAGAACGGTCGCGTCCGCGTGTGCGTCGAGCGTCGAGTCGATCGCGAGTGCATACGAACACCTGCAGATCGGGGCAGCGGATGTTGTGATCGCAGGCGGAACAGAGTCGGCCATCCATCCCATCACCCTCGCAGCGTTCTCATCGATGCAGGCGCTCTCCAAGCGCAACGACGATCCGGAACACGCCTCCCGTCCATACAGCATCGACAGAGATGGTTTTGTGATGGGTGAAGGAGCTGCGACGCTCATCTTGGAGACAGAGGAGCACGCGCTGGCTCGCGGTGCACACATTTACGCTGAACTCGCTGGGACCTCGGTCACGGCGGATTCGTATCACATCACGGCACCAGACCCCGAAGGCTGGGGTGCGTCGCGTGCCATGCGCCAGGCACTCGAGCAGGCCGGTGCGACCGCCGAACAGGTCACTCATATCAACGCTCACGCCACTTCGACGCCTGTCGGCGATGTCGCCGAGTACAAGGCAATCCTTGCCGTATTCGGCGACCGTACCGGTTCTATCCCGGTCTCGGCGACCAAGGCCTCCACCGGACATCTGCTCGGCGGCACCGGCGCGCTCGAAGCGATTTTCACCACCCTCGCGATTCAGGACCGGCTCGCGCCGCCAACCATCAACCTGACAGAGAAGGACCCTGAGACTCCGTTGCTCGTCTCAAGCGACGCCCAGCCGCTCGGTGAGGGCCCGCAGGTCGCGTTGTGCAACTCGTTCGGGTTCGGTGGGCACAACGCAGTCGCGGTGATTCGGGACTACGCGGCTTAGCAGTAGACGCACGCTGGCACGCTCCCCTCCCGGGTGCGTGCCAGTGCGTCTTAGCCGACGCGATGCAGCCAGACCACAGGCGAAGCGTCACCAGTGAGGCGGAACGGCTCAAGCTCATCATCCCAGGCTTGGCCAAGAAGTAGCCGCATCTCACGGTGCAGCTGCAACGGATTCACCCCGGCAGTCTCGATGGCGGCCCGAATACGATCTTCTGAGATCACGACGTTACCGGCCACGTCAATCTGTGAATAGAAAATTCCGAGATCTGGGGTATGCATCCAGCGGCCGCCATCACTCACAGATGTCTGCTCTTCGGTGACTTCGAAACGCAAATGCTCCCACCCGCGCAAGGCGCTCGCAATCTTTGCGCCCATCCCGATCGGGCCTTGCCAGGCGACCTCGGTGCGCAAAGCGCCATCCATCACCGGTTGATCAATCCATTGGAATGTCAGGGCACGACCAATAGCCCCGCCAGCGGCCCACTCAATGTGCGGGCAGAGTGCTCGTGGGGCAGAATGCACGTAAAGCATTCCATTCGTTACTGCAGGCGCCATTATGAACCTCCAACCTAGATGCGTCTTCCCCAACGATCTCGGTTGTGCCAACGGCGTGCGCGTGACATGTGCAGTTATCTTGCGCATGAGCGCACAACCAGTATGCCCCACGGGGTGGCATCAGAGCAATAGCGCATCGCCGCGCTAGCATGCCAGACGATGAGAAACTTTGCGCACACCGGGCATCGTCGGCGAAACTCAGATCGCGTGGATGCGCTCCCCTCCTCCGCCCTGCGCGTTTTGCTTGGCAGGTGGATGGCGCTGGGAGCGGTCGCCGTGCTGGTCACAGGTGCGACAACTGGATGTTCGGCAGTCTCGTCTCTGCTGTCGTCGGACGCCCCCGACCTCGCTGAGGCAAGTTCGGCCGCGGCCCTCGTCACTTCGTGTGCGACAGTGACGTCGACCCTTGCCGGGGTATCCACGGAACTGGCGTCAGCACAGACTGCGATTGCGCACGCATCCACCCAAACGAACCTGCGCAAGCTCAGTGCCGCAGACCTGAAATCGTATGCCGCGATAGCGAAGTCGGCTGGCATTGTCTCCGACGCCTTAGAACCGTTGCCCGACAAAATTTCGTCGGATGTGTTGACGCCCGAGGTCACGAACTTGGCAAACTCAATGGCGTTTTTCGAAAACTACTTCGCCAAGCTGTCAAAGAAAAGCAAGAATCTACCATCGGCCGCCACAGCGAAATCGGCTGCATCGACAGCGGCCTCAAGCTCTGGCAATATCGTGAAGCTGTGCGCCGGCGAGTAAAGCCTGCCGCGCCGCCCTACGCGCGTCTCGGTATTCAGCGGTGCACCACAGGTGCAGGAGGCTCTTTCGTCGAGAGATGGTGGGGCTTGGCCCCCAACGCCCTCTCTGCCCGTCGCAACGACGCTGCTCCGCGGAGAACATCGGAGCCCCTGCGGGTTCAAGCCCCACCCATCCCCATCTCTCACCGCGATGCGTCGAGAGATCGTGGGGCGTGCGGGACTTGAACCCGCGACAGGCGGATTATGAGTCCGCTGCTCTAACCAGCTGAGCTAACGCCCCCAGCGTTGGGGTGGGGCAACTCGATCAACAATACCGGGTCAACCGAGCACAGATGAGCAACCGAGCTACGGTTCGCGGCGCGAGTCCGGCTCGGGCACTGCGTTGAGGTCTATCACCGTCAGGCCTGCGACTCCGGATTGTGGGTGAAACTTGGACACGAAGATCACCCCGACAAGTGCAATGATCGCAGACACGGCGAACAGGAGAATGATAAACCAGTCCGCATGCTTTGCTTCTCCGAGGATGACAACGCCAATCGTCACTGCGACCAGTGGATCGATAACGGTCAGACCTGCGATCACCAGATCCGGCGGCCCAGAGGCGTGCGCATCCTGTACGAACCAGCCGCCAAGCAGACTCGCCAAGACCAAACCAACAACGCAGAGAACGGTGAGCCACTCAAAGTCGCCCTGCATGATGCGTGCCAACACGATCTTGGCCAATGTGGCCACAAAACCGTACAGGATGCCGGCACCGAGCACGAACACCAGGGCAGTCATCTTCGCGTGCAACTTGAATGTCACGAGTCCGGCTCCGGCCAAGACGATGGCAAGCACGACGAGCACCGTGATCACCTTTCCGTCGCTCACCGGGTTGTCGACGGCGACCACTGCGGCAACCGACACGAAAAGCCCGATGCCGCCCGTGCACAAGGCGACGCCCCACAGCGTCTTGAGGTTCAGTTGCACTCTCGCCACCCAAGCATTCAAGAACGTGGTGATGACGAGAGCAAGAGCACCGATCGGCTGAACGACGATAAGTGGCGCCATCGAGAGCGCTACGAGTTGAAAGACGATCGCGAAACCAAGGAATAGCGTGCCAAAAACCCACCGTTTGCGGCGCAACAACTGGGTGAGCTGCTTGAGTGAAAACCCACCGTGTCCTGCTTCGTCCACATTGCTCTCTGTGGCACGCGCGCCGCTACTTTGCATCTGCGTGCCGACTGACATTACGGCAGCCCCCATGGCCGCAATCAGCATGGCGATTCCGTGCACTCCCAGTGCCCCCTGACTCGTGTCGATCGGTGCGACGCGAACGCGCTGCACAGTGATTCGAGCCTAGTGGCAGGTTCGATAGCCTTGAGGAATGACAATCCGTTCCATCACAATTACGGGCGAGCCTGTTTTGCATGCTGTCGCTCAGCCAGTTACCGATTTCGACGATGAACTTCGCACGCTCGTCGCGGACATGTTCGAGACGATGGATGAGGCGCCTGGGGTAGGCCTCGCGGCGCCGCAGGTTGGCGTCGGGTTACGAGTTTTTGTGTATACCTATGAGGATGATGACGGCGTGCTGCATCGCGGACATGTCGTCAATCCGGAGCTATGGATCACCCCGACATCTGTCGAAGAGCTCGACCTCGAGAGCGAATCTGAAGGATGTCTTTCCGTGCCGGGCGAACGGTATCCGCTTCGCCGTGCCGAACGGGCTGTACTGACGGGCGTCGACGTGGATGGCGCACCTGTGCGAGTCGAGGCCGACGGATGGTTCGCGCGCATTTTGCAGCATGAATACGACCACTTGAATGGCGTCCTGTATGTGGATCGCCTCGTCGACCCGCATGCTCATGCTGCGCGTCGGGTGATCAAAAAGGCAGGATGGGGCAAGCCCGGTTTGAGTTGGCTGCCCGGCACCGACGATATCGATGCGTGAAACTAGTCGCTGCCAGGAAAAGGAGAGCCCTTCCGCGGCCAAGCGCTGATCACGCGATGCTTCTCCTGCGACACAGCGATTAGCGTGCAGACCATGGTTTCTGTTGGGTGTTGCCCCACAGGCATGCCAGGTCTACGTCCTGACCCGCGTTTCTGCAGATGTCCCCGCCCGACGACGGCTACACAAGCTCAGACTCGTTCTCCTGACCCGCGTTCGTGCAGACGCCCCCACCCGAAGGTCTCGACACGACGTCTCTTGCCATATCACTGGCGCCAACCACGACACACATACTGGGCCTATGCACTCCCACCCTTCTGCAGACGCCCCCATCCGAACGCCCACTCCCCCTGAGTGCCGCAATGTCAAGGCCCGCAATACCGGGCAACGAGATGTGTGCCAGCCGCCCGCGACCGTTTCGGATGGGGGCGTCTGCATTTTGTGACCGACGGGTGGCTTCTGGAGCGTTGTGTGCAGGACGCGTGCGGCACGCGTGCCGCACGCGTCTGAGAAAAATCGAATGGGGGCGTCTGCAGATCAGGAGCACGAGATCAGAGGTGAACGGTGCTGCCGCCTCGGCTCCAAGGTGCACGACGGCCAACCCGTGACCGCGACTCAGCTGCTGCTCGTCGATGGGGAAAAAGTTGGGAGGGAAAAAGTTGGCAGGGGAATAGGTTTGCCTCGAAGGTGCGCACATGTACTCCCAACCTTTGATAGAGTGGAGAAGTTGGCTTGCCAACGTCTTCCCCTGTAGCTCAATTGGCAGAGCACTCGGCTGTTAACCGGGGTGTTGAAGGTTCGAGTCCTTCCGGGGGAGCAGCTAGACCGCCTAGATCCCATGCAAATATGGGAAGTAGGCGGTCTTCTTTCATTTCAGAAGTCACACGGCCAAACAATACGTGCAGTAGGTGGTAGCACTGCTCAAAGCCAAACAGGGAGACGCTCGCCCGCAGTGACTTCGAGAGGAAGTCGGTTGCCAGGCAGCGGCAACGGGCATACGAAATACTCCGAGAATGTGCACGGCGGAAGATAAGCACGGTTGAAATCGATAACAGTGGAATCTTCTCCCTCGGCGGGAGCGGCCACATCCAGAAAACGGAACGGAACGCCCGTGTCGGGGTTAGACAAATCACCGAAGCTGATCGAGAACTCGCCATCTTCGGCAGCGGTGACCGCCAACCGTAGTTGTGTCTCGCCGACCGAGAACTCAAGCCAGCCGGCAACCTGAACCTGACTGCGATAGCCATCAAATTGCTCCAGCTCAGCTGCCGCTTGGCGCTCTGCCGCAACGAAATGCGCTGGCACTACCCAGTCGTCAGCGAAAGGAAACACCACAATGTTGCACAGGGTTCGTGCTTGAGCGGAATCCGGATCGAAGACCCGCACCGCATACTGCCCTCCCCGCTCGAAAACCGTCACGAGCGCCGACCCGTATCGCACGCGACCCGCGACAGGGATACGTAATCGGCCATCGTCCACCCATTCCGCACCCGCCTCGAGAAGAGTCACCTCATCGGGGTCGACTCCAACGCCGAACGCTGCGGCGCCATCTCGATACCAGAGCGAGGTGAGACCAGAGACCTCGCGAGGCGCTGAACTCAGCCACGCGGTATCGATGAGAGACGGAGGTGCGAACGGAGACAACAACTCGCTCATGCGAGCGGAGTGCCACTCCCCCCACAGCCGGGCAGCGGTGCGCTCCCGGACCCGCCCAGTCGCCGGACGAACCGCTCGCCCGCTCGAACTCGTATCGACATCCATCATTTTCCTCTCCGAAGTGCCGCTCGCTCCGCCATCGTATCGACTGCGCCGCCACGGCGCCCAAGCGGCAAGAGACCATCGACCCAACGGGCCGTGACGCCCAGACGACAGAATCCAGACGACAGAATCCAGCATGCCACCTGATAGCCTCGTCCCATGCTTAGCGCTTCTACCCCAGGCAATAGCGAAGAGAACCCGACGCCTATTCCCGAACCGCGCTCACTCGTGCGTGATGCCATCGCGGCGAACGTCCGGCGTGAGCGCCTCTCGCAGGGGCGCACGCTTCGCGAACTCGCCGATTCGGCACGCATCAGCGCCGCCCTGCTCTCCCAGATCGAACATGGCAACGCCAACCCAACCCTCGATGTGCTCACCCGAATCGCACACACGCTTCGGCTGCCGTTCACCGACCTGACCAGTTCAATCACCCGAGCACCCCGCGTCCTGCGGGCTGGCGAGGGACCCCGATGGGTTGACAGAACCAACGGCCAGGTCACGGTCGACGTCTTCAGCAGCGAACGCAAGTCGCATTTTGTCGTCAGCAATGCGTATCTGCCCGCCAACACGACCGCCTCTCCCACCTCGCATGGTGCAGGAACCACCGAGTATGTCTATGTGATCGCCGGCTATGTGACCGTGACCTGCGATGACTGGAGCGAAACCCTGATGCCCGGGGATGCGATCGAATTCGCCGGCGAATCGATTCACACATATGAGGCCGGTACCGACGCCGTGGAGCTGATGATCATTGTGGCCTTCGCAGACGGCTCCGGCCACGAACTCGACGAGAGCGAGCACTCGGCGGTGCAGCCATTCCCACACCTCTCAGCCACCCAAGACCCGAGTTAGTTCACGCGCGGTCGCAACCATATGCGACGCCACGCGCGCATGCGCCCAAGAAGTACGAGGATCAGCCAAGAAAGATGACACCCCGCACGGATGGCTGCTCGTATCGCACCATCAGGTCGACATCTGCTCTGCTCATGGCAAGCGCCGCAGCATCCACCCATGTCTCGCCGCCGGATGCATCCACCCATGGATCCTGAATCACAGCGACCTCACCAGCCACCGCATACATGAACACCCAATGCGGCACATCGTCGCCGTGCATAGGCCGCTCATCGATCAGCAGGAGCGCCCGCGACCCAGCCGTCACACGAGCGAATATCGTTTCGATGCCGACCCAGTCTCGAACCACCGGAACCCCCAGCTGTTCGTCGCGTCGCCACGATTCGCGTTGCAGCAACTCCCGCCACCCGGCCGCGTCATCGCCGAAGCCGTCAAGAAGGATGGGACGATCGGTGCTGATATGGACCTCCGGCACGACGCCGCCTCGCGGCCGCAACCAATCGGATGCCGCGACCGCAAGGCCGACCGGCTCGCAGGCGGGCATATTCGTGGCCTGACGCCACAAAGCTAGTTCTTGCACCCGATTGGCCTCCGCCTGCGCGTCGCCACCACGCTCAACGATCAGGTCACCGCCTGACTGCAACGCCATGATGAGACTGACAGCACCACACGTAAAGTCGGTGGTCTGACCGTAATAGGGCACCGGTTCCAGTGCCCTGAAGCCAGGATCGCCATGCAGCCATAAGACACCACCACGTACGCTACCAAGCGTGCTCGGGATGGATGCAAATGGTTCCTCCAGCGCCCTGAAGCCGAGCGACGCCCCAATCTCTGGAGCGCCATCGGCGAGTGCCCATGGATGCCACTCCCACTTGAGGCTGACCAGCCCGTGCTCCTCGCGAGCCGCCTGCACGACTGCTTCGGCGAGTGCGTGGCGAGCCTCCGCATCGGGCGCCAAGACATCGACGATCTTGCGAGTGGCGGTATGCGGGCGAGCCGAAGTGAGGGCCGCCGCAACTGCACGCCCTGCATCGTCCCGCACAAGCGTGATCTCTGGCTGGTAATGCGAACGATCGATGTCCCACACCTCGGCTCTGCGCCCCACATCGATCAGACCGCGCGCTTCGTCACGACGAAGCTCAAACTGCTTCGGATCCTCATCGAACGACGCACGTTCAGACACCGTCATGCGACCCACCCGCCTCTCCTTGGTTAGCAAGCAAACTATTGCTCCGCGCGGCGGCGGAAAGACGCATGGTATACGGGTGTTTAGGGGCGTTGAGCACTTGGACCGTCGGCCCGGTTTCGACAAGCGCGCCCCCGCTCATGACTGCCACCCGATCGGCAAGCCGAGAGACAACTCCCAGATCGTGGGTGATGAAGAGGATCGTCAGGCCAAGCGAACTGCGCAAGGCAGCGAGCATGTCCAAGATGTCTGCCTGGACTAAGACGTCGAGCGCTGAGACCGACTCGTCGCAAATGAGGAGCCGTGGATCAGGGGCGAGAGCCCGTGCAATGGACACACGCTGACGCTGACCGCCGGAGAGCTGGCTAGGCCTGCGGGCGGCGAGCGACGCATCCAGCCCCACTCTCGCAAGAAGCTCATCGACCTCAGAATCGGCGCCATGGCGACCGGAGGCACGTAACGCCTCTGCTAACGTCTGACGCACCGAAAAGATCGGGTTCAACGTCGAATACGGGTCTTGAAACACGATCTGCATCTGCCCAGGGGTTCGGCCGCGCCGACCTGCAGGCAGTGGCACTCCATTGAGAAGAATCTCGCCAGCGTCTGGCATCTCCAAGCCAGTGATGCATCGCGCGAGAGTGCTCTTTCCCGAGCCGGACTCTCCGACGACGGCGAGAATCTCTCCGGCACCCACCTCAAGAGAGACAGCCTCGACGGCTGTGTGCCCTCCAAACGCCTTTGTCACCCCTCTCACCTCAAGCAGAGAAGTCGCCTTGTGCGCGGCCGTCGATGTGGATGCGATCGCATCGTCAGGATGTACGTGACCAAGGCTTTCGATAGAGGGGTTCGCCGCAATCAGTGCCTGCGTGTACTCAGCGCGTGGGGAAGAAAGAACGCTACTCGTCTCTCCTCTCTCGATCACATGTCCGGCCCGCATCACCACGACCTCGTCAGCGCGTCCGCGAATGAGGCCAAGGTCATGCGAGATCAAGATCATCGCCATCCCGCGCTGTCGCTGCAGCCCACGCAATAGGTCGAGCACCTCGCCCTGGTTGCTTGCGTCGAGCGCTGTCGTCGGCTCATCAGCGATCAGAAGATCGGGACGAGTCGCCATGGCGCTCGCAATGGCCACCCGCTGCCGCTGCCCGCCAGAGAGCTCATGCGGGAAGCTCTGCGCGACGGCCTCGTCCAGGTTGAGCTCAGCCAGGAGCGCTGCCACCTCTGCCGCATAGCGACGGTGGCTGCGCCGACCGAGTCGCGTCGATGAATCGGAGACGGCTCGGTCGCGAGCGGCGAAACTCCACGCTATCTGTTCGCCGCAGCGATGCACCGGGCTCAGACTAGTGAACGGGTCCTGCAGCAACAGCACTGCCCGCCTGCCACGCACCTCGCCCCAGGCGGCGTCCCGATCAGGCAGCGAGAGGTCAATTCGGTTGCCGCCGAAATCGACCTGCCCGGAGGCCACGATCCCTGGCGGAAGGAGGCCGACCAAGGCACGTGCCGTGAGCGACTTGCCCGAGCCGGATTCACCGATCAGGCCGAGGCAGTGCGCGCCCTCGATGCGTGCGTCGAGAGGTTCCACGAGCACACGGTCACCCGCACGGACGCTCAGCCCGCTGACGCTTACGGTATCGGTCACTCGACGCCCCTATTCTGGAACCTATCGCCAAGCCAGTCACCGACAATGTTGATCGCACAGGCCACCGCGATGATGCACACGGCCGGCACGATGATCGCCGCGGGATTCGCAAACATGATCGATCGACCGTCAGCGATTTGCCGCCCCCAATCGGCGGTTCCTGCCTGCACCCCCACCCCAAGGTATGAAAGAGAGGACAGCGTGACGAGCGCGAACGCGATGTTCAAGAGCATGTTGGTCAGGATGAGAGGCAGGACGTTTGGCACGATGTGGCGGAACATGATCCTGGGCCGCGACAACGAAAGCATCTGGGCTGCCTCAACGTATGGCCTCGGTGCCTGCTCCATAACGCCGGACCTTACGATACGCACGTCACTCGGGCTGAACAGGACTACGAGCATCCCCACTGTCACCCAATATCCACTGCCGAGGATACCCGCCACGACGAGGGCGACGAGCATCACCGGCAGCGCAAGCAGAACATCCGTGGCCCTTCCGACCACCCAATCGGTACTACCTCTCAAGAACCCGGCGAGAGCGCCGAACAGCACTCCGATCAGCATTGAACCAACCGCGATCACGACCGGCCCGACGACGGCGGAGGCCGTTCCGGCGATGGTCAATTGCAGGATGTCCCTGCCGAGTTCGTCTGTGCCAAGGAGATGCCCGGCCGAACCGGCAGGAAGGGATCCGGAGAGGATGTCCTGTGTCGTCGCGTTTGGCACGAGCACGCCGGAGAACGCGATCGCGACAGCGACGAGCGCAAGCACGATGAACGAGAGGATCACCAAGACTCCGGGCGAGTCGCGTCGCCTGCGGCGGGTGCCGCGCCTTCGGCTGGGCTGCACAAGCGTTGTCATGGGCGGCCTCCCACAAATCGAGCTCTGACACGCGGGTCGGCTGCGAGGTAGCTGAAATCGACCACGAGGGCGATCACAGCGATGACAAGGGCAAGTAGCAATGTCACGGCCTGGACGACGGGAATGTCTTTGTACAGAACGGCGTCTTGAAGCAACGTGCCGATCCCCGGCAACGAGAACACCGCCTCGACGAGAATCGTGCCAGAGACCAGGAATGTGAGCACAAGGCCCCCGCCGGTCATGATGGGGATCGTGGCGTTACGCAGTGCAATGCGATTCACTTCCCGGGATCGGACTCCCCGCGACCTCAGCGAGGTCACATAGTCCGATGCCAGCTCGCGAACCATCGCCGCGCGCGTGAGGCGCATCAGTAGCGCACCAAGGCTCGCCGCAAGCGCGATAGCGGGAAGGATCAGATGGTAGAGCATGTCGAGCAGGCCGTCACCAGAGCCGTATACCGGGAAGATCGGCAAGTAGTATGCGAAGGCATACAGCAGGATCAACCCGACGACGAACGACGGTGCACTCAAGCCAACCAGGGTCGCGGATGTGGCCGCCTTGTCGACAACGCTTCCTCGCCGCACAGCGCTCGCCACCCCGAGGGGAATGCTCACGGCGATCGCGATGAGAAACGAAAGGCCACACAGCACTGCCGTAAGCCCGATCCGCTGTCCTACCACAAGAGAGACCGGCTCCTGCATGCGAATGGATTCGCCGAAATCTCCGCGCAAGGCGTTACCGAGCCACGTGAGGTACTGCACGACGACTGGATCGTCCAGGTTGTAGCGGTCACGGATCGCCACGATCGTCTCCGCATTCACTGGCCGCGTGCCGATGAGGTTCTTGACGAGGTCGCCCGGTGCGAAGTAGAGCAACGCGAAGGTGATGATCGAAATGACGAAGAGGATGGCGACGACGCCCGCAAGACGCGCCGCGATCATGCGAGTCAGTGCCCATCTCCACGCCGATTTACGATTGCTCGTGGCTCATTCCCTTTCCTTTAGGTCGACCGTCTGTCATGCACGTATCCACTCGCATCGGCTCGAACCGACCAGCCGGCGCGCTTGGAGAAATGCATATCTCCGCGCCCGCCGGCTGGGACGGCGAGAAGACTACCCCGCGGAATACAGCGACGCACCCCACGATGTGACGAAGCTGAATGCGCTGTAGTCGGCGAGACCGATCTTGTTCGAGAACGCGGTGAGCGACTTGCCCCACCAAAGCGGAACGTTGATGGCATTGTCTGCCTGAATCTGTTCCGCCTGAATGATGAGGTCGATGCGCTTGGATGCGTCGGTTTCGCTGCCCGCCTGGGTGAGTAGGCTCTGCACGTCGGCGTTCTCGAAACCCGAAATGTTGCCGGTACTGAGCAGGTACGCCGGAACCTCGGCGGGGTCACCGGTCGTCGAGAAGTACCACATGTAACCGATGCCATGCGTGCCGTCCCCCAGCGTTGCCAGCCATTCACTGATTGGCTTTTCTGTGACCTTGAGGGTGATGCCGATCTCCTTGAGGCTCTGCGCGATCGCCTGAGCAGCTGTTCCGAGCTGCGGGCCGGTGGATGGGTATGTCAGCTCTGCGGTGAAGCCGTCGGGGTGCGAGGATGCAGCCAGCGCTGCCTTGGCCTCCGTCAAGTCGTAGTCGTATTGGGTGATGCTCGCAAGCTTCGCTCTCGCATCGTCGGCAGAGTACACACTTTGGAGAGACTCAGGCGTTGCGATGCTCGTGGCGACCTCGCCGTTGCCCTGCAACAGGTTGGTGACGATGGTGTCCTTGTCGATGGCGTATGCGATCGCCTTGCGTACGTTCTCGTCATCGAATGGGGCAACCCGTGTATCGAAATTCAGACCAACATACGAGAGATCGTTTACCTTCTCTACGCGGAAGTCGGCAAGCGAATTCCACTGGCTCACCTGGGCGACAGGCACATTGAAGGCGACATCCACATCTCCAGACTGGGCAGCCAAATACCGGGTGTTCTCGTCGGTGATGAACTTGACGGTGATCTTCTTGACCTTTGGCACTCCGCCCCACCATGTGTCGACGCGCTCAAGAGTGAGCCCGGAGTCCGGGGTGAAGCTTGTCACCTTGTATGGTCCTGTGCCGAGCAGAAGCGACGTACTCGTGCCCACCTTGCCATCGTAGTTCTGCCAGAACTTCTTCTGGGTGATGAACGCGGCACCCGCGACGCTCATGTTCTTTTGAAATGCGGCGTTGGGGCCGCTGAGTTTGATTGTGACTTCGTGTTCCCCAGTTACCTCGACGGACGTGACGTCTGAGAGGTAGTAGGCAAGGTTGGGCGAAAGGGTTGCATCCTGAGCTTCGGTAATGCTGAAAGCGACGTCCTCGGCAGTAACGGCATCCCCGTTCTGGAACTTCGCGTCATCCCGAAGTTCGTACACATACGTGGTGCTGTCCGGCTGCGTCCAACTGGTTGCAAGGGCCGGGACGATGTTGCCACTCGAGTCGAGCCCGACGAGGCCCTCCTGCGTGAGTGCGGCAATGTTGTAGTTGAGAATGCCGGATTCGATGCCCGTGTAGAGATTGCTGAGAGAGCCAGGCAGGGCAACAGTGACGTTGTCCACCTCTTTGCCGGTATCGCCGAGCGAGGCAGAGGTCGACGCCGTGCCCGCTCTTGCGCAGCCGCTGAGAGTAGCGACGATGACCGTGGCGGAGAGCACGGCAAGTGTGCGAACAAGTATTCGCCGACGTGTGGGAGAACTCATCTGTGCTGATTCCTTTTCGGTCTGGTGGACAAACTTCTCATCTTGTTCACTGTAAACCAGCACATGTTTCGCCCGGGTAAACATGACGCTCTGTTGCGCCTGGCCTTCCCGCACCCGATCAGGTCACGATCGGCACAAGCCCCCTAGTACCCTTGGTCAACATCGACCAGACCAACAAATCCGGTGCCGCCATTCAACAGCGCACGCACGTTTTCTTCCACCCGTGCTCCGAGAAGCGGAGCACACATCTCGGGGGTGTCCGCCGTATGAGGTGTCACGAGCGCGTTGGGCAGCGTCCAAAGCGGGTGCCCATCCGGCAACGGCTCGGGATCGGTGACATCCAGCGCGGCACCCTCGATCCATCCCTCACGCAACGCCACGACGAGAGCATCAGTATCGACAAGAGGACCCCGCGCGATGTTCACAAGCACCGCAGAGCTCTTCATCGCCCGCAATGCCGTCTCATCGATAAGCCGACGTGTTTGTGTCGTCGACGCCGCGGCTAAGAGAACAACGTCTGCATCGGGCAGCACGTCGAGAAACTCGGCGGTGGTGACGGTTCGCTCAGCGCCCGACAACGGTTCGGCAGTTCGGCGAACGACCGTGACGTGCGTGCGGAACGGCTGAATCAGCCGGATGTACTCCTGCGCGATGCCACCGGCGCCAACCACCAACACGTTGAGGCCATACAGCATCGTGCCCATGCTCGGTGCCCAGGATGTAGCGCGCGCTCGCGCCGGCAACGACCTCAGCGCGCCGAGAGTGAGGGCAAGGGCGAACTCCGCAACCGGTTCAGAATAAGCTCCCTTAGCGCTCGTCCAGGTGATCCCCTCCCGGAAGATCCCGGTGAAGGCGTCCACCCCGGCGAAGGGCAACTGCACCCACGAGATACCTGGATGGGCCGCAAGAACGGCCCCCAAGGCCTCGGGGTCGCGCGGAACCGTCCACACCACACCCGTCGTGAGGTCGTCCAGCGGGCCGACAGTGCCGCCACCCGCCTCGACGTAACGGGCGAGGTCGGCATCGAACTCCGGCAGGATAGCGATCTTCGGTGCGATACTCATCAATCTATTCCTCTCGTAAACCACGGCGCTCGGCCTCAAGCGCAACCAACTGACGCTCGGCCTCGGCGCGTTCGACAGCCTGAGTCGATGGATCAAGGCGGCCGAGCTGCCGCAACACCTCGGCCTTCCTGCGGGTGAGGTCAACCTCGATGATGCCCGTCGCAATCCCGCGTGCAAAGGCAGGAACATCGGCGGCGCTACGCACCGGCAGCGGCTCTGAAGCCAGCTGGCGAACGAGCGGCGCGAAGTCGTTTGGCAGTTGCGCGAGCACCGCCTCGAGCCCCCTCTTTGACGCAGGGTCAGCGCCGGAAGCAACAATGGCGGAAGCCACCGCGGCCAGAGATGGGTTCGTCAGCGGCACAGCCTGAGCCCGACGCAACAGAACGGGATCGACCGTCTCGGGGTGTTGCAACAGAACCTCGACAAGCTGACGCTCAAGTCGGGTGGCCGGATCGTTCGGAAGGCTCGGGATGGCCGCTGCGGCGCCTTCGCGAGAAGTCGCGTCGGCTGACGACTGCTGCCGAGTAGAAGAGCCCACCGAAACCGCCCCTGTGCGCACCGCATTCTCGACCTCGGCCAACTCGACACCGAGCCAGCCGGCAAGCGCACGCACGTATCCAGGGCGCAACGCCATGTCCTTGATCTGGGAGATCATGGGCGCGCTCGCGCGCAATGCAGCGATACGACCCTCCACGGTATTCAAGTCGAACCCAGATATGGCCTGCTTGATCGCGAACTCGAACAAAGGCTGCTTCGCTACGATCAGGTTGCGCACCTCCTGGTCGCCGCGCTGGATACGCAAGTCACACGGGTCGAGACCGCCTGGTGAGATCGCCACGTAGGTCTGTGCGACAAAACGTTGCTCTTCGGCGAACGCTCGTAGCGCAGCCTTCTGTCCTGCGGCATCGGGATCGAAGGTGAAGATCACATCCGTCGCCTGGCCTGCCTGATCAGACAGGATGCGACGCAACATGGCGATATGGTCGGGGCCGAAGGCTGTGCCGCAGGTCGCGACAGCCGTCGTCACGCCGGCCACGTGGCATGCCATCACGTCGGTATACCCCTCCACGACGACAACCTGTCGGCGTTGCGCAATATCCTTCTTCGCAAGATCGAGGCCATACAACACCTGTGACTTGCGATACAACACTGTCTCGGGCGTGTTCAAGTATTTCGGCCCCTTGTCGTCGGGATACAACAGGCGGGCACCAAAACCGATCGTCTGACCCGTCACATCCCGAATCGGCCACATCAAGCGACCTCGGAACCGGTCATATACTCCACGGTCACCCTGCGACACGAGGCCGACGGCGACGAGCTCCTCATCGGTAAAGCCTTTCGCGTGCAGATGATCGCGCAAATGCGACCACCCACGAGGCGCATAGCCAACCCCGAAGTGCCTAGCCGTCGCCTCATCGAAAGATCGGCCCACAAGCAACTCGCGAGCCGGCTGAGCCTCTGGAGTATTGAGCTGAGCGGCAAAGAACTCTGACGCGGCATGGTTGGCCTGAAGCATGCGAGCCCGTTGCGCATGGTTCTCGCCGGAATCAGACGAACCATCCTCGTAATGCAGTTCATAGCCGACGCGAGCCGCAAGCGACTCAACAGCCTCAGTGAATGACATATGGTCGATTTTTTGAAGAAAGCTGAAGACGTCACCACCCTCGCCGCAGCCAAAACAATGATAAAAACCTGCCTGCGTGCGCACGTTGAACGAAGGCGAACGCTCTTCGTGGAATGGGCACAGGCCCTTCTTCGAACCGATGCCCGCGCTCTTCAACGTCACGTATTGGCCGATCACCTCGGCGATGTCGACACGCTCACGCACCGCGTCGATATCCGCGCGTACGATCCGACCAGCCATGAAAAGCAAGTGTAATCGGAGCAGGCGACGTGCTGTACCGCGTGGCGTTGCAGCTAACAGAGGAAATGCCCAGGCACGGAGTCACTATTCTTCCGGAGGCCGGGCATTTCCTCTGTTAGCGACAATAAACTCCGGCCACTGCTACGCGAACCCGAAAAAGGGCGTCAGTCGAACGTGCCGAGGCGCGGCGATGTCAACCTCTCGTGCCAGGCCGTCGCAGACTGATCTGTGAGCGACGCGACTTGATCGACCACGACGCGACGCCGACCAGCGTCATCGGTAGCGCGATCCCAATCGTCGGCGAATGGCCGCTCGAGTTCGCTCGGGGTACGCCACAGCACCTCGACCAGTTCGCTCAGGATCTCTCGCTGCCTCGCGTAATACGGTTGACGAGCGTCACTTGCCATGACCAAAGCACCGACGATCCCCTTAAGCACAACGATCTCAGCGCATGTTTCGTCGGGGACCAGCACAGAGACACCGAACCGGGCCACCGGCCCGTCGGAGGATGCGGCAAGCGTAGCTTCAGTCGTCGCCACGCAGAACCGCCCGATCAGCTGGCTTGTCAAATTCTTCAATGCCGCAAGCGAAGCCCTGGAGTTGTCGAACGAACCAAGCCACGACGGATGCCCTGCGACGCGCGTAAGGGCGGCGTCCAGATCGTCATCGCTGAGCGACGTCAGCGTCCAACTGCGAATCCCGGCAATAAGGCCTCGTCGCGAGGCCGGGTCTCTCAACAGGCGAAGATCGAGTACTCCCCCAACCACCGCGTCCTCGAAGTCGTGCACCGAATAGGCGATGTCATCTGAGAGGTCCATTGTCTGCGCCTCTACGCATGGCCGATGGCTGGGCGCCCTGTCGCGCAACCATTCGAATACTGGCAGATCGTCATCATAGGCGCCCCATTTGAGTTGCGTGCTCGCGCCAGAAACAACGCGTTCAACCCCGAAACTACTGGGCCATGGATACTTGACGCTCGCATCCAGGCTCGCACGCGTCAGGTTGAGCCCAAAACTCGATCCGTCGTCAGCAACCACCTTCGGTTCAAGTCGACTGAGCAACCGTAATGTCTGCGCGTTGCCCTCAAACCCGCCGAAAGGCTCCGACCAGGCGTTCAACGCCTCCTCCCCGTTGTGGCCGAACGGGGGATGCCCGATATCGTGCGCGAGGCACGCCGTTTCCACCACATCGGGATCGAGGCCAAGCCGCAGTGCCAGCTCGCGCCCCACCTGAGCCACCTCGAGGGTGTGTGTAAGACGGTTGCGCACAAAGTCGAGCCCCATCGTGGGCGAATACACGGCTGTCTTGGCCGACAGTCGTCGCAGCGCCGACGAATGCAATATTCTGCCTCGGTCACGCTCAAAGTCCGAACGAGCAACGTTATGCGATTCGGGCACGAACCGTTCGCGATCATGCAACCCGTATGTGGCCGTCATCCTCCTGATACTCCTACTTCCGCGAAACACAACTCGCCCTGATCAGCGTCCGAGAGCACCCGCGAGTCAAGCCACCCTTCTGGCAGGTGCGGCACCTTCGGTGAGCCCGCTCGGCCACGCTGGCCCTCGGCACCCTCGCCTGGGTACGGCGTGTCGCGATCGAGGCGAGCGATCCATTCGTCGATCTCGGCAAGGCTGGATGACGTGGCAAGCCCGCGACGTACCTCGCCACCTACCGGGTAACCCTTGAAATACCACGCCACATGTTTCCGCACGTCGCGACAGGCGCGTTCCTCGCTACCAAAAGAGGCGACCATGAGCTCAGCGTGGCGACGGAACGCATCGCCCACCTCGCCGAGTGTTGGCTGAACTTGCTGGTAGTCGATGGAATCCGGCCTGCTCGGGTTCTCCGCATACTGCGCGAACGCAGCCTCCAGATCGGCGAACAGCCAAGGCCGCCCCAAACATCCACGTCCGACGACGACGCCGTCGACACCCGTAGTGCGCACCATTTCGATCGCATCCGCCGCCGACCAGATGTCACCATTGCCAAGCACGGGGATGTCCGGCAATGCCTCCCTTAGGCGCGCGATGGATGACCAGTCTGCGTGGCCGGAATAGTGTTCTGCCGCAGTGCGTCCATGCAGTGCAACCGCGGCGACTCCCGCGTCACGGGCAATCCGGCCTGCATCCAGATAGGTGAGATGGTCGGCATCGATGCCGGTGCGCATCTTCACGGTGACGGGGATGCTGCCCGCACGATCCACCGCCGCAGTGACGATCGAACGGAACAGGTCTAGCTTCCACGGCAGCGCCGCTCCCCCACCTTTACGAGTCACCTTCGGCACGGGACAACCGAAATTCAAGTCGATATGATCGGCACGGTCCTCATCGACCAGCATCGAGACCGCCCGGCCAACGACGTCGGGGTCTACACCATAGAGTTGGATAGACCGCACGCGCTCATCTTCATCGTGTTTGATAAGTCGCAACGATTCGGGAGTGCGTTCGATGAGTGCCCGAGTCGTCACCATCTCGCAGACGTAGAGGCCGCCACCGAACTCGCGGCAGAGCCGACGGAACGCCGCGTTGGTGATCCCCGCCATCGGTGCAAGTAGCACGGGCGACGCCAACTCGATCGGACCGATGCGCAGAGGTTTCACATGTTCCATTGTCTCAGACCCCATGCCCGCAACACGCGCAGAGGTCGGTCCGATTCGAGAGCGCACGAGCGCCACGCGCCATAATGGACAGATGATTCGCCATACCGTTCTCTTCCAACTCGACGAAGCCGCGCCTCTGACCGAAATAACCACATCACTTGAGGCTTTGGTCGGCACGATTCCTGGACTGCTCAGCGTATGGGCTGGCATCGGATCCGGCACCGCAGACACCCATACGATGGCACTCGTCACCGAACACGACGATTGGGCTGCGCTCGACACCTACACGATTCATCCAGCACACAAGGCGATCCTCGCCGTGGTCCGGCAACATCTCATCGACCGCGCCGCAGTTGACGTAGAGCTTTAGCCAAGGCCTCGGCCCGCGCGGTTTCTACTCCACGTGATCTGCTCAGTCAGGTGAATATTTGCAGCGTTCCGTTATGGGAAGGTGCTGCCAACAGCTTGGGACTGCGCAACAACGCGCCGAAACCGGTCCCGCAAACACACCGGGTCAAGCCCGCCTGACACACCACCACTCAGCAGCGTAATCGCTCAGGCTACAGCCCGCAGGAATCGCCATCGCATGCCGCCCCGTCCGAACCCAACAAAGTCAGGCCTTGGCCGGCATCCCCCGACCTGTCCGTCGAGGCGGGGCCGACATAGCCCACACCGATTTCCTGCCCGAAGGCAGCATTTGCAACACCGATAGAGTCAACAAAATCATGCATCCGCGCTCTCTCTTTCTTGAGAATTCCATACCTGATCCAAGACCTGGGCAAACGCCTCGACCGGCTGCGCTCCCGAAACACCGTAACGACCATCCAAGACAAAAAACGGCACCCCCTGAATGCCAAGGGCACGGGCCTGAGCGATGTCGGCTTCGACACGCTCGTCCCACGCCTCCGACTCGAGTGCCTCGCGCACCTGCATAGCGTCCAGGCCTGCCGCACTGCCGATCGCGACCAGTTCATCCACTGAACCGACTGCGATGCCCTGTTCGAACATGGCACCGAACAACGCATTGATCACCTCGGTGTCACGACCATTGGCACGAGCGAAATGGATCAAGCGATGCGCCCGACGTGTGTTTGCGTTGTGGGCTATGTCGAAATCGTAGTTCATGCCGAGTTCGCGACCCCGCTCAGTGATCACCGTAAACGAATCGCGGATCTGCTGCTCGGGAGCGCCCTTTTCCCGCACAAGATAGTCGATGAGAGGCTCACTGGAATGCTCATGGGCCTCGGGGTTCAACTGGTAGCTGTGGAACGTGACGTCGACCGCATCGGCGTGCTCGAAGCCGTCAAGGGCCTTCTCCAGTGACCGTTTGCCAAGGTAGCACCAGGGGCAGGCAACATCGGACCACACATCGATCTTGAGCTTTTCTGTCATGGAAGTGACAACTCGGAGCGGGGGCGCGCTATTCCGGTTCTGAGGAAAAACGGAGGTTAGACATCGGTGGATGCGATGCTATGCACGGGACGGAAGCAAACGGCTCCGCGGCACGACTGCACAGGGCCGTGCGTGGCCCGCAACGCAGCCCTCAGTCGCAGCCGCGGGACTCTATCCTGGCGCGCCGCAAACAACCTGCGATAGGCCGAGCACCGCGAAAACACCGAACTCGAAACCGCTAAGCTCCAACGAGCCGCGACGCCAGATAGCCGGGAAGTGCATCCAGCGACACCCGATCCTGGCTCATCGTGTCGCGCTCACGCACGGTAACCGCCTGGTCATCAAGCGAGTCGAAGTCGACGGTGACGCAATATGGCGTGCCGATCTCGTCTTGCCGACGGTAACGGCGACCGATGGCGCCCGCGTCATCGAAATCGACATTCCAGTTCTTGCGCAACTCCTGCGCCAAGCCTCGTGCCACAGGCGAAAGGCGCTCGTTACGAGACAGAGGCAAGACCGCGACTTTGACCGGCGAAAGGCGCGGATCCAGGCGCAGCACCGTGCGCTTATCCACCCCGCCTTTCGCATTCGGTGCCTCGTCCTCATGATAGGAATCGACCAAGAACGCCATCAACGAACGGGTCAGCCCGAACGACGGCTCGATCACGTACGGCGTGTAACGCTCCCCAGTAGCCTGGTCGAAGAACTCCAGCGCAGTGCCAGAGGCCGCAGAGTGACTCTTCAGGTCGAAGTCAGTGCGGTTGGCCACGCCCATGAGCTCGCCCCACTCGTTGCCCTGAAAACCAAACCGGTACTCGACGTCGATGGTGCCTGCCGAATAGTGCGCGCGATCCTCCTTCGGAACATCAAACCGACGCATGTTGGCCGGGTCGATCCCCAGATCCACAAACCAGTTCCAGCAGTCCTCGACCCAGGTTTTGAAGTGTTCGTCCGCCGTAGCAGGCGGCACGAAATACTCGATCTCCATCTGCTCGAACTCGCGGGTGCGAAAAATGAAGTTGCCGGGCGTGATCTCGTTACGGAAAGCCTTTCCCACCTGCCCGATGCCGAACGGAGGCTTACGGCGCGACGTGGTGACGACGTTGTTGAAGTTCACGAAAATGCCCTGCGCGGTCTCGGGGCGCAGGTAGTGCAACCCCTCCTGATTGTCGACAGGGCCGAGGTACGTCTTCATCAGACCGGAGAACAGTTGCGGTTCGGTCCATGAGCCCGGCTGGCCCGTCTCAGGATCGTTGATATCGGCAAGGCCGTTGACAGGTGGATGTCCGTGTTTTGCCGTGTACGCCTCAATAAGGTGGTCCGCGCGGTACCGTTTGTGGGTATGCAGCGACTCCACAAGCGGATCAGTGAAAGTCTTGACATGGCCGGAAGCCTCCCAGACAGCACGCGGCAAGATGACCGACGAATCCAGCCCAACCATGTCTGCACGACCGCGCACAAAGTAAGCCCACCATTGGCGGCGGATATTCTCTTTGAGTTCCGTGCCGAGCGCGCCATAGTCCCACGCGCTGCGGGAGCCGCCATAAATCTCGCCTGCTTGGAAGACGAAGCCACGACGCTTCGCGAGAGAGATGACGGAATCAAGGCGGGAAGGCTGTGCCACAAATAGCTCCTGAGTTGGCGAAGACCTGTGCGCTGGGTTGCGCGCAGGCACATCCTCCGATTCTAGCCTGCACCATGTGCTGTGCGATTCGTGTGCGGATGCCATCCGCTGTGCACCAACGCTCCCGACCAGACGCACGCGCTGCCGTAAATCCGCAGACTCCCCCACCCGAGTCGACGAACTCCACTCTTTCGCCCCTCATCGCAGTCCACTCTTCAAGTTCGACTCGCGCACTCCTACATGCGCAGACGCCCCCACCCGAGTCGACGATTCCTACTTTTTCGGCCCCCATTCGTCCCCGCACCCCGGCGTGTCGCACACCAGCCACATTTCGGGTGGGGGCGTCTGCGCATTGCCACACCGGCAGATTAGAGTGCCTTAGCTGAGCAACAACGTCACAACACCCCACGTGCTCGTGCGAGCGAACACAGCGCGGCGTGAACACTACCGCTGATCGATCCCGCAGAATCGACCACAACGTCGTAACCAAATCTCAATACCGGGATGGACTGAGTGGCCGCAGCATTACCCCTTCGCCGATCTTCGTCGAACTCTTTACGGCCGGAGTGAAACTCGTAGCCGTCGAGCTCGACGCCGACGATCACGCTCGACCCAAATTTCTCGTGCCACACCCCGAGATCGATTCGCCCAACCCCAGGCACACGCCACTGCGGAATCACGCGATACCCCGAGGAAACCAGGTGATCCCGCGCCAATGTCTCAAGCATCGACATCGAGCGGACATCCACAGAATCGAGAATTTCGCGCGCGACAACAGCACCATTACCCCGCGTACGTGCGCGCAACTCATCCAGATCGCAGAGGTTGAGAACTACCGACGATTCGGCCACCACGAGCGCATCGCGCCGCGGCAGACAGTGCAGGGCGGCGAGCACACAAGTAGTTGGGTCGGCGAGTTCTCCCTGTCTTCGTCCACGATGAATCGTTGCCGCAGTCAGGTGCTTGCCGTAGTCCACAATGAGGTGAGGGTATCGTGGGCGCGTCAGGACCCATATGCCGTGTGCTTCCGCGCCCGATACACACGTTAAGGTGCCGTAGCTGCCGACCGCACGAGCCCGCACCGAGTCGCGCGCATCGGCGAGAGCGTAAGCGCCTCGCGACAATCGCACGATTATCTTTCGATCGAGCGCTCGGGAAAGCGCCGACCTGCTGACGCCCGCGGCGATCAGATCTCGGAAGAGCGCGGCACCGTCGAAGAAGTCGAGCACAGCAACCGGGTCAGGACGAGGTTCTCTCAGTCTTTTGTGCATGCAGAGATTTTCGCTGGTCCTTGGGTTCACATCCGCCCGCAAACATCCATTTGGGGAGAAGGCATGCATCCGAGCTCCTGTGGATAATTCGGAAGCCCCCATCCGGATGGCTCGCAAGCCTTCGTCGACTCAGAAAACTCCCGTAAACACGGGTGGGAGAACGGACGATCTGCGTTCGCGTGGGGGCGTCTGCACGATCTGGATGAGAAGCACAGAACGGGATGGGGAGCCCGAGCAATTGTGAGCCTGTGGATCCGCAAACTTATGGGCGCGCGGACCGGTGAACCTATGGACCAGTCGACCAGTTAGTTAGCGCGCGGACCAGTGAACCTGTAGATCGGCGAACTACCCATAGGTCGGCGAGTCAAAGAACCTGTGAACCTGTGAATCGACGAACCCATGAACCTGCAAACCAGCGAACTCGTGAAAAGCAGACGCCCCCACCGTAATGCCGCGCAGGCGCTCGTCAACGTCCAAAACTCCAGTGAATGCAGGCGAACGGATGGATGACCGGAAGTTCGTATGGGGGCGTCTGCATTATGTGTGCTGTGCCTCCGCGGAACAGTCCGTACCTCGGCGGAACAGTCCGTACCCCCGCGGAACAGTCCGGTACCCCCGCAAAACAGTCCGGTACCCCCGCAAAACAGTTCTGGCGGGGCACGAGAACTCCGTGCCCCGCCAGAAACGGGTGCGGCACGAATGCCGCAAACCGAACGCCTAGCCGGCGATCGTGCTGAGCAATTCGTCGCCTGGCCTGGCATCACGCATCGGCGCGGTCACTTCGGCGCGCTCGAGCATCTCCCCCATGCGGCGGCGGCGCGAACGCGGAATCAGGGTGACCACGGTGCCGTCGTGCCCGGCACGTCCGGTGCGACCCGAACGGTGCAGGTACGTCTTGTACTCGTCGGGAGCGTCGGCCTGAATCACGAGTGTGACTCCGTCAACGTGGATGCCACGCGCGGCGACGTCGGTTGCGACAAGCACACTTACCCGGCCCTGCGTGAGTTTGGCAAGGTTGCGCGTGCGCTGCCCCTGGTTGAGGTCGCCGTGCAGCGCGGCCGCGCCGATCCCAGCCTCGTTGAGTTCGTCGGAGAGCATCTCAGCGTATGCACGGGTGCGGGTGAACACTACGGTGAGACCTGGGTTGCCTGCGGCGAGTTCGTTGACGATCTCAGCCTTGGCGCGCGGCTCGATGAGCAGCACCTGGTGATCGATGTGTCCACTGTCATCTGCCGAGTCTGCCTCATGCACGATGGGGTCGGGCAGGAACTTACGCACAAGCGATTCGACTTCGCGGTCGAGCGTCGCCGAGAACAGCATCCGCTGTCCGCGTGGGTTGACAGATGAGAGGATGCGCTCGAGCGGTTCGATGAAGCCAAGCTCACACATGTGGTCGGCTTCGTCGACGATGGCGATATGGATGGCGCCGAGGTCGATCAGGCCCTGGTCGACGAGATCCTCGAGACGCCCTGGCGTGGCGATGATGACATCGACGCCACGATTGAGCCCAGTGGCCTGTTTGTGCTGCGGCACCCCACCGAAGATCGCGATCGTGAAGAGGCCGACGGCGCGGGCAAGCGGTTGTACGGCTTTGTCGATCTGCACTGCGAGTTCGCGGGTCGGGGCCAGGATCAGCGCACGTGCGGCGCGACCATTCGCCCGAGATGGCTCAAGCGTGAGCAGACGAGTCAGCATGGGGGCCGCATACGCGACCGTCTTTCCGCTGCCTGTGCGGGCACGCCCGAGAACGTTGCGCCCTGCAACGGCATCGGGAATGGTTGCGGCCTGAACGGGGAACGGCTTGTCGATCCCCTGGGCCGCAAGCTTTTCTACGATGCGTGAATCGAGCCCGAGGTCACCGAAACCGAGGTTCGCCAGGTCGACGTTCTCGGCGACGGCGGTGAGGCGTTCGAGCTTCACGTCTTCGTTGTTTTCGCGATGAGCGGATGCGGCGGGTGCCGAGTCGTACCGTCGGTTGCCACCGAAGTCTTGCTGCGACCGGCCAGCGCCGCCGTTGTGGGCTGCAGACGCTCCAAAGCGGGCGCCCGTCGCGCGGCGTGCACCGTTGTTACGGCTCCCGCCTTGGTCAGACCGAGACGTATCGGAACGGTCATTGCGGCGATATCCGCCATCGGCCCGATCAGTGCGAGGGGCGTCCGTGCGGTCGGAGCCGCGGTAACCGGAGTTTGTGCGACCAGCACCACGATAGGAGTCGTTGCGGTCGCCACCGCGATACCCGCCACGATCACCGCGTGGAGCTTCCGAACGATCTGCCCCGCGATAGCCAGCATGGCGATCAGAGCGAGAGAAGTCCGTGCGGTCGCCACCACGATAAGAACCGCGATCATTACGATCGTCGCGGTCGCCACGTGGCGAATCCGAACGGTTCGCGCCCTGGTAGCCACCGGCGGAGCGGTCGTTGCCACGGAAGGATCCGCCACGATAAGAACCAGTGCGGTCGCCGCCGCGGTACCCACCACGATCCGTGCGAGCTGCATCGTCGCGGTCGCCACCACGATAACCTCCACGGTCACCCCCCAAACGCTCGGCGTTCGAATAGCGGCGATCCGAGTCTTGGCGACCCTGATATCCACCAGACTCATTATTTCGCGGGTATCCGCCGCCGCGCGGCCGCTGCTCCGAGTTGCGGTCGTTGTCCCAGCTGCGCTCTGCGCGGGGCGCGCCGCCGCGGTTGCCTTGGTAGCCACCTTGGGATCTGCCGCCCTCTTTGTTGCCGCGGTATCCGGTGGATGTCTTGCCTGCGCCAGAACGACCGCCTGACTGTGCGGGGTTCTTGTGTGTGCGCGGCTTTCGCGGCCCGTCAAAAGTGCGGGCGCTATTAGTTTTTTGCATGATGAAGTTGTGTCCTCAGTTACAGGGGCGCCATTGATCCATACATGGATAACGGGTCATCGGCGACGGGTGAATGGTAATTACGTGGTCGTCGACGTGGCGGGATGAAAGCCCCTGCCCGAAAACCATCCGTACTGCAACGATTCGGGACCCCCGTACACGCGACGGGGCGAGGTGCCGACTGGTCAACTCTACGTGGTTGCGCCCGAAATAGCGAGGATCCGGTGGATTCGGGCGCGCCGCCGACAGATGAGTCGCGCTTTGTGTGTCGATGTCGCCCAGGGGTGGATACGACCGGAGGTTCTCTCGGCCGGTCTTGGCCCGTCACCGGCATATGGCATTTGTCACGCGCCTACACGCGCGGAGCATCCACTGCCCCACCGAACCGGCGGTTTCGCTGACCGTATTCGGTAATCGCCTGCCACAGATGCCCCCGACGGTAGTCGGGCCACAAGACGTTCTGGTACACCAGTTCCGCATAGGCGGACTGCCACAGCAGGAAGTTCGAGAGTCGTTGTTCGCCCGAGCATCGGATGAACAGGTCGACGTCGTCTGGCACACTTAGATGCCGCGAGAAGCTGCTTTCGGTGATGCGGCCAGGATTGAGGTCGCCCCTCGCCGCCAGCGCAGCAATCTCGCGCACCGCGTCGACGATCTCCGCCCGCGACCCATAGTTGTAGCACATGGTGAGGGTGAGGCTGCGGTTGCCCGCCGTGGCATGCTCGGCATAGTCGAAGGCGCGTTGAACGCTTTTCCAAAGTCGCTGCGGGCGCCCGGCATGCACGATGCGCACTCCCCATGCGTTGAGTTGTGCCTCTTGCCTGCGCAGCACGTCGTTGATGTATGTCATGAGGAATCGGATCTCGCCTGGCGAACGCGACCAGTTCTCGGTGGAGAACGCATACACGCTAAGCTGCTGCACCCCCGCCTGGATGGCACCGGCGACGACATCCATCAGCGCCCACTCCCCTGCTTTGTGCCCTTCGGTGCGTGGCAGCCCCTGCTGGTTGGCCCAGCGCCCGTTGCCGTCCATGACGATCGCGACGTGGCGCGGCACCACAGCGAAGGCGGGGGGCGGCCCCCCGGCATAGTCGAGCGGCTTGAGGGCCTGCGGATGGGGGGCCTGTGGATCCTGTGCCCCGGCGGCCGTTGCGTCTGTCATGCCTGATTTCCCACCGTTATCGAGCTGATGCGCCTTTCGAGAACGAATTGCAGGTATGCCGCAATGATGCTGGCGGACTCCGCGCGGGCGAAGGACGTGGATGTGTCGGCGACACTCCAATCACCGAGGAGCAGGGCCTGGAGCAGCGCGAGCGTCTCCGCTTCGACCTTTGGGGTGCCAGGCACAGCGCAGTCGTCGCACACCGCACCACCGAGCGCGATGGCGACGTGACTGATGGGCTCGGTTCTGCCGCATCTGACGCACCGATCGAATATCGGTTGCCATCCGGCGATGGTGAGCGCCCTGAGGATGTATGAGCCGCGAACCAGTTCTGGGGTGTGGTCGCCCCGTGCGAGCGAACCGAGCGCGCCAAGCAGCAGCGTGTAGTGGTCGTTGCCACGATCGGCGTTGGTGAGGATGTCTGCGGTCTCGACGATGGTGTTGCCGGCTGTGTATCTATTGTAGTCGCGCGAGATGGGGTCGGAGTACGCGCGCAGGGTTTCGGCGCCCGCGACGATGTCGAGGCTGCGTCCATGCCGAAATTGTGCGTTGACTACCATGAATGGCTCGAGGCGACCGCCAAACTTTGATGTGGGCTTCCGCACGCCCTTGGCAACGGCGCGAATCTTGCCGTACTCGCGACCGAGGAGGGTGATGATGCGGTCTGCTTCGCCCAGTTTGTGGGTGCGTAGCACGATCGCGGCGTCCTCGTAGAGTTGCATGTTGCCATTATCGCTTGCCGTTTGCGCGCGGCGCCTCTGCATCGCCGAAACCCGAGCGTTACGTTGAAGTCGTATCCTTAGTGACGTGTCTGTGACTACATCGATTGATCTGCCAGAACGCCACCCTGTTCCCGAGCGGCTTCGCGCCGACGTCCGTTTCTTGGGCGGGTTGCTTGGTCGCGTGCTCAAAGAGTCGGGTTCGCCTGGCCTCTATGAGGACGTTGAGCAGTTGCGAAGATTGATGATTCTTGCCTATGCGGACTGGTCGGGCAATGCTATCCATGACGCCGAGAAAGTGGTCGGCGACTTTCCCTTGAGCCGGGCCGCGGAGGTGGCTCAGGCTTTCACCGTGTACTTCCACCTCGTCAACTTGGCTGAGGAGAACGAGCGGGTGCGCACCGATTCGTCGGCGAGCGGCGGGGCCACAGATTCAGTGCTTCCACTTGCCTTGGCTCAGCTGGCGGATGAGGTCGGCGCAGAAGAGGCCCAGTCCCGTCTTCAGGGGCTACGGTTTCATTCCGTCCTCACGGCTCACCCGACTGAGGCTCGCCGTCGTGCCGTCACGAACGCGATCTCGCGTATCAGCGAGTTGCTCGCAGACCGCGATCACCCGCGTATGCATCAGGCGGGTTTGATAGAGAACGAGCGCGCGCTGATGGCTGAGATCGAGACGCTGTGGCGCACGTCTCCGTTGCGGGCGAAGAAGCCGACTCCCATTGACGAGGTCCGCGGTATCATGGCGATCTTCGACTCGACGCTGTATGACGCGATCCCGTCGACGTATCGCCGCCTCGACAACTGGTTGCTCGGCCCGGATGCGGGTCGCGCCACCCCGAAGGCGCCCGCTTTTGTGCGGGTCGGCTCATGGATCGGCGGAGACCGCGACGGCAACCCCAACGTCCTGTCGTCGACGACGCGGGAAGCAGCAGCCATCGCGAGCGATCATGTGCTTCGCGGGTTGCAGGCGACGGCGGACCGGCTGGGCCGGAGCCTGACCCTTGACTCGACGACGACGCCCCCATCCACCGCGTTGCAGATGTTGTGGCGCAGGCAACGCCAGCTCGACACGCAGCTGGCTGCCGAGATCGAGGCCCGTGCAGTGCAGGAGCCGTATCGCCGCACCTTGTCATTCGTGGCCGCGCGCATCGACGCGACGCGGTTGCGCGACGCCGACTTGGCGTATTCGGATCCGGAAGAGCTGCTGGTCGATTTGCGGGTGATCCAGTCCTCATTGGAGGCCGATGGCGCGGTTCGCGAGGCGTATGGCGACTTGCAGTGGCTGATCTGGCAGGTAGAGAGCTTCGGTTTCCATCTTGCCGAACTGGAGGTGCGCCAGCATTCGAAGGTCCATGAGCGAGCGCTGGCCGACATCGCCGAGCATGGCGTGACAAGCAATGATCTCGATCCCATGACCCTTGAAGTCTTGGATGTGTACCATGCGATCGCGTCGCTGCAGCGCCGGTATGGGCCCCGCGCCGCAGGCAGGTACATCGTATCGTTCACGCAAAAGCCGGAACATATCGCGGCCGTGTATGAGTTGGCTGCGTTGGCGTCGGAGGGCACGACCGCCCCGGTCATCGATGCGATCCCGCTGTTCGAGACATTCGAGGATTTGCACAATGCTGTCGACATCATGGATGAGGTTCTGACTTATCCGATGGTGCAGCGCCGTCTTGAGGAGCGCGGTCGTGAGCTCGAGATCATGCTCGGGTATTCGGATTCTTCGAAGGACGTCGGCCCCGTTTCGGCAACGCTTGCCTTGTACGACGCGCAGAGCCGCCTCGCCCAATGGGCCGAGCGCAACAATATTTCGTTGACGTTGTTCCATGGCCGAGGCGGCGCGCTTGGTCGCGGAGGCGGCCCGGTGCATGAGGCCATCTTGGCCCAGCCGCCGGGTTCGGTTGCTGGTCGGTTCAAGATCACCGAGCAGGGTGAGGTGATTACGGCCCGGTATGGCAACCCGGTGATTGCCCGCCGCCACATCGAGGAGGTCGCTGCCGCCACGTTGCTGCAGTCGGCGCCGTCGGTTGGTCGCCGCAATTCTGAGGCCGCCACGCGGTTTGCCGGTCTGGCGGAGCAACTCGATCAGGCATCGCGCAAGCGATTCCTTGAATTGGTGCGCGCTCCAGGGTTTGCCCCGTGGTTTGCCGAGGTTACGCCGCTGGAGGAACTGGGCCTGTTGCCTATCGGCTCCCGCCCGGCTCGTCGCGGCTTGTCTGTGGAGTCGCTGGAGGATCTGCGCGCGATTCCGTGGGTGTTCTCGTGGACGCAGGCTCGCACCAACTTGGCAGGCTGGTACGGCTTGGGCTCGGCACTCGACTCAGTAGGAGACCTTGCCGTACTGAGGGAGGCCTACCGGGAGTGGCCCCTCTTCACATCCTTGATCAATAACGCTGAGCTGGGTATCGCGAAGGCGGACAGCCGTATCGCTGCCAAGTATCTCGACTTGGGCGACAGGGATGATTTGCGCGACCTGGTGCTCGGTGAGTTCCGGTTAACGATGGATTGGGTGTTGAAGATCACGGGAGAGGCCGTGACATTGAGCAACACACGGTCGCTCGGTCGGGCTGTGCAGTTGCGCGCGCCATATATCGATGCGTTGTCGTTGATTCAATTGGCTGCTTTGCGGCAGATTCGCACGGGCTCGGTCGAGGGCGACGATCTGGTGAACATGCAGCGGCTGTTGCTTCTGACTGTCAACGGCGTTGCCGCCGGACTGCAGAACACAGGATGATGTTGCGGTTCTCCTTCATCTGACATCCGCGTCCAGCGTTCCACACGCCTGAACAGCGTGTCAGACTAAATGACTACTGAGTAGTGCTATTCTTTTGAAAGGCACTACTCAGTAGTCATTTCTATGTGGTGCGGGTATCTGCCAACTGCGCATCCCTTTAAGGAGAACCGATGTCCATCCGCGACAGTCTGCTAGCCATCCTCGATCAAGGCCCGTGCTACGGCTACCAACTCGGCTACGAGTTCGAGATGCGGACCGGAGGCAGCGTTCCACTCAACACCGGTCAGATCTATTCGACCCTCGAACGACTCGACGCCGCAGGCCTCATCCAGAGCTCAGGTGCAGACGACGAAGGCCGGGCCCTCTACACCATCACGCCGGCCGGACGAGAAGATGTGCAGTCCTGGCTCAGCACCCCCGTGCCCCACGACATGCGGCGAAACGAGCTCGCCACCAAACTCGCCCTCGCCGTGTCGCTGCCCGGCATCGACATCGCGCACGTCATCCAGACGCAACGCCACGCAGCCATGAACACCTTGCAAGAGCTCACAAGGCTCAAGCGAAACTCCAGCTCGTCCGTCGACGGCCTTGACCTCGGCTGGTCGCTGCTTCTCGACGCTCACCTCTTCGAAGTCGAAGCCGAAGTGCGATGGCTCGATCACTGCGAGACACGCATCGCGCGAGCCATCGCCGAAAACGTCGACCTGAGCGTGCCGCTCAACCCTGATCCCCCCAAACGCGGGCGACCGACACGAGCGCCCGCATCTTCTGCATCACACACGAACGCGACGCCCAAGGGGGCCGACAATGTCCGGTAGCGCGCACTCCGCAGCAAACGCTCAGCCCATACCCGCCGTTCGTCACGACCGGGACGAGATCGTGCTCGAACTCTCCTCCGTCAGCCGCAGCTATGGCACCGGCGACACCGCCGTCACCGCTCTCGACGAGGTCAGCCTGCAACTGAGGCGCGGCGAGCTCGTCGCAATCATGGGCACCTCGGGATCAGGAAAGTCGACCCTGCTGACCATCGCCGGCGGTCTTGACCGACCAACAAGTGGCCGGGTCTTCGTGAACGGCACGCAGATAACCGGCCTCGGCGCCAAGAAGATCGCGGCATTGCGCCGCAAAACGCTCGGCTTCGTGTTTCAGGACTACAACCTCGTGCCGGTGCTCACCGCCATCGAGAATGTGGCGTTGCCCCTCGAACTCGACGGCATCTCGGCCCGTGCGGCCCGGCGATCGGCAAAGTATGCGCTCGAAGCGGTAGGCCTCCTTGAACTAGCGAACAGGTATCCAGACGACATGTCTGGCGGACAACAGCAACGCGTCTCGATCGCGCGAGCCATCGTCGGCGACCGCAGCATCATCCTCGCAGATGAACCAACCGGCGCCCTCGACAGTGTCACGGGCGAATCGGTTCTGAGCATGATGCGGCAACGCATCGACTCGGGAGCCGCAGGAATACTCGTTACCCACGATGCCCGGCATGCTGCCTGGGCAGATCGCATCATCTACCTGCGCGATGGTCGTATCACCGACGAAACCCGTGCCAACACACTCGATGGCATACTCGCAACGGGGGCATGAGACTCGTGGCACCAACACTCCGCATTGCCGCGCGGCAAGTCCTCCGTTCCTGGCGCCAAAGCCTGCTGATCGCGCTACTGATCGTGCTCCCCGTAGCCGGGATGTCAACCGCGGCAACACTCATCACCAGCACGATCGCAACCACAGACGAAACCATCACCCACCAGTTGGGCAAGATGCAGGCCTGGATCAGCGTCATCAGTCCGCCAGACACCAGTCTCACCCAATCGGCAACTGACCCGAGCTACTACCAGTTCGACACCGACGAAAACGGCAACCCCACCCACCAGGCTGCGAACGCCACGCCAGTAACTCCGCAACAAGTGCTTCCACAGTCCACCGCCGTCCTCCCCATCAGTGAGTCATCAGCCACAATCCAGACGAATGATGGCATCACCAAAATCAATACCACCATGGGGCAGTCCTGGGATTCGAACCTCGTCGGTCGGTATCTGCTGGCCAGCGGCCGTGCACCAACAGCAGACAACGAAATCGCACTCTCGGCGCATGCCCTGAACAGGCTCGGCGCAAACGTCGGAAGCACAGTGGCATTCACCGACCCGGCAAAAACCCTCACCGTCGTCGGCGTCATGCGCAGCGTGACCGACACAAACGATACAGACCGCGCCTTCGGAACGACCGAAGCGCTCACCTCGAGCCAGTCCGTCACCGCGTTGCGCTACTACCTTCCCGACCTGGCGTTGGGCGCAACTGAAGTGCGCGCCCTCAACGCCAAAGGCATAGTTGTCTTCTCACGCGAACTCATGCTCAATCCACCAGCAGCAGACGCAGGATTCCTCACCTACGGTTATGACAACACAAGCTACGCCGCTGGTAGCGTCGCCTCGCTGCTGCTGACCATCGCCGTGTTCATGTTGTTCGAGGTGGGGCTACTCGCCGGTGCCGCGTTCACCGTTTCAGCACGCACCGCGCAACGAGAGCTCGCCGTCGTCGCGTCGGTAGGGGCAACCCGCCGTTCCCTGTTCACCATCATTTCGTGGCACGGCGTAGTGCTTGGCCTCGTCGGCGGTCTTGTCGGCTCCGCACTCGGTATCGGCATCGCTTTCGGAGGCATCTCCCTGTTCGGCAATGGCAGCGTCGACCAATTCCCCGGCTTCCATGTGCCATGGCTTGTTCTGCTCGGCGTAGTGGTATTCGCGGCATTGGCCGGGTGGATTGCTGCGGCCGTCCCCGCGTGGCAGGCCAGCCGGATGGATGTGGTGCGCGCGTTACGCGGTGCCCGCAAGCCGCACCGTCCCAGCAGGCTCTTGCCCATCCTTGGGGTCCTCGTACTCGCAGTGGGCGTCGTCCTCAACCTCATCTCGATCCGGCTCCTGCACGAAGCCACCGACGATGTGAAGAACTTCAACCAAGACCTCTACTCTGGCGCGGCCATCCTCACCGTTGTCGCGACAATTGTGATCATCATCGGGCTCGTGCTCGGGGTGCCCCTGATCATCGACGTCCTCGCCCGCCTGATCGGGCGGGGAGCGCTTGCCGCACGTCTTGGTGGCAGAGATGTCGCACGCAACCGCGGGCGTACCGTCCCCATCATCGCGGCGATCCTCGCTACGGCAGTCGGGGCATCCATGGTCATCACCATTATCGGGTCGGCCGACGAGCTACAAAGACGGACGTGGAGTGGATCGGACCTGCCTGGCCAGATGATGGTGTATCTGCCGCTCTTCTCCTCTTCGACGATCAACGGAACCGGTGTTCAAACGATCATCGGTGCTCCCTCATCGGCACAGGCAGAAGCGGACGGCAAAAAAATCGTTGAGGTGGCCAAACGCACACTTCCCGGTGCGGACGTTCGCATCGTCCACTCCGTAACAACCGACGCCTTCGATTTCACTTCGACCGACGAGCTGATTACTCTCGCCGCGCCGTTGAGCAACCCGATGGTGCCCGCGGCAAACGCCTGCCCACTTGACCCATATGCTTACACCAAAGCGTGGTATGCCGACCCGCGGTGCGTGTACGGCCAAGGCATCGGCGAGCCCACGAACCAACAGTCCATGCTGGTTGGCACCACCGACGATCTCGCGACCATCACCGGGATCGAACCAAGCGTAGAGGTAAAGGCCGCCCTAAGCGCGGGCAAGCCCGTCGCCCTGAACCCCCTTCTCCTCGACGCCGACGGGACGCTTACCTTCGGAACATGGCCCGAAGGACGCACCCAGGATGACCCAGATTCCTCGCAGCAGGGAACCAGCCAGGCACCCATGTCGTTCGGGAAGCCGAGTTCCACCAAGTCCTGGTCCACTGTCGCGGCGACAAGCACGGTCCGACTCAATTACGCCGTGTTCATGACAGAGGAAACCGCCCGATCGCTTGGTTTCGGCACCTACGCCACCAAAGTCATCATGACGAAGGCAGGAGGGTTCACACAGACCGAATCCGACAAGCTTTGGGGCGCGTTGCGGTCAGCTTTCCCCGACGCCGACCAGTACAGCGTCTGGCCAAGTATTCAGGACGGCCCGTCCGGCCCGCTTGGGACCTGGCTCATCGTCGGTATCGCCGCACTCATCGGGTTGGTCACCACGACCATTGCACTCGCGCTGGCCCGCTCTGACTCGAAGGGAGACGACGCAGTGCTCGCCTCAATTGGGGCGACGGGTGCACTACGACGAAGAATCGCCGTCTGGCAGGCATTGTTCATCACCGGGATCGCTTGTGTGACCGGCGTGCTAGTGGGACTCGTGCCCGCCTATGTGCTGAGCTCCGTCGACACACAGCCCCCGATGGTCGTGCCCTGGAACATGCTGGCAGCCATCGCGATTGGCATACCCCTTGTCTCCGCCGTCGGCGCATTCGTTTTCACACGTAGCAGAATGCAGTATCGAGCCGGTGCATCAATCGCATGAGAAGGATCACACGTTTGCTGCAGTGGATGTGGGCACGGCCCGACTGCGCACCGCGCGATTGACAGCCGAGATCACGGCCTTCAGCGACGCAGTCGTGATATCAGCGTCGATGCCGACACCCCAGCGCTCGTCGCCGTCGACCTCGCACTCGACGTACGCGGCGGCAACGGCGTCCCCGCCTGATGACAGCGCATGCTCGACGTAGTCGTGAACAGTCACCGCAACGCCATAGTCGGCCAGCATATCCACGAACGCGTCGATCGGCCCGTTGCCGACCCCCCGCGCACTCACCGATTCGTCGTCAAGCCGCAAGTCGGCGACAAGTGTCACGTCGCCAGACATCTCCGACGTGGTCTGCGTGCGCAGCAGCTCGAACCGACCCCATTTGTCAGCCGACGATGCGGCAGGCAGATACTCATCCTGAAAAACGGACCAGATCTCTTCGCTTGAGATCTCGCCGCCCTCGCCGTCAGTCTTCGACTGGATCACCTGCGAGAACTCGATCTGCAGCCGACGGGGCAGCTCGAGCGCATGGTCTGTCTTCAACAGATAGGCCACTCCCCCCTTGCCGGACTGCGAGTTGACACGAATCACTGCCTCGTAGCTGCGACCGACATCACGCGGATCGATCGGCAGGTATGGCACGGCCCAGACGAGGTCGTCAACGGCTACGCCTGCGGACTCCGCATCAGAGGCCATCCGCTCGAAACCTTTCTTGATCGCATCCTGATGGGAACCGGAGAAGGCGGTGAACACCAGGTCTCCCCCGTATGGGCTGCGCTCGTGAACCGGCATCTGATTGGCATACTCGACGGTACGGCGGATTTCGTCGATGTTCGAGAAGTCGAGCTGCGGGTCGATCCCCTGGCTGAACATGTTCAGGCCGAGGGTCACCAAATCGACGTTGCCTGTGCGCTCGCCGTTGCCGAACAGGCAACCTTCGATGCGGTCGGCACCCGCCAAGTAGCCGAGTTCGGCGGCAGCGATGCCGGTTCCTCTGTCGTTATGCGGATGCAGGGAGATGAGCACCGAGTCGCGCCGCGCAATGTTGCGGCTCATCCATTCGATCGAATCGGCGTAGACGTTTGGAGTGGCCATTTCTACCGTCGCCGGCAGGTTCAGGATCAACTGGTGTTCGGGGGTCGGGTCGATGACGTCAATCACCTGATTGCAGATCTCCAGCGCGAACTCAAGTTCAGTGCCGGTGTATGACTCCGGAGAGTATTCGTAGTACACATCGGTGCCGGGAACCCTAGCCTCGAGCTGCTTGCACAGCCTCGCGCCTGCCAAAGCGATGTCAATAATGCCCTGCTTATCGAGACGAAACACGACGTCGCGCTGCAATACCGACGTGGAATTGTAAATGTGTACGATCGCCTTTTTTGCGCCACGGATCGACTCGTAGGTGCGCTCGATCAGGTGATCGCGGCATTGGGTGAGCACCTGGATGGTGACGTCATCGGGAATCGCATCGTCATCGATCAACGAACGAACGAAATCGAAGTCGGTTTGCGATGCTGAAGGGAACCCCACTTCGATCTCTTTGAACCCCATCCGAACCAGCAGGTCGAACATGACGCGCTTGCGTTCTGGGCTCATCGGATCGATGAGCGCCTGATTGCCGTCTCGGAGATCCACAGCGCACCAGCGCGGCGCCTTCTCGATGTGGGCGTTCGGCCAGGTGCGATCGGGCAGTTCGACGCTGAACTGCTCGTGGTACGGCCGGTAACGGTGTACTGGCATGGGTGACGGTGCTTGAGTGTTTTCCATGGTTTCGTTGTCCTCAAAGTTTTTGGTCGCGGTGCCAACGACAAACGCCGCGACGAGGATGGCCCCTAGCTAGGACTCGTCGCGGCAACTAAGAAGAAGCAAGCCGACAAACACGGCTCAAGGCTAGCATGTTCCAGCCCTCAGCGGGCAACCCTTCGGCGCCTGCTCGGCAAGATGAACCCATACACGCATCCAGCCGCCGTGGTTGCCGCAGCCACAAACGGGATATACCCCAGCCCAAAGAACAACAGCACCATGATGCCTGCGTCGGAGTCGGAGTTCAGCAGCCCGTAGACGAGCGGGACAGCGCCGATCACAGCCGACGCACCGAACGCGATAAAGGTTCGCCACCTCTTGCCGAGAAACCGAATGCTGAAGCCGAGCACGAACATGGCAACCGCGAAGGCCACGTGGAGTGGCCACATCATGCCCCCGACAACGGACAACGTGTCGACGGCCAGCGCACCAAAGCTGCTCTGATCGAAGATGTTGGCTGGGTTGACAGCCATGCAGATTCCCCATGTCAGGAAGAATGTCATGACCCCGGCGATCGCCGCCTGGGCAAGGGCGTGTGCTGCACGTTTCACGTATTCGAGAGTAACGAACTTGCACTAGCCCGAGCGCCAGAAATGCCGATGGCTTGCTGTGGATCCGTGGCACGCATGGCGAGCTCGCCGGGTCCCATCGGGGTGGTAATCCAGAGCTCATCCAGCAGACAAAATATCATATCTAGTTACTTATGACTATTTCTCGCATCAATATATCGATAGTGATATTATGACCAGCATGGCTGACACGACCGAACTTCTACGCAGCATCGGAGAACAGCTGCGCCAACTGCGCATCGCCGAGGGCCTATCTCAAGAAGAACTCGCCGCGCGCGCCAATGTCGGCGTCGCCACCCTGCGTCGCCTCGAAACGGGACACGACATCTCACTCGGCAGACTCATCCCCCTCATCAAAACACTTGGTCGAGCCGATTGGTTCGCAGAACTTGACCCAATCGGAGACGGCCCCACCCCCATGGAACTGGTTCGCGAGCGCGAAGGCAGAGAACGCAGACCCCGCCGTGTCTCGCGGAGTCGCTCATGAGCTACACGCCTGTCGACCTCGTCGAAGTGTTTGCCTGGGGCAGCCGTGTTGGAGCCGTCACTGCGATCGGACAGCGCAACGCATACACGTTTCAATACGACCCGGCCTGGGTTCGTGCTGGCATCGACCTCGCCCCGATCCTCATGCCGCGGCGCCGGGCTCCCTACACGTTTCCTGGCCTGTCTGAGACAACATTCCACGGTCTGGCGCCCATGCTCGCCGACAGCCTGCCCGACGCCTTCGGCAACGGGCTCATTGATGCGTGGATGGCAGGCAACGGCGTGCAACCATCCCTCGTCACCCCGCTCGACCGGCTCGTCTACCTCGGCTCCCGAGGCATGGGCGCTCTGGAATACCAGCCCGACCAGCACCCACATGCACCCCGCTCCTCCGCACTCGATATGGGCGAATTGATACTGGCGGCTCGACGCGCCGTGCGTGGCACAGTGGCAAACGACGACCTGGCCGAGGCGTCGTTGCAACAGATCATTGACGTCGGCACGTCGGCCGGCGGCGCTCGAGCCAAGGCTGTGATCAATCTCAACCCCGTCTCCCGAGAAATTCGATCCGGTCACCTCCCTCCAGAACCTGGCTTCGAAGCCTGGTTACTCAAATTTGACGGAGTCGGGGCCGACAAGCAGCTCGGAGCGGGAGAAGAGTACGGCCGTATCGAATACGCCTACTCTCTGATGGCCCGCGCCGCAGGCATAGAAATGAGCCAGACCGCGCTTCTGGCAGAACATGATCGCGCCCACTTCATGACCAAAAGATTTGATCGCGTCGGTGCAGAGAAACGTCACACGCAAACCCTTTCGGGTCTTGTCGGCATGGACTTCAACGCGATTGCCGTGAACAGTTACGCGCAACTCTTTGCCGCTATCCAACAGCTTGCTCTGCCCGCCGAAACCCGAACCGAGGCATGGCGCAGGATGGCGTTCAATGTCGCCGCCGCAAACAACGACGACCATGCTAAAAACTTCTCCTTCCTCGCAGATCGCGAAGGCACGTGGAGCCTGTCTCCTGCCTACGATGTCACGCATGCGTACAGTCCCGACGGCAGGTGGACCAACCAACACTTGATGGGTGTCAACGGCAAGTTTCGAGACATCGAATACCGCGACTTGCTGGCAGTCGCCGACCGATTCGACGTGCCGCATGCGATGGATGCCGCAAAACGAATCCGGGAAGCCCTGGAGAGTTGGCCTGAATTCGCCGCAGAGGCAGGAGTCAGCAGAGGCCGCACCAGCGCGATCGAACGTGACTTCCAGAAACAGGCCCTCATACGCTAACGGCAGTGCCCTCCCAAATTGGCCGCGTCACATGCCACACTGCAGCGCACATCCTTGACCACCCAGCGAAGGCAGCAACGATCGCGATCAGGCGACGCTAACAGAGGAAGAGCGGCCCCTTCGAGCCGCTATTCTGCCTGACCCCGCGCATTTCCTCGGTTAGCGTCACAAAAGGTACGCGACCGCATCAAAACCCGAGACGATCGAGCTCCTTTGACGAGCGCTGCCAGTCTTTGCGCACCGTCACGTGCAGCTTCAAGAAGACTCGTGTGCCGAGTAACGGCTCGATCGCGGCACGCGCGCGCGTACCGATGGCCGTAAGCCGACTGCCGCCCCGCCCGATGATGATGGCCTTCTGACTATCGCGCTCCAAAATGATGCTCGCGTAGACATCGGTCAACGTCGTGCCCTTGCGCCGCCCCATTTCATCGATCACCACAGCAACGGAGTGCGGCAGTTCATCGTCCACACCCTCAAGAACAGCCTCACGGATAAGCTCCGCAACTCGAGTCTCCACACTTTCGTCGGTGTTCTGCTCCTCGTCGTACAACGCGGGCGACTCCGGCAGGTGCGCGATCAGCAGGTCGGCAAGCGCATCGAGATTTTCCCCCTCTGCGGCTGACACGGGAATGACGTCGTCCCATTCGCGAAGCTCGGACACCGCAAGCAGCGCCTCGGCCAGCTTGACCCGACTCACCGTTTCGCACTTCGTTACAATCGCGATCCGTTTGGCCTGCGGATACTTTTCGAGTTCGGCGTTAATGTAGCGATCGCCTGGCCCGAGCTTCTCGTTCGCGGGCAGGCACAACCCGATGATGTCTACGTCAGAAAGCGTGGTGTGCGCCACATCGTTCAGTCGCTCGCCGAGTAGCGTGCGCGGCCGATGGATGCCTGGGGTGTCGACGATCACAATCTGACCTCCGGGGCGCCGGGCGATACCGCGAATGGCTCGGCGAGTGGTCTGGGGCTTGCTCGACGTGATGGCGATCTTCTCGCCGACGAGTGCGTTCGTGAGCGTCGACTTGCCCACGTTCGGCCTGCCGATAAACGTGACGAATCCTGCGCGGTGGATCGGTTCGCGTTCAGTCATTGTGCCCCCGAATCACTTCTGTTGGTCGTGCGGATCGTGTGAATCATTCGACGATGCTACTTGAGTCGCGTCCGTTGCGCCCTGTTCGGCAGCGGGCGCAACCGAGGTGGCTTGGGCTGACGAACCATCACGGTCGCCATCTAATTCGTTCACGACTACGTCCGCCGCATCCTGACTATCGGCCCGATTGTGACCTGCAAAGGTGACGAGGAGGGAAAGGATCCGGCCAGACTGGGCATCGACAGACTCTGCTGTCATGTCGAGCCCAGCAACACTGACCTGTGCCGAGGCCATCGCCAGCTTTCCGTAGGCCTTCTGAAATAGGCCACCCGCCGAATCGACATCCTCGTCTTCGATGTCGATCCCGAAAATCTCACCAAGCTCATCGAGACCCAGCCTTGCCGAAACCCGGAAGCGTCCGTCGCCAAGATCGTCGACCTCGTCTGCTTCGCGGTCGGATTCGTCCGAAATGGCGCCAAGCAACTCTTCGATGACGTCTTCCATCGTGGCCAAGCCAGCAACACCGCCGTATTCGTCGATGACCATCAAGATGTGCATCGACTCGGCCTGCATCAGCCGCATCGCATCGTCCACAGGCAGTGACTCCGGCACGAACAAAGGAGGCTTAGCCAGTTCGGAAGCCGCCGAGTCTGCGGCATCGTCGCCTCGTTCGTAGAGTTCCTTCGCCGCATCTCGCAGATAGAGCACGCCGAGCACCTCATCGACGTCCTCGCCGATGACCGGCACCCGTGACACCCCGCGTGACAGAAACGTGCCCATCGCCTCGCCGACGGTCGCATCCGACTCGATGGCGACCATATCCGTACGCGGCACCATCACTTCGCGAATAATGGTGTCGCCGAACTCAACAACTTGGTGGATCAAGTCGCGTTCGTCGTCATCGAGAACATCTGACTCGGTCGCCTTATCAACGAGATTGAGCAGGTACGCCTCCGAGGCGATACCGGAACCCGATCCGCCAGCGGCGACGCGTCCACCGATGCGAGACAAGCCCGCACCGACAGGGCCGATGCTCCAGGCTGCGAACGCAACAATGCCGCTCGTCCAGCGCAAGACCCGAATCGGATGGTTACGCCCAAGCCCGCGAGGGCTCGAGCCGACGAGCACGAACGAAACGACGAGCATGATGGCAACCGTGAGCAGCAACGCCAGCCACCACTGCGAGAGCAACCGGTCGAAAAGGATGGCGATACTTGCGGCTGCTGCCGTCTCGCAGATCACTCGCAGAAAGCTGCTTGCCGCGATGTGACGCGCAGGATCCGCGGCAATGCGGCTAAGACTTGCCCGCCCGTTCTCCTTCGCGAGTTCGGCGATCAGGGCAGTCGGCGCAGTGCCGATTGCGGCCTCACTCGCCGCATAGACCCCGCCGAGTATGACGAGGACTATCGCCAGCGCAACGAGAAAGACTGTCACCGTCCTCGCTTCTCCCAAAGCGCGAATGCCACCAGGATCTCGCCCTGCAGCGCAAACATCGCGCGTTCCTCCTCTGGTTCTGCATGGTCGAATCCGAGCACATGCAGCAAGCCGTGGACTGTCAGAAGCAAAATCTCTTCCATAGTGCTATGCCCAGCCTTTTCGGCCTGCAGCTCGGCGACCTGCGGGCACACCACGATATCGCCGAGTTGGCCGGGAGGAGTCGGGCGCTCCGGAGTGCCCGGCCGCAACTCATCCATCGGAAAGCTGAGCACGTCGGTAGGGCCGGCCTCATCCATCCACCGCACATGCAATTCTTCCATTGCACCCTCGTCGACCAAGGTGACTCCCACCTCGGCCGCAGCATTGACGTGAAGGTAGTCGAGACTGAACGAGATGAGGCGGTGGATGCGCACCTCATCGATCTCCATACCCGATTCGTTTGCGAGTTCGACTGTCATCGGTCGTTTTCCTGCCGTTCGTATGCCTCGATGATGCGGCTGACAAGCTGGTGGCGCACCACGTCTTCAGAGTGAAGGTAGGCAAAATGGATGTCGTCGATGTCTTCGAGAATATGTGTGACCGCCTCGAGACCGCTTCTGCCTGATCCGAGGTCGACCTGGGTGACGTCTCCGGTGACGACCATTGTGGATCCGAACCCCAATCGAGTGAGGAACATCTTCATCTGCTCCTGCGTCGTGTTTTGGGCCTCGTCGAGAATAACGAACGCATCGTTGAGGGTGCGGCCGCGCATATAGGCGAGCGGGGCCACCTCGATGACTCCGAACTCCATCAGCTTGGCAACGGACTCGGCCTCCATCATTTCGCTGAGCGCGTCGAAGAGCGGGCGAAGGTACGGGTCGATCTTCTCACCAAGCGTGCCCGGCAAGAAGCCGAGCCGCTCCCCCGCCTCGACGGCCGGGCGGGTCAGAACGATGCGGCTCACCTTTTTGTCATGAAGTGCCTGGACGGCCTTCGCCATTGCCAGGTATGTCTTTCCGGTGCCCGCGGGACCGATGCCGAAAACGATCGTGTTGCGGTCGATGGCATCGACGTAACGCTTCTGCCCCAAAGTCTTCGGACGAATCGATCGACCATGCGCCGTGACGATTGCCTGCGAAAGCACGTCGACTGGCCGGTTCAAGTTGGTGTCGCGAGCGAGCGATGCCACGCTATCGACATCCGCGGGCGTGAGTACGCCGGATAGCGCAAGCTCGCGGAGCGCGTGCATGACCCGAGTCACGGCAGCGATGTCCTCTTCTGGTCCGCGAGCGTCGATGAGGCCATCGCGCGCACCGAATGTGACAGACGGGAACAGCGCCTCGAGTCTGCGAAACGCGCCATCGGACTCGCCGAGAAATGAGAACAGCGGCACGCCGCCAAGGTCAAGGATCGCGGTGCGTTCTTGGGATTCAGGCAAGTCTGGACTCCGAGAGGTCGCCACCAAGGATATGGGCGTGGACGTGGAAGACGGTCTGGCCCGCCTTTTCTCCCGTGTTGAAGACGAGCCGAAACTCTCCTCCACTGTTGGCTTCGGCGATGGCCCCCGCAGTGGTCACGAGGTCAGCGAGCAGCGCAGGATCGGCTGCCAGCTCGGTGACATTCCGATACGCATGCGTGGTGGGCGTCACAATGATGTGCACGTCGGCCTGTGGATGGATGTCGGTGAATGCGATGACCGTGTCTGTGCGAAGCACGATGTCCGCCGGAATCTTGCCGGCAACGATGGCGCAGAAAACGCACCCTTCATCAGCAATAACCTCTGTCATACATACATTCTACGTGTCGGGTGCAACGAGTACATGGCAATGGCTGGTTGGATCGACTACATCGCACGGGAACGCCAACGCCCAAGCACAGTCTGCGCGATGCTCAAAGCGACCGGCCCGGCGGTAGATGTGCGCAGCACTGTGTCCCCGAGAACCGCGACACGGGCTCCGGCGTCCGTCAGCCGCTCACGTTCTGTGGCATCGATTCCCCCTTCGGGGCCGACGATGATGGCGATGGATGACGCAGCCGACGAATCGGCAACAACATCCGCAAATGCGTCGGTCGCCGCAGGATCGAGAACGATCAGCGCCTGCGCACATGCCGCAACCCCGGCAAGGTCGGCGAGTTCGTCAACACCGGGGCGTCGCGCGCGCAACGCCTGCTTGGAGGCCTCCCGCACAATGGTTTCCCACCGTTGCCTTCCGGCCTCGCGCTTGCCTGCATTCCAGCGCGACACGCTACGGGCTGCAGCCCATGGAACGATTCGGTCGACACCGACCTCCGTGGCGCCTTGAATCGCGAGCTCATCGCGATCTCCCTTCGCGAGAGCCTGCACAAGAACGAGCTCGGGAGATCGAACGTCAACGGTGACCACTGCCTCGACCACGACCGCCACCTCGTCGGGTCGGCTCACGGTCACCTGACCTGTGACCACGCGCCCGAATCCGTCGCCAATGCTGATGTGCTCGCCGACACGAACCCGGCGCACGCGCGCGGCGTGATGCGCTTCGGCGCCACCGATCGACACTATGCCGCCGACTTCGCCGGCCTCAACCTCAGCAGGAGAGCCGTAGTAGAGTGGCGCGGCAAACCCGTACGCAGAGCCGGCCATCGCGTCTAGCCGACAAACCGGTCGCGCAACTTGGCGAACAGACCCTGCTTGAATTCGGCAAGCTTGGGGGCGTCGTCGTTGCGACTGGCCGCGAACTTGCGGATCAAGTCCTTCTGCTTGGCCGACAACTTCTCAGGAGTGACGACCTGCACTCCGACCTTCAGGTCACCGCGACCGCCACCGCGCAAACGCCCAACTCCATGATCCTTGACGGTGATCACCTCGCCGCTCTGCAAACCGGAACGCAGCTGAACTTCGACGGGGCCGTCGAAGGTGTCGATCGTCGAAGTCGATCCAAGGATCGCCTCGCTCATGGGCACGGTGAGAGTGCAGAGCAGGTCGTTGTCGGAGCGACTGAAAATGGGATCGTGTGCCACATGCACCTCGATGTACAGGTCGCCGCTCGGGCCGCCGGCCACCCCAGCCTCGCCGTTACCGCTAAGCCGCAACCGCATGCCGTCCTCTATACCAGCAGGAATCGAGATCTCGATGTCACGCTCTTCGCGCACGCGGCCCTGGCCGGAGCAGGTCACGCACGGCGACTCGATCACGGTGCCGAAGCCACGGCAACGGCTGCACGCAACCGAAGTCATCATTGTGCCGAGAAGCGACTGCACCTGACGCTGAATCTGCCCGGTTCCGTTGCACAGGTCGCATCGCACCGGATAGGTGCCCGGCTGGCAGCACGAGCCATTGCATGTTTCGCACACCACAGCAGTGTCGACCTGAACGCTCTGAGTGGCACCAAAGACCACGTCTTTCAGACTCACATCGACCCGCAGAAGCGCATCCTGCCCACGCTGAGCCCGGGACGCCGGACCACGCGACTGGCCGCCACCACCGAAGAACGCGCTGAAAATATCGCTGAAGCCGAACTGGTCTCCGCCGTTCGCGCCACCGTTGTCGTACGCCTCGCGCTGCTCGGGGTTTGACAGCACTTCATAGGCGTACGTCACCATCTTGAACCGCTCCTGCGCTTCTGGGGCAGGATTGACGTCAGGGTGCAGATCGCGCGCTAGCCTGCGGTACGCCTTCTTGATCTCGTCAAGGCTTGCATCACGCGAGACGCCGAGCGTCGCGTAGTGATCAATCGTTTCTGGCACAAAAATCCTCTCAACTGTGCATCAGTTCTTGAGTTGGTACTGGTACTAGTACGTTTACTAATCTTCGAAAAGCCGAGACAAATAGATTGCGACAGCACGGACGGCTGCCATATTGCGCGAATACTCCATTCGGATCGGCCCGACAACTCCAAGCTTTGCCACCTCTGTATTACCTGCTTCATACCCTCCGGCAACGACCGACGCCTCGACGAGGCCAGACACCGTGTTCTCATGTCCGATGCGCACCGAGACGCCCCGATGCGGCGCCTCCATCTCGCTCATCAGGCGCAACATCACCACATGCTCTTCGATAGCTTCAAGAATCGGCGAGACTGAACCGGTGAAGTCATTGCCGCGGCGAATCAGGTTTGCGGTTCCCGCGACGACGAGCCGCTCAGTGCGAGTGTCGTCGACCAGACCGGCGAGGCCATCGAGCACTGCCACGGCCAACGGCGCCATCTCAGGCCCAACGACTTCGACCACAGCGGCGCGGTTGGCGTCAAGTGAGGTAAGCAGTTGCCCCATCAAGAACCTGTTGACCACAGCCCGCACCTGCGCGAGCGACTCTGGTTCGCATCTGGGGGTCTCGATCACACGCTGATAAATGCGGCCGCTATCCAGAATCAAAATGAGAAGAACATGCGTTTCCGACTCCGCGACCAACTCGATATGACGCACTTGCAAGCGCCCGAGAGATGGGTATTGCACGATCGCAAGTTGCTGTGTCAGCTGGGCGAGTATACGCACCGATCGGTCGAGCGCGTCCTCGAGGTCGGCCGACGTGTCTAAGAAGGAGTGGATGGCGCGCTTCTGCACCTCAGTCAGGCCGGAGAGACGCTGAATGTTGTCGACGAAGACGCGATACCCTTTGTCTGTCGGTATGCGGCCGGCGCTCGTGTGGGGCGCAGCAATCAACTCTTCTTCTTCGAGTTGTGCCATGTCGTTTCGGATGGTCGCAGCCGAAACGCCAAAGCTGTGGTTGTCGACAATCGTCTTCGAGCCAACAGGTTCGCGAGTCGACACGTAGTCCTCAACAATGGCTTGAAGGACTTTCAGACCACGTTCGGTTGGCACTGCTCACTTCCTTTCCGCACAGAATTGGCACTCGATACAACCGAGTGCCAATTCTACTCGCGATCTGGCAAACTGGCAGGTTTGTCGTACCGCCAAAGGGCTGTTGCGGTGGGTGCTGCCAGGCCCTACTCTGGGCGGGACCATAGAATTTCGTGTGAGGTGAAAATCTCATGCCACGAAACTATGCGCAGGACCGTGCTTTTCGCGAGCGAAAGGATCCACCATGTCTGACCCAAATGCCGCGCCTCCTCCTGGCGGATATCCACCGCCCCAGCCCGGCTACCAGCCCGCACCGACAGGCCTCCCCCTCAGCGCTGAGCAAGAGAAACAGTATTCCTTTTGGGCGCATCTGGGCGGAATCATCGGGTTCCTCCCTTCCCTCATCATCTATTTGGTGTTCAAAGACCGCAGCAACCCGGCCAATCCGATCCAAGTCAGGAACGAGGCCAAAGAAGCGCTGAATTGGCAGATCACTATCACGATCGCTTCGATAGTGGTGAGCATCGTTGTCAGTATCATCAGCGGGATTGTACTCGCGGCCGCACTTGCCGCCGGTGGGTATGGCGTGGGAGTGGGACTGACGGGATTGCTCGGCCTCATCGCCTGGGTGCCGTGGATCTATAACGTCGTCATCTCCATCGTCGCCGCGGTAACCGTCAATGGCGGCCAGCCCGGGTACCGATACCCATTCGCTTTCCGCTTCATCAAATAGCCGTATCCGTCTAGTGAGTTCGGCATCATCCTGCCCAAGCGCTCCCGACTCGGCCGAACAGGGCTGAATGGAGCAAAGCTGAGCGGAACAGGGCTGAATGGAGCAAAACCCGACAGCCACCCCAACTCCGCCCAATCGAACAGAGCAAAACCCGACAGATCCGGCCGACTTTTGTCGGGTTTTGCTCCGTTCAGCAGGGATGTCTCGGAACAGATGTCGGGTTTTGCTCCGTTCGGGCTGAGACTTGCATCCGCCACACCCGGGTTAGCTAGGTCTGCATTAGCTAGGTCCACATTAGCTAGGTTCGCGTTGGCTAAGCTTGAGGGGTTCTTGTCTGGTGGAGGAGGCGGTTGTGCCAGATTTTGTCGATCGATCTCAGGGCACCGACCCATCCACCACTCCGGGCACCGCACCGAATCCGCAGCAGCCACGCCCCAAGCCAGCGCTCACTCCGAGTCAAGACGAGCGTTGGGCTCTTGTAGCCCACGCCGGCGGCGTAGTCGGCTTTCTGCCTGCGTTGCTGGTGTATTTCACGCTTGGTGACCGCGGCGACCGCACCCGCACCGAATCCGCAGAGGCGCTGAATTTTCAGGCGACGATCGCGGTGCCAGCAATTGTGCTGTATATCGTGTCGGGATTCGTCACCGGCATCCCCGGATTCGGATGGATCATAGGCAACATATTCTGGGCCCTGGCCGGGGTGCTTCTCATCCTTAGCGCCATTTTCAGCATCATTGCTGCAGTCGCCGTGTGGCGCAGGGGCACATACCGTTACCCACTCGCAATTCGGCTCATCGGAAAGTAACGACCAGCGCAGCAGCTGTAAGCGCTAATCCCCGAGCAGCCGGCGAACGACCAGGTCGGCGAGCATACGACCGCGCAGAGTCAGCACGATTCGAGCATCGCCGCGGCCAACATCCACCGCCTCGATAAGACCCTCGCGAGCCAGCTCCGACACAGTGGACGCGGGTGCCCCCGAGTCCACCACCGGTATGCCTCGAGCCAGCCGGGTTTCGAGCAGCACCCGCTCCTCGTGCCGCGTGGCCGAGTCGAGTATCTCGCGCGCGGCAGCGGGAGATACGCCAGACAAAACGCGCTGCCCGTACGCCGCCGGGTGTTTGACATTCCACCAGCGCACTCCCCCAATGTGGCTGTGCGCACCAGGACCGATGCCCCACCAGTCCTCATCCGTCCAATACGACAGGTTGTGCCGCGACTCGTGCCCCGGCTTCGCCCAGTTCGACAACTCGTACCAGCCATACCCCGCAGCCGCCAGCCGAGCATCCAGCCACTCGTATTTATCTGCCTCGAGGTCATCGTCAGGCTCGGGCACCTCCCCGCGACGAATCTGCCTCGCGAGCCTGGTGCCCTCCTCGACAATGAGTGCATACGCCGACAGGTGGTCAGGCTGGCACGCAAGCGCCGCCTCGACGCTTACCCGCCAATCATCCATCGACTCACCAGGCGTGCCATAGATCAAGTCGAGCGAAACATCGAGACCCGCCTCGCGCGCCCACTCGACGACCTGCGGCACACGTTCGGGGTTGTGCGTGCGGTCAAGCACCGCAAGGACATGCGGCACAGCCGACTGCATGCCGAACGAGATACGGGTGAACCCCGCATCGGCAAGGCGATGGATGCTTGCGCGATCCACCGAGTCGGGGTTCGCCTCAGTCGTGACCTCGGCACCGTGGACAATTCCCCACTCGCGGCGCACCGCATCGAGCATCAGTGCCAGATCGTCTACAGGGAGAAGGGTCGGGGTTCCGCCACCGACGAAAACCGTCGAAACTGGGCGCTCAGCAACACCGGATTCGCGTAGGACGCGGCCCGCAAACCCCACCTCAGTCGCTGCCTGAGCGGCATACTCGGAACGCTTAGCGCCCCGCAACTCTTCCGCTGTATACGTGTTGAAATCGCAATACCCGCAGCGCACGCGACAGAACGGCACATGCAAGTACACGCCGAAATCGCGACCACGGTCGCCCTCGGCTGCCGATGCGGGAAGCAACCCGTCTGCGGGCGCGACATCGCCCTCTGGCAAGGCGGAACCCACCGGCTACTTCTTATCTTTTTTGCCAGAGTCGTCACTCGAAAGAGCAGCGATGAACGCATTCTGCGGCACTTCGACGCGGCCGATCATCTTCATCCGCTTCTTGCCCTCCTTCTGCTTCTCCAACAGTTTGCGTTTGCGGGTGATGTCGCCGCCGTAGCACTTGGCCAGCACGTCCTTGCGCAACGCCCGGATCGTCTCGCGAGCGATGACTCGCGCCCCGATCGTCGCCTGAATAGGCACCTCAAACTGCTGCCTTGGGATAAGGCTACGCAGCTTTCCGGTCATCAACACCCCATAGGCATAGGCCTTGTCGCGATGCACGATGGCGCTGAACGCATCCACCCTGTCGCCTTGCAGCAGAATGTCGACCTTCACAAGGTCGGCCTCCTGTTTGCCCGTCTGCTCATAGTCGAGCGAGGCATAGCCTTGCGTGCGGCTCTTGAGCTGGTCGAAAAAGTCGAACACGATTTCGCCGAGCGGCAACGTGTAACGCATCTCCACGCGATCTTCGCCAAGGTAGTCCATGCCCTGCATGGTGCCGCGACGACTTTGGCACAGCTCCATGATCGCCCCGACGTACGACTTGGGCGACAAAATGGTCGCCCGCACAACGGGTTCGGACACCGACTTGATCTTGCCCTCGGGGAATTCCGATGGATTCGTCACCACAGCGACCTTGCCGTCGTCGGTCGTCACCTCGTAAATCACCGAAGGCTGGGTAGCAATCAGGTCGAGGCCGAACTCGCGCTCGAGCCGCTCAGTAATGATCTCCAGATGAAGCAGCCCCAAGAATCCACACCGGAAACCGAACCCGAGCGCGACAGATGTCTCTGGTTCGTAGACCAACGACGCGTCGGAGAGTTTCAGTTTGTCGAGCGCCTCACGGAGCACCGGATAATCGCTGCCGTCGATCGGGTAAATGCCCGAGAACACCATCGGCTTCGGCTCGGCATAGCCTTTGAGCGCGACGGATGCGGGCCTAGCCTGGGTCGTCACCGTGTCGCCGACTTTGGACTGACGCACATCTTTCACGCCGGTGATGATGTAGCCGACCTCGCCTACTCCGAGACCGCCGGTCGGGGTCGGCTCCGGCGACGACACCCCGATCTCAAGAATCTCGTGCACTGCGCGGGTCGACATCATCTGCACACGCTCGCGCGGCCGCAGACTGCCATCGATCATGCGAACATACGTCACGACACCGCGGTACGGATCGTAGACCGAATCGAAGATCATCGCCCGTGCGGGACCATCCGCATCCCCGGAAGGAGCAGGCACCTTCTCGACGATGCGATCCAGAAGTTCGACAACGCCAGCGCCCGTCTTGCCCGAGACCCGGAACACCTCGGACGGGTCACACCCGATCAGGGCCGCGAGCTCTCCGGCATATTTGTCGGGCTCTGCTGCGGGAAGGTCGATCTTGTTGAGCACTGGGATGATCTCAAGGTCGTTGCCGAGAGCGAGATACAGGTTGGCCAGGGTCTGCGCCTCGATGCCTTGCGCGGCATCCACGAGCAGAATGGCACCCTCGCAGGCTGCAAGAGAGCGCGACACTTCATATGTGAAGTCGACATGGCCCGGGGTGTCGATCATATTCAGGGCGAATGCCTCGCCGTCCACAGCCCAGGGCATGCGTACGGCCTGACTCTTGATGGTGATGCCACGCTCACGCTCGATATCCATCCGGTCGAGGTACTGGGCACGCATGTCACGGTCGGAGACGATTCCGGTGATTTGCAGCATTCTGTCGGCGAGCGTCGACTTTCCGTGGTCGATGTGCGCGATGATGCAAAAATTGCGGATGCGTGACGCCTCTGTCGCCCCTGGCTTCAGTTGGGCAGCTTGTTCGTCGGTTACGTGCACCGTCCTATTCTGCCAGGTGTCGGCGAAAACGCGTTGCCAGGCTCGACGGGCGAGCCGGTGCACTCGTTGCCGTGCAGGCCTGACAATGGGGGAAACACCCGTCTCGGCGCACTCGCCGCGATGCAAGCTCTCCACCGTGCGAGCTCCGTGCAAGCTCTCTACCGTGCGAGTTCGCGCCAACTTATGCAGACGCCCCCACGTTACCGACCTACGTCCAACGAAACCATGTCACATCCGTAACAAGACGCTACTCCAGCCCCACCTCGTTGAGAAGATCAGAGTTCGCGTGGGGGCGTCTGCACATTATGCCAAGACCAGACCGGTCTCTCGATGTCGTTCGAAGGTGCGGTGCCTCGGGTGGTCTGGGATGGGTGGGACGGATGGGATGGGCGGGAAAGCGCGGGTGGGATGAGATGGGCGGCATGGACCGAACCGGACGATTGGAGCGGGACAGGTCAAACTGAACGCTGAACGGCTGGGGTGGTTGAAACCAGGACGGAATTGCTCGGATGGGCCCGATTCAGTCTGCCGGTGCGGGGATGCGGGAAAGGGCTTCAAGCAATTCGGCGCGGTCACCAGCAAGACTGATACGCACCCATCCCTCGCCGTGCGGGCCAAAGGCCGACCCTGGGGCAAGCCCAACTTTTGCCTCATCGAGAAACCGCAACGTCCACGCATGCACGTCGCCTTTGGAGAGATGCGAAACATCGAGCCACAGGTAAAACGCGCCAGACGGGGTGAGGAATCGAAATCCGCGCGGGGCGAGTGCCGCTGCCGCCTCTGCGGCGGCCTTCTCATAAAAGTCTCGCGCATGAGTGACGTAATCCTGCGGCCCGGTCAATGCCGCGACTCCTGCCCATTGCGCCGGTGGATTGATGCACGAGACCGTCGACTCCTGCACGGCGTTCAGAGTGTGTGACATCCCTGGCGGGGTGATCACCCAACCGAGACGCACTCCCGTCATTCCGTATGTCTTGGAGAATGAGTACACGGCGAACACTCGGCCGTCGGTGTCGATCGTGGTCGGGCTCACGTGAGGCTCACCGAAGGTGAACGCCGAGTAGCATTCGTCAGAGATCAGCCACAGGTCATGCTTCCGCGCAAGCTCATAGACCTCCTCGACCAGCGGCCCAGGGATGACCGAGCCGAGTGGATTTGATGGCGAGTTCAGCAGAATCGCCTTGGTCCGTGGCGTGATGAGCGCCTCGATGTCGGCGACGCTCGGCAGGAAGTCGTTCTCGGGCAGCAGCGGATAACGCACCGAACGTGCCTGCAACAAGTGCGGCGCCATCTCAAAAATGGTGTACCCGGGATCGGGTATGAGTATCTCGTCACCTGCGCCAAGAACAAGCGAGAGAGCGAGATGCATGCCCTGGACGGCACCTGCCGTCACCATGACCTGCTCGTCGGCGACCCGCACGCCATAGTCCCGTTCGTACGTGGCAGTGATCGCCTGCTTGAGCGCAGGGATTCCGGCGTTCGCCTGGTAGCGCACGTCCCCCCGCCGCCAGGCTTCGATCGCCGCCTCGGTGACGTGTGGCGCCAACTCGAACTGCGGCTCACCGACGCTCAAAACGATGGCTCCGGGGGTGGACCACGCACGTTCGGTGATGAGACGGATTCCAGATTCGGGCTGGGACTGGATGTGGGCGGCGAGTTGTGGCATCCCTCAATGTTACGCGGGCTGCGACGAGTGGATGTGGCCGCCGACGCCGGCTAGATCGATGCGGCCTTTTCGATCGGTCACCTGGAGTTCACATTGAGTCCGCATGCCATACACATGGATCCATCAGCATAGGTGCCGACCGGTCATTCGTCTCACACACCTCTTTCACTGTGACCGATCGCTGACCGAACACCACCAGGAGGAAAAACCATCATGAAGTCACCTTCACTCAAGAGAGTCGGCCTCGTCTCTCTGACCGGAGCGCTCGCGTTCGCGCTTGCTGGCGGCGGTATCGCCTTCGCAAACAACGCCGACGACCCTAGCGAAAACGGCGCCGCGCGCAGGATCGATGGATATCAGGGTTCTGCCATTTCGGCAGAACTCGCCAAGGGCGGAAAAGCGAAGAACGTGATTCTGCTTATCGGAGACGGCATGGGCGACTCCGAGATCACCATAGCCCGCGACTACGCGTATGGCGCTGCAGGAAGGCTTCCCGGCATCGATGCTCTGCCGATGACCGGCCAATACACGACGTATTCCCTCAAGAAGGGCACCACAACCACCGACTACGTGCCCGATTCTGCGGCAACGGGCAGCGCCTGGGCCACCGGAACGAAAACTTACGACAACGCGGTCTCGGTCGACACCTATGGCACACCTCAGACCACACTGCTTGAACTCGCCAAAGCCAATGGGCTCAAAACGGGGAACGTCACCACATCGGAGATTCAGGATGCGACGCCGGCCGTGCAAGCGTCACACATTTCTGCGCGCAGTTGCTACGGCCCCGTGGTGACAAGCACGACCTGTGCCTCTGAGGCACTCGAAAACGGCGGCCTCGGTTCCATTACCGAGCAGTTCATCAATACTCGAGCAGATGTCACGTTTGGTGGCGGTGCAGCAACGTTCGCACAGACCGCTAAGGCCGGAGAGTGGTCAGGGCAGACACTTCTTGCCCAGGCACAAGCGCGCGGATATCAGGTCGTCAACGACAAGAACGGCCTTGAAGCCGTCACGACCGCAAACCAGACGTCCCCCGTACTCGGGCTCTTTGCCAGCGGCAACCTTCCTGTGCGATACGCCACCATTCCGGCGACTGTCGGTGGCGCCGACCTCGCGGCACAATCGTGCACGGCCAACCCGGATCTACCATCCACTCAGCCCACTCTGGCCGACATGACTTCCAAGGCCATCGACCTGCTCGACAACGACAACGGCTTCTTCTTGCAGGTGGAGGGAGCAAGCATCGACAAGCAGGACCACTCCGCCAACGCATGCGGCCAGATCGGCGAAACGCTCGACCTCGATGAGGCCGTCCAGAAAGCACTCGAGTTCGCCAAAGCCGATGGCAACACTCTCGTGATCGTGACCGCGGACCACGCACACACGTCGCAGATCGTCGACGCAACGACCCCAGGCTTGAGCGTCAACTTGCTCACCACCGAAGGTTCAAGCCTGAAGATCGCTTACGGCACCGCCGAATCCGGTGGCTCACAACAGCACACCGGCTCACAACTGCGAGTAGCCGCTTTTGGCCCTCGTTCGGCGAACTTCGTTGGTTTGACTGACCAGACCGACACGTTCTTCACCATTCGTGACGCACTTGGGCTCAAATCGATCGGTTCAGCCACCGAGGCGCCCTCGATAGTGACTCAGCCCACCAATACCTCGGTTGCCGTGAATGGCACAGCCACCTTTGAGGTGACGAGCGACTTGTCGAAGTCGACTTATCAATGGCAGGTGAAGCGGCCAGGTTCGTCGAGTTTCGCCGATATCTCTGGCGCAACCGCCAGTGTGCTCTCGGTCGCGGATGTTGCTGCAAACCAGTCAGGCTCGGTTTATCGCGTGATCGTGACGAACGCCGTCGGCTCAACCACATCCGCCGAAGCCACCCTCACCGTTTGGATCAGCACAGACGGCAAGCTTGCCGCCTCTTCCTCACCTACCGTGGTCGGTACAGCAAAAGTGGGTTCCAAGCTCACCGGAACCGCCGGCGTATGGAACCAGGCGGGCGTGAAGACCAGCTTCCAATGGTTGCGCAACGGCAAAGCAATCTCCGGTGCTACCGGACAGAGCTACACGGTCAGCGCTGCTGACGCCGGAACAGCTTTGGCACTTCGGGTCACCGCCTCCAAGCAGGGATTTGCTTCAGGTACGGCGCTGTCGGCACAGACCGCAACAGTTGCGAAGCTCGTTCCAACAATCACGGTCAGTACTCGAGGCAAGACGGCTACCGTCACGGTGAAGGCGGCCGGGGCAGCCAAGAAGATCGGTGGCACAGTCGCCGTGTACAACGGCTCGAAGGTGGTTACGCGTGCATCCGCGCTCAACGCACAGGGCCAGTACACGTTCTCGACCAAAAAGTTCGCCAAGGGCAAGCGCACCGTGCGCGTCGTCTACTCGGGTACTGCCCAGGTGTCGAGTGCATCCAAGGTCGTAAAAGTGAAGATCACCAAGTAAGAGAGAGCAGATAGGAACCCTACGAGTGATGCCCGGCTCCGCATGTCGCGGGGTCGGGCATCACTCGTCGGTCAAGCCTGCGGTGTGCCGACATCTCGGCTCAACCCGCCCACGCGTGTTCCTCTGAGATGTCTCTGCTAAAAATCTCTACTCAGTGCGCGCAAGCAGTGCGGTGTTGAGCCGGTTCGTCAACTCGAAGTCGACAGGGAGCGCCACGCCGTCAATGGCATTGACCGGTGCCGCCTGACGTACGCTCGAGACCAACCACACCGCATCGGCCTGAGCAAGTTGCTCCACCGTAACGAGACCATACTCGGCAACGAGCCCCTCTGATTCGAAGAATTCGAAGACGCTTGCCTGAGTGGTGCCAGCGAGAATGCCCTGGTCTGTGCTCGGTGTGAGAATCCGATCGCCGATACGCAACACAACACTCGACGTCGGGCCTTCCAGCACGTATCCATCGGTGGCGGTCAGGATCACGTCCTGTGCGCCCCGCCGGTTCGCCTCGCGCAATACCGACTTATGGACGGCGTACGAAAGAGTTTTGGCCCCTTGCAACAGCCATGGTGACGTTGCCGCGATATCGTGCCTATAGCCGCGTGAGAGCGTCACGACGGCAATTCCGGCGGTGCGCTCTTCGGTAAAGTCTTCGGCATCATCCACGTAAGCCCACGCTGTCGGGATGCCGGTTCCTTCGATGCCGCGGGTCATGATGAACTTGACGAACCGTTCGTGGGCCGGCTCGTGAGCCGCAACCGCGGCCCGAATCGCCTCTGCCCAGACAGCGGCATCCGGCGTTGGCAAATCCAACAACGCCGCAGATCGCACGAAACGCGCCAAATGCTGCTCAAGTGCCTGGATATGTCCGTCCACGACGCTGGCGGTCTCGAAGATCCCGTCGCCGCGGGTGACCGAAAGATCCATGACATTCACGAAAGGCTCAGCGGCATCGGCCTGCCCGAAGGCGGGGCTGGTCGTGTCGCCAACAATCGGCGCATAAATGGCGAAAAGTACTGGTTTGCTCACGGTGGTCTACCTTAGTGATCGATTGTTACAGATTGGTTGTTGTTACAGATTGCGTTCAGACGTTGTGGGAAGCTCATCGAAGTCGACGCGGTTCTCAGCGATCCACTCCTCATCGACATCGAACCCGAGCCCGGGGGCTGTGGGCACCGCCACCTGTCCCGAGTTGGCGACTACGGGCGGAACGATGATGTCGCGGGCGTAGTACTTGTCTGACCCCGACACATCCGACGGGAGCGTGAACCCGGGCAGCGACGAGATGGCGACGTTGGCGGCCCGGCCGACGCCGAACTCGTGCATACCACCGCACCACACGGGGATCCCCTCGCCCGTCGCGATGTCGTGCGCCGTCTTTGCCACCGTGAGCCCCCCCATTCGCGACACCTTGATGTTGAGCACCCGACCGGCTTTGAGCGCGATCATGGTATGCAGGTCGTCAATGGTGTCTACCGACTCGTCGAGGCAGATAGGCGTGTGGATGCGCGCCTGCAGCCTCGCTGACGCTACGAAGTTGCGTGGCGCAAACGGTTGCTCGATCATGGTCAAACCGAACTCGTCCAGCTTGGCGAGGTGAGCGATATCGTCTTCGGAATCGCCATAGGCGCCGTTGGCATCGACGTGGATGTCATGGTCGCCAAACGCCGCCTTGACCGCTCGCACCGGCTCAATGTCCCAGCCTGGCGCGATTTTGAGCTTGACTCGCGGGTATCCGGCGTCGACCTGCTTCTGCACTTGGGCGAGCAGGTCGTCGATCGTGGGCTCGATCCCGAGGGAGACGCCCGCGTTGACCGAGGCACGCGTGCCCCCGAGTGCCGACGCGAGCGACACGCCGGTTGCAAGCGCATACAGGCTCCAGGCCGCAGCATCCACCCCCGCCTTCGCAAACTCATGTCCACGAATCTTGTGCCACACCGCGGCGAGCTGACTCGGGTGCCCCCACTCTGTGCTCAGCACGATCGGAAGCAGATACTTTCGGGCGACGAGCCAGGTCGTCTCGGTGGTTTCGGAACAGTAATAGGGGTCGGAGGGCGAGGCGATCTCCCCCCAGCCGACGTTCCCGTCGCTATCTGTCAGCCGGATGATCAGATGCTCAAGATAGCTCTTGCGGTGCGAGCTGGTCTGGAAGCTATGCACGAGCGGCAGTTTGACGCGTGAAATGGACGCAGCGGTAACCTTCACGAGCGTTCCTCCTGATTCGAATGGTAGAGACTGAGCCTTTCGGCAAGCACGCTGCGTGCCTCCATGCGACGGCCGGCGCCCTTGGCGCGTGCAGTGACTAGGGTACTGAGGATAAGGGATGCGGCGGCTACAGCGGTCGCCGAGTCTGCATACGATTCAGAAGCAGTCGGCACCACGATGAGTGCGTCCGCAACCTCAGCCGCGGGGTGCTCCGGGGTGTCGGTTATCAGAACTACGCTGCCACCGGCGGCGGCGAACTCGGTAACAACGTCGATGGTGGTCTGCCGATATCTGCGGAACGAGTATGCGATCAGCACATCGGTCTCGGTTACCTCGGCAAGGACGTCGAGCGGCCGCACCACCGCGCCATCGATCATGGTCACTTTCGAGACACTTGCCTGCAGGTCAGCGGCAAGCAGTGTGGCATACCCGAGGGACTTTCCCATGCCAAGCACGAACCGTCTGCGGGCGGCGACGACAACGGTTGCCGCCGCGATGAGTGAGCCGCTCTGGGTGAGATGGGCGAACGCTTCGGCAAGGTTCGCCTGTTCTTGTTCGATGAGACGCGCCTGCAGCATTTCTGCACTGGACTTGCGCGCGAGTCGCGCCCCGAGCCGTTGCTCTGGGGAGGTGAGTCCGCGGTTGTCGGCAGGCATGAGGTGCCCTACGCCCGTTCCAGCCGATAAACGGATGTCTCAGAGTCGACCCGAACACAGCTGCGCAGCTCATAGCCGTCGGCGAACAGCTCGCCGAACGAAGCCACGAAAGCCGCGCGAATCGCAGCAAGCTCAGGTGGGTACTCTTTGACATCCACCGTGACGTTGCCGGGGATAGGCACCCAGGCCGACTTGCCGTCGCGAAGGATGTGCCCCCACGATTCCTCACTCACCGTCGGGGTGGGCGCTGGGGTGAGAGACTCGCGGGCCTCTCGCGGCGCCGCGAGGTTCCATTCGACGACGATGCGGTCGCTGCCAGGGGTTCCGTAGAACTCTGGCTTGAACCACCGGCCGACCGCGCCAAGGGAATCGAGGTTGAAGTGCCCGTTGCGCGCATAGAACGGGTCGTAGGCCCACCGCATTTTCTCGGTTCCGTGGGAGAGTGCCACATCTCGCTGCGCAAATTTGAGCATGCGGCCGATGCCTTGGCCTTGGTAGCCTGCCTCGATTACGGCCGCCTGCGAATAGTGGTACACCTCGCCTCCGGTGTATCCCGGAAAGCCATACGCAAACCCGACCAGTTTTCCACTAGGCGTGCGCACCCCGACGGCCGAACCACCGTTCGCAACGATGCCCCCCATAAGCATGGGATTGATCGCGTATTCTTCGCCTTGGTAGCCGAACACCCGTCGATAGAGATCAGTTGCCTCGTCGAATTCGGCTCTGCCCTGCAGGTTGACGGTTTCCAATGCGTCACGTGTTGGTGTTGACACGTTCTGTGTGCCTCGTCTCAAGTTGTTTGCGGTTATACGTTGCGTATTTTTGTCATCGTATCCCTCATTTGTTACAAACAGTTGACATAGAATCACATGTTAGGGAACGTATCCATCCGCTCTTGCGAACGGCTTACCACCGAGGAGTACGAATTGTCCACAAGGAACGCACCCATGGTTGCTCGGCTAAGAGAGCTGGTGTTCATCGAGTCTCCATCGGGCAATCGTGAGGCGAGCTCCGCGATGGCCGACACACTCGAGCCGACATTGTCCGCCGTCGGCGCAAGCGTCGAGCGCGTTGTCAGCGACAATGGCACGCATCTCGTGGCGTACATCCCCGGCGAGCTGGCAGGCACTGTCCTTCTGCTCGGCCATTCCGACACAGTGTGGGATATCGGATCCCTCGACGGCGCCGTTCCGTGGCGGGAGTTCAGCACACCCGGCGGCGAGCCGGCCATTGCAGGTCCAGGCGTTTTCGACATGAAGTCTGGTCTTGTCATTATCGAGACAGCGCTTGCCAGGCTGCATGCTTCGCGCACCCCCCATCCCAGCATCACGGTGCTCATCACATGTGATGAAGAGATCGGCTCGCCCACATCCACCGACCTCGTCCGCACCGAGGCGACCAAGGCCGACGCGGTGATCGGATTTGAATCCCCCCATCCCGATGGATCGCTCAAGGTGGGCAGAAAGGGAAGCACACGCCTGAGACTCGCGGTCACCGGTCGGGAGGCACACGCTGCGCTCGACCCGGACAAGGGCACGAACGCCATCGATGAGCTCGTCGATCAGTTGGTGCACGCGCGCACTGTCATCGATGACGAGCTGACGCGTCGTCCCGGAAGTGTGTTGTACAACCTCGGTGGAATCGACGGAGGCGGCCGGGCGAACGTGATCCCAGGGGCGGCCTCGGCCTTGCTCGGGCTGCGATTCACCGATTCTGACACGGAGCGCGAAGTGATTGCGCGACTGAGTGCGCTCAGCGCGACACGGCCTGGTGCGGCGATGACGACAACGGTTTTGTCACAACGCCCAGTCTGGCAGGCATCTGCGGCCGATATGCGCCTCGCTGCGGCTCTCGGAATTTCGGCAAGCCCTGCGGCTGGCGCGGCCGACACGAACACCACCGGTGCGCTGGGCATTGCGACGGTGGATGGGATGGGGCCGGCCGGCGGTGGCGCGCATGCAGCTTCGGAACACCTGCTGGTGTCGTCATTCGCGGACCGCGCAGACAAGCTCAGTGCGTTTTTGAGTTCTCCCGTGCAGCTTCACGCTTGAGCGGGACGACTCGCGGCATCGTCGACGATGTGGTGGATGTACCGGATTTGCTGGTATAGTGGCTCTTTGGCTTCTGTGTCCCTGTGATTTGTGTTTCTGGGCGACGCAGTTCACTGACACCAACCGATACTAGAAGGACTTTTTCGTGGCGAATATCAAGTCGCAGATCAAGCGGATCCGCACCAATGAGAAGGCGACCGAGCGCAATCGTGCCGTCAAGAGCGAATTGCGCACATACGTGCGTCAGACGCGCGAAGCGATCGCGGCCGGCGACAAGGCAGCCGCTGAGGCTTCGCTCGCTCTCGCTTCGACCAAGCTCGACAAGGCTGCGAGCAAAGGCGTGATTCACAAGAATCAGGCGGCGAACCGCAAGTCGGCGATCGCCAAGCAGGTCGCAGCGCTCTAGGCGTTCGCGCAGACATCCAAAAAGGGACCCACCATTCGGTGGGTCCCTTTTTGTGGCGTCTCGGCGGGATGCCACTGTCGCCTTCTCCAGATTCCTCACCCAGATATCTCACTCTTTCTGCAGACGCCCCCATACGGGCACCCGCGCAGTCAAGACACGGTGCCCTCGAAGCCCGAAATACCGGGCAACGAACGTATGTGTATTGTCCAGAAGTGATTTGGAGTGGGGGCGTCTGCATTTCGTGGCAGGTAAACAATCTGGGACGGGTAGCTGGCGACAGGTCTGGGACGGACAGCTGCTGACGGGTCTGGGACGGGTAGCTGGCGACAGGTGACAGCTCTTTGAGGGTTGGGAGGGGTGATAGGTCTGGGACGGCTAACGGAGATTGGCAGATAGGCGGGGCGCCTGTGGCGGGTAACGAGTAACAGACATGTGACGGGTGCAGATTCGTGACATGTGATGGGTCACAGATCCGTGACGGGTAGCGAATAGCGGGTGACCTGAACAATCGACGATAACTGCGGACGGTAGCTGCCCGAGGCGCGTTCTAACAATCCGGATGCCTGCTGACACTTCCCGCGGGAAAAACTTCGGTAGCGGGTCGCCTTGCCGAAGCAAGCCTGAGACTAGACGTGCAAGATCGACTCGCGTTGCGCGATGCAACGCACCATTCGTTCAACCGCATAGATGGGGTCGCGTTCCGCGCCTTTGACTGCGGCATCGGTTTCGGCGATCGTCGTCAATGCCTCGAGAATCTGTGCCTGCGACCATCCTTGTGCCTCGGTGCGAGCCTGGTTTATCTGCCATGGGGCGGCTCCAATGAGTTTGGCGAGTTGGGCACCGCCGCCACGCACTCCCGCAACTTTTGCCATCAACCGCACCTTCATCGCAAATGCGGCGACGATCGGCACCGGGCTTGCTCCAGTGGACAGCGCATGCCGCAGCGTCACGAGGGCCTCACCCGTGCGGCCAGCAATCGCGGCGGCGGCAACGGTGAAGGCGGTGGCCTCAACCCGTGAGCCGAAGTACGTTTCGACGTCGCTTTCGGTCACGTCCTCCGCGACATCGGCGATGAGCTGCTGGCACGCTGACGCGAGTTCAGGAAGATCTCCGGAGAAGGCGTCGACAAGCTTTCGGAGAGCTTGGGGGTGGATGCGCCTGCCCGCGGCATCGAACTCTGCCAGAACGAAGCCTTGCTTGTCTTGGTCCCGGGTGATGGCAGAGCACTCGATCTCGACTGCCGTGTCGAGTTTGCGGATCGTATCCAGCAACTTCTTGCCTCGATTGCCGCCGCCGTGACGCAGCACAACGGTGACATCGTCTGCCGATGAGACGACGTATCTGAGCGCATCCTCGAGAAACTCGTCTGAACAGTGCTCAACCGATGTCACCTCGATATATCGCGGCTCGCCGAACAAGGATGGGCCAGCGAGGGAGAGCAGAGAGCCGGGCGAATACTCGACTGCGTCGAGAGTGGTGTATTCAAGATCGGGATACAACGCCCTCGCGTCTCGGCGAAGCGACCGGATCGCGCGCTCGGCGGTGACGCTTTCGCTGCCAGAGACAAGTACGATCGGGGCCGTCCGAGGTCTGTTCCAGGGCACCTTGGTCGCCACTGACGCCTCCATTCACTCATTGACGGTACAAGCGTAGCCGCCACCGCCGACATCCGAGTCATTCCTCGCACGTCCGCTCGCACCACATCCGAAGGTCGTCGGGGTTCATCGAGACGATAAGCGTGCCACTCAGATCGGTTCTTGCAACTCTGCTGCCGGATGCGGCAAGCTCGGCCAGTACCTCCTGACGTGGATGCCGATACGGGTTGTTCGCGCCGACACTCACCAGTGCAACCGGCGTAGCAACCTGCTCGTAGAGTGCGCGCGAAAAGTCTGCAGACCCGTGGTGCGCGACCTTGAGAACGTCGAACTCGCCCGGCCGAACGTCAGCGATGAGCCGGTTCTGAACGTCTTCCCCGGTGTCGCACAATGTCAAAGTGGTCACACCTCCCGCATCGATAGCCAACACAAGGCACCCGTCGTTGTCTTCGCCGTCAAAACCCGCCGGTGGCCACAAAGCATCCGCGACTAGTCCGGGGAGAACAATTCTGTCGCCACGAGCCGCAACCGAAATCGGCAGCCCGATAGCGGCAAACGCGTCGTAGCTTCCGGTTCCCGGCGAAAGGCGCGACGACACGACCATGTCCGGGCGCAACTGAGTGGCGACCTCCGCCGCACCGCCCGCGTGATCCGAATCCCAATGGGTGATGACCATGACATCGATCTGAGTGACGCCAATCCTGCTCAGGCAGTCGAGCATCACGGTGCCGTCAGCGCCGGCGTCGACTACGACAACCGATTCCCCCGCGCGAAATACCAACCCGTCGCCCTGGCCAACGTCACAGGCGGCCACGCTCCATTGGCGCGGCATCGTCGCATCCACTCCGATGCGTGAGCCAATGACGCTACCGGCAACGACAACTGTGAGTACGACAGCCAGAGCGGTAATGACGCGACGGCGCGAACGCCACATGGCAGCAGCGGCACCGAGCAGAGCAACGACCGCCGCAAGGACGGCCCCTGCTGTTCCACTCGGCCAGGCGAGCACGAGCACAGGATTGTCGGCAAAAAACCGAGCGACAAGACTCACCCACTCGGTGAACGGCCACGCGGCAAGGCTCAGCGCGGTCGCTACGGGCGGCAAAATCAGCACGACAAGGCAGGCCAACAGCCCAAGAACCGTGACGACTCCTGTAACCGGAGCAACGATCACATTGGCCACGATCGATCCCACAGACACACCTGATCCGAGCACGACGAGCAGTGGCAGACACGCGAGTTGCGCTGCGACCGGCAGTGCCACGAGCTGGGCGAGCCACGAAGGCAACCACCGGTCGAGCCCGTCCCCAATGGGTCTTGCCAACACGACGAGACCAGCAGTCGCAGATACCGACAGCCCAAACCCGATATCGATGCTCAGTGCCGGGTCGATCAGCAACAGCAGGCACACCGTTGCTGCCAGAACCGATACTCCGCCCGCGGCCAAACCGGCGAGGCGTGCCACGAGCACGAGACACAACATCACACTCGCCCGCAATACGGTGGATTCAGCCCCCACAAGCAGCACGAATCCGCACAAAGCGACCATTCCGGACACGATGCGAGCGTTTCTTCGCCATCCGACAAGCGTTGCGACAGCCACCCCCATCGCAACCCCGACAGCACAGTTCGCCCCAGACACCGCCGTGATGTGCCCGAGCGAAGAGGCCATCATGGCATCATCGAGCGCGGGCGAGATCGCGCTGGTGTCGCCGACTGACATGCCGGCGATCAGCCCTGGTCCGTCTCCACCCAAGGTGGCAACGAGGTCGGCAAGAGCCGCTTTCGGCTCCGTTGCGCCGCCGCCGATGAGCCACTGCAGAATCGAAGCACCGTCGCCGGAAGACACACGGTCTGCGGATGCCTTCTGTGAGCCTGCACCGTTGCCTGCAGACGCTATTCCCAGGCGCACGAGCATCCCCGCAGCCGCAAGGGTTGTGAACGACATCACGTCGATCACAACCCCGATTCGAGCACTTCGAACCCGGTTGTGCTCGTTTCGCAACTCCGCCGCCCGCACCAACCACCGCGATAGCCCGCCTAGCGCCACTACGCCGACCACGCCGATAGCGACTTCGAGCGGTCGCACGGCAGGAATGGCGACACCAAATTCGTCGCTAAATCGAATTGCCGCAATCGTCCACACAACCGTAGTGGCCGGCACGAGACGTAGGTCGTGCCTTCGTGACAGATACCGATCCCGCATCGACATTATTGCCACACCGCACCCTTGGCTGCAATCAGTTACACGGCGACCAGCGGTTTGAGAACCTCGAAGGTCTTGTCTCCGATGCCTGAGACGTTGCGCAGCTCATCGATGCTGCGGAACCCACCCGTTTCGGTGCGATAGTCGACGATGCGTTGCGCCATGGCCGGGCCAACCTTCGGAAGTGTTTCCAGTTGGCTGATGGATGCTGTGTTGAGGTTTACGATCGGCGATTCGGTTTGGCCGGCTTCGGCAGGAACGGGATCACCTTTGACCGGAACACGAATCTGTTCACCGTCGACGAGAAGTCGTGCCATGTTAAGTAAGGTGGTGTCGCCCTTCGCCGCCACTCCCCCGGCGGCCGTGACTCCATCAGCGACTCTGCTGCCTTTGGGCACTTCGTACAGCCCAGGCGACTTGACTGCCCCGACCATATGCACGGTCACCACGTCTGAGACCGCAGCCAGCGGAGACGATTGACCGCCCGACGATGCGAGTATGAGAGCCGAATGAGCGCCATCTCCCGTCTCCGAGGCAGCGCCAGCTGTAGCCCACTGCCCACTCGTACCGCACGCACTCAACACCGTCGTGGCCGCAAGCAACGCGAGAAGCCCCGACACGAGGACTCCGAGGGAGATTCGCCGCACCGGCCGCGCAGGCGGGGCCGCTGTGACCACGAATGATGCGGCATCCGCGGTGACATGTGCGGGGCTATTTAGCGGAGGGCGGTAGCGAGGGTGGTGACGCATGTTTCAGAGGCTAGCCGCCGACATGCGGCCGCACTCGAACAATCGCAACCGACAAGAATAACTCGCCCGGACATCACCGGTGTGAGTGCATGTCGAACAGCTACTCCGGCCTACACCCCGACAACGATGTTGACCAGTTTCGGCGCGCGCACTACGACGGTCTTCACCGCCGCATCACCGACCGCTTTGACCGCACCAGCAGACGCGAGCGCCAGCTGAGTGAGTTCATCGTCTCCGATCTGCGGAGACACCGTGAGGCGGTCGCGCACCTTGCCATTGACCTGAACCACGCAAGTGACCGATTCCTCCACAAGCAGAGTGTGGTCTGGCTTGCGCAACCCCGCCCGAGCCACCGACGGCTCATACCCGAGCATGCTCCACATGTCCTCCGCCGTATACGGCGCAAACAAGCTCAGAATGATGGCAACCGTCTCTGTTGCCTCACGAACGGCGGGATCGGCCGCACCGGCACCCTGGTCGATCACCCGACGCACCTGGTTGACAAGCTCCATCAGCCGGGCGATGACGACATTGAATTTGAATGACTCCACGAGGCCGGGCACGTCGGCAAGCAGCCTATGCGTGCTTCGCCGCAACTTCTCGTCTCCGTTGGCCCAGATGACATCAGGGGAACTAGAAACATCGCGCGCAAGACGCCATGCGCGGGCGAGGAATTTCGCCGAACCAGCCGGAGAGACATCCTTCCAATCGATGTCATCCTCGGGAGGACCGGCGAAGGCCATCGTCAGACGAATCGCGTCAACACCAAACTCATCCAATTCGTCGGACAGCCGCACCAGGTTTACTCGTGACTTGGACATGGCCGACCCATCCATCTGGACCATGCCCTGATTCAGCAACGCGCTGAACGGCTCAGTGAAGGTGACAAGACCCATGTCGAAGAGAACCTTGGTCACGAAACGCGAATACAGCAGATGCAAGATCGCATGAGTCACCCCGCCGACATACTGGTCTATCGGGGCCCACTTCTCTGCCTCAGCCACGTCGAACGCAGCCTCTGAGTTGTGCGGCGAAACGAAACGCAGGTAGTACCACGACGAATCGACGAACGTATACATCGTGTCAGTGTCGCGCTTGGCAGGGGCGCCACATCGCGGGCACGGCACGTTGACCCAATCGGCGACAGAGCCGAGCGGGCTCGTCCCCTTCGGCTGCAATTCCGCACCAGACATCTCGGGCAACTCCACCGGCAGCTGATCAGCAGGCACCGGCACCTCGCCGCACGCCTCACAATGGATGATCGGGATCGGGGTGCCCCAATATCGTTGCCGGGAAACGAGCCAATCACGCAGACGGAAGTTCTTCGCCGCCGAGCCGAGCCCATCCTTCTCAAGCTGGGCAATGACCAGCGGGATCGCCTCCGCCTTCGTGTGCCCGTTCAGGGCACCAGAGTTGATCAGACGACCATCGCCTGCCGCAGCGATGCCGCTGTCGGCTGGGTCGGGCAGTCCGGTCTCAAGCACTACACGCACGGGAAGATCGAAGGCGAGCGCAAAATCGAGGTCGCGCTGGTCGTGTGCGGGCACGGCCATGATGGCACCGTGACCGTACTCCGCGAGAACATAGTCTGCCGCCCAGATAGGCAGACGCTCGCCGTTGACCGGGTTTACCGCATAGGCGCCGAGGAACACGCCCGTCTTCTTGTGGTCGGTTGACTGCCGCTCGATCTCGGTAGACGCCTTGACCACGTCGAGATACTCGCTGAATTGCTGCTGCACCTCAGCGCTGCCAGCGTTCGCGAGTTCTTGGGCCAAGTCTGAGTCTGGAGCAACCACCATGAAGGTTGCGCCATAAAGGGTGTCTGGCCGGGTCGTGTACACGGTGACCGGCTCTTCGCGCCCCTCAATGACGAACTGCACATCAGCGCCAACCGATCGTCCGATCCAGTTGCGTTGCATGGTCAACACCTTGGCGGGCCACGTACCCTCCAGCTGGTTGAGATCATCCAACAGCCGGTCAGCATATTTCGTGATACCGAAGTACCACTGAGTCAGCTTCTTCTTCGTGACAGGTGTATCGCAGCGCTCGCACAGGCCGTTGACGACCTGCTCGTTGGCGAGCACCGTCTGGTCTTTGGGGCACCAGTTCACCCATGAACCCTTGCGGTAGGCGAGCCCACGCTGAAAAAGCTCAATGAACAGCCACTGATTCCAGCGGTAATACTCCGGGTCGCACGTGCGAAGAACGCGGTCCCAGTCGAATGAACAGGCATAGCGTCGCATCGACGCGCGCTGCTGCTCAATGTTCTCGTATGTCCAGTCTCGGGGATTCAGCCCGCGCTTGATGGCTGCATTCTCTGCGGGTAGCCCGAATGCGTCCCAGCCAATCGGATGCATCACGTTGAAGCCCGATTGCACCCAGTAACGCGCAATCACATCGCCGAGAGCGTACGCCTCCGCGTGGCCCATGTGGAGGTCGCCCGATGGATACGGGAACATGTCGAGTACGTATTTGCGTGGCCTGGTGTCGTCAGGGTTGGATGAGGCAAATGGACGCAGTTCGTCCCACACCGGCAACCAGGTGTCTTGGATGCTCCGGAAATCGTAACCATTTTCGGTCTCGCCTTGGTTCGTGGCTTGGCTCACGTCGCTGTCCATCTCAAATCGGCTTTCGGTGAAGGCGACCCAATTCGTCGCCAACTACCAAGGATACCCGGTCACGCCTGCACCGTGCCCGACTGCATGGGCACCTGGCACCGCTCGACGGGCATGTGAGCACACCGATTCGCGCTCGCCCGGAAAAGCACGCATGCTAGAGATGCGGAAGCATGCTGCTGGGGAGAGGAGGGCTTTCATGCATGAGGCGACGGTATATCGTTGGGATGGCGAGCGCCTCGCGTTGTCGCGGCCGACAACGTCGTCCATCGATGGCAGGCTCCGGGTCGCCGAATCGTGGCTTGTCACGAACGGCATCGTGCGGTCATTGCTTCTGCACTACCGGCGCTTCCAAAAATCGGCGTCGAGTGTTCCCGGCTCTCCGCCTATGTGGGATTTTCTGACCGCAGTCACGAGGCGACTCCCCCGCGTCGGTGACTGGTTTCCCCGCATCGAATACATCCAGGGTTACCGCGGCGAACATATCCTGCAAATGCGACTTCGCACGGCACCGGCGCTCAGTTCGACTGCGCGACTCGTCACACACCCCATCCCCGACCCGCGGATAGCTCCGTCAACGCTCGGCCCAGACCTGGCAATGCTCCTTCAGCTTGGGCGTCAGGCAAACATGTATGGGGCAGACGAATCGGTGCTGCTGGACGAGGCCGGCCGGGTGCTCTCAACCACCTTCAACGCCATTGCCTGGTGGGAAAACGAGACGCTCTGCCTTCCCCCAGAGCACTCCCACGTCTTCCCATCGATCGCACGGGAACAGGTCATCCTTATCGCCGAGGCGTCTGGTGTCTCGGTCAAATACGAATGGACAACGCCTGAACAGCTCGCAGACAAGGAAGTGTGGCTACTCGGTGAGTTGCACGGAATTCGATCAGTCACCTCATGGCTTCACGGCCAAACCGAATTCGTATATCCGGCTTCGCAGCGCGCGCGGCTCTGGCGGAGGCGGCTCGACCAATTCGCTCTGCCGCTGCCAGTGTCCGCAAATTCCGCGACCGACGAACACACAACCCAGCACACAACGTAACCGGCGAACACACAATGTAACCGGCCAGTGCACAACATAGACGTGACCCCAGTCGGCTTTCACCGCCAAGGCCTTAGCAGCCGCCGCAGCCAGCCCTCAAGACGACAGCGCCACTGCATTCGTCACTCAAGACGAATGTGCTCATCGACAAGCTCAGCGGGCACCTCGTCGTGACTCATCATGATCACCGCAGGCCGGTCCGGGCCACCATCGGTTGCAGCCAGCAGGTCACGCATCAGTTCGACACGCAGTTCTGGATCCACATTCGCAGTCGGCTCGTCGAAAACGATCACAGGAAAACCGCCGAGCAACGCACGGGCGAGGGCAAGGCGCTGTACTTGCCCGCCACTGAGCAAGGCCCCGTTTTCGCCGACAATAGTATCGAGCCCCGCGCGGTGGGCAATCAGATCGTTCAGCCCAACGCGCTCCAACATCGCCGTCATGACCGTGTCCGATGCCGATGGATCGGCCAAATGCAGGTTAGCTCTGATAGTTCCGGCAAACACGTGAGGCTGCTGTTCGCATAGGCCGATGAGTTGACGCACGCTTTCGTCGCTCCAGTTCGAGGCATTACGCCCGTTGATCTCAACAGTTCCATCCCGCAGCGGGAGAAAACGGACGAGGCCCCACGCAAGCGTGCTCTTGCCCGATCCACTCGCCCCAGTGACCAAGATTCGCTTACCCGGCCCAAGCTCAAGGCTGAGATCGTGGATAGTCGGCGCGCTCGGGTTCCAGCCGAACGAGACGCTGTCGAGACGAAGTGACGTGAACTGCGGATGCTCAGGTCTGGCAGTATCTGGGGCGGCATCTGCTTCGGCCGGAGTCTCGTAGAAAAGGGCGTCCGCATCACTCTCGGCTAACTGATCGGCCACCACGTTGATGTCAGGCGCAAGCTCCTCAATGCGTGCCGCACTGGAGCGCACCTTGCTGAAAGCCAAAACCGCCTTCGGCGTTGTCTCGAACACCTCAAAAACCGCCATGGGGACGAGAACGATCATTGCCATGAGCGGCCCCGAAAGCTGACCCGCAAAAACCGAGGGGCCAGACACCAAGAACGTGCCGATCACGGCGGCGCCGGTCAGCAGAACGATAATCGCGGCCGACAGCCCGTCTCCCCAGACCACGCGCGTCGAGTTGCTGAACAAGACTTTGTCCGCCTGTTCAAGACGCGCCCTTTCTGATTCGAGCGCGTCAAACGCGGTCAGGACGTCGACGTTGTGCAGGTATTGCGTCGTGAGGTCGAATTGACGCCCGCGGGCAGGAGCGACAGCGGCAGCCGAGCGGGAGGCGAGCCGCGCAGGCAGAACGGCCGCACCAATGGCTGCAACCACCAGGCAAGCGAGTAAAACGAGTGCCGCAGGCACTGATACGAAAGCGACGCCGAGCACGCTGAGCGAACACACGATTGCCGAAACGATGATCGGGTGCCATACCCGCAAAGGCAGATTCTGCAGTTCGTCGACATCGGCTACGAGACGCGAAACCGTGTCGCCCCGCGCCCGGCCAATGAGGTTGGCTGGCGCGCCCGGAACCAGGGATGCGAACACCGCCGTACGCAACTTGCCCAACATCCGGAAGGCCGCCTCGTGGCTGGAGATACGCTCGAGGTATCGGAAGAAGGCCCGCCCGAGTGCGAATGCCCGCACTCCGACGATGGGGATCTGCAGAAAGAGGATGGGCGGCATCAGGCTGGCGGCGGCGATGAGGTATGAGCTGGTAGCGAGCAAGCCGACTGCGCATAGTGCGCTCAATCCGCCAAACGAGATTCCGATCCAGAAACCTCGAGGTTCCGGCATCGCGACCCGAAGAACCGGGCCGCCGAGCCGCTCCGACAGCGCGGCAAGTCGACTACGCATCTGCACGCCCCGCTTCCACGCCGTTCTCGATTCGCACAACCTGATCGGCTGCGCTCATCACTCGATCGCGGTGCGAGATGACAACGACAGTCTTCCCGGCATCCGCAAGCTCACGCCATCCCCGCACAACGGATTCTTCACTCACCGAGTCGAGCGCGGAACTCGGCTCGTCAAGCAGCAGCACCGGCAGATCGTGGGCCAAAAGTCGATAATACGCACGGGCGAGAGCCACCCGCTGGGCTTGCCCGCCGCTCAGCCCTTCGCCGCCCGGTTCAAGAAGTGTGGACGGATCCTGGTCGCTTGCAGCCAGTCTGAGTGCGGCAGACGTGATCTCCGGGTCTTCGTGATCATCACCGAGATGAAGGTTCTCAGCGACGGTTCCGTCTCGAAGCGATGGCCTCTGGCCGGCCCAAGAGGAGAACGATCGCGACCAGGGCAGCGCACCCTCGCGGGTTGATGTGCCGAGCGTGATCTGGCCGTCGTAGTCGACAAAGCCGAGCAACGCCGAGAAGATAGTGCTCTTGCCCGCGCCACTCGGCCCGGCGATAACCGTGATGGTTCCTGCCTTTGCGACGAAAGTCACCCCGGCGACTGCTGGCCGATCTGCCTCGGGATAGCTGACGCCGAGTCCGGCAACGCGCAAGTCGGCGTGCGACAGCGTGGTGGATGCATTTGCCGCCCGCGCTGGTGCACCCTGCGCGGCAGCGGCATCCAGAATTTCAAAGACGTCGTTTGCCGCGACGACACCCTCGGCGGCTGCGTGGTAGTTGGCCCCGACCTGACGAAGGGGCAGAAAAGCCTCGGGAGTGATCAGCAACACGAAAAGCCCTGTCGTCAGATCGAGTTCCCCAGCGATCAGCCGGGTTCCGATGAGAACGGCAACAATGGCCACAGCAAGCGTCGCGCCAAGCTCAAGCACGAAACCCGACATGAATGAGACGCGGAGCACCTTCATGGTTCGAGTGCGGTACTCGGTCGTGACGTCGCGAATCACCGTGATCTGTCGCTTTTCTCTTCCGAATATCTTCAGGGTAGAGAGCCCCTGAATGACGTCGAGAAAATGCCCGGACAAGACCGTCAGCGCACTCCACTGCCGTTTCTGCACGTCTTGAGTGAAGAAACCGATCAAAACCATGAAGAACGGGATCACAGGCATGGTGATAATGACTGCGAGAGCTGACACCCAGTCCTGCACGAGGATGATAATGACAAAAACCGGCGTCGCTATGGCGGTGAGCACCAGTTGAGGCAAGTATGCGGAAAAGTATGAGTCGAGCGCGTCAAGGCCATGCGTTGCGGTAGTCGCCAAGGATGCGCTGGATCGGCGTTCCACCCATCCCGGCCCGAGCGTCGCGACGGCATCGGTGACCTTCGCGCGCAACTGGCTCTTGGTTCGAGTCGCTGCTATTGAGGCGAAAACATCCGATGCCCACACCGCGGCGGCACGCACGAGCACCGATATGGCGGCGGCGGCAAGAAAGGGCGCAACCTCAGCGACCGTCTGGCCGCCGAGGAACACCCCGACGATTCCCCTCGTCACGAACCAGGAGAACGCCACGATACTCAGTATCCGTGCTGCTCCGGTCGCTACCTGCGCTGCGAGGAACCAGCGTGCTGCACTCGCGTAACGCAGGAGGCGAGGATCCAGCGGTTTGATCTTTTCATCCTACCGCTGAGTCAGTGCGCTGCTGCCGAAGCAGCGCCTTTTTCGATCGATTCACGGGTGACTCGCTTGCGGAACACCCAGAACGTCCATGCCTGGTAGCACAGAACGATCGGGAGCGAAATCGCGGCGATCCAGAGCATGAACTGCATTGTGGGAAGAGTGCTCCCAGCGTTCGTCAACGACATGCTGTTGTGGAGGACCTCCTCAGGGGTTGCCCCGATGGTCGACGGCATCACCATCGGCTCCGAGTAAGACGTAAGCAGAACCATCCAGAGGGCAAGAACCGCAAATACGACTGTCACAATGCCGCCGACAAACGCCCAGCCGTCTCGCTGGATGTAGTTGAAGTACACCGCACTGATCAGCGCAACCGCGGCGATCAACGCGCAGAGCAACACAAGAATCGAAAAGTGCGCAATGACGGTCCAGGCCAAGAAACTTGCCGCAACGACAATCGTCGCGATACCCGACTTCAGCGCCAACTTATGCGCATCGGCCTTGACCTGTCCATCGGTCTTCAACGCCACATAGTGCACGCCATGAGTGAAGAACAGCAGCAGAGTCGTCAAGCCCCCGAGCAAACCGTATGGGGTGAGCAAGCTGATCAACGGGACGCCCGTGTACTGGAATCCCTCGATCGAATCGGTATTGACGATAGGCAAGCCATTGACCATATTGGCCACGGCGACACCCCACAGCAGTGCTGGTACAGCCGAACCAATGACGATCATCCAGTCGAAGGCGTTAGTCCACTTGGCGCCCTTGCCCTGGTGGCGATACTCGAATGAGACCCCGCGTGCGATCAGCGCGATCAAGATCACGAACAGTGCGAGGTATGCGCCGCTTAACAAGGTGGCGTACCACTCGGGGAAACCGGCGAACAGGCACGCCCCTGCAACGATGAGCCAGGTCTCGTTCATGTCCCATACCGAGCCGATGGTATTGATGATCTGCCGACGACCGACATCGTCTTTACCAAGGAAGGGAATGCTCATCCCAACTCCGAAATCGAAACCATCGAGCACGAAGTATCCGACGAATAGCACCCCGACGATGAGAAACCAGACAATGTGAAGAGTATTGAGATCCATAGTCACAGCTCCTTAGTACGTCACGGCGAGTTGTTCGGGGTCAACCTCGCCAGTACCGGACGAGTCGTCCGTCGTCACGATTTCGGGTGGACCGGCCTTCGCCGCCTTGATCATGAGCTTGAACTCGACGACGGCCAACGTGCCATAGGTGAGAGTGAAGAGAACCAGAGATATGGCGACGGCCCATGATGGGACTCCTGGTGACACCGCCGATTCGGTGGTCAATAGGCCAAACACTATCCATGGCTGTCGACCCATTTCAGTAAAGACCCAGCCGACCAAACCGCCGGCAAGTGGCAGCCACGGGGTCCAGACAGCAAGCTTCCACGCCCATGGCTTGATGGTGGTGTAGTCGGTACCCTTGCGATTCAGCCACAGCGCCACGACAGCGATCAGCGCAGCGAATGCACCGAAAAATATCATCCACCGGAACGACCAGTAGGTGATCCAGATCACGGGAGAGAACACACCCTCTGCCGGGCAGGTTTGAGCGGTGGGGATCAGGTTTCCGGCAAGGTCAGTGGCTCCAGTGCCACAGAACTTAGCTGTGTATTCTTCCTGAAGATTATTGATGCCTTCGACCTGGGAGTTGAAATCACCCGTCGACAGCCAGGACAACAGGTTAGGGATCTTGATCGAGAACAGTTCGGACTTGCCATCGGGGGTGCCGATGGTCAGTAGAGAGAACGCGGCGGGCTGAGATGTTTCGAAGAGCCCCTCGGCCGCGGCCATCTTCATTGGTTGGGCTTGAACCATTGCTTTGCCAAGAGTGTCGCCACTGATCGCAACGGCGATGAATCCGCCGATCACGGACCAGGCGCCGAACTTGACCGCGGTGAGCATTTCCTCCACATATTGGCGGCGCGCGAGATGATAAGCCGCAACCGCGATAATCACGGCACCACCGAACATGACACCGCCGAATACGGTGTGCGGGAATGCATTGAGGGCGATGGGGTTGGTCACCACCGCACCGATGTCCGTCAGCTCGGCGCGAAAGCTCTCGGCGTTGTAACTGAATCCTTGAGGGTTCTGCATGAAGGCGTTTGCGGCGAGGATGAAGAAAGCCGAGAGCCAGGATGCTGCCGCCATCAACCAAATGGATGCTAGGTGCGCGCGCTTGGAGAGACGGTTCCAGCCGAAGATCCAGACGCCGATGAAAGTGGCCTCGAGGAAGAATGCGAGCAGGCCTTCCATGGCCAGCGGCGCTCCGAAGATGTCGCCGACAAACCGCGAGTATGTGGACCAGTTCATGCCGAACTGGAACTCTTGGACGATGCCTGTGACGACCCCCATCGCAAAGTTGATCAAGAAAATCTTGCCGATCAGCTTGGTGAGCTTGAGATATTTGACCTTACCCGTGCGCACCCATGCCGTCTGCAAGACCGCCACGAGAAATGACAGCCCGAGGGTCAACGGAACGAAAAGATAGTGGTACAGCGTCGTCAATCCGAACTGCCACCGCGCCAATGCGAGGGCGACGGTATCGACGTCGGCGTGAGCCACCAACAGTTGCGAGATCATCCAGGGTCCTTAGCTTGATATGGACATCGTCTCGTCCACTTATCCGACACTTGTTGGAGACTTTACTCTCAAAATCAGACCGTCGCAAAGTAACGCTGGTAGGTAGTCGACAACCCGTTTGTGTCATTCCGAGGCCCGTCCCGATGCAGCCGCGCTCTTTCGTCAGGGACATGCCAAACGCCTCGGTTTTCTCCGGCATGTTAGAATTCCGAGCGGGAGCTAGTTTTTTTTGGGGGGGGCCTTAAGGTGTCATCTGTCAGCAAATCCTTTGTCGCGTACGGCTCGATCAAGGAGCAAATCATTTCTGGCGGCTATCCGGCGGGGGCGAAACTCGTCATCGCCAGAATCGCCGCTGAGCAAAATATGTCAACCATTCCGGTGCGAGAGGCGATCCGAATGCTCGAGGCCGAAGGCCTTGTGCACTTTAACCACAACCTCGGTGCCCAGGTCGCATCCGTCGATATGGATCGTGTGGCCGAGATGGGGCAATACGAATACATCCTCGAGAGCGCGGCGACCGCGCTTGCCGCACCTCGAATACATGCGGCGAGCATCCAGGCGCTCAAAGACCTCAACAGCCGCCTTCTGGAATGCGTATGTGAGAGCGAAATCGACATGTTCGCTTCCCTCAGCCAGCGTTTCCACCAAATGATCTGCTCATCGTGCCCCAACAGCTTCCTTCTCGAGAGGCTCACCGAGTCATGGGCGAAAGGAGTCTCGAGCCACAATGTGAGCGCAGCCAACATCGAGTATCGCGGCCGAGCGATTGTGGAAGAGCACGAGTCGTTGATCGCATTGATCGAGTCCCACGCCGACTACGATTCGATCTACAAGGCAAACCGAGCCCATCGTGAGCGCCTGCCAATGATTCCCCCGCACGTTTCACAAACCGTGCACACCAGGTAACCATCCCGCCAGGGTTCCTACCGGACCGAGCGAAACCCGACAGAATTCGACCTCATCTGTCGGGTTTTGCTCGGTTCAGGCTTTGGTGTGCTGCAGGGCTGACGAGTTTTACCTGGTCGGCTGGCTATTGCTACGCCGCAGGCAAAGACGCGAGAAGCGCACGAGCTTCACGAAGCATCGTCAAGTCTTCGCGTGTGCGCACAACCGCCATCGCGACTGCCGAATCCGGTGTAGTGAGAATCGAATCCATCTTGTTCGCATCGTTCAACTGCGTGTCGAGGGTCACTCCAAGGAAACGCAGGCGCTCCCCCAGCAGTTCGCGCACGTCTGGACCGTTTTCGCCAACACCGCCGCTGACCGCGATCACATCGACCCCGTTCATTGCCGCCGCCATCGACGCGATGAGGGCTGCAGTGCGGTGCTGCCACACGTTGATGGCAAGAATCGCCTTCTCGTCTCCCTCGCGATAGCGATCCATGACGTGCCCCATGTGATCGTCTCCGGCAAGGCCACGCAGGCCAGACTCGAATTCGAGCGAATACATGACCTCGTCGAGACTCGACCCGGACTGGTTCACGACCCACGGAATGATCTCTGGGTCGATGTTTCCTGACCTGCTCCCCATCACAAGACCTTCGAGAGGAGTGAGCCCCATTGTGGTGTCAACGCTCTTCCCCCCCTGGATCGCGCACAGCGAGGCGCCGGAGCCCAGGTGAGCGCTGACGATCTTGAGATCGTTGACGTCTTTCCCAAGGATCTCGGCCGCGGCCGTCGCGTTGTATGCGTGCGCAAGGCCGTGCGCGCCATAACGGCGTACCCGCAAGTCGGTACGCCACTTCTCGGGCACAGCATAGGTGTGCGCTTCTTCGGGCATACCGAGATGGAAGGCGGAATCGAAGTGCACGATCTGCGTGACGTCTGGCAGTAGCGCGGTGGTGCGCTCAAGAGTGGCGATCGTCGGCGGCTGATGGAGGGGGGCGAGATCGGTCAGGCTGCGCACCTGCTCGATGACCTCCGGCGTCACGATACGCGGGCCATCGAAGATCCAGCCGCCCTGAACCACACGGTGCAGCACAACATCGAAGTCGCCCGATGCCTCACGAATTCCTGCGAAAAGCTCGGTCCACTGCTCGTCAGAGATGTTGGTCGGCGTCTGATTGATTTGGGTGTTGTATATGATCTCGTCACCGTCGGCGACACTGACTTTGAGGCTGCTCGAGCCTGAATTCATGACAAGCATGTGCATTGCGGGGGTTCTCCTTATTGACCGGCTTGGATGGCTGTGATGACGATTGTGTTGATGACGTCTTCGACGGTGCACCCGCGCGAGAGGTCGTTGACTGGCTTGTTCAGGCCCTGCAACACCGGCCCGAGCGCCAAGGCTCCCGACGACTGCTGCACAGCCTTGTACGTGTTGTTTCCGGTATCGAGATCAGGGAACACGAACACTGTCGCGTTGCCCGCAACCGATGAGCCGGGAAGCTTGCTTCCGCCGATGGTCGGGTTGGATGCAGCATCATACTGAATCGGCCCGTCGACGTTGAGTTGGGGGTGCTTGGCCTTGACGAGTTCGGTGGCCTCACGGACCTTGTCCACCGATTGTCCATGCCCCGAGGTTCCTGTGGAATACGACAGCATCGCGACACGCGGCTCTATTCCGAACATCTCGGCGGTCGCGGCCGACGCGACGGCAATATCGGCGAGCTGCTCCGCGTTCGGATCCGGGTTGACTGCACAGTCGCCGTATACGAGGACTCGATCGGCGAGGCACATCAGGAAGACGGAAGACACGATCGCGGTGCCCGGCCGGGTCTTGATGATTTCAAACGATGGACGGATGGTGTGCGCTGTGGTGTGCGCGGCACCTGAGACCATGCCGCCGACCCTGCCCGTGTGCACCATCATGGTTCCGAAGTACGACACGTCGAGCATTGTCTCGAACGCGGCATCCTCCGTCACACCCTTGTGGGCACGGATGCGAGCGTATTCTTGCGCGAACTCGCGGCGAAGCGGAGAGGTTTCCGGATCGATGATGTCGATCCCAGTGATATCGATGCCTTCCTGCGTCGCAAGGCCACGGATCTCGTCCTCGTTGCCAAGCAGCGTCAGCGTCACCACATCACGCCGGTGCAGGTTCTCGGCCGCAGAAAGAATACGAACGTCGTTGCCCTCTGGCAGCACGATGTGCGCTCGCCTGGAACGCGCGCGCTCCACAAGCGTGTACGTGAAGCGAAGCGGCGTCATCGTCGACGGTCTCGGAAGCGTAATGCGGGCGGCGATCTCATCCGCGTCGATGTTCGCATCCCACACACCGAGGGCGGTCGCGATTTTTCTGTCCGTCGATGTTCCGATGTCAGTTCGCACCTGGCTGATGCGCTCGGCAGCCTCGTATGTGTCGTACGGCAGACTCAGCACGGGAAACTGTGCGCCAGAGAGAAGCCGCTGCTGCTTTTCTGACAGTGGGAACTGTCCGGTAAGCAGAAGAGCGGAGGGAGTCGGGAAGCCGCTCGACAGCGACGATGCCAGCGTGGCGAACATGATGTCGAGGCGATCGCCCGGGCTCACCACGAAGGTTCCGTCTTCAATTTGATCGATGAAATTGTCGACCGTCATTGCGGCGACCTTCATCGACTTCACGTCGCGATTGAAGTCACCAGGACCGGCAACGTATTCGGCACCAGTCTGGGCTTTGACCTCGGAGACCGAGGGCCATTTGAGTTCGGGTATCTCAGGGATGAAGTAGACAGGTCGCTTGCTCGCGCCGAGGTGGACGCGCTTCTCCAGCTCCGGAACCTTGGCTGCGTTCACGCGGCTGACGATGATGGCGAACACCTGACAGCCTGCATCGAGCAGATCGCGCCTTACCGCATCCACTTGACCAGCGGTCTCGTCAACGCTCTTGTGTTTGCCGTTGACGACTGCGACGACCGGCGTGCCAAGGTCGTTGGCGAGGTTCTGGTTGAACTCGTTCTCGATCGAGACATCGAACTCTGCGAGGTCTGAGCCTTCGACGAGTACAACGTCTGAGTTCGCGGCGATGTCGTTGTAGACCGCAAGGCAGCGTTCGGCAATGGCTTCACGATTGCCGGCACTCAGCAGTTCTGCGAACTCCGTTGCGCCTACCGCGCCACGGGCCTGGCCCTCGCTCAATCCAAATCGCCTCCGGATGAGCTTGAGCATGGGATCGTCTTCGGTGGACTCCGTTGAGGTGACTGGCCGAAAGTAGCCAACTCTGTCAACGCGCGAGAGCAGCATTTCAGCGAGACCCAAGCAGACGACCTTCTTGCCAGAAGCCTCCGCTGTCGACGTTACGTAAATACCAGTAGTCACTTGCCTTCACCCGAGTTCGATCGTGTTGATTTGGCCTGTTCGATAGCCGAATTGGCCGCCTACTAGCCTATGGGAAGGCTGTGCTCTAGGAAAACCAATCGTGGATTCCTCTAAAACGATACGCGACGTTCTGTAAAGAATAACGAATGATGGGGCGGTCGAGCCCTGCGCGCGCGAGCTCGGGCAAAAATACGAGGGAGTCCCGATCTGCACCAGGACTCCCTCGTCATGGAATATCAGCAGTGAGGCCGTATCCATAGACAGAATGACGACTACTCGGCAGCCGCCTCAATTTCCAGGTGCACCGCAACGTTGGGACCAAGGAGCAGACCGCCGGTCTCAAGTGTCGTGTTGTATGTCAGCCCGAAGTCTTCACGGACGATAGTGGTTGAGCCTTCTGCGGCAGCGATGGTGCGACCGTACGCATCCTTGGCCATGCCGCCAACCTCTACCTCGATTGAGATCGGCCGTGTCACTCCATGGACCGTCAAGTCGCCAGTCACCACGAAGTCGTCACCATTGTCGGCGATGGAAGTCGAGGCGAAGGTAATCGTGGGAAAGTTCTCGACGTCGAAGAAGTCGGCGCTGCGAAGGTGGTTGTCGCGATCTTTGACCTTGGTGTTGACGGATGCGGCCTGGATCTCGGCAGTGACGCTGGTTTCTTCCAACGTGCCGTCGCTCGTAATCTGGCCCGAGAAATCCTCGAACAGCCCCTTGACCTTGCTGATGCTCAGGTGTCGGATGCTGAACCCGATCTGGCTGTGTGCGAGATCGATAGTCCAGGTGCCCGCAGGGATATTGGCAGTCATAGTTTTGCTCCTCGTTAAATATTTCTGTCGATGCGGGTCCACTTCTGACCATTCGCACTTCTATTGACATTTCAAGTAACTATTGTATGCGGCACGGTATTCCCAAACACGCCACAATGGTTATGTGCCGAACCAAGACGACAAGAACAGCTCGCCATTCACCGAAGAGATTTCGCTCGAGCCACTCCGCCTCATCGAAAGATCCGACGCGGTGTTACGCCTCGGAGCCATGATGCTCGCATGCGGCACAGGGTCCGTGCGGGTCACGGAAGCAATGAAACGAGTGGGAACGGCGATCGGTCTCGACCGGATCCACACGCAGATCACGCTCACCGAGATCGTTGCCACCACGGCAAGAGGGCAGATATTCCGCACGCAGATCGTCGCAATCGCATCCACGGGCGTCAACTCAGCAATGCTCGCAGCGCTGGAAGACTACACACACAAGATTCGCCCGGGCACCAGCCCCAAGACCGTCCAACGCGTCTTGGATCGCATCGCCGCAGACGACCACCGGCACCCTCCCGTCCTCACCATCGCTGCAGCGAGTTGGGCCTGTCTCGCTTTCGCGTTTCTCAACAACGGTGGCTGGCAAGAATGCATCGCCGTGGCGATTGCCGTCGCCTTCGGGCAGTGGACTCGGCAACTGCTCAACTCAGTACGGTTCAACCCGCTCGGTGTGGCTATGATCGCGTCAGCGGTCTCTTGCCTCGGATACCTCGCGTTTTCGGCTGTCCTCGCATTGCTGAGCGGGGGTGTGTCCATCCTGCATGACGCCGGATTCACTTCGGCGATCCTGTTCCTCGTTCCGGGATTCCCCCTCATGACCGCAGCGCTCGACCTCGCACGACTCGACATCCTCTCAGGGCTTAGCAGACTCACATACGCTTTGCTCGTACTGCTTTCGGCCGCGCTGAGCGCGTGGGTGATTGCACTCGTATTCGACCTCACCCCAGTGCCGGCCCCGCTCCCAGATCTCCCGCCGGCGCTGCTTGTCGCGGGCTGGTTCGTCGCCGGGTTCCTCGGCGTGCTCGGGTTCGC
>JAATGV010000008.1 GCA_015654475.1 Actinomycetales bacterium
ACGGCTCAAGCCGAGCCCGGCGCCCAAGGTCGAGCAGGCGGCATCCCGTCCGCCGCGCCAGCCTCGGGATGGGGACCGGTCGCGTACCCGCACCTCGGGGGGAACCGGGACCCCGTCGAATCCCGAGCAGCGCGCCCACGAGTCTGGCACCTCGGGCGCGGGAACCCACGACGGTGCCGCTCCGGCACGCCGCCGCACCCGCACCCGGCGCCGCCCGTCCGGTACGGGGGCGTCCACTCCGCCCGCGGAGTAATGCCTATCGGGACCTTCGTGCGTTACTAACCCCGGAAGGGGCGGCTCCCCGACCCCGCGGCAATGAGCCGCTCGAGCACCTCCGGCGACGTCGTGTTCTCGCCCAACCGGTTCGGCTTGCCCTCCCCGTGGTAGTCGCTCGCCCCGGTAACCTGCAGCCCAAACTTGGCGGCGAGCTCGTAGAGCCGGATTTTGCCGTCCTCGGTGTTGTCCCGGTGGTGGATCTCGAGGCCGAAGAGTCCGGCATCCACCAGTTCCTTGATCGCGTCGTCCTCGATGACGCGATAGCGCCCCTGGGTCGCGGGGTGCGCGAGCACGGGAACGCCGCCGGCTGCCCGCACGGTGACGACCACGGCAAGTGGGGACGGCGCAAACGTGGACACATAGTACGGGGATCTGGGGTGCAATATGTCATAAAAGGCGGTAGAACGATCGGGCACGATGCCTTTCGCGACAAGCGCATCCGCGATATGCGGGCGCCCGACGGTCGCGCCGTCGTGAATCTGGGCGTCGACGTCTTCTACCGTGATGTCGTAGTCGACGGAAAGCGCCTCGATCATGCGCCGTGCCCGGATCAGCCTTGCGTCGCGAACCTCCCGCATTTGCTCGGCGAGGGCGGGATGCGTCGGGTCAACGAGATAGCCGAGCATGTGAATGGATGCACCACGCAGCTTTGTCGACAACTCGATGCCAGGCACGAAGCCGAGGCCAAGGTCGGCGGCGGCTTTGCCTGCAGCGCCCCATCCGTCCGCACTCTCATGGTCGGTCAGCGCCACAATATCGAGTCCTGCCACAGCCGCGGCGGCGACGACTTCCGCCGGGCTGTCGGTGCCGTCAGACGCACTTGAGTGTGTGTGAAGGTCAATCTTTGGTGGCATATGTCACTCCAGACAACGAAGGTTGTGCCCTGTGCTGTTGATGGTGAGTCGCAGGCGGGTGGAGGTCGTCGAGCACCGTGCCCTCAAACGGGAATCGCGTGGCGTCAGGCGTTTTCGCCGGACGGCCGTGGTGAGCCACCTCGGGTCCTGCGCCTGCGCCTGCGGCCTTCGCGATGGTGGGAGGTGTCTTCGACTGGGACAGGCGTGCGGGTGGGTTCATCGGAAACCGCTGTTTCTGCGGCAACCGCTGCTGTGGCACTCCCGGCGGCAGGCGCATCGGAACCGCGGTTTCCGGATCGCGAGCGTCCTGTGTTCGTACGGCCATTGCGATTCGATGAGCTCGACCGTCTGGGGCCAGACTCACTGCTTGCTTTGGGGGCTCGCGCGCGTGCGCCGGGCAGGCGCCCGTCGGCGCCCTCGGGAATGTGCAGGTCGGAGTAGAGGTGTGGGGATGTCGAGTATGTCTCGGTCGGCTCGGGCTGACCAAAGTCGAGGGCCTTGTTGATCATGCCCCATCGCGCCGAGTCATCCCAGTCGACGAACGTGACGGCGATGCCGGTTTTACCTGCGCGACCGGTGCGGCCGATTCGATGCAGGTAGTCGTCTTCGTTGTCGGGGATCGAATGGTTGATGACGTGCGTCACATCGTCGACGTCGATGCCACGTGCTGCGACATCCGTTGCGACAAGGACGTCGAACTTGCCGTGCTTGAAGGCGGCGAGATGGCGCTCGCGGGCCTCTTGGTTGAGGTCGCCATGCACGGCGGTGGCTGTGAACCCGCGCTCATCGAGTTCCTCGGCGAGCTTGGCGGCGGCGCGCTTGGTTCGCACGAAGATAATGGTGCGGCCGCGGCCCTCGGCTTGAAGCACACGAGCGATGATCTCGTCTTTGTCGAGCGCGTGCGCGCGGTAGATGAACTGCTCGATGTTCGCCTGCGTCTGACCTTCGTTGGGCGCGGCAACCTGAACGTGGATGGGTCGGGTCATGAAGCGGCGAGCGAGCGCCACAACTGCGCCCGGCATCGTCGCTGAGAACAGCATGGTCTGCCGAACAGGATTGACGAGGGAGAAAATGAGTTCGACATCCGGCAAAAAGCCGAGGTCGAGCATCTTGTCTGCTTCATCGAGCACCATGACGCGAACGTGCGCGAGGTTCAGGATGTGTTGGTTCGCGAGATCGATGAGGCGCCCGGGAGTGCCGACGACGACCTGCGCGCCCGCCTTGAGCTGGGCGATCTGGCCTTCGTACGCCTTGCCGCCGTAAATGGTGACAACTGTGGTGCCGCGCGCGGCGGCGACAGCCTCGATGTCTTCGCTCACCTGGACGGCTAGTTCACGGGTCGGCACCACGACGAGCGCTTTGACACCCGGCTCTGGGTTGACTCCGAGTTTTTGGAGCAGCGGGATGCCGAACCCAAGCGTCTTGCCCGTCCCGGTCTTGGCCTGCCCGATGATGTCGTTGCCCTCCAGCGCAAGCGGAATGGCTTCCTGCTGGATGGGGAACGGTTCTGTGATGCCCTTCGCCGAGAGAGCATCGACCATGTCTTGGTCAATATTGAGGTCGCTAAAGGTCACGGATTTCCTCGCCTTTTCTTGTATTTCCTCAGTCTAGTGGTGCAAATCGTGCCGAGCGTAGGCAGTATGGCAGGACCTGGCCATTGCTCAGGGGTCTGACCGCGGCCGAGATGAGATGCAGCAATCGGTGTCTGTCGTAATAGCATGGGGTCTGTGTGGAAAATATTCCGGCGCCGCCGTGGCGACTCCGACTTGCGGGTCAAGTCACGCTCGGAACATCTTTCGGGGGCAAGGCCGCTCTCGATCGACATCTCGGCGTACGCTCCGAGCCTTGCCGGTTTGATCGCTGGGTGTGCATACCAGCACTATGTGGCGTATCGCTTTCTTTCCGAATGGGTGCGCGACGCTGATTCGTCCGCCTCGCGTTTTGATTTCGCAGCCATAGCTGCCGCGGAATATGACAAGTTCTCGCAGTTCCGCAAGGCGTTCCTCATCCATTCGCCCGACGCCGATCTGCGCGAGAGCGTTGTTTCTCCCGATCACATCGATGCCGCGTATGGAATGCTGACTCCGCGCGCCTGGCAGGAGGCGGCGCTGCAGGCGTATGTGGTCGGCGGCCTGCTCGACGGTGCGCAGTTGTCGATCTGCAACTCGGTGACCGGAGTCCCCGAACCGGTTGCGTCCAGGATCTCCGACGATACTGTTGCGCTTTCCATCGTGGATCTGCTTTCGCGGCAGGTCGAGTCGGGTGAGTTTTCTCGCGATCTGCTCGCGCTGTGGGGCCGTGCCGTTGTCGGCGACGCCCTTCTTGCGGTTCGGTCGTTGCTCGTCTTGCCCGACGATGTGCGTGCTGCGATCGTGTCCGGTGAGCGTCCCGATGAATCGGTAGCGATGGCGATCGCCCAGATCGATGCTTTTCAGTCGCAGCTGGTTGCCGAACACACGTTGCGCATGGATGCGCTTCACCTGACTGCGTAGCGTCCGAGCGACTGAGAAGGTCGCTTTACCCGGAGCAGATCTCCCTCATTGGCGTGTGTGGTTGGGCGCTCAATCAGACTCGCTGAGGCTTGTGCGCGTCCGGAGCGCGCGCGAAGCTGCTATCCACGAACCAGCTCATCGCGCCGGCGTTGCGCGTATGCCGCGCGCATCGATTTCTGAAGCGCCGCAGTGACAACTCCGGCGATGCCGCCAATGACGGCGGGAAGCGTCCACATGATCGCTGTCTCTGCAGGGATACCGGCCCACAGCATCGCGGTCCAGAGCCACGTTGCGACAAGAACGGTGACGGTTGGCACGATGAGCGCGCCGCTATAGGTTTTGTCGCGTAGCGGAGAAACGGCAAGCAGGCTTCCGATCGACCCGGAGATGAAGACGATGATGATGATTTCCATGGTGTGTCGCGCTCTCGGTGTGCCTGCGGGCTATGAGCCGAACCCGACGCGGCGTGACTCTTCGGTGCCGATCTCGACGTAGCCGATCGCGCTGGTGGGGATGATGTAGTGCCGACCCTTGCCGTCGGTGAGGGTGACGCTCGGTGCGTTGGAGGCCAGAGCCTTTTGAATCTCGTCGACGAGTGCTGCTGGATCTGCCGAGGTCTCTAGCGAAACCTCTCGGGGCAGGTTCTGGATGCCGACACGAATGTCCATTGGTTCCTCCTTGGGCGGATGGTGTTCCGCTGTGAATTAAAAGGATACGGCTTCTCTGTGAGCCGGATCTGCGTGTTCGCGGTGGGAGATATATGGCAGTGGATGTTGGTGTCGGGGTTCGGTCGCGGTGCCGGTGCGAATCGAGGCGCTGGGGTTGCCTCTCTTGCTCCACTTCGTGTCAGTGGCTGGACTTAGGGTGGAGGGCATGGAGACGACACCAACAATCGCCGGCGGTAGTGGCGGTGACAATGCGCTTGGCGCGGCTGCTGGGGCCTTCGCGGATGGTGTCATTGCATTGAGCGATCAGCAGCAGCACGTCGTACAGTTTGCAGGTCGTGCACTTTTGGTCATCGGTGTCGCGGGCTCCGGCAAGACGGTCGCGCTCATCGAGCGTGTGGCTGCGCTGGTTTCGCGTGGGGTTGCCCCCGAGTCGATCCTGGTTCTCTCTCCCGCCCGTGAGTCGGCGAAGCGACTCCGCGAGATGCTCGGTGCGCGTGTTCCAGTGGCCCGTTCGGGCGTCTGGGCACGAACGGCACAGTCTTTCGCGTTCGAGGTCGTCAACGCCTTTGCGCGCGACTCTGGCGAGGCTCCGGTGCGGCTGATGACTGGCGGTGAGCAAGAACAACTCATCGGTGACCTTCTCGCGGGCCACGAGAGCACCGGTGCCGGGCCAAGCTGGCCGTCATGGATCGGCCCAGAGGTTCGGAGTCTGAGGGGTTTCCGGCACGAGCTTCGCGATGTTATCGATCAGTGCAGTGAATACGGGGTCGGTCCAGACGCACTTCGTGCCTCTGGTCGGGACGAGTGGACCGCGGTCTCCGACTTTCTGCGTGAGTATCGCGAGGTGGTGTCGGCGGTTAGCCCGATGGCGGTGAGTGCGCCAGATCTCGTCTCTCGCGCTGCCCGACATCTCTCCTCCGCAGATTCGTGGCCAGAATCCGTGGCGCGTATCCGCCATGTTCTCATCGACGACTCGCAAGAGCTGACAGAGTCGGTGGCGCTCCTCGTCGGCGGGCTTGTTCTCCATGGGGCCTCGGTGGTCTCCTTTGGCGACCCAGACACGGCGACAAATGAGTTTCGGGGTGGCAAACCGGAGCTCGCGGCCACTCTCGGCGAAGTCATTGGCGTGCCCTGCGAGATCCTCGTCCTTGACTCGAGTTTTCGGCTGACCGGCCAGATCGCGGAGGCGATGGGTCGTGTCACGGCATCCATCGGTGCTGCGAGGCAGGGTACCCAGCGCCGCGCGTTGCTCGACAACCATGCTGGTGGCTCCGAGGCGACGGTCAGCGTTTACTCGTCTCCGAGCAGTAGCGCTGCGGCGATCGCCTCCCGGTTGCGTCGGCGTCATCTCATCGACGGCGTGCCGTGGCACGAACTCGCTGTCATTGTGAGGTCCGGCGCCGTTGCTGAAGGGCTCGTCCGTTCGCTTGAGGCCTGCGGCGTCCCCATTCACGAGTCGGGTCGCCCTCAGCTCTTTCGGGAACATGTCGCCACGGAACCGCTCGTGACTGCTGCTGCGCTGGCCTGCGGGGTCGTGCCGAGGACAGCGAGCACATATATGCATTTGCTCGGTAGTTACGTTGGCGATATGGACGCAATCGCGCTGCGCCGTCTGCGGCGGGCGCTTCGACGTGAAGAGCTCGAGGGAGGTGGCAATCGGACTGCTGACGAACTCCTCGTTGAGGCATTCAGCGTCGCCGGGGGATTCGCGAGCATCGATATGCCCGTGGCTCGAAGTGCAGAGCGCTTCGCGCAGCGTCTTACGGAAGCTGGTCGGATCGGCGCAGACGGCACCGCGGAAGATGTGTTGTGGTCATTGTGGAACTCGACGATGGTGCACGACAGGGATGGGGTAAGGGGCCGTGTCGATGAGACCTGGCGCGACATGTCCCTTTCGGGAGACACCGACTCGTCAGGGCTTTCGCGAAACCTCGATACTGTGGTGGCATTGTTCGCCACTGCGAGTCGGTATACCGAGCAGAATCAGGGATCCCCGCCATCTGAATTCTTTGCAGAACAGCTTGAACGGCATATCGCGGACGACATCATCGTGCCATCCGTCGAGGTCGACGCCGTCTGGATCGGCACGCCCCCGCAAACAATTGGCAGAGACTTCGATACTGTCGTCATTAGTGGCGTCGATGACGGGGTATGGCCAGATCTTCGGTTGCGTGACACCTTGCTTGGAGCCGGAGACATCAGTTCCCTCAGCAGCGTTGGGGGAAGCGGCACGATCGATCGGCGTCGTGAAGTGCTCAACTCAGAGCTTCGGCTTTTCGCCCGCGCCGTGTCTCGGGCGCGACATGCCGTACACGTGACAGCGATCGATAGCGATGACGAGAAGCCATCTCCACTCGTATACGCGATAGACCCATCGCTGCGGGGCACCGAAACGGCGGCAGAGCCCGGCGAAAGGCACCCATTTACCTTGCGGGGCATTGTTGGTCAGCTTCGACGTGAACTCGTCGCGCCCGCGTCGTCTACGACTCGGTTGGAGGCCGCAGCGGGACTCGGTGTCCTTGCAAGAGAAAACATTCTCGGAGCACGACCAGATCAATGGCAGGGACTCATCGAGGCAAGCACAAGCGAGCCCATTCGCGACTTTTCTCCAGAGCGGCCCGTGCCGATCAGCCCATCCGGCATCGGCAGCTTCGAAAGCTGCCCGCTCAGCTGGTTCCTCGACAAATACGGCGGCAATGACACGGGTACTGCGGCTGCAATGGGCACAATCGTGCATGCTGCTCTCGAAGTGGCCGGCGATCAGGTAGACCGGCGCGATCTCGGTGACTATGTCGACTCTCGATGGAGCGAACTCGAGTTCGAGGCGCAATGGCATTCCCAGCAGGAACGCGCCCGCGCCGACGTGATGCTCGACAAACTCGTCGCCTACCTCGCCGACGCGCAGCGGGCAGGCAATTCACGACTCGCCGCCGAAGTGCGTTTCGCGGCCCCCGGCAACAACTACGAGCTGAGAGGCAGCATCGACCGCATTGAGACTACTAGCGACGGAGAACTTGTGGTCGTCGACTTGAAGACCGGGGTGCCGCCCGTCAAATCGGAAGTCGTCGACAACCCACAACTCGGCAGTTATCAGCTCGCCATCGTCGAGGGTCTGCCCAATAGCGACCAAGAGATCGCTGTCGAACCGGGAACTCGCGTGCGAGAGGCCAAACTCTTGTTCGTCAAAACCAACACGCAGACGTATGCGGTTCACACGCAAGATCCCCTCACCGACGAAGGGTTTGCCGAGTTTCGGCGGCGACTCGAAACCGTCGCAGAAGGGATGTCCGGCTCTGTCTTCGCCGCCAATATCGAGCAGCACTGCTATGGCTTCAACCACACCCAGTGTGCGATTCACCTGGTGCCGGCGGTGACGGAGTGAGCACACGTTCTAGCCGCGAATTGGCCGTCAAGCTCGGACTGCCCGCCCCAACCAGTGAGCAGGCTGCGATCATCGAATTCCCTCAAGACGTCCCGGCGCTCGTTGTAGCTGGTGCCGGAAGTGGCAAGACGGCGACCATGGCGCAACGTGTCGTCTGGCTCGTCGCCAACAAGAAAGCGCGTCCATCGCAGATTCTTGGGCTCACCTTCACGCGCAAGGCCACCACTGAATTGTCGCAGCGAATCAATGCAAACCTTGCCGCCCTATCCGACCTTGATCGTGATGATGTCGAGCGCTCTGTCGACGACACTCTCTTCGAATCTCCGACGATTTCAACCTACAACGCTTTTGCCAATCGGTTGTTTCAAGAAAATGCCCTTCGTGTCGGGTACGAGCCTGAATCCACGCTGCTTACAGAGGCTGGGGCTTGGCAAATCGCCTACGACACTGTCACCGGCTGCACAGACGAGCGCATCGTGACGCTCGATAAGGGCCCGGCCGCGGTGACGGGCATGGTGTTGGACCTCGCTCACGCGATCAGCGACCATCTCGTCGATATCGACCGACTCGAGCAATTCCCCGCAGAGTTCTCAGCACTCCTCGACTTGCCAGGAAAGGGTCTCCGCAAACCCGTTCGAGCGGCCATTGAGACCGTCTCGGCGATTCCCATCCTCCTTCCGCTGGTACGCGCGTTTGCTGAAACCAAGCGTCAGCGTGCTCTCATCGAATACTCCGACCAGGTGCCGCTCGCTCTGGCCGCGCTCATCAAGTCGCCATCGGTCGTTTCTGAATACCGCAACCAATACCGGTATGTGCTGCTCGACGAATACCAGGACACCTCCGTTTCTCAGACCAAACTTCTTGCGCATCTTTTCCATGACACCCCTGCCATGGCAGTCGGCGATCCCAACCAGTCGATCTACGGATGGCGCGGTGCTGCATCCGGCAACCTGTCGCGCTTCGTCGAAGACTTCTCCTCCTCATCGCGCGCACCCAAGGATGCGTCGCTGCAAATCCCGTTCACACTCTCGACAAGCTGGCGTAACGACAATCGCATCCTTGACGTTGCGAAGGCGGTTGCGAAGCCACTCAATCTGGCCGCTGCGAAACGGGCAGGGTCCGACTCCATGCTCATGGAACTTGCTCCGAGGCGCGATGCCGGGCCCGGGCGTTTCGAATACGTCGAGGCCGTCACACTTGACGACGAGGCAGAGGCCGTTGCGGGCCTCATCGAGGAGGAGATCTCCGCAAGCGCTACTCCGCAAGAGATCGCGCTGCTTTTTCGCACGCGAAAGCATATGGGGGTGTTCGCCGAATCGCTCCGCAAACGTGGCATTCCACACGAAGTGGTCGGTTTGGGGGGAGTGCTTGAAAGCCCCGAAGTCACCGACCTCCGGTGTGCCCTTGCTGTTATCGCCGAGGCGACCGCGGGCAACGAACTCATCCGGCTCCTTACCGGTTCGCGGTGGCGACTTGGCCTCCGCGACATCGCGGCCCTGCATCAGCACGCACGGGCACTTGCGCATCGAGACGGCGCGGCTCAGGACAAGGTGCAACGAGATGGCGCGCCCGAAGACGGCTTCGCTCACAGCAGGACGACTCAAAACGGGGATCCTCTGGATCAGGAGACCGGGTTCCCGCATCGTGACGAGGCATCGGCCGTTCCGCCTCCGGTATCACGCGATGATGAGGTGACTATCGTCGATGCGCTCGATCACATCGGAACCCTCGCCGCCGACTCGCACCAGCTCGATTCGTTTAGCGAAAGCGGGCGCGTGCGGCTCCGAGATGCCGCCCATACCTTTGCCAAGCTCAGGCGCGCGTCTGGACGTCCACTTCGAGATCTCGCCCGGCTCGTCGAATACGAGCTCGCCCTCGATATCGAGGTCATCGCAAACCCTCGAAACCAGATTCCACGGCGCAACCTCGATATCTTTCTCGAAAAGGTCGCCGAGTATGAGGCCACCGTTGCCGGCGCGAGCCTTTCCGGCCTGGTCTCTTGGCTTGCCAGGGTTGCCGCAGATGAGAACATCGCGCCAGAACAAGTGCAGAGCACCCCTGGCACGGTGCAACTACTCACCGTGCATGCCGCCAAAGGGCTCGAGTTCGATGTCGTCGTTCTGCCGCGATTCGTCAAAGATGAATACCCAGCGCGAAACAAGGGAGGATATGGATGGCTTCATCCGGGGCATCTGCCAAACGAGTTCCGTGGAGATCAGCGAGACATTCCTCAGCTTTCCTGGCGCGCAAGTACCGACACAGCCGACCTCGGCAAGCGTTACGACGAGTACATCGAAGCCGAAAAGAGCCACTACCTAGCAGAAGAACGACGCATACTTTATGTCGCTGTCACCCGGCCAAGACGCAGACTCATCCTCTCCGCCGGTCTCATCGGCACCAATCGCAAAAACCCTTATGAACGCAGCGCATACTTCGATGGCCTCAGCGACCTGATCACCGAGCCGTGGGAGCCCGTAAGTGAAGAGATGCTCGTGGCTGCCGCGCAAACGCAGACTCCGACATCGGTGCCCTGGCCGCGAGACCCACTCGGTGAACGCCGCTTTGCGCTTGCCGCCGCAGCGACCCTGGTCGAAGAAGCCGCGAACGATACACAATCCCTTGCATCCGCCGGAGCATTCGCTCCCGACATCGAGCTATTGGTAGCCGAATACCGAGCCAAGCGGGACGCGAAGCCCGACCTCGCCGCACCCGATACGATCGCCGCATCGCACCTCGCCGACTACCTCGCAGATGCCGAAGCGATGATGCTCGATGCGCTCCGCCCCATCCCACACAAACCCTCCACTGCGGCGGCGCTTGGCACGGCATTCCACGCGTGGGTCGAAACGCGATATTCGGCATACGGATACCAGGACACCCTCGATCTCGAGCCGTTGGCAAACGATAGCGAACAGAATGACAATGCGCTTTACTCCCTAGACGACGCACGCCTCACACCGCTGATTGAAACATTCCTGGCGAGCCAGTGGGCGGCCATGCGACCGGTCGACGTAGAGGTGGCGATAACCACAACGTTGGGTGGCAGACAGATCCCATGCAAGATCGACGCAGTGTTCGCCCGCCCCGATGGTGGATACGAAATCGTCGATTGGAAGACCGGCGCATTACCCCGTGACGAAGAAGAGCGGGCGTCGAAGGCCGTTCAGCTTGCCCTCTACCGCCACGCATACGCCGAGTGGAAAGGCATCGACGCAAACTCGATCAGCGCCGCGTTCTTCTTCGTCGCACACAACGAAGTGGTGAGACCGGTCAATATGCTCGATTCTCAGCAGCTCGCTGCGCGCATCGCAGCGCTCGACGAAATCGCTCGTGCCGATGCGCCCTGCAATCCCCTGGCGGTTGAAAGCGAACATGCGGGCTGAGGCCGACTATGCGGATTGTCAGCTGTTTCGGACTACTCGCCCGAGCTCAGCGGGGCTGGTCCGGAGCTGATTCGTCGAACGAGTCGCCCGGTGTGCCCGAATCATCCGGTGTGTCCTCAGACATCGCAACCGTGGCAACGATGTCGTCGTCATCATCGCGTGGCCCGGTCGGCAGATCGCCGATTGGAACAGTCTCGACGCCATCATCGTCGAAGTCCGTCTCGATCGCAGTGTCGTCAACTGCTCCGTCGTTGATGTCGGCAACAGGGCCGGTGGAGTCCGAGTTGCTGGAGTCCGAGTCAAAGAGGCTCTGCTCTGTCGGCTCCTCAAAAGTGCGAGGCACCAGCGGAGCGACGGCCCCGCGTTCGACGTCCGAATCGAGTGCACGCAACATGCGAGCCCCATCATCAACAATGCTGGCGTCGCCAGTGTCAACACCATGCAACATCCACCTAGCCAGATCAAGCTCGCGATGCAGAAGTGCGCGCTCACGCACGGTGTCATCAAAGGCACCCTCGCGGGCGGCAAGGTACGCCTCAGTTATTTCATAGGCGATACCCGGAAGGTCGATGAACCATGCCAAGTCAGCAGCAGGATCGCCGATGTGGAATTTAGACCAGCCGAATACTCCGGTGACCTCGCCGCCCAGCACGGCAAAAGACGTCTCAGACAGGTCACCATGCACAACCGTTGGGGTGAAATCCCACAAAGAATCACTGCCCAATGCTTCGTCCCACCGAGCAGCAACCGCTTCTGGCAAGCGGCCCGTAGACCTGGCGCGATCGACGACAACCGCCACCTCGGCGGCTACAGACGCCGCCGAATCCCGGGGCAAACCGAAATCATCGATAACGGCGCGCGGAAGATTATGGATCGAGGCGATTGCACTGCCAACCGAGACGCACAAATCTCGGCTGCCCTTCATCTCGCGGTTAGTGAGCGGGCCACCGGGAACGAACTCGAAGAGCCTGCCTATTGTCGGACCGACAACGGCGTGGCCGACCAGCACAGGAACCTCAAAAGACAGCCGAGAACGTATCCCAGCGCTCAGAGCCGACAGCGCAGGCAACTCCTCGGTTGCGGCAGTTTCGGAAGATCTCGTGGTGGGAACGCGAAAAATGAGTTCTCGGCCATCTGCGGTCGAAACGACAGCCGAATCGAAGTCACCGTCGCCACCCCACGTATGAGTTCGCGCGCCAACAACCATCAAGCCATCGATAGCGTTCGTTGAGAGCGCGGCTAAAGTGAGTGGAGACCTGCCCATGAACCCAGGCTAGGCGAACACCAGAACGATTGCTCCCTGCGCCACGCACACATGACCAGGTTGACCGAGTCTCAAATACCCCAGGAGAAGCACAGTGAAGTCGTTGACGATCGCCCCACCGCTTGCTCGCGCAGGAATAGATCGCGACGCTGAGGCGCGTGAAGACCCGGAGCTATTCGACCGTATCCTTGCTGAACCGGGCACTCGGATACTCGCACTCAACGACGGCAAAGTGCCAATTTCCGATGGTCGCATCGTCTTGTGCGCGCCGGATGTTGCGGCAAGCGCGCTCGTGCGAGTGTACTTGGGCAGAAGTATCGGTTCCGATTCGCGCGAACCGGAAGGCACCGCGATAATCCTGCACATCGTGGACGACGGCGCGCGCGCCGAACTTGACGCGAGACTGGGGCCGGGCATCGAATGGGCAGAATTACGCGACGTGGGGGGAGACCTGAGTGCAAGGGATGCGGGCATGCTCGTCGAAGCGCTTGCCGTGGCCCGGTGGCACACCAACTACGCCTACTGCCCGAGGTGCGGGCTTCCCAACATCGTCCGCAAGGGCGGCTGGGTACGCCAGTGTCCTAACGACGGTTTCGAAGTGTATCCACGTATCGACCCAGCAGTGATCGTTGCGATTCGCGACACAAATGACCGTCTGCTTCTTGGCGGAGGGCGCGGGAACTGGTATTCGGTCCTCGCCGGGTTCGTCGAGGCAGGTGAACCGGTCGAGGCCGCAGTACTGCGTGAAGTGCACGAGGAATCGGGCCTGACTGTCTCTATCGACGGCTATCTTGGGTCGCAGTCATGGCCATACCCGCTCAGCCTGATGCTGGCATTCAGTGCCGTGGTCACTGACGCCGACCCCGATGCGGCGCTCACACCGGACGGTCAGGAGATCACCCACCTCGAGTGGTTCAGCCGAGAGGAACTGGTTCGGCGGCGTCACGACCTTCGATTGCCAGGAACCTCCTCCATCGCGCGGGCCATGATCGAGGCGTGGCTTGGCGCTCCCCTCGATACCGCCGGCAACTCCGTCGCGGCACATACCGAACTCGCGGAACCGACGCCTGCCCCGAACACGTTTCTTGCCGGGACGGACATTCCGTGACCGCGAGAACCGATCTTAACCACGACGGCGGACTCGAACGCCTCCTCGCGCCCCTAAACCCCGAGCAGCGCGAGGTGGCGACCACCCTGCTCGGCCCCGTCCGCGTGCTTGCGGGTGCTGGCACGGGAAAAACCACCGCAATCACCCATCGAATCGCTTATGGAATCGAATCGGGGGTTTATGATCCCAAATCCGTCATGGCGCTGACATTTACTCAAAGAGCGGCGGCCGAGTTGCGTGCACGGCTGCGTGCCCTCGGGGCGCCTTCTGTTTCTGCCCGAACGTTCCACTCGGTTGCGCTTGCCCAACTACGGTATTTCTGGCCCCAGGTTTTCGGGGGACGGATGCCGAGCCTGATCGAGTCGAAAATGTCGCCGCTTCGGGAGGCCGCCGTTGCGGAGGGTCTAAACCTGGACCCCGCCTCGGCACGTGACCTTGCTTCGGCGATCGAATGGCGCAAAGTGCGCAACCTGAGTATCGACGACTACGCGCTCGTCGAAAGGCCGACACCCGGAAGCTTGAGCCTCGACCAGGTTCTGGCCCTCATGCGCCGCTATGAGAACATCAAGCTCGAGCGACGAGTCATGGACTTCGATGATGTTCTGCTCGCCACATTGGGAATCATGGTGAACGAGCCGACGATCGCGTCGCAGGTGCATGCGATTTACCGCGTATTCGTCGTCGACGAGTTCCAGGATGTCTCGCCCGTGCAGAAACAGTTGCTCGATGCGTGGCTTGGCAAGAGGCGCGACGTGTGCGTGGTCGGGGACGCTGCGCAGACGATTTACAGCTTTGCTGGGGCGAGTGCGCGCTACCTTATCGATTTCGACCAAGAGTTCCCCGGCGCGGCTCATGTCGAGATGGTACGCAACTATCGGTCGACGCAACCCATCGTTCAGGCAGCGAATGCCATCATGCGCGGAAGGGAGGGCGCCGTTACACTGACCAGCGACGTAGCCGGCCCTAACCCGACCGTGAACGAGTTCGAAAGTGACGATGATGAGGCTGGATGGATCGCCGCCACAATCGCTCAAGAACTGGCACGAGGTTCCGCCGCGGACACGATAGCCGTCTTGACTCGCCTCACATCACAGCTCGCTCCCATTGAGGCCGCGCTTGGCGCAGCGGGCGTGCCATACCACCTTCGCAAGGCACCTCCTTATTTCGCACGACCCGAGGTCGCCAAGGCCATGCTGTTGCTCAACGCCCAAGCAGCCCGACCGGGCGCAGGGCCGGCCAAACCCTTCCTGCACGAAGTAGTCGACGTGCTACACGAACTGGGGTACACCCCACGACCGCCGGAGCAGCCTGGTGCCAAGCGGGAGGAATGGGAGGCCCTCGCCGCCATTCTGCGTATGGCAGAGGAGATGCCGCCGGAGACCACTCTGACCGATTTCGTCCTCGAATTGTCGGCGCGACGAACCGACCAGGCTGCCCCAACGCTTCGAGCGGTCACGGTGAGTACCATTCATACCGCCAAGGGGCTGGAATGGGACAGCGTGTATCTGCCTGGAGTTGCGGACGGGCTGTTGCCGATCAGCTATGCAAAAGATGCCGATTCGATCATGGAGGAGCGCCGGCTGTTCTATGTCGCGGTGACTCGGGCGCGCAAAAACTTGACGATGACGTGGTCCAGTTCAGGCGGAGGTGCGCGGAAACGCTCACGATCCCCGTTCCTCGCAGACCTCTCAAACGTTCGCTGACCACCACCCGGCGAATTCCCTGCACCCGCAAGCGGGGTGAAATCGGGGCGTCTCTGCTCGGGTGGTGCCGTACGGGTGAATGCGGTAGCCGGTAGGTGGCGTCGGCTCCCCATCCGCCAGCGCAAGCACCTGCATGAGCGCCAGGCTCATTGCGCTCGCGGCGACAGTGCGTTCGATAGCCGGAACAGGATGAACACTGAGCTGTGCGGCAGTGAGCATCCAGGTGGCGTCGTTCTCTGCCCGCCAGAGTTCGCGGCAATTAAGACATGGGGTGACGCCTGAGAGGACCGCGGGGGAGACTTCGACGCCATGTGCGTGAACCGAGACCGCAATGTGCGGTGTTGCATTGCGCATCCAGTTGCGTGTGGAAGTTGGGTGGGGAGAGGGCGTGCCGACGAACAGTCCAATTGGTTTTCGGTGCGTGCAATCGCGGGTGCATACGTGTTCGTGCTCGTTGTGCAGGCTGGCTGGCGGGTCTTGTGCGGCTGGGCTGGGGTCGAATTCGGGTGCAGCATCCGACGCGGGCTGTTCATGCACCGGTCTGCGAGCTGACGTCGAGCTTGCGATAGGCATGAGTTCTATCTCGAGTCCTGTGTTCTCGAGCATCCAGTCGCAGAGGTGAAGGTAGCGCGTGTCGCCGATCAGCTGAACCACGTGCGACTCGCGCCGCTGTCTGAGTGCACGAGCGCGAGGCGCCGTCGTGGCGTCGCTGAGCTCCCCAGATTCGGCACCGCTACCACGCGGCAAAAGGGTGCTGTCGAGCAGACTCGGCCGCACGAACGCCAGAAGCCTGCGCAAACGCCGCTGCGATATGGCAGAGTCTTGCGCAATCAGTGTGAGGGCAGCCAGTTCGGTTCCAGCACGCGCCGCGTCGACAATTGCGGCTTCGGCGTCGGTGACAACACATGTCGCCGAATAGGGTTCGTCGCCACAGCGAAGTCGCGTGCCAGTGGTCCACAGGACAGGCACTCGAGGATTAGCTTGGAGATACATCCAGCCATTGTGCCGTCCCGGAAGAAGGCATCCAGGGTTATCCACAGCAGGGAGGCCACGGAGGCGGTCACAGGATGTTGTGGATATGTTCGGATAGAACACGAGCGGGCGTCGGCCTCCGTAGGCCGCTCGAAACGTGTGACCCGCTCGGGCAAACCGGTACTAGACCGTAGGTTCTTCTCCCGAAGATTCGGGCGCATCACCGGAGCCGTCGAACCCGCCAGAAAGCAGGCGCTCCAGGTCACGATCGATCTCATCGGGGCCTGCGGGGTTCGTAAGTCTTGAGATCAGGCCGTCAGGGGAATCGATGTCCTCCGCAGTCGGCAGCACATCCGGATGCTGCCAGAGTGCGTCCCGCGCCGCAGCACCAAGGCTTTCGGTCACGCTACGCCACATCGCGGCGGCCTCACGCAGCCGTCTTGGTCGCAACTCAAGCCCGATCAAAGCGCCGAAGGCTTGTTCCGCTGGGCCACCAGAGGCACGCCTGCGGTTCATGGTCTCGCGGAGCGCCGCTGATTTCGGCAGCCGGGTCGTCGCATCGGTGGTAACGACGTCCACCCATCCCTCGATCAAAGCAAAAAGAGTCTCGATGCGCTCAAGCGCTGCCTGCTGCGCGTCGGTTCGCGGCGAGAGCAGTTCACCGCTGTTGATTGCGGATCGAAGCGCCGTCGTGTCACTCAGATCAACTGATTGGATGGTGTCTTGCATGCGTTCCATGTCAATGCCGAGTTCTCCCGCATATTCACGGATCGCCGTGACGAGGTGCAGGCTCAACCAGCGAGCGTTGCGGAACAGTCCGGTGTGAGCGAGTTCGCGCGTCGCCAGGTAAATGTTGACCTGGTCGATGGGGATGTCGAGATCACGGGCGAATTCGACGATGTTCTGCGGCACAAGGGCAGCCCGCACATCCCCAAAAAGCGGAACGCCGATCTCTGTGCCCGATACCACCTCTTCGGAAAGCTGGCCGACCACTTGGCCGAGCTGCATCGAAAAGAGCGTCTTTCCCAGGCTTCGCAGCATGCCCGATGCTCCTGCGACCATGCCACTCATTTCTTCAGGAGCTTGCTTGGCAAGCGCCTCGACAAGGGTGTCGCCGATTGAATCGGAGATAGGATCCGAGATCTCGCGCCACGCGTCGAGGGACCCGTTGACCCATTCGACGCGGTTCATCACGCGTCCAGTCTCGGTCGGCTCAGCCAACGACGTCTGCTCAGCGATCCACAAGCCCGCGATCTGGAAGGCCTCGGCTGCAGCCTTGCGCTCGTCTTCTGTGATTGGAATCTGGTGACCGGCCGCGACGGCGACTGCCCGCTGCGTGGCGTTCTCGGACGTATCGTGTGGGGAGGACGTCATAGCGGCCTGCAACTGGCTTATCATCTGGGAAATGAGGGCAGGATCTTGCGGCAGCCCGGCCGCGCCAGCGAGTTCGGAGAAGTCGAAGGACCCGCTACCTTCCAGGAATTCTTTGAACATGCGAAGGAATTCTTCGTTGTTCTCATTCTCCTCAGCCATAGTGCTCCTCACCTCAGCCTCACGACACTTGCACATGCAGTGTTTTGTGTGCCTTAACGCTACGGGATCGCACTGCAATTTCGCTGTGGTTCGCTCTAGGCGTGATGACCATTTACGCCAGCACCTACGGGTGGGCCGAGCCGCCGGTCCACCCTGAGCCGGTTAGGCCAGACGTTGCGGGGTTCGCGGTTCCCAGCCCGGCACGGCAGAATGGGCGAGTGACTCTTTTGACAAGGTGGACGGGCGACGCGCGTTACCGCATCCGCCCGCGCCGTAGGCGCGCGTCAGTCGCAATAGTTTCCGCCACCGCGGCGCTCGCCTTTATCGGGGTGATGACCTTGCCGAGTCCCTACGTCATCGACGTGCCTGGCCCAGTGTTCAACACGCTCGGTGAGACGACGGTGACCGACTCGTCGGGCGACCAGTCGACCGTGCCTGTGATCAAAGTGGACGGCGCGACGACATATCCCACCTCGGGGGACCTCAACATGTTGACGGTCTCGCAATGGGGATCGCCGTCGGCGTTGCCGTCTGCATTTGAGGTATTACAGGGCTGGATCTCGGGCACATCGAGAGTGATCCCCATTGATCAGGCCTATCCACCTGGCACAACCACCGAGTCCGAGGCCACTGCCAACGCCGAGTCGATGGCCAGTTCACAGCAGACGGCGGTCGCCGCGGCCCTGACCCATCTTGGCTACAAGGGCAGCCCTGAGCTTGTCGTCGAATCCATCTCCGAAGGCTCGCATGCCCAAGGGGTGCTGGTCGCGGGGGACGTGGTGACTGAAGTCAATGGCACGGCGGTGTCGACCGTCGACCAGATTCTTGCGCTTGCGGCAAAGGCATCAGACGCCGATCCGCTCAAGGTCACCTTCACTCGCGATGGCACGAAACACACCGAGTCGATCGCACCCATGACGGGGGAGGACGGCGTAAAGCGGTTAGGCGTTGCGGTGACGATCTCGTACTCTTTTCCTGTCTCTGTAACAGTCAATCTGGAGAATGTTGGTGGGCCGAGCGCAGGGATGATGTTCGCCCTCGGAATTATCGACACATTGACCCCCGGTGAGTTGACTGGCGGCCGGTCGATCGCGGGAACCGGGACGATCGACGCAGAAGGGAAAGTCGGGGCGATCGGCGGCATCCAACAGAAAATGGTGTCGGCGGTTCGCGCCGGGTCGACCCTTTTCCTCGCGCCGTCGGATAACTGCGATGCGGTGGTCGGCCATATTCCCGCGGGTCTGTCTGTTGTCAAGGTCTCAACTCTTGACGAGGCTTTGACCGCCGTCACGCAGTACGCATCGACTGGTTCGGCGAACGGACTTCCAGTCTGCGGTTCGTGATCGACGATGCGTACGGGCTCCTTTCAGGCCTCTTCGATAGAATGTCCGCCTGGCGGCGATACACGCTGCTGTGTGACGCCTTGACGAAGAGGATTCTTTGATGACTAGCGCCCATGTGGCAGATTCTGCCGCCACTCCGCCGCGCCGCAACACCCGAACACGCAAAATCTTGTTGATCTCGACAGCGATCATCGTAGGCATCGTTGTGCTGTTCCTTGCGGTTTCGGCTTTCTACACCGAGATCTTGTGGTTCAACCAGCTCGGCTTTGTCTCTGTGCTGTTCACCCAGCTGGGCTGGGGCTTCGCGCTATTCGTCGTCGGATTCGTCGTCGGCGGTGGCCCCTCGTGGATCGCGCTGCGTCTTGCCTACCGGTCCCGCCCCGTTTATGCGCAGTTCAGCAGTTCACTTTCTCATTATCAGGAGTTGGTGGACCCGGTTCGGAGACTGCTGTTCTGGGTGATCCCTATTGGGGTTGGCATCTTCAGCGGCGCGGTCGCATCGTCGTCATGGACAACGGTGGCGTTGTGGGTCAACGGGGTGAACTCGGGAGTGACTGATCCGCAGTTCAACCTCGACAACTCGTTCTACATGTTCGCCTTGCCGTTCTATCGCGGGGCTGTCGCATTCTTGTCGGCGATCGTCCTGTTGTGCTTGGTATTGACCGTCGTTGTCGGATATCTGTATGGCGGGATCCGCGTCGCCGGACGCGAACTGCGTATTGCAAAAGGGCTGCGGGTTCAGGGCGCGCTCACGATCGCGATCTATCTCCTACTGCAGGCCGTGAGCCTCTGGCTTGATCGTTATGGCACGCTGACTGAGGCGAACTCGTTGATGACGGGTGCCAACTACACCGACGTCAATGCGGTAATTCCCGGCAAAACCATTTTGGCGATCATCGCGCTCATCGTCGCCATCGCTTTTGTGGTGACAGCTTTCATCGGCAAGTGGCGTGTGCCGCTGGTCGGCACGGCTTTGCTTGTGGTCAGCGCGCTGGTCATCGGGCTGCTATACCCTGCGTTGGTTCAGAAGTTCTACGTAGACCCGAGCGCCCGTGAACTCGAGTCCAGTTACATTCAGCGCAACATCGATGCCACCCGAACCGCATACGGGCTGGATTCCATCAATACCGTCGAGTATTCCGCGACGACAGACGCGACGGAGGGTGCGTTACGCTCGGACGCCGATACGACGGCATCCATTCGCTTGCTCGACCCGACCATCGTCTCGCCGGCGTTCCGTCAATTGCAGCAATTCAAGCAGTACTACCAGTTCTCGGATGACCTCGATGTGGATCGTTATGACATCGATGGCTCGACCCGCGACACTGTGATCGGCGTGCGCGAGCTCAACCTCAATGGCCTCGGCGACTCGCAGAGCTGGGTGAATGACGTCATCGTGTATACCCACGGATATGGGGCTGTCGCGGCGTTCGGCAACGAAACCGACGAAGGCCTTCCGTCTTTCTTCGAAAGCAACATCCCATCCACTGGCGAGCTCGGTGACTATGAGCCTCGTGTGTACTTCGGCGAAAACTCACCCGAGTATTCGATCGTTGGAGCACCGGATGGCACGAGCCCAGTCGAGTTGGATTATCCTGCGGGCAGCGGAGACGACTCGGTCACATACAACACATTCGAAGGCGACGCCGGCCCCAAGCTCGATAACATCTTCACCCGTCTCGCGTATGCGGTGAAATTCCAGTCTGAACAGATTTTGCTTTCGTCCTACGTCAACAACGACTCGCAGATTCTCTATGACCGTGACCCGGTCACCCGGATTCAGAAAGTCGCGCCCTACCTGACTCTCGACTCAGATCCATATCCTGCTGTCGTCGATGGCCGCATTCAGTGGATCGTCGATGGATACACGACCAGCGCGAGCTACCCCTATTCGCAGCAGGAGTCGCTTGCTACAGCGATTTCGGACACACGCACTGACACGTCGACGCGATCGACCGACACCGTCAACTACATCAAGAACTCGGTGAAGGCCACGGTTGATGCGTACAGCGGTGCTGTCACGCTCTACGCCTGGGATGCCGATGACCCGGTGTTGCAGACGTGGCAGAAAGTATATCCAAGCACTCTCAAGCCATACAGCGAAATGAGCGCGCAATTGATGGCGCACGTGCGGTATCCGTCTGATCTGTTCAAGGCGCAGCGGCAGATGCTGGCCACGTACCACGTGACCGATGCCGGTGCATTCTATTCTCAGGAAGATGCGTGGCAGGTACCGACCGATCCGACCGCAGCATCGACCTCCACGCTCAAGCAACCACCGTACTATCTGACGCTTGAGATGCCCGATGCCGAGGCAGCGTCATTCTCGCTGTATTCCACATACATCCCGATCAATAATTCTGCCGGCACGAGTTCGCGAAGCGTGTTGACGGGATACTTGGCGGCCGATTCGAATGCCGGCTCAACCGCAGGGGTGAAGTCTCCCGACTACGGCAAATTGACGTTGCTTGCCTTGCCGAGGGAGACGACTGTGCCAGCGCCTGGTCAAGTTCAGTCTGCGTTCAACACGAACCAAGATATTTCGACTGCGCTGAACCTATTGGATCAGGGTGGCTCTGCTGTGGTGAAGGGCAACCTGCTTACCCTGCCTGTCGGCGGCGGGCTGCTCTATGTTCAACCCGTGTACGTGAAGTCTTCCGGTGAGACGACCTACCCGATCTTGCGCAAGGTCTTGGCCTCTTTCGGTAGCAAGGTGGCCTTCTCGGATACGTTGGACGCGGCCCTGGATTCCCTGTTCGGCGGCGATTCCGGTGCGACAGCAGGCGACGGCGGTACCGGTGGCGCATCCTCTGGTAGCGGGTCGAGTAGCGAAGGATCTGGTTCCAGCGAGACCGGGTCGGGCAGTTCCGGTGAGGCCGGATCGGGCAGCGGCACGGGCACCGAGGGGGGCTCCGGCAGCTCGACGTCCGAAAGTACCGAACTGAAGCAAGCGCTCGCCGATGCCAAGCAGGCCATTACCGATCGTCAGGCAGCCCTGGAGAAGGGCGACTGGGCAGCATACGGTGTTGCCGATGCGAAGCTGCAGAAGGCGCTTGAGACAGCCATCTCCTTGAGCGGAAACTAGCGGTATCCGAGGCCGGATTCACTGAACTGGTTCGCGCGAGCAACTGCACCGTGGTAGAGTTGACCCTTGTGCCGCGGGGTGGAGCAGTTCGGTAGCTCGCCGGGCTCATAACCCGGAGGTCGCAGGTTCAAATCCTGTCCCCGCAACAGATGTTCGCATCGCGGACACACCGGAAGCCGTCGCAGATTCGTCTGCGGCGGCTTTCCTCATTTTGAGGGGGCGGGGGCCGGGGGCGTCCGGGACCCGTGCCTGCACGCCCCAGTATCTCTGCGCTTACTGCCTGCCCCTGCCGCCATCGCTTGTTGGACCCCTGCCCGTTTTCTTGCAGATGCCGCGCCAATTGAGTTCGGATTGAACCTCGTCGACCCCGCACGCCTGTTTTCGTGCAGACGCCCCCACTCGAACGCGCGATCTCCTATACCTGTCGTGATCGGGCCCCGAGATTCTGGGCAACAAAGGATGTGTGCGCTGCGTCTATTGGTTTCGAATGGGGGCGTTTGCATTTCGCGGCCATCGCCACCGGGCAAATGACTCTCGTACTTGCGGATTAGGCGGCGCGGGCGTCGGCACGGGACGAGAAGAACTCTGGCCCGTTGGGCTCTCTTGCTACCTCGCGCGCGAGGTCCGTGCCCGTCGGCCGCGCATCCTCATGATGCGACAGCGCTACCTTTGTTGTGCACCACCGGACGAGACCATTGGACAAAGAAGGTCCCTATGAGGTTGACGGTTGGTTTAAGGGCTTTGATCGGGCTGTTTTTGGTGTTGGTGGCTGGATGCACAAGCAACGTTGGTCCGGATGCTTTGGGCGTGTCGGTGAGTTCGTCGCCATCGTCTTCCTCGTCTTCGCAGTTGGAGCCTTCGCTGGCGTCGCGGCTCGACGGGTACCTCAAGGTGGCCGACCGGATGAATTTGCCGCTTTCGGGGAGCGTATTTCAGACCAGTGCCCGACCCACCATTACAGAGGCGGACGGCGTGTGGACCGCGTCGGTTATTCATGACCAAGACGCGACGGGGTGGAAGCCAGGAACCTACCGTCTCAACGTTCATTGTGTCGGTGTTGGTAGTGTCAGCGCTCAATTCAGCGTCGGTGACGTTCATTCCTCAGTGACGCTACTGCCCGAATGCACACCGGAAGGCAATTTCGGCAACGTCGACGTTCAGATTGACACTAAAGCGACTAGCTCGGACGTGATCATCACGCCTGAGGGAAACGCCCAGGCTGCCGTGGCTTATCAGATACGGCGCATCAATACCGATTAGGCGCGCTGTTCCGAGGTAGCAGTATCGGAGACCCCAAATCCGGATCCGAGCTAACGTTAGGCGCAGTCTTCGCTTGTGCGGTTGGTGCAGATACCGTGAACCCATAAAGTGAATAGTCGGGCCATATAAAACAGACGAGTGGCCGCCAGCAGACTGAGCCTCAGGCTGTACAGCGGTTGCGATTCTATGACAACTGACTACCAATATCGTCTCGTTACTCAAGGAGGAGCCGTTATGACGGATGTTATCGCCGAGCTGGAGAACCAAGAAAGGGAGTTGGTCTTCGAGTCGTTCGACCACGCGGATGCGTGGCGACTCGGCTCGCGGATCACGCAGATCGCGCAGGAGGCCGGCCACGCGGTCGGTATCGATATTCGGCGCCGCGGTCTGATTCTTTTCCGTGCCGCGCTGCCGGGGATCACTCCCGATCAGGAGAGCTGGATTGATAGGAAGTCGGCTCTCGTCCTGCGTATGGAACACAGTAGCGCTCTTGTGGATGCGCGGCATTCTGCGGCAGGAATCGACGCGGCCGCCATCGGCTGGCTGGGTTCGGACTATGCCATCACCGGGGGTTCGTTTCCCATCCGGGTTCGAGGGGTCGGTGTGGTTGCTGCCGCCACTGCCTCGGGATTGTCTTCCCAGGAGGATCACGACCTCGTCGTCGCCGGTATCCGTTCCTATCTGGCTGAAGGAGAGCACTGATGAGCGAGAGTGACCCGGTTCGTCGGTTGGAGGACGGACAGCGCGCTCGCATCCGGGTCTGGGAGCGGGCGAGCGGAACAGTCCGCGACGTGTATGAGTCTCGTGATCGTCTCTATGAAGCGCCCAATTGGACGACGGATGGCCGCCTCATCGTGAACGCCTCCGGACTACTGTGGACGGTTCCGGTCGATGGATCAGCATCGCCGCAGCCTATTCCCGCAACCGGACTTCCCGAGGTCAACAACGATCATGTGCTCTCGCCGGATGGCAGCAAGATTTTTGCCTCGGCAAATGATTGGCATATCTGGGAGGTTTTGCTCGACGGCGGTCCTGCCCGGCGGGTAACACACGAGGATGGTGCGATGCATTTCCTGCATGGCGTCAGCCCAGACGGTGGCATGCTTGGCTACGTCCGGTTGGAGCCGGAGGGGGACAATTGGTGGGCCTCCGCCACTATTCACACGATAGATCTCGATGGCGGGCACGATGTTGCCATCACCACCGATCCGGGGCCGGCAGACGGGTGCGAGTGGACGCCGGGGGGAGACTGGATTGTCTTCAACACCGAACAGTTCTCAACCGACGCCGGGCATGCGCAGCTCGCAAGGGTTCGGCCCGACGGAACCGAACTGGAACAACTGACGTTCGATGAGCGTGTCAACTGGTTCCCGCATGTCGCGCCGACCGGCGACATTGTTGTCTATCTCAGCTATCCGTCCGGCACGACGGGGCATCCTGCTGACCTACCCGTCGAACTTCGGTTGGTTTCCATCGATGACTGGCAGCAGCCCACGACCCTTGTCCTTCTCAATGGCGGGCAGGGAACGATCAACGTACCCAGCTGGGCTCCCGACGGATCAGCATTCGCATTCGTCGACTATCCCTTCGACTAGTCGGCTATTTCCCCGGCCTCGGGACCAGAAAAAAGCCTGAAGCAACGTTAGTGGATAGGGCTGGGGTCGTCTTCTTCGAGAGGCCTCAAACTCACGCCTTTGCTTGAGGTTTGATAGAAGGCTCCTGCCGAGCCGGTCATCGATCTCGGTGTGAGCGGCCGTCTCATCATGTTTCTGAGGTAGCCGGCGTAGCCTCCGGGTGTTTGCCCTCGCAGCCGGGCGGATGTAATCACTTCTGCGTCGCTTGAGGCCACCTGCGAGTGCCCGGCGAGCCGCGTGACGAGGTCGACATCCTCATGTTCGGGCAATCGTCGATACCCGCCGATGCTGAGGTAAGCGGAGGCACGGAAGCCGAGGTTGGCACCGTGGACGTGTCCGTTGGGCTGTCCTTTGATATGGGTCTCTTCCCATTTGCGTTGCAGTTCCTCTGGGGATTCGCGAGGGTCCGGTCGGACAGTTCCGATGACGACGTCGTATCCGGAGTCGGCATATCCGATCTGTGCGGTGAGCCAGTTTTCAGGGACGACAGAGTCCGCATCGGTGTTCGCCAACCATATGTCCTTTGGAGGGAGGTCGAGGGAATGCAGAGCGTGGAGTGCCGCGGTGCGGCGCGCCGTTCCAACGTTGGAGCTTTCGATCTCCACTACCTGCACGCCCTGCACGCTTCGGGCGACAGCAGCAGTGTCATCGAGACAGCCGTCGGCCACCACGGTAATCATCACATCGACCGAGCAGTGCTGTTTGGCGGCGATCACCGACCGGAGGCACCGTTCGATGCGGTCGCTCTCATCGCGGGCGGGGATGAGGACAGCTGCATGGTTGATCATACGAGGTGTTCCCGCTGTGCAACCGAGCGTGCGTCTTCGCTGAAGACATCGAGCACAAAGTCATCTTCGACGTGATGAACCAGGCGCGTCCATCCCTGCCTGGCGATCATTGGGTGCACTTCGTCTCCGGTCATCGGGTGGTCAGCAACCGGATGGCGCCAATGGCACGCAACGAGAACCCCGCCTGGGGTGAGACTCGCACGAATCTTTCTCAGTACCGTATTGAGGCCTGAGGCACCCCAGTAGTAGGCGACTTCGGAAAGAACGATCAGATCGAACTCTCCAGGCGGAAAGTTCGTGAGCACATCCTGTGTGCGGATGGTGGCTCGCGACCCGACGAGTCTTTTCGCGTGTTCAACCGCGTCCGCGGAGATATCGACGGCCTGGAGATGATCGCAGCGGGAGGCGAGAAGCTCTGTGAGCATGCCGATGGAGCAGCCGATTTCCAGGCCTCGCCGGTAGCGCTCGTGGGGCAAGGAGGCGATTGTGATCTGCCGTTTGCGCTGTTCGTACCAGCGGGTGCGGAATCGCCACGGGTCGTCGGATTTTGCGTAGATGGCATCGAAATAGTCTGCTCCGAGGATGCGATCGTTGGTGATGAAGATCTCCTGGCTGCCGTAGAAATGCTCGAGGAAGTCGGGACGGAGAATCGGCTGGTCGTCGCTCGTCTGGGAGCGGAAGTATCCGATGGCCTGAGCTTTTGTGTCTGCATCGATGTCAACGGTGACCATCCTTTCCCAGGGCGTGTCGGGGTGGTCCGGGTGTGCCCAGTGCCACATCCAGATCGGGTACTCGAGCACCCTTCTGCCGTCCGCAATTTCAACAGCGATCTCTCCGACAACCCGGTGGTCTCGGTGCTTATCGAATCTCCATGGCACGACGAGCACCGCATTCGGGCTCACGTCCCGCAGCGCGGATGCAAGCGCGTGCGTGATCTCGTCACGGTATTCTCGAACCTCGCCGTCGGGAAAACCGAGCATCGTGATCGGAGCGTGTGGGGCAAGGTGCTTGATTGCCGTGGCGAGTTCGTCGGCCCGCTTCTCCGCGATTAGGGGGTCGCCGGGATGGGATGCGGCACCGTCTGTGACACAGAGGATGCGTACGGGCATGTGGGAGGCGTGGCAGAGGGCGATGAGCCCGCCCGCGCCGAGTGTCTCGTCGTCGGGGTGCGCACCGATGACCACGACTTCGTCGACGTCGCCCACCCGTAGGGGAGGTCGGTTGTGCATGCGGGAATCTGCCAGCCATTGCCGTTTCGTTGTGCCAAGCTGTGCGCTGTCAAAGATCACCATGGTGTGTCTTTCTGTGTGGTGAGGATGCTGCCGTGGGACGCTTCGTCGCGTTCGGCGTGATGTTGTCGGATGTAAAGTTGCAGGTCGGCGACCTGCTTTGCGTACACGGGGTCTGTTGACAGTGGACCGGGCCCGAGCGCGTGACCCGCCCGGGTGACGATCTCCTCGCATGACCGCGCTATCAGCCCGCGGACGCGTTTTGCGAGTAGTCGTCCGTCCACGGCGTCGTGTTCTTCTATGTGCGTGGCTGCGTCGACCAGAACGCTGCGGCACGCGTTGAGGAGGGTGTCGATGGCGCCGAGGTGTGCGAGCAGGTGCGGGCTCTCGGCACGACGGGCCTGTGCCAGCACGGCACGTGCGATCCCGACGGCGCCTCCGAACCAGCACGCGGCAACACCTATGCCGCCCCACCAGAATCCGGGACGATCCAGATACCAGCCTGGCTCCCCGACTGGTTCGGCCGGAACTCGATCGAAAGTGACGGGGCCACTGGGTATCTCGACGAGGCCACGAGCATGCCACATGCCCTCGACGACGTGCACGCCCGGATCGGAGAGTCTTACCGAGAACAGGCGCGGGCCGCTGGGGGTGTTCGCGGTGATCAGCGCCGAGTCGAGAACGGAGGCGAGAGAACACCAGGGCTTGGTTCCCTGCAGCATCCATCCCCCTGGTACTGGTGTGGCGCGAAGCGGATCGAGGCCGCCTTCGGCAGCGAATACGCCCCATACGCCATCTGGAATCGGTCGGCTCGCTTGGGTGAGGATGGCAACGGCATCCAGGTGAGGTTCGATGGCGCGCGCCACTCCCATGTCATGTGCTGCGAGGGTGGCGAGCATTTCCCACAGCTCACGGGTGCCACCGCGTCCAAGCGTGGGGGCTTTTTCGCTGAGGTCTTTTGCGAGGGCCAATGCGCCGGGGATGTCATCGGGGAGTGCCTGCCCGAGGGAGGTGAGCATGGCTGGTGGATTTTCGTCTTCGTTGAGTAACACAGTCATGCTCACCTCCGTCATATGGTGCTCGTCGACGTTACGCTGCCGCACGCGCTCGGTCGCGCCCAGGGAGGGCAAGGTTGGAGATTGCAACCAGTGCTGATAGTCCGACGAAGACGTAGATGACGCGCGATGCAGCGGATCCTTCGCCAAAGAGCGTATCGACGAGATTGAACTCGAATGCGCCCACCAGCCCCCAGTTGATGCCACCGATGATGCAGAGGACGGTGGCAATGCGGACAACCCAGATCACGGTAGTCAGTCCTTTTCGTTCTTCAGAGCGATACCGAGGGCGAGAAATGTCGGCGCCCACTGCCCGACGAAGATTCCCCACCGGTCGGACTGTGCTTTGCTGTCGTCCTTGCCACGGGAGGCGAGCCACGACACCAGGGATATCCCGATGGACGCAAATCCGGCGGTGTATGCGTGGCCGCTGCGCACGCCCCACTTCGAGAGCACGCGGACGGGGTTCCAGGCGGTGGCCTCTGCGGCCTGTTGTACGTCTTTCTTGCCAACCATGATTTCCACTCCTTTCGTCAACGACAGGTGTCGTTATCTGGTAAGACGAGGGAGACCACGATTTCGTCACAAGATCGTATACGGCTATGCCTGGCTTCGGGCTGGCGCTTGCGCGTCGCAGCATCCGTCAACGAATCCATTACTCGAGTTGCTCACCTTCACTAAGCGAAGCGGCACCACATGTAGCAGACGGGCGTACCCGTAGTGTGTGCAGGAAGTCGCTTAGGCGGCCGCTCTCAAAAGGTTTCGCCGCCGAGGTTGACGTCTGTGGTGATGATTCCGACGTCGAGCCCGGTGCCGGCGAGTTGTTCCTGGAGGGCGGCGACTGCGGGAAGGAATGTGGAGATGTCGCCGTCGGGTGTATATGCCTGGATGGTCACGGTGGTGCCGTCGGGCAGGATGCCACCTCCGCCGAGAAGGCCGGGGAGCTGGTTTTCTTTTGCGTCCACGAATTCGGGAATCAGATCGCCGAAATCTTCCCAGCTGATGTCAACCGTCTTAAAGATGACTTTCACATCGTTTCTGGCGCCGATTTTTTCGATCGCGGCCCGGCGACAATGAGACGGCTGTCGATGATCAGGAGGAGTCCTTGGATGCTCAATATTATGCCTCGGAATATGACGTCTCTCTTGAAGTCGCTCAGGATAACCTCGAAATTCAGGCCGAGCTGGCCCCTCATTTATCGGAGTATTCCGCGCTCGCAGGAAAGAGATTGATCGGCGCAACACTGACGCAAGGCGAGACAATCGGCATAAGCATTACCGTTAGCGGGACCTCCCCAATCAATGCCTTGACTGAGATTGCGCGTTCGGATTCTCGTGTCACAGTCAACTACATTGAGCAGCCTTCCCGCTCTACTCTGGAGTCTTATATCGAGGATAATTTGGCGGGCTGGAGTGAGAAGTTTCCAGAGATGCAGGGCGTTTACGTCGACGAACAAACCGGTGCTATTCGCATCGACATCACTTCGACCGCTGGTTCATCCGGAAGCGCTGCTGGCGCAGGCGGAAAGTCGAGTTCTGCGTCTCAGCTCACACGGGACGTGTCCGGGGCGGCACCCGACGGGACAGTTGTTCAAGTAGATTCTCAAGACGCGGTGGCTACGGACTCGCTGCAAGGGGCGTTGCCTCTCTGGTGACGACATCCATGATCCCGAGTGCACAATAGGGTTCTCCGTACAGGCCTCTTCTGGAACAACCGGAGTACTTACGGCCGCACATTGTGCGAACGAGCTTTCGTACGAGAGTTTTTCTTCCTCGGCCATCCGAGTTCTGACCTACAAGTCAGGTGTGCGCAACTCTCATATTGATGTGCAGTGGCATACGGGCAGCGTGACGGCTTCCCCGTCCTTCTACACTTCTTCCACGCCTTCGCCTCGATCGGTGACGGCGTTAGCCTTTCGCGCCGATATGCCCGGAGTCTTCGCGTGTCACCGCGGGCGAACAACCGGCTATAGTTGCGGCACAATTCAGACCGCCCCGATGTCAGAAATCAGGTGATGAGGTCCGACCTTGGACTCGGCTCCTAACCCATCCAAACGGGGGGGGCGCTACTGCACCACTCCACGGGGCTTGACCAATAGAGCAAATCACCGGTATCGTCCCTAGTGGGGAACTTAGCTTTTGATTGAGGGGTCAAGATGCGTAAGAAATATCGAATTTTTATTGCATTATTCGGCGTAGTCGCACTATCAAATACAATGACAATGGTGCCAGCGTTTGCCGACAGCAATTCTGGGTCGGTGTCTTCGAACGAGATTGAGAACAGCATTTCGAATGTTCCGTCCTCGCTGCTTGATGATGTCGTTGTTGATTATTCCCCCGGCTCGGCGGCTGAACAACTGGGTGGCGGCTCGGCATTAGTCATCCCGACGGATCCTGCAGACGGCGTCGCGTTGGGGATCGGTGCATACCAGCTGGAGATATCACTTCCGCGGTCGGATGTTGCTGGTGAAGCCGTCACTTTAGAAGGTGGGGTCGTTGCGTATCCCAGTGAAGGCGAGTCAGCTAATGCCGTTGCTGCTACTGACGGTGGAGTTCAGCTCCTCAACGTGATCTCGTCGCGCGAGGCAAGCGAGGCATATAGTTACGATTTGAAGTTGCCCGAAGGCGCAAAGCTGGAGGCATCAGGCGTCGGAACAATTGCAGTTGTCGCCTCATCGGGTGAGTTGGTTGCCACGATTGCCGAGCCGTGGGCCATTGACGCGCGTGGAGCGAAAGTCCCTACTCACTACATTATTAGCGGAAGTACTATCACGCAGATCGTAGAGCACACATCGTCGAGCTTTACCTACCCGGTGGTTGCGGATCCGTCCGTGAGCTATCTGTGGTGGGGGGTCGCAACAAAGCTGACGCATGCCGAAACAAAGAGTCTTGCCTACAAAATAGATGTGACTTCAACTGCGGCGGCGGGCGCAGCACTCTGTCAGTTCCTTCCTGGTGCGTACAGGGCAGTATGTAGTATCGGGGTGGCTTGGCGGCTCGGAAGTTGGACAACGCCGATCCAGAAAGCGGCATCTCGGACTGGTCGATGTGCGCAGATCAATATCCCGTGGACGTCAGGAATATTATTATGGAACGTAACAGACGAAAAATGTTGATTCGTGAGGCAGCCGAACTCGTCGTGACGCTAGTCGGAATCTACCTCATTCTTGGCGTTGTTTATCCGCAAAGACCTAGTTCGTTGATAACCATCCTGGTTACCGTCACGATTGTTTGGATTGTTGCTGCGGTAATACGCCGTCGGCGTGCGTAGAAGAAGCATGTGGTGGTTTCTGATGCTTAGGGCTGGATTGGAGGTGTCCATGTCGAAGGGTAGGGGCATTCGTAAGGCGATGCTTACGGCAGTCATAGTGTTCGGATTTGTCGCTGGATGCACGTCGGCACCCAGCGAGTCGGAGTCCGCGATCTTGCCGGTATCGAGCAATGCCGCCACTGTGTCTATCGCAACTGTTGATCCGGGCAGTCCTGGGGTCGGTGATGCCGTCGGCGTTGTCGGCACACTTGTCGTCGAGGGTGGTTGCCTTTATGTGCAGGAGGATGGAACGCGTTACCTTCCCGTCTTCCCTGCCTCAGTGACGAGTTGGGATGGGGCCCTGCAATTTGAGGGCAGCGTCTTTCATGTGGGAGACACTGTCGAGATATCCGGGTCAGAGTACCAGGGCGATATACCCGCAGGGGTCGCCATCCCGGCGGCATGCGACACATCACATGTCAGGGATGCGAACTATGTGCGGGCCCGGTGACAGTTCTGCGGCCTCGGCTCAGCACTATTTTTGAGGCCACGTAAGACTGCCGTAAGAGGTAGTGCGGGAGAAGGGACTTGAACCCTCACGCTCGAAAGCACAGGAACCTAAATCCTGCGTGTCTGCCAATTTCACCACTCCCGCGACTTGCCGCTAAGGCGAAGCATCGCTTCGCGCGGCCATGTCGCCGAGACCGCCGGAGGCGGTCTCGGGTTGTCTCGACTACGATATCGTGTTTTTTCGGGTGGTTCGGGGTGTGTCTTGCCGCTAAGGCGAAGCATTGCTTCGCGCGGCCATGTCGCCGAGACCGCCGGAGGCGGTCTCGGGTTGTCTCGACTACGATATCGTGTTTTTTCGGGTGGTTCGGGGTGTGTCTTGCCGCTAAGGCGAAGCATCGCTTCGCGCGGCCATGTCGCCGAGCTATTGCGGTTTGGGAACGTACCTTGGGATATACCGGGCCAGCATCAGAGCACCGAGTAGCCCAACCACCCCGAGCCCGGCTGCAGCACTTGCGAGACTGATGGCCGCAGTGACCGCGGAAATGATCGCGGGAGCTGCAGCACTTCCGCTATCGGAAAGAAATCTCCAGGCTCCGAGAAAGGGTGCGGGGTCGTCTCGGGGTGCAAGGTCGGCTCCCATGGTCATGAGTATTCCGCTGCCGATGCCATTGGCCACTGACATGGCGACGGCGACGACCGCGAAAGATGTCACGTCCCCGCTGAAGACGAGCGCGATGTGCGCCAACCCGAGTCCGATCATGCTCGGCACGGCCGACCATGCGCGACCAAATCGATCCATGATCTGACCAGAAGAGTAGAAGAGAGCAAAGTCAACGGTCCCAGCAATGCCCATGATGAGTGCAGTATGCGAGACGTCGAGCTGCAGGTGCACGGCCCACAGCGGGAGGATCACTTGTCGCGATGACCGCAACAATCCGACGGTCAAAGCGCCAGTGCCCATGCGTGCAAGTACCGTGCGATGTGCGACGAGGGTCTGGAACAGCCCGAGGCGCGCGGGAGCGTCGGCGACTGGCGCGGATTCCTTATCTGCCGGTATCTTCGCGCCCGGGTTCGAATTGGAGCTTGAATTGGAAATGATCGGATGATCAGCGCCAGCCAGTAACACGGCGGGGTCCGGCAGCACGAGTAAAAGCGCTACTGTCAGTGCACAACCGATCAGGTTGATCCAGAACACCGCCTGGGTGCCGCCCCAGGGAATGACCGCGACCGCGATAAACGGCCCGATGAAATAGCCAAGTCGGAATGTTCCCCCGAGCAGCGACAATGCGCGTGCTCGTGTCGCCAACGGAATCGTGGTGGTGAGAAGCGCATGCCGAGCAAGAGCGAAGACAGCGCTCGCAACGCCCATCAAGAAGACGCCACATGCCAGGACAATCAGTGTTTGTGCGGTGAGGCACAACACAACGCCAACAGCGATGACCCCCGCGCCAACGATCATCGACCGGTTTTCGCCAAACCGGCTGACCACCCATCCACTCGGAATGTCGCCGACGACTTCGCCGATCATAAGCAACCCAGAAATGAGGCCGGCGAGAGCAAGGCTTGCCCCAAGGCCGGTTGCTGTGGCTGGCAGGATGGGCAGAATTGCGCCCTCGCCGATCGCAATAAGTAGAGAAGGTAAATAGATGGGAAGTGCCGCACGGCCGATGCTGAGGGATTCATGGTTATTGGCGTTCACTCGTACCATTCTAAAGCGGTGCAATTCGCCGGTCGTGTGTCGTGTCGGCACGCTAGGCTGGGTGGGCTATGGCAGACCTCGACTTTGATGACCAGATCTCGGCACTTCGATCCACATATCGCGACGTCGTTCATGTGGTCGATGTGCCGGCCCTTGAGAAACGCATCGCCGAACTCGAGGAGCAGGCGGCGGTGCCGAACCTGTGGGACGATCCCGAAGCGGCTCAAAAAATCACGAGTGCTCTGTCGCATGCGCAGACTCAGCGCACCAAAGTCATCGAACTGGCTGCGCGACTCGATGACCTTGAAGTGCTCATCGAAATGGCCAACGACGAGGACGACGAGGCCGTCAAAGCTGAGGCAACCACTGAGCTTGCGGATGTCCGGCGTGCCATGGACGAACTCGAGGTGCAGACCCTGCTCAACGGCGAGTACGACGCCAGGCCAGCAGTGGTCACGATTCGTTCGGGTGCCGGTGGGGTGGATGCGGCAGATTTTGCCGAAATGCTGTTGCGTATGTATGTGCGCTGGGCAGAGCAGCACGGTTACCCGTTGACGGTGATGGACACGTCGTATGCGGAGGAGGCCGGCATCAAGTCTGCGACCTTCGAGGTCGATTCGCCGTACGCGTTCGGCACGTTGTCTGTCGAAGCAGGCACGCATCGCCTTGTACGGATGAGTCCGTTCAACTCGGCAGGCAAGCGCCAGACATCGTTTGCCGCTGTTGAGGTGATTCCGCTTATGGAAGAGACCGCTCACATCGACATCCCGGACAATGACATTCGCATTGACGTTTTCCGTTCGTCTGGCCCCGGCGGCCAATCGGTGAACACCACCGATTCTGCGGTGCGCATTACTCACCTTCCTACTGGAACTGTTGTTTCGATGCAGAACGAGAAGAGCCAGATTCAGAACCGTGCCGCGGCGATGCGCGTGCTGCAATCCCGGCTCTTGCTGCTTCAACATGAGCAGGAGGCGGCCACCAAAAAGGAGCTTGCAGGCACCATCACCGCCAGTTGGGGTGACCAAATGCGCTCCTACGTTCTGGCGCCATACCAAATGGTCAAGGATCTACGTACAAATTATGAGGTCAACAACCCGCAGGCCGTTTTCGATGGCGACTTGGATGGCTTCATCGCGGCCGGGATCCGGTGGCGCAAGAGCCAGGATCCATCTGCTTAGGGAATCGCATCCACGGGAATCTGCGTCAGCTTCCGCTCGACGTGACGTCGACATCCAACTCGACAAAAATTCGCGTGCTGAGAAATAGCTCAATAAGAGAGTCGCACCCTCGGCCGGGGCCCGTTGCACCCTAAGCTGTCACCGCAATGATTAGCTTCAGTGGCGTGACCAAACAGTACCGGGGCACAACCAAGCCTGCCCTCGACAATGTCAGCCTCAACGTCGACAAAGGCGAGTTTGTGTTTCTTGTCGGCGCGAGTGGCTCGGGAAAATCGACTCTTCTTCGGCTCGCGCTCAAAGAAGAGAAGGCCACAGTCGGAGAGATTTTCATTCTTGGCCAGGACGTTGGGGCGATCTCGTCCCGCAAAGTGCCGTTCTACCGACGCAAGCTCGGTGTGGTGTTCCAAGACTTTCGGCTACTGCCAAACAAGACCACATACCAGAATGTCGCGTTTGCGCTGCAGGCCACAGGAAAGTCGCGTGGCTTCATTCAAGAAGCGGTGCCCGATGTGCTCAAACTTGTCGGGCTCACTGGCAAAGAAGCGCGAATGCCTCATGAACTCTCCGGTGGAGAACAGCAGAGAGTCGCGCTTGCGCGTGCCGTCGTGAACAAGCCGGCTGTGCTGCTTGCTGACGAACCAACCGGAAACCTCGATCCCATGACAAGCCAAGGCATCATGGCACTGCTCGAACGGATCAACGCGGGTGGCACGACGATCCTGATGGCCACGCACGACACAATGATCGTCGATCGCATGAATAAGCGTGTCGTCGAGTTGAGTGCCGGTCACATTGTGCGCGACGACGAACACTCCACGTATGGGGGCATCTAGCCTATGTGGAGCATGATTCGCGAGGCGGGTGCTGGACTGCGCCGAAACCTGTCAATGGTGATCTCAATCGTCTTGGTGACTTTCATTTCGCTGACATTCGTTGGTGCAGCCATATTGCTGCAGATGCAGATCAACCAGATGAAAAACTACTGGTACGACAAAGCGCAAGTTGCTGTGTACCTGTGTACGGGATACGAGCAGGCGCCGCTCTGTCCTGATGGCAAAGTCACTGACGAGCAAAAGACCGCGATTGAGGCGACCCTCAAGTCGGAGGAACTTGCGCCGCTCATCAAGGAATACTTTTTTGAAGATGAGGCGACAGCCTACAAAAACTTCAAAGAGCAGTTCTCGGGCAGCGATGTCGCCACCTATGTCGAAGCAGACCAACTCGGCCAGACATTCTGGGTGAGCCTGGTCGATCCGTCCAAATCGGAAGTCATCGCCCAAGCCTTCTCCGATACCGCTGGGGTGAGCTCTGTCAAAGACCAGCGCACCTACCTTGACCAGATCTTCCAAGTGCTCAACGGGGCAAGCCTTGCGGCGATCGGCGTGGCCGTGTTGATGCTTCTCTGTGCGGTGTTGTTGATCTCCACCACGATTCGGTTGTCGGCGTTCGCACGGCGCAAGGAGCTTGGAATCATGCGTTTCGTCGGCGCGTCGAATCTGTACATTCAGACGCCGTTCGTGCTCGAAGGAATCGCGTCAGCACTCTTTGGGTCGTTGCTTGCCGGTGGTGCCCTTGTTCTTGTGGTGAAGTATTTTGTTCGCGACTATCTGGTGACCGCAATGCCGTACGTGTCGTTCATCCAGATCTCCGATGCGTTGATCGTGTGGCCTGTGATTGTTGGGTTTGGGGTGTTGCTGGCAGGATTCTCGTCGGCACTCGCGATTCGGCGATACCTGCGGGTCTGATCGCCTCGGCGCGTCGCTGCGGTCCGATGGCACGGATGCGTGCGATCGGCGATCTGGTTGTCGCCGGTGAAGTGCGGTAGCATGGTGGGCTGCCCGGGTCGCGCCTAGCTTGGGCGAGTCGAGCGTCGATACGAGAAGGTGGTGACCATGGCGAAGGAAAAAGGCCAAAAGGCTGTCGCAACGAATCGGCGTGCTCGCCACGATTACGAAATCCTTGAATCGGTAGAGGCGGGCCTTGTGCTTACAGGGTCAGAGGTGAAGTCGTTGCGCGAAGGCCACGCCGTTATCCGAGACGGCTACGCCTATTTCGAGCGCGGCGAGGCGTGGATCGATAACATCTCCATTGCCGAATACATCAACGGCACGTGGAACAATCACGCGCCAAAGCGCAAACGTAAGCTCTTGATGCACCGCCAACAGATCCTCAAATGGCAGTCGAAGGTTGCCGAGCAGGGGCTCACGGTCGTGCCGCTGTCGTTGTACTTTTCTGATGGGCGGGCGAAGATCGAAATCGGTTTGGCGAGGGGCAAGAAGGATTGGGACAAGCGTCAGACGCTTCGTGCCCGCCAGGACGTGCTTGAGGCCAAGCGTGCGATGAAGTCACGCGGACAGGACTGGTAGATTTCGCTGGCAGCCGGGCCAAGGTGCCGGCCGCCAGGGTGCCTTGCCCGAACTATTCGATCGTTGCCGATACCTGCACAGTCGAACCGGGCGCCGCATAGGGGATCTCCCTGCCATCCACGGCCACTCCGTCGACCGTGAGCTTTGCGCGAGCGCCTTCGCGACCAGAGTTGCTGACGTGGATGATGTAGGTGGCCCCGCGAATCTGCCGGGTCACCGTGAAGTCGGCGATGTCCGGGCCAATCTGTGGGTCGATGATGAGGCTCTGGTATGACGGGCGCACACCGAGCAGGAACTGCGAGATGGCCACGAAATTCCATGCGGCCGTGCCGGTCAGCCAGGAGTTCTTCGCCTCGCCATGCCGAATCGCCTGCTTGCCTGCGATCATCTGGGCGTATACGTATGGCTCCTGGCGGTGCACATCGGAGATCTCTTCCCGATAAGCAGGAGCGATGGTGCGGTACAGGTCGAAGGCCCGTGCACCACGACCGACGACGGCTTCGGCGATCATCACCCACGGGATGTTGTGGCAGAATATTCCGCCATTCTCCTTGTAACCGGGTGGATAGGTCGACACCTCGCCGAGCTCGATGCGGTAGGTCGTGTAGGCCGGGTATTGCAGCACCAAACCGTGTGCAGAGCCGAGCAGTTCCTCGACCGAGTTGAGTGCGCGTACGGCGGGACTCTGTGGATCGGGTGCGCCGTCCTCCGCATTGGCCACACCGACGCCAGCCAGCACCGCAAAGCCTTGCGGCTCGATCCAGATCCGACCTTCCGTGTCCTCATGGGTGCCCACTTTGTTGCCGTAGTAGTCATAGGCGCGCAAGAACCATTCGCCATCCCAGCCAGCGCCAAGCAAGACCTCAGACATAGTGTCCGCCGCACTTGTCGCCTCCGCACCCTGGTTCGCCTCACCATACGCGTCGGCGATCTGGGCGAACTCACGGGCCGCCAATACGAACTGCGCGGCGATGAACGTGGATTCCGCAGTACCGCCTGGGAGGTTCTCGGTGGTCTGGAAGGACTCGCCTGGTGTCGTTGAGAAACAGTTCAGGTTGAGGCAGTCGTTCCAGTCGGCGCGACCGATGAGCGGGAGCCCATGGGGGCCACGGTTGTTGAGCGTGAAGGCGAACGACCTGCGCAAGTGCTCGAAGAGTGTCTCGGCGAGCGCGTCGTTGTTGTCGAACGGCACGCGCTCATCGAGTATCGACCAGTCTCCGGTTTCCTTGAGATAGGCAGCGACGCCGAGGATAAGCCATGCTGGATCGTCGTTGAAGCCAGATCCGAGATCGTGGTTGCCTTGTTTGGTGAGGGGTTGATATTGGTGGTACGCCGAACCGTCTGGTAGCTGGGTCGCTGCAATGTCGAGCAGGCGCTCCCTAGCGCGTTCGGGAATGAGGTGCACGAATCCGAGGATGTCTTGGTTCGAGTCGCGAAAGCCCATGCCGCGCCCGATGCCGGTCTCGAAATACGATGCCGAGCGTGACATGTTGAACGTGACCATGCACTGATATTGGTTCCACAGGTTCACCATGCGGTTGAGCTTGGGATCTGGTGAATCGAGTGTGTAGCTGCCGAGCAGCTTTTGCCAGTACTCGTTGAGCGCAGCGAATGCCGCGTTCGACTGCTCCACGGTGGAGAAACGGCTTGTCAGCGCCTGTGCCTTCTCCTTGTTGAGGGCTTGGTGCGCGTCATCCGTCCATTTTGCGTCGTCGTCGTTTTCGACGTAGCCGAGCACGAAGATGAGCTCGCGCGATTCGCCTGGCTCGAGTTCGATGTTGAGCTGGTGTGACGCGATGGGGTACCAGCCGGATGCGATCGAGTTGGTGGCCTGCCCAGCGTGCGGCACCAACGCGTCGTTGAGTCCAGCGTATGCCCCAAGGAAGCTGTCGCGGTCGGTGTCGAACCCGTCGATGGGGGAGTTGACCGAGTAGATCGCGTAGTGGTTGCGGCGCTCGCGGTATTCGGTCTTGTGGTAGATCGTCGAGCCATCGACTTCGACTTCGGCGAGTGACAGGTTTCGCTGGTAATTGGTCTGGTCGTCTTCGGCGTTCCAGAGGCAGAATTCGAGGTAGGAGAAGAGCCGAATGGATTTTGGCGCGTCGGTGGTGTTGGTGAGAGTGACGTGATGGATTTCGGCGGTCTCGCCCACGGGAACATAGTGCAATGTCGATGCACGTAATCCGTTGCGCTCGCCGGTGATTCGGGTGTAACCGAGGCCGTGCCGGGTTTCGAAGAAGTCGAGGTCCTTCTTTGTGGGCATCCACGTGTTTGTCCAGACATCGCCGCCATCGTTGATGAAGAAGTAGCGGCCTCCTGAGTCTGCCGGGATGGAGTTGTACCGATACCGGGTCAGCCGACGCATCTTGGCGTCGCGGTAGAAGCTGTATCCTCCGCCCATATGGGAGATCAGCGAGAAGAACTCTTCGGTGCCCAGATAGTTGATCCAAGGTGACGGAGTCTGCGGTGTGGTGATGACATATTCGCGGGATTCGTCGTCGAAGTGTCCGTATTGCATGTTTGTGGGGCCTTTCGTCGCACCATCGAGACGGGCGAGAGCGCTCTCTCGCGGTCGCGAAGACTATACCAAATGTTCCCGATTGCTGGGTGTCGCTTGTCGTCCGAACCATACTCTTGCCGCCCGGTTCGTGGATTCGTTGTTGAGTTTGCAGCAATTCATCTGTGGGGTGCGAGACGAGTGTGGCGAGGTCCGCAACGCTCCATGGTGGCGAGTTCTCCAAGTTGTGAGTGTCTCTCTCACCTTCTCTTGTTTCTTGGGTGGATCTTGGCCACGCTTCCCGCCCACGTCGAGCAAATTCTCTTGCTTTTCGGCCATAATGTCTTGGAGCTGTTTAATTGAGTTGACATGGATGTTCGCTCTTCGGCGGTGAGGAGGCTCCAGATGCGTACCGGCAATCCGACTCTTGAGGCGGTTGCTCGAGAGGCGCAGGTGTCGCGGGCCACGGTCTCGCGGGTGGTGAACGGCTCTACGACGGTTGACCCGAAGCTTGTTGAACGGGTGCGCGCTGTCGTTGAACGCATGCACTACATCCCGAATCGCGCAGCCCGATCGTTGGCGGGCAGGATGAGCGGTTCGGTGGCATTGTTGGTGCCCGAGGATTTGTCGCGGTTTTTTGCTGACCCGTTTTTCGCCGCTATTCTGCACGGCATCACCCAACGGGTAGATGCCGAAGGCTATGTGCTGAATTTGCTCGTCTCGTCTGGCTCGGGTGCGGGTTCTGGCGGTGGCACGATCGCCAAGACGGCGAGCTATCTCGGCGCGGGCAACGTGGACGGTGTTGTTGTGGTTTCGCACCATGCGGGCGATGCGGGCGTGGAGGAACTGGCAAAGCTCGTTCCTGCGGTTTTCGGCGGTCGCCCGAGCAAGGTGTATCCGGGACAGACTCATTACGTTGATGTTGACAACGTCGCGGGGGCACGCGTCGCGACGCGACGTCTTGTCGAGATTGGTCGACGGCGCATCGCGATGATTACCGGGCCGTTGACGATGGCGGCGGGCGCTGACCGGAGGGATGGCTTCTTGGCTGAGATGGCGGCGTCTGGGCTTGAACCGGTTGCGATAGCCATTGGTGACTTCACTGCAGCAAGTGGTGCGTCGGCGATGAGCGAAATTCTGGCGACCGGCCTGAAGTTCGACGGCATTTTCATTGCGTCGGACTTGATGGCATTGGGTGCGGTGAATGTGCTCAAGAGCAAGGGGTTGCGCATCCCTGAGGATGTTGCGGTGGTCGGATTCGACGATTCGCCTGCAGCCGTGCAGGGCGAGGTTCAGTTGACCACCATTCGTCAGCCGTCAATCAGGTTGGGCTGGATGATGGCCGACGTGTTGTTCTCTCTTCTTGCGGGCAATGAGCAGCCTGAAGTGCAATACATGGATACGGAACTGGTGATCAGGCAGTCGGCGTAGCCTTCCTCTCCGATTCATGGCATGGAATCTACCGGTTTGTTGTTGTACTCTTTAGTGCCGACTTGTTCGGTGTTTGACAACTCAACATGGGGACGATCGGTTTCGACACTGTCTTTTTGAGTGTGGGAAGCGGGCCGAGGAGGCGTGGGTTATCTCGTTAACGATCTCACGCAACTTATAGGTGCAAACACAAAGCGCACCGACTTCGCCCTCGCTGCTTAAGCGAGCTTCGAAGTCCGTCGAACTAGGGGTGCTTCTGCCCTAGTCTTCGGCGTCATTTAAGAAGCTGGCTGCTGCATTGCGCCGAAGGATGCAGCGGGACTTTTCACTTCGACTGGGCTTGTTGACCTAGGTGCCTGTAACAAAGGTCAGAGCCAAGTAGAACGTTTCAACAGGCTACGCCCGTAGAAGACACATGACATGAGCAGTGGACCCGGGTTCGATTCCCGGCGTCTCCACAAACACGAAAGTGCTGACGGGAGTGCTACCGCGGCCACATGGCCTCGGTGCGCTTCCGTCTCTGTAAATGAGCACTTCACGAAGTGGGCAAGGTGGATGCAAGCCCGCAACAAATGCGTGAAGGGCATTAAATGTTTCGGGTGGCTTTTCCGCCGGTGACCGGATTCTCCATGCCGGCTACCATCCACGTTCGCTTTTCCAGGGACAAGACTGCTGTGAAGAATTTGGTTTGGTGCGACTGCGGTGACCAATGGGGGGAGGATCACTTCGTGGCTGTGACCGCACAGGCACCCAATGTGTTCGTCGGGTTTTCCGACGCGGAGTGAGATCTCGGGCGAACAGGATCCCGTAGCCGGGCTGGTGTTCGATGCTGTCGATCGCTGTTCCTCTGAGTGCGCGATGTCCTTCTTGGACGTGTGTGCCCTGGATGAGGGTGCCTGCCTCCACCAGCTCCATGGTTTCCTTCCGCTTGAGGTTCCGTCGTGGCGGCAACCATCTCTTAGACCAGTTACAGGCCAATAGCGGCCACAGATCGGGCAGCGGTTGTCATTCTTGGTGCTTGGTGACAATCCGTGTCCTATCTGGTCGGTAGAGTTCTGTGCATGGGGCAGATCGGGTTATGGATTGTCGCCGCGGGTCCGTGGATCTTGGCGGCAGTTCCGATCATCATCTCGGTGGCGGGCGTCATCGTCGCAATTCGCGCAAACAGGCTCTCTCATCTCATTGACGATCGATCAACTGAACGCAACGATGTGAGTTGGGAGTTGGTGTCGCCGAAAATCTCGGAGGTGTCCGACACGTTCTCGATCAAAAACACGGGGATCGACGCAGCGGTGAACGTAGACATGGTTCTGCGCATTGATGGGACCCAGCACACGGAACATGCAGACCGTGTCGGCCCGAACGACTCCGTATCTTTCCGCACGACCGCATTGGAAGATGCGAAGCGAGAAGCCAAGAAAGACGCAGCACGGAATGCGCATACGTACGTCATGGGCAATGTGGCCGGCCTTTTCACATGGGAGGACGCTTACGAGGCTGTGGATGTTACCGGTCGAATCTATTGGCGGACGCCCCTTGGAACTCTACGTTCGGTCGAATTCTAGGCTGTGAGTTTCTTTCGCCATAGGTCTTCGGTTGTGGCGATGGTGTATCGTCCGGCGTCTAATGAGTCGTCGTTGACTTTGACGGGTTCTTCTCGACCGTGGAGGAGCGCTTTGGGGGTTCCAGGCGTAGCCGGGTGCTTCTTGGATGAAGCCTTCGCATCGGTCTGTGACTTGCAGGTTTCCCTCGGCGAGTAGGGAGGCCATCATGGAGACGCCGAAGCCGACGTTTTTGACGGCGAGGTGTGTGGTCTCGCCTCTCAATTCGATTTCACGGGCGAAGTGTGTGACGGCGGAGTCGACGATCTTGAAGCGTGGTTTCAAGGCCAGCCCGATGTTGTTTTCTGGCAGGTGTGGTTTGTCCAGCCAGTCGAGCAACAGTTCGGCTTGTGTGGGCGGTGCTAGTGTTCCGGTGCCCTCTTGCCTGCCGACATACCGCCATTCGTCAATCAGAATCAGGCGGTGTTTGTACCCGTCGGCTTTGGTGCCTTTGGTGAGTCCAAGGAGTAGGGCGGCGGATGGGTGGACGGTGCCGTAGTCGATTCCCACGCCGAACAGTTCCGAAATGTTGGGGGTTTCTTCCGATGGGATCACATGCTTTGCGGGGTCCCACATGTCGAAGATTGCGCCCTCGGCGGCAACCCACGCACCCTCAATGAACCGCTTGTACCAAAGGCCCGTGTATTGGGCTCGGTACTGTGCTTTCTTCGCTTCGGACAGGATCGGGTTGTCGTCCATGGTGAAGTGCCAGCGACGCCAGCCCTCCAACTTGCGCAGTCGATCCAAGAAGTCTGTCTTGAACCAGTGGGCGGGCGAATCAGGGTTCGTTGTTCCGAATAGTCTTGATTCGTCCAAGGACATGCGACCGAGGAGTTGTTTGTAAGCGTCCTCGGGAAGGACCGTGATCTCATCCACATAGGCGAGGAGCACGGTCATGCCCCGGATCTTCGACTCGGCGCGGGCATCATTCATGCCGATAACATGGATTTCACGACCGAAGATGTATGCCGTCGGGGCGTTCTCCCGGTACTTCACAAACGGTTTGAACACTTGCAACCCTGCGGAGTCTTCAATGGTCATAAAGAGTTGCGGTAAATGGAACCAAGGTTGGGGCCCACAATCACAATCCGGCCAGTATGTGGAGCGTCAGAGATCGCCAACAGGAACGCCAACACTGAAGTGTAGGTTTTGCCTGACCGGATCGAGCCTTCCCACACGCAATGCGTCCCGAACTGAGACGATACTAAGGACCGCGCCTGGTTACGAGACAGACTCTTCTGCGCTACCGGTGTTGCTATCAACGAACTCGTCGCCATAACCATCATCACCGCCAACCAACAGTTCAGACTTCAACGCCGTCAACTGTTCAAGCACCGCGGCTGATTGATCTTCTTGGCCATTGCCGTCATACAAACCAGCAAGCTTCGCGCGCATATCCATCGCCTTGAACACCACATTCGCGGCCTGGGCATCCCCATTGCGGGCGGCAGCCCAATGGCCCAACTGAAGAACATCGAGGCGTTCCAACTCTTGTACAAGTAACTGCTTCGCTTCTTGACGGGGGATTGCGGCAAGTTCTTGTTCAACCGCTTTGTATGCGGAAGCCTGATTCTTCCAGCCGACTTCCTCGGCGATGTCGCGGTAGTTCATGCCGGCGAGTCGAAGTTCGAGGGCCAGTTTGCGCTTTTCAGCGGCTTCTGCGAGCCTCTTGGTCGACTGGTGTCGAGTTTGTTTCGGCATGATGTTGCTCCATTCGCCCGTCGCCTGTACGGGTTCAAGAAGGTGGGGGACGGCTACCTGTTACGCCTGATGTGAACTGTGAACCATGCGTTGGGGCCCTGAATGATCTGACTGAATGAGCGTCTAACGTTCTGCGATTCCTGTGTAGGTATATCTAGAGAAAGCGCACCTGTCGGTGGGGTGGAACATAATGAAGCAATGACCTTTGATGATGGCCTCACTACTGCGCAAGGCATCCTGCTTAATCAAGAATCGGACTCCGCCAAGCATCTGCTTGCCTATGGTCTTCGCGCGTTGCGGAATGCCGCTTTTCATGACACCACGCGCGACCCGGTAATGACGATGCTGTCAATTGGCTCCGAGAAACTGCTTAAGGTTTCGTTGGGACTGTTCAATGTGGCGACGGAACATGCATGGCCTTCAAAGGATGTGTTTACCAAGGAATATCGACACGACCTAATCAAGATGGAGGGTCTGGTGCACAACGCGATTCGAGACAACATGGATCGTGCCACTCATCGCAAATATGTGGAGGATCTTCTGACGGCGGTGGAGAATGACCCCGTGTGGCCACCATTGCTGGCGTCGCTCAATCGATACGGACAGAGCGGGAGGTTCTACTATCTCGATGCCCTGGCAGAAGAGCCACAACGCGCACCTAGCCCGGAGGCGTTCTGGGACGAGGTCGATAATGTCGCCGTCAATGACCCTGAACTTAAGGCGCTATTTCAGCGGACGAGCCAGGACTTCGGTCTGTTCGACGAGTTCAATAGGAAACTTAACTTGGTTGCGGCAGGCAGCCTTAAGCAGTGGTGGGAATTGGTTGCCATGGCGGGCAAACAGGGTGTTATGGGAGAGCGTGGCAAGGGGTGGGGGCATGCTCAAAGCGCTATTGGGCGTCAGGTTATTGGCGATTAATTCTCTAGGGGACTGTCGTGGGTGGTATCTGTGATCGCGTCTGTACGCATTCCGGAGCCAATCGACAATACTTGACGTGAGACAAAGGGTAAGAAGTAGTGCGACTGGCGGGAGTGATCCGCCTACCAAGCCCAGTCGAATCCCCGTCGCATGAAGCTTGGGGTCACAGGGGGAGGTTTCGAAGGTCTTTCGGGCACCAGTGTGCCTAGAGTCGCTACAGCCGGTTAGTCCGCCGACCGCTACGCCCACAACGACGCTGACTGGACGACGTGAGGGCGAAGAGTGGATACGATGCTCATATGGAAGATCCCAGATGCGTTGCCTGTAAGACAGAAGACTACTTGTACTTCTTTGGGTATGAAGGAGCCTGGGAGGAGGAGCGTAATCTCCGTACAAGCTTGGGGGCTCGCCCGCCGAGCTATAAGCACCACTCGCCGGTGGTCCAATGGGTTTGCATGAATTGCGGGCTACGGGGTGGAAGGGGAGTGGCTGATAGTTGGGTCTTTCCTGTTGACTCCGAGAATCCCAAAGTTAGGCCTGAGGTGCCTTTCAACCGCGGAAAAGACGGCGGCTACATTTTTCGAGCCGGAGACCCAGCGGGGCTACCGCTATATTGAGCGACGAAGAGTGATGCCCGTCACCATTCCCAGGGTGACGGGCGGGGCAGGTTCGAAGGGGAACCTGCACGATTTGGAAAATATTTGTAGCGTTGCGCAGGGTGCAAGTCTATGTATCTATAGTCGTGACTTTCGCGAATTATTGCACGCATCATGTGGGTGTGTTGCAGGATGTTCAAGAAAGGTTTAGCGCTAAGCTCATAACTAAGTTAGCAAGTGCGTTCACATACATAGAGAGGTGCCATCGTGCCTACCGAAGACAACGAACCAACCGTCGGGGAAGTCATTGACAACCCAGAGAAATATCCTGAGTACTCGCGAGAGATGCGGCGAATCACAGAGAAACTCCTTTCATCCACTGGTCGCGGAAGACTTGGGTCTTCCCTTAATATAACGTCTCAGCTCCCTGATGTAAGTGCGCTGGGCACAAGTATCCACGTCCCTAAAATTGATGATCTGATGTCTTCGAGCCAGGACAAACTTAAGTCGGCTACGGAGGCCGCACAGGCTGCTGCATCCGCGGCTACTGGACTCATCACTCCGGAAATCTCGAAGATGATTGCGCAAGCGAAAGAGAACTCAAAAGTCGTCGATCAGATTCGCAAGGTGGCTATCCCGTCTGGGTTGTTCGAGGGTGCCTCGAAGGCAACTCTTGCGCGAACGTTGGGTATCACCAGCGGAAGAGTGTCGCAGATAGTGAGTGAGCCAGCAAAGAAGCACATCGCTGCGGCAAAAGAGGCCGCGCTGGAACTTGAAAAGATTGACCCCTCGGCTCTCAGAGGCCCCTCGGCAGGTATCGTCTCTGAGCTTCGTGAACTTGGCGAGATGTTTCACTCTGGCCTTTTGACTAATGAAGAATTCACCCGCGCCAAAGATCGGGTATTGAATCCAGAGAGTTAGTGGTTCCCCCCTGGATGCTCTTCCGGTCGGCCGCCCGCGTTCCACCATGGCATCTGCCTTAAGAACATCGCGCAGTAGAACTACCCGGCGCCCGCGGCCATCAACGAAGGCAGGTAGCAGGCCCTGGTTGATCCATGCATAAATACGTGAAGGGTGCTTTTCCACTTTGTATGCCGCTTGTGCAACCGTCACTAGGTCAGTCGTCAGCGCCCACCCTCTTGCATTGATCGGATATGTTCAAGCGTGGGCCTGTCACCGCTCAAGTAAGGCTCTAAGTATTCCACGAAGACCTCTTCTGGCGAAGCTCCCTGGGCGAGACGGTCCTTGAAGTATTGGTCTCGGTCGCGTTGCTCCTGAACTTGTTGAACGTCGAACTGTACTGACCTTTGCCTGGACTCTGCGTCCCATTGCTGCTGGCAATCTCCGCATCGTTGAAGCTGTTGTTGTGTCCGGTTCTTTTTGTACACGCTTTTACCACAACCGTCTGGGCACGGAAATGGCCTCACTGCCAACCAGTTTGTGCACTTCCCCTGCGTGGTGGATTCCGAAAGCCTTGGCGATTTCGGTTACTCGAACATCTGGATATTGCCAGTAAACTCGCTTGACTAGATCCCACGGAGTCGGTTCGTCATTGATGAAGAGGGCAGCTCCGAGCCTGTGCAATGCATCTTCAACTCGGTCACGAGTCTCAATCACTTTGGCCGCAGCATCTTTGGCTGAGGCTAGGTCGTTGTCCAGCTCCGACAAGCAACTTTCGGTTTCGTCGAGGAATTCTGAGGTGCGTACTTGAGCCATTTTGTCGCTTGTCACTTTCGTTTCCCGAGCCCAGGAAGTCCTCCGCGTACAACCTGAGATTTGCTCGTGAGGTAGATCATTGCGGGTGTTGCTTTCCTGGAGTTGCGGAGCTTCGTGGTCGAAACTGAGTAGGTCTTCTTGACATTTCTTGTCTTCCTAGAACCGGACTTCTCCTGCCCTTTCACACGCACGGTTGCCAAGGAACCGTCGCATCGCGTTCCTTCAGGTAACAAGTGGATTGACATGCGGCCATCCGGCAAGACGAGGTGCTCTGAATCACAATCGACGCAATATTCGTGGTCATGATAAAGCGCTTCAACCTCTGATTTAGGGCGCTTGGTTCGCCTCTTTACAGGCTTCCTTGCCCTACTCGTCACATATGTTGAGCCTGAAGCTGGGCACTTTTTCCCAGATGGTGTCGCGTGTTCGGCGAAGAGCGCACCCCCGAGCGGCACATTTTGCTCACAAACCGGACACCTTCCGTTCACTGAGCTCAACTCCTAGACTTCCCCAGATTTTACAGCGCTGGTGGTTCCAACACGAGGACAACTGTCGGCACGTTTCAGTGACACAAATTAATTGTTTGGCCTAAAACGGCCAGGTCGCGACCAGCGAAAATCCGGCCGCGAAGACCATCATGAACCACGAGTATGCCGCATAATCAAGATGACGGTCATACTGCAGTTCTTCCTCGCTCAGGACAGTTTCGTGCACCTCTGCGACCTTCATCTTTACAGCGATGCGTCGTTGGCGGAACTCCCACCAGTGCGGAAAGTCTGACTTCGTCTTCGCAACCTGCTCTTGGGTCAGGCTATTCAGCGCTACCAGGTAGCCGGCACCGTGAATTGCAGCAGAGATAGAAAGATATGCCTGCCAAATAGTGCCGCCGGTAGCCAACAACGCTGCGAAAAATGCCCAGTCAATCATGCTTCAAACGCTACGACGAGGCACTGACACGCAGCTCACTAAACCCGCGATAATCGCGGATACATGCGTCACTGCCGCAGCGAGCGCATCGAACCGACCTGTCACGCGGTCGAATGGTGCACGTCTCCGCCTTGCGGCACCCTGAACCTTGATCTTCGGGAAGTGGCGGGGCGTTCTGGGTTTAGTGCTCATTAGTCGCCTTTCACGTTGACGAGTTGGTGTAATGTGTGCCGGATCGACACCAAGTCCGCGGAGTCGTTCATCACTACGTCGATGTTTTTGTAGGCGGCGGGGATCTCGTCAATGAATGCGTCCGTGTGCCGGTACTCGATGCCTTGCATGGATTCTTCGAGCTGTGCCATGGTGAATGTTTTTCGAGCCAGTGAGCGCGAGTAGTCACGTCCGGCACCATGCGGCGCGGAACATAGGGCAAGCCGGTTACCCTTACCCTCCACCACGTAGGACGCGGTACCCATGGAGCCAGGGATCAAGCCCATCACCCCCTCGTGTGCGTCGATAGCACCCTTGCGCGACACAATCAGTTCACGACCAAAGTGCGTCTCAAGGGACGTGTAGTTGTGGTGGCACTGTATCGTCTCAAGCCGCTCCACAGCCTGACCAGTCCACACCTCGAATGCGGTAACAACCCGGTCCATCATCTCGGCACGATTTTGCAAAGCGAACTCCTGCGCCCAATGCAACTCGGCCATGTACCGGGAGAACTCTTTCGTCCCCTGCACAAGGTAAGCAAGGTCGTCATCTCTCAACCTGATCCACCACTTTGCCATCTGCTCCTGCGCAACCTTGATATGGTGTTGGGCAATTTTGTTCCCAATACCACGCGACCCGGAGTGCAGGAATAACCACACGTCGTCGTTCTCATCGGCAGTGATCTCAATGAAGTGATTACCTGAACCGAGTGTGCCTAGTTGTAACGCCCAATTCGGAGCATAACTGGAAGGATCGAAACCGTACTTCTCAGCTAACTCGGTAAGCGCCTCAACCCGATCCCTGGCCGAATCCGTGAGAGACGTGTTGTACTTGCCTGCCGAGAGTGGAATAGCAGCCTCAATAGCCTCCCGCACCGCTCTACGATCCTCCGGCAGATCTTTGACCGTGAACTGGGTTCGCACCGCGATCATCCCACAACCAATATCCACACCAACCGCCGCAGGGATCACCGCACGCTCAGTCGGGATCACCGACCCCACCGTTGCACCCTTACCCAAATGTGCGTCAGGCATCAACGCCACATGCGGAAAAATGAACGGCAACGTCGCCGTCACCCTCGCCTGTTCAAGCGTGTTATCTGCAATATCCGAAGCCCACACAAACAACTTCTTGCTATCCTGCCTCATCGTTTACCTTCCTAAAACATCTACGCGGGTAAGCTTCGTCGAAATTGCCGTCGTTCTGTCACTCGCAACAGGAGCATCCCAGTCTAGAGAACGGTTCGCCCCCGTAATCGCTACTCGAAGCGGCGGGAGTAGGGATCATCCTACGTAAACCGGGCAGCCACGATTCGGAAATACGCCTACTCGAAGGCCTTGCGGCAAAGTATCCGAATTCGAAACCTATCGCCGAGCGAGGGACGATGGCACAAAGTTCGCAAGCAAGCATGGATGACTAAATCGTTGTTGAGGGCTTCAACACCTCGACCGCTTTCCTGACCGCTCGGCTTCAGTACGCTGTTGCCTCCGCTGGGGGGGGGCTAAGCTCAGTGCCTACTTCGTCATTGCTAACTACTATTGGTGGCGGCAAGATAAGGTCGTGAGCATCGGTAGTAACGACTTTATAATTGGTATTAGGCGTGTCGCGGTGACCATAGTGGTCGGACCCACTCATTTGCTTCGCATGCTTGCAGCACCTGCACCAATAGCTCTGCTGATGCCTGCCGAACCATAGAGGGTTTTGGCAAGAAGCGGATTGAGGGAATCGAGCGTTTGCTATGTCAAGATCTAAACCGGTATTGGACGAACAACAGCTGGCGGAACGTCACCTGTTGCGAGCTGCAGGCGCCCTCGCATTTGTCGGTGCCGCTATTTTGCTGTTTGGCATGGCCAGCCCAGTCTTGGCGACTCTTGGTGTCGTTGTCCTCGGTCTCGGCATCTGGTTGGGGTTCTGGGTAGGGATTAATTCCTAAAAGGGTCCCAATAACTAAGGACTCCAAAAACCTAGTTATCTGGCCGGTCCCTTGTTCTATTCGTCCCGTTTTGGTTCGCACTCTGTGAGGGCTTGTGGGTCCCCGTGGAGTTCGGTGGCACCACGCCCGGCGCGTGAGCGCAGCAGGCACGGTTTGTTCCCCACAAGCCCGACATGAGGCGCAACTATTCCGTGACGCCCTACTTCCGGCGATATCCCTTCAGCAAATCGGGCACAGTTTCTGAACACACACCTGTGCTCGACCATGAGGGGAACACCAATGAAATATCACGATTACGTGCCGGGCGGCCTGAAGACCAAGCCGCGTTCGGCAGCCACAGCACGGTCACGTCGAATGCGGATCCATGGTGCCCGTGGCACAATCCGGGCCGTGCTGAGCTGCGTGCTCGTCGTGTTTCTGGCTATCTGTGGATCCGCGGCATACGCCGACCCATATGTAGAATCGCGGCGCCTCGGCTACCTGCTAGACGGTACGTCCGATGGCCACACCGTGACAAATGTGTGGATGGGCTCGTTCGACAAGGCGAATTCTGAGGTGCCTTGGTTCTGCATTGAATTAGGCGTCCCAGTGACGTCAGACAAGAAAGGGGAATTGACTGAGCGCACCAGTTCGGCGCATCGAAAGGCGGCATACATCATTGGCAAGTATGGCGACTCGTCGAGCAGCAAAACTCACGCAGCAATTGCGTTGGCTGTGCACGAACTTCTTGACACAACGTCGGTATGGGATGCCGGCAGGTCGACGATCCGTGGTGCCGTTGACGGACTCGCAAGGGAGGGCACGCTCGAGCTCTCAGACCAGTTCATCGAAGAGGCACAGGACGCCTACGGGCCGTGGCATCTGGAGGACCCGACCATCAACATTGCCGCCGACAACCGTTCAGGCAGTGTGTCGAAGATCCACGCCACGTCGGCACCAGGCAAACGTCAAAGCGTTCCAATTACTCTCACGCTATCGGGGGACGCGACGTGGAATGCTACTGGGACGAAGACAACGGTGGTCGATCCAGACGCGTCGGGCGCTACCCGGTTCACGCTTGCCAGCGGAGGTGGCACCGTGGCTGTCACCGCCAGCTACGATGACGCACCGAGGGGCCACGCGGTGATCTCCACGCCGCCGGGCAACTCTCAGGTGCACACCGCTACGTCGGAACCGGAGACCATCAGCTCGCACTCAGAGGTGCAGGTGGGCGAATGGAGTGTCACCCCCACCGCCACAACCGTGGCAAATTCGCATGCGCGCATCGGGGAGGCTCTCACCGACACCATAGATGTCGTCCTCCCCGATGGACAGCTTTGGCCAAAGGAATCGGGCAATGCGGTGCCAGCAGTGTTCTCCGTGTCGTGGTATTTCTCTCAGACGCCGCTGCCTGAACGGTCGGCGGTGCCCGCCACACAGCCATATACGACCAAGAAGGTGACCGTGAAGGGGGAGGGCACGGTCACGGTGCGGGCCGATAGATCGGCGCAGCAGTCCGGTTACTACTATCCAGTAGTTGAACTGAACGTCAACGACCAGCCAAACGATTACCGCCAGTATTTTGCGGCCGACTGGTCCGCATTGTTGCACGAAGCACGAGAGCAAACATTTGTTCCTTGGCAACCAACAGTGACAACCGCGACAACGCACCCGCGCATCGACGTGGGGGAATCAGTGGCCGACGTGATTGTCGTGGCAGGCAACGAACCGTCGACAGCGTTGGTGGTCGAATCCACGTTGTGGGGGCCGATAGCTGAGCCTCCCCAGTTTGTCGCGAATCCCGATCACATGAAGTCGGCGGCACCCGTGCCGGAAGGCACGCCGGAGGTAGCAACGGTGAGTACGGAAGTCGTCGGTGATGCCACAGTGACAACTGAAGCTCTCGAAGTAGTTGAGCCGGGCTACTACGTATGGACGGAGAAGATCGCGGCCACTGAATTCACTGAAGCGTGGCACTCAGACTGGGCGTCTGAGACCGAGATAAGTCGACGTGTCCATCAGCCACAGGTCACAACCGTGACGTCGAGCGCGATGGTAGGGCCAGGAGAGACCATCACCGACACTCTCACTGTCTCGGGCAACGACCCGGATGGGGAACTCGTCATCACCTCAACCTTGTATGGTCCGCTGCCCCGCCAGCCGGAGCTTCTCGTCAACGCCGAGCCGCACAATGCGGAGGTGATCCTGCCTGCGGGGCAGATCCCCGTGGTCGGCACCGTGACGACCACGGTTATGGGAAACGGTACAGCCGTGACGCCGGGTCTAACGGTGACAAAACCGGGGTACTACGTTTGGGTCGAGACCATCCCGCCGACAGAGTCGAGCTCAGGATGGGCGGCCAACTATGGCCAAACCGATGAGGTGACGCTCGTCGCAGCGCCGGTTTCTAAGTCGGCGACGGTGCCGCCGATCGAGACACCATCCAAGACGAGTGAGGTGCCAGCAACGAGCCTTGCAAACACCGGTCAATCGCGCATCGGACCTCTGCCAATGCTCGGCGTAGGGTTCGGCACACTCGGTGCCGGGGCCGTGGTTGCCGTAATCGCCCTGCGGCTGGCCCGTCGAACGCCGGTCGTCAAGGACTAGGCCCAAAGGAACAGGCCGCGCGAAGCGGCGGGCGTCGGTGGCTGATCACCGTGCCCGCCGCGACGTCGGATAATGTGGTGTCGGACATTCAGCCCACACTGGCGCCAAGCAGGCACCGCATGTGGCAGGTCGTGTCAACTCCCGGCGCCACCGCCTCATCAATAATCAGTCGAACTGAAGGACTAACCCTCAACCGGCGAACAGCCCCCAAAGCTGTCTGCGCCTTTCGGCCTGCGACTCGTTAGTGCGTGTGTGACTCAGTCTTCGCGAGCTGCGCGCCGAGATCGTCTGGAGTCAGATTCGCGTCACGGAACGCATCCGTCAGGGGCAACTGCAGCCGGATGTCGGTGCCGAGGCATAAAGCCGCCCTGCCCGAGACCAGCTGGAAGTCGAGGATATGCCCGCCCGCTGTGCGGTCTTCAGTGATGAAATGTGCGTGGCATCCAGGAACCCCGATGCCTTGCTCATAGAGGGGTGTGCGGAACCCGACCACAACTCCGCGGACGTTCTCATGAATGATGACGTTGTCGTCGTCGGTTGCCTCCACCATTGGCCGATACGGCTTCGACTGTTTGACGACCGTACGCGTCTTCACCGAAGCGAATTCACCCTCAATGCGCAACGCGTACATGTAGTTCTCCGACATCGTCATATGATCGATGATTTCTGAAACCTCGGCTCGCGAACTGTTGGGCGGCATATCGGCCTCAATGTGGGGCACAAAGTTGGTGACGACCGCATACGGCGTGTAGTCGTCCAGGTTTCCCAGATGGGCTCCGCCGTCGCCGCGCAGTTGGTAACACGTTCCGCCCAGGATCACCATTTCGCCATCAAGCGCATCAAAGGTACCGATCCCGAACGAGCCATGCCCAAGCAGGTCGCGCACACAAGTCTCGCCCTCGTACACCCCATCGAGCAGCGCACTCATCAAGCTCGTCTGGAAAATCTCGTGACGCGATACCGGGAGATGTGAGATGGGAGATGTCATTGCAACACGTCGCTTTCTAGGTCGGTCATCAGGTCTGTCAAGTTGTTCCGGTAATCGACGCGAGCATCAATGATGCTCGGGCCATCCTCGGCGAGCGCCGCGGCGAACACATCTGCGAAGTCGGCGAGGCGATCGACGCGATAGCCGTGAGCGCCAAACGATTCGGCATATTTGACCACATCGTAGTCGCCAAGCTGGATGCCGTTGGAACGACCGTACTTGCCGAGTTGCTGGAAGGCGACCATGTCATAGGTCCCGTCGTTGAAAATGACGTGCACGAAGTTGGTGTGCAGTCGAACGGCGGTTTCCAGTTCCATGGCCGAGTATAAGAATCCTCCATCCCCTGAGACCGAAACCACCGGTGCGTCTGGGCGAACGAGCGCCGCTGCGATCGCCCACGGAAGGGCGACGCCGAGCGTCTGCTGGCCGTTCGAAAACAGAAGAGTGCGGGGATGATACGTACGGAAGTGGCGAGCCATGTAGATGTAGTTCGAGCCGACATCGCACAACACGGTTGCGTCGTCCGGCGTCACCCGGCGCAGTTCGAGAGTGAGGGCGGCCGGATGGATGCCCGCGGACTCATCGGTTGGGAATGTGACCGCATCTGCTTCAGTAAGCCGGTTGCGCTGTTCGGCCACCTCGGCTGAGGCTGCTGGGCGAAGGGAGAGGCCACGGATGTGGTGGCCGAGGGCATCGATTGTGTCGGCGATGTCTCCCCGCAACTCGAGAGTCGGCCGGTAGTAATCGTCGAGATCGGCGGCGATTTCGTCGAGGTGGATCACGCGGCGCTGGCGGTCTCGGTTCCATTTCGCCGGCTCGTATTCGACGAAGTCGTATCCGATAGTGAGGATGAGGTCTGCTCGATCGAGCAGAATATCTCCCGGCTGGTTTCGAAACAGCCCAACCCTGCCAAGATAGTGGTCTTCGAGTTCGCGCGTGATCACTCCTGCCGCCTGGAAGGTCTCTACGACGGGCAGTTCGGTAACGTCAAGCAGACGATGCAATGCAGCGGCGGCCCGGTCGGAACTCGATCGTGCTCCCGCGAGGATGACGGGAAACTCGGCGTTGCGAAGAAGCTCTGCCGCCGCACTCAACGAATCCTCCGGCGGCACGCCCAGCTTGGCGGCCCAGTGCGGCGTTGTCATGCGAACGTTTGTTTGCTCGAGCAGCACGTCGTAGGGCAACACCACGGCGGTCGCCCCGCGAGGCTCCTGTGCCGCCATCCGGAAAGCGTTGGCCACCGCCTCAGGCACGTTGTCGGCAACGCTGACTTCTCCCGCCGTCTTGGTGACGGAGGAAAGCAGGCTGACGGCATCCATCGATTGGTGAGTGCGCTTGAGCCGGTCAGCGCGGGACACCGCGCCACACAGTGCGACCATGGGATCACCTTCTGTGGTGGCGGTAAGAAGCCCGGTTGCGAGATTGCTTGTGCCTGGTCCGCTGGTGACGAGCACGACGCCGGGCTTTCCGGTGAGGCGACCAACCGCGGCGGCCATGAAGGCAGCATTCTGCTCGTGCCTGCAGACGATGAGTTCGGGCCCGGCATCGAGGAGCGCGTCGAGAAGTGGGTCGATTTTTGCGCCAGGAACTCCGAACACCCACTTCGTCTCATATGCGCTCAGCAATTCTGCGATGCGGTCGGCCGAGCGAGCGGACGCGATTGCGGTCGCAGTGGCCGGAGCGGATGTGACGCTTCGGTCGGTTGAGTGCTCGGTGTTGTGGGCTGCTGAAATCGGATTCATCATCTCTCGTTCGTTTGATGAGGTGTCTGACTCCTATTATGCACGTAATTACTGTACGTGGCGAACAGTAATTGGAAACGTGACGTCACGCGGCGGCGACGTGCAGCCGATCCGGGTAATCTGACACAAGGCGGCACTGTAGCTGCACAGACGACGATCCGAAGGGACATGGACACGTGACACGTGAGGCGCCGGACGAGAGCCGGTGGAGTTTCGATACCAAACAGATCCACTCGGGCGAACGCCTCGACGGCGACTATCGAGCGCGTATCCCCCCGATCTACCAGTCCACGAGCTTTGTGTTCACCGATGCAGAAACCGCAGCGAATATCTTCTCACTCGACAACTTGGACGACTTCTCTTACGCAAGAGGGGCCAATCCGACCAACGCCGCGGTCGAGCGCAGAATCGCCAGCCTCGAGGGCGGGTTGCGTGCCATCGCCGTCGGTAGCGGGCAGGCCGCAACCACACTTGCCTTGCTCAACCTGGTGCGAACAGGCGACCATGTCGTGGCCTCCAGCCACCTTTATGGCGGTAGTCTCACGCTGCTTCAGCAACGATTCTCCGAACTCGGCATCGGGCTAACCCTCGTCGACGACCTCAACAATCCTGCTGCATGGCGGGCTGCGGCGCGCCCAGAGACGCGCGCGTTCTTCGCTGAAAGCATCGCCAACCCCCTCGGCCGTGTGCTCGATATCGAGTCCGTTGCCGCAGTTGCGCACGAGGTCGGGGTTCCTTTAGTGATAGACAACACTTTGGCGACCCCATATCTATTGCGCCCGATCGAGTATGGTGCCGACATCGTCGTCCATTCGACAACCAAATTCCTTGCCGGTCACGGGAGGGCGGTTGGGGGAATCATCGTGGATTCGGGACGATTCGATTTCGGTGCGCAGCCGCAGAAGTGGCCCGGATTCACGGAACCGGTCGACGAGTTCGGCGGGAGGGACTTCTGGACCCGATTCGGAGACCGTGGTCTTGCCTATAGCGTGCGATTGCGTATAACGGTGTTGCGGGACTTCGGCCCAAGTGCCTCGGCATTCAATTCGTTTCTGCTTCTGCAAGGACTCGAGACTTTGAGCCTGCGGATGCGTCAACATGTCGCGAATTCGGCACGGGTGATCGAGTTCTTGAGTGAAGACCCGCGGGTGTCGAGCGTGCACTATTCCGGTAGCGCACCGGGAGAACGAGAACTGGTCGAGAAATATCTCCCGCGGGGCGGCAGCTCAGTTTTCTCCTTCGTTCATGCGGGTGGATACCATGCAGCGGTTCGATTTATCGAGTCTCTGCAGATATTCAGTCATCTTGCCAATATCGGTGACGTTCGCTCGCTTGCCATCCACCCTGCCTCGACTGTTCAGGTGGGCGTGTCTGCCGCTGAGCGGGAAAAGGCAGGAGTACCCGATTCCCTGATTCGATTGTCTGTAGGAATTGAGGATGCTGACGACCTGATCGCCGATCTTGACCAGGCGCTTTCCGCATCGATTGCATAATATATCGTTCCGTCGTTCCCCGCGCTCACAATCCCCGCGGCTGGGTAGAACATGTGAGTTACGTCAAATTGAATTCCAAATACTTCCTCTTCGCCTTTGGTTCGGATATCCTTGGCTTCTGCCGTGATTTGGTACGCAAGTTGAGGAGCAATTGACATATGGCACAGAAAATCACACTTATCGATGACATCGACGGGACCTACATCGCCGAGGGCGAGGGCGGGACGTTTGTCTATTCCGTCGGTGGGGTGACGTACGCGATTGACCTTACTGCTGAGCACACCGCTCAGTTCGAGTCGGTGCTTGCCCCGTATATTGCAAAGTCCCGCAAGGTCCCAACCGCCGCGTCTACGGGCCACCGTCGTGCGAAGGACTCCAGTTCAGATGTCGCTGCCATTCGTCAGTGGGCACGGGAGAACGGCGTTCCCGTCTCCGAGCGCGGCCGCATCGCAGCCACCGTGCGCGCGGCGTATGAAGCAGCTAAGTAGGGAATAAGGCTCGGGCTGCCTGTGGAACTCTTGCTTTCCACAGGCAGGCCACGGCCTTAATATCCAATTCCACATCGTGATGTACCCGTGAAATATGAACACATGATGTTCGATTGATATATTATTCCGGCAATTTCCATGTGTCTGCGGGCCCAGAACTAATCAAGCCGTCTGCGAAGAGCGAGTGCACGGCTCGGCTTACCTGAGCGGCATCGGGCCAGCCCAAGACCTTTTCGTCGATGCGCAGGGCGTCATCGGCATTCCGGAGCATCGCGAGAATGCGTCCGCGTACCTGCCTGTCACTGCCGATGTAGGCCTTCTGCCGGGTCTGCGTCGCCTGGGATCCGGCCGGGTACCCTGCCGCGCGCCAAGCGCAGGCGTTCGTTATCGGGCATGAATCGCACAGGGGAGCGCGCGCGGTGCATACGAGTGCTCCGAACTCCATATAGGCCAGAGAAGCCTTGGCCGCACATGCGCTTTTCTCTGGCAGGCTTGCGGCCACTTCGGTCATGTCTGTGCGGGTTCGAACCGGAGAGATTGCGACTCCACGATCGACGCGAGCGAGCACACGGCGCACGTTGGTGTCGACCACCGGAACTTTCTGCCCGAACCCGAATGCTAAGACGGCACGGGCCGTGTAGTCGCCAACGCCGTGCAATCGCAGAAGGTCGTCGAGGTTGTCGGGTACCGAGCCAGCGTGTTTGGACTCGATTTGCTCTGCGGCATCGCGAAGCCATAGCGCCCGACGCGGATACCCGAGGTTCGCCCACTCGCGCAAAACCTCCGCGCCCGTGGCCGCAGCGAGATCAGCGGGGGTCGGCCACCGTTGCATCCAGCCGAGGAATCGGGGAATCACCCGATTCACCGGGGTCTGCTGCAGCATGAACTCGCTGACGAGCACTCGCCAAGGGGTCGCGCTCTCTCCCCGCCATGGCAACGATCGCCCATGTGCGTCGAACCATGAGATCAGCGATTGGGCAGGCAACATGTCTCCACTGTATCGAGGTGGATATGAGAGCAACCCCACCGCTGTTTGAAGCAAAGACGCACAACCATTGTGTGTCGTCTCACATCCTTGTCTTCTTCGTCGGTCGCGGTGTACTAGCGTTTATAGGCATGAAGCGAATTGGCATTCTCACGAGCGGAGGCGACTGCCCCGGTCTCAATGCGGTCATTCGGGGCGCAGTCCTGAAGGGCACAGCACTCAACGATCAAGAATTTGTCGGGTTCCGCGACGGTTGGTGGGGGCTCGTCCACGGCGAGACCATTCGACTCGATCGCAAAGACATCCGAGGTCTTGCTCGCGAAGGCGGCACCATTCTCGGCACGAGTCGATTCGGGCCGTACGAAGGTCCGAACGGCGGTGGAGCGAACATTCAGAAGACGTTGGACCGGCTTGGTATCGACTCGGTGATCGCCATTGGCGGCGAGGGCACGGCCGCGGCTTCCCAGCGACTGTATAACGAGGGCATCCACATCGTCGGTGTGCCAAAAACCATCGATAACGACCTCGACGCAACCGACTACACCTTCGGGTTCGACACCGCGGTGGAGATTGCTACCGAGGCCATCGACCGGTTGCGCACCACGGGCAACTCGCACAAGCGTTGCATGGTTCTCGAGGTCATGGGCCGGCATGCAGGGTGGATCGCGTTGCACGCCGGAACCGCGGGCGGCGCACACGTCATCCTGATCCCTGAGCACACAGAAAGCCTGGAGCAGATTTGCGCTTGGGTCGAACATGTCCGCGATCGCGGACGCGCACCAATGGTCGTTGTCGCCGAGGGCTTCAAGCTGCCGGATATGGATGAGGCGTTCTCGGACAAGGGCCTCGATGGCTTCCACCGGCCACGTCTTGGTGGCATTGCTGAAGTACTCGCCCCGATGATCGAGGAGCGCACTGGAATCGAGACCCGCTCGACAGTGCTCGGCCACATCCAGCGCGGTGGCGTACCAACCGCATTCGATCGTGTTCTCGCCACGCGACTCGGTATGGCAGTTGTCGACCTGGTCAAAGACGAAGGATGGGGCAACATGGTCGCCCTGCACGGCACCGATATTGCGAGGGTCGAGTTTCAAGACGCGCTCGCCAACTCCAAGCAGGTTCCCGCCGAACGCTACGAAGAGATGCGGGCCATTTTCGGCTAGCAGAAGGCAAAACACCGGTTCAGATGCCGCCGCGAGTCACACTCGCGGCGGCATCGCTGTATGTGAGGCGGCTAATCGGTTAGCCTTGATTCACCATGGCTGCTTTTTCTCATCTTTCGAGTCGTCTCGCCGACACATTCAAGAACCTTCGTGCGAAGGGCAAGCTCTCCGCCGCGGACGTCGATACGACAGTGCGCGAGATCAGGCGAGCCCTGCTTGACGCCGATGTCGCGCTGAGCGTTGTCAAAGAATTCACCGCGCAGGTGCGTGAGCGTGCACTTGGCGATGAGGTCAATCAGGCGCTCAACCCTGCACAGCAAGTCGTCCATATCGTCAATGACGAGCTCATCCATATCCTCGGCGGCGAAACCCGGCGCATCCAATTCGCCAAGACCCCGCCGACAGTGGTCATGCTCGTCGGCCTTCAAGGTGCGGGCAAGACGACCCTCGCTGGCAAGCTCGGCACGTGGCTGAAGGGCGAGGGGCACACTCCACTGCTTGTTGCAGCGGACCTGCAGCGCCCCAACGCCGTGGATCAGCTGAAGGCAGTCGGCGAGCAGGCGGGCGTTCCGGTGTTCGCGCCCGAGCCTGGTAACGGGGTCGGCGACCCGGTTCGGGTTTCTCGCGACGCGATCGCTCATGCGACCGCCAAATTGCATGACATCGTGATCGTGGACACCGCGGGTCGCCTCGGTGTCGACGCCGAACTGATGAAGCAGGCCGCCAATATTCGCAAGGCCGTCAATCCCGACGAGGTCTTGTTCGTCATGGATGCCATGACGGGTCAAGATGCCGTCACGACTGCTGAGGCGTTCCTCGAAGGTGCCGACTTCACCGGTGTTGTGCTGACGAAACTCGATGGCGACACACGCGGTGGCGCGGCGCTCTCGGTGGCGAGCGTGACAAAGCGGCCCATTCTGTTTGCGTCTACAGGCGAGCGTCTCGACGAATTCGAGGTGTTCCACCCCGACCGGATGGCTGGTCGCATTCTCGATATGGGTGACGTACTCACCCTTATCGAGCAGGCGCAGAAGGTCTTCGACGAAGATCAAGCTCGCGCCATGGCGGAAAAGATGGCGAACGAGACGTTCGACCTCGAAGATTTCCTCGGCCAGATGCAGCAACTCAAGAACATGGGTTCGATGAAGAAGATGCTTGCGATGATGCCGGGGGCCGGCCAGCTTCGCGATCAGATCGAAAATTTTGACGAGAGCGAGCTGACCCGCACGGAGGCGATCATCCAATCGATGACACCTTCCGAGCGTCGTACCCCCAAGGTACTCAACGGCTCTCGTCGGCTGCGCATTGCGCATGGATCGGGCACCACTGTCACCGACGTCAACCAGTTGATCAGCCGGTTCGAGCAGGCGGCCAAGATGATGAAGACGGTTTCCCGAGGTGGCGTTCCCCAGGTCCCGGGGATGGGGCCAATCGGCTTTGGAGGGGCGGGAAAGGCCAGACAGCAGAAGTCGCCGAAGGTCAAGGGCAAGTCGGGCAACCCGGCGAAGCGCGCCGCAGAAGAGCGGGCGCTCAGGGAGCGTCGTGCCGGCGGGGTCACCCCTGCCGCGCCGTCTCCATCGGGTTCAGCGTTCGGAACTGGGGCTGCCTCAGGTTCAGGCGGTCAGCCTGCTCCCGGTGCCCCGCAGCTCGATGAGGCAGCGCTGAAGGCGCTCGAGGGCCTCGGCGGGATCTTCAAGCGCTAGGTCGTAGAGCGCGAAATGGAGTGCTCGAACTCGTCCGCAAGGCTGTCGACTACCGCAGACAGTTGATGGTCGGCTGCTTCGGCGACAGCGAGCTGTCTGAGGTAGCTTGGCCCGTCCGTCGCCAGTGCGATGACATCGTTCAATTCAGCGAGGCAACCAAGGCGCTCGGCGGTCGGAGAGAGTGTCTCCACAAGCCCGCGGAGCGAGTCGAGCAGCGGAACCTGAGTGTTCTCGCTGTCTGTGATGACATCTGCAGCAACGCCGAATCGGGCGGCTCGCCACTTGTTCTCGCGCACCTGCCACGGGGAGAGGCGTATGACTGGATTACCCGCGATGACTTCGCCATACAGCCAGTCGACGAGTGACTGCGTCAGCGCGGTGATCGCCGCGATTTCGCGAATCGTGGCTACCGCGTCGCTCACGCGCAGTTCCACGGTGCCGAAGTGCGCTGCCGGGCGAATGTCCCAGCGATTCTCGGTAGGCGCCTCGATGGTTCCCGACGCAAAAAGATCTGCGATGTACGCCTCGTATTGCTGCCAGGTGTCGAACGCGTAGGGCAGGCCCGCTGTCGGAAGTTGTTGAAACAGCATGGTGCGGTTCGAAGCATAGCCTGTTGCGGTGCCTTCCCAGAATGGGCTGGAAGCACTGAGCGCCAACAAATGGGGGATATATGGCAGCAGGCCCTGGATGATGGGGAAGACCGCGTCGCGACGCTCCACACCCACATGTACATGAATGCCGTAAATCAGCATCGATCGTCCCCACCATTGGGTGCGCTCGATGAGGCGGTCGTAGCGTTTGCTGGATGTGACGGGTTCGTCGGCGGCAATGGCGAATGGATGCGTGCCCGCGCCGATCAGGCGAAGTCCGCGTTCGTGCGCTACGCCACCGACGGCGCTGCCGATGGATGCGAGTTCGGCGACCGCGGATGCCACCCGTGAGTGGATTCCGGTATCGATTTCAACGGTGTTGAGCAGGAGCTCTTTGCTCAGTCGCGGCGCGAGTGCTGGCTGGCGTGCGCTGAGCTCGGCGATCACCTCGTGACCGTCGGCGACGAGGGCGCGCGTAGCACGGTCGATGAGAGCTAGCTCCCATTCCACACCGATTGTCGATCGCTGCGACGATGCAAAAGTGATCTCCACACTGCGATTATTGCGCAGAGCCCGAGCGAAATGACGCACGCTCGACACAGATTGACACAATATGCCGAGAAAAGGGTTCCGATGTATTCGTCCGTCCGCGAAAGCTATGAGGAACAGGCACGCGGGGTGTTAGCGGTACTGGGCAAAGTGTGGCAGAATGGGGCGTTGTTGTCATACAGGAGGCTCGACCCTCTATCCAGTGCCTGCATGACCCATTGAGCTTCGATGGCGTGGTATCCCCACTCCAGGCCGTCACACAGTTCGCACACCAACTGACATACAGGAGAATTGTGTCCGTCAAAATTCGTTTGAAGCGCCTCGGCAAGATCCGCGCCCCGTTTTACCGCATCGTCGTTGCGGACTCGCGCTCAAAGCGCGACGGCCGTGTGATCGAAGAAATCGGCAAGTACCATCCCACCGAAGATCCCTCGTTCATCGAGGTCAACTCCGAGCGCGCGCAGTACTGGCTCTCTGTTGGCGCGCAGCCGACAGAACATGTGCTCGCCATCCTCAAGCTCACCGGCGACTGGGGCATCTACAAGGGCGAAAAGGGTGCCAAGAACACGGTTCGTGTTGCAGAGCCCAAGGCTGAGTTTGTCATCGATGCGGCAAAGAAGTCGGTTGTCAGGCCCAAGCCTGAGAAGAAAGCCGAAGCGCCTGCAGCCGAGGCCGAAGCGCCTGCAGCAGAAGTTGAGGCACCCGCCGAAGCCCCCGTCGAGGCGTAACCTTTATGACCCAGCTTGCACCCGCTGTTGAGCATCTCGTCAAGGGAATCGTCGACAACCCAGATGACGTGGTCGTCTCTGAGAAGTCGACATCCCGTGGGGATCTCGTCGAAATTCGCGTCCACCCAGACGACCTTGGCCGAGTCATCGGTCGGTCGGGGCGCACTGCGACCTCCATCCGCACTCTCGTTTCGGCGCTCGCCGGATCGCGCCGTGTGCGGGTAGACGTCGTAGACACCGACTTCTAGTCGGTGTCTAGCGTCATGTTGAGGCTTCGTGTCGCCCGGTTGACCAAGGCGCACGGTCTCAAAGGTGGGATCAAGCTTGAGTTGTACACGGACGACCCGAAGGCACGTTTCGTGCCGGGGGCGCAGTTCCACATGCAGGTTCCCGAAACCTCGCCGTGGTTCAACACGACCATCACGCTCGCCGAGCTACGTTGGTACAACTCGCATCCAGTCGCGTTTTTCAAAGAGATTCCCGACCGCACGGCCGCGGAATCGGCGGTGAAAGCCATCTTGTTGCTCGATCAAGATGAGACGCAACTACCCGACGAGCCGAGCGCCTGGTACGACCATCAGCTTGTCGGCCTAGACGTATACCGCGACGGCGTCCTCGTCGGGGAAATCGCCGCGGTCGAGCACATGCCCGCTCAAGACTTGCTTGCCGTTCGTGTCTTGGACGACGCCACCGGGGAGAGCCGCGAGGTGCTAGTGCCGTTCGTCGCAGCGTTTGTTCCTGAGGTGGACATTGCCGCCGGGCGGGTCATAGTGACTCCGCCGCTCGGGCTTTTCGAGACGATAGATGACGAGGACGAGCCTTCTCAGTCGGCGGCCGCTCACTCGGCGACTGCCGCTGGTGCAGCATCCATCCCCTCCGATTCGGCCGTTCCCGATTCGTCGCTCCCAGATACTTCGACTTCTTCGGCCTCAGGAACGTCGGCTACCGAATCGACGGCGAACCCCCATGCGGGTTGATATCGTCACGATTTTTCCCGATTTCTTCGACGTGCTAGACGTCTCATTGATCGGTAAAGCCAACCAGGCAGGGATACTGAATCTCAGGATCCACGACCTGCGTGACTATACCGATGACAGACATCGCACAGTTGACGACACTCCCTATGGTGGCGGCGCCGGCATGGTGATGAAGCCCGAGCCCTGGGGCCGCGCGCTCGATCGAATTATCGGTCTTTCGCCGACGGGCGATCCGCTTGTCATCTTCACATCTCCTGCAGGCGAGGTATTTACACAGACTGCCGCTCGCCAGCTGTCCCGCGAAGACCACATCGTGATATGTTGCGGTCGGTATGAGGGCATCGACCAGCGCGTCATCGACGACACGACGAACCGGGCTCGGACGGTGACCATGAGCATCGGGGACTATGTGCTCAATGGCGGGGAAGTTGCGGCGCTTGCCATCGTGGAAGCGGTTGGCCGACTCGTCCCCGGCGTTGTGGGAAACCCCGAATCGCTTGTCGAAGAATCGCATGAAGACGGCTTGCTGGAATATCCGAGCTATACGAAGCCTGCCACGTGGCGCGGACTCGATGTGCCAGACGTCCTGCTGAGTGGAAACCATAAGCTCATTGCATCCTGGCGTCAGCAACAGCGGATCGAGCGTACGCGCGCGATACGTCCAGATCTTCTGCCAGGTCCCGAGGTCGAGGACGACCCTGGATCTTCCTCCGGGCAATAGGGCGCGGATAGGCTGACGACCAGCGGCGAAGGTGCCAGCGATTTTCAGGGCAGTGTCAGGGTTGGGTTCTGTGACACCCCGTTACACAACCGTCATCGCAAGGTGCGAAACTAGAGCGATGACTTCTTTGGCCGATACCTCCGGCGACGCAGACTTGACGACTGAACGCAGGCCTCTGCTCGCGATCCTCGACATCACCGATGTGCGTACCTATGACCCCGCGTATGAGGCTGTTCGCAAGGAGCTGACGGAGCGAATTGTGCGGCGTACCCGCGATTCCGGATGGGATGCTCGCGTCGTCTATGCAGAGAAGGGGACGCTCGCCGAGGTCGAGGAGCAGGTGGCGGGTGCCGACGCCCTGCTCGTGGCCGGCGGCGAAGATGTGCATCCACAGTTTTATGGGGCGCCGACTGGCTATGTGCGCGAGGGGGCGCACTTTGCGAATGCTGACGCAAACCAGATCGAGATCGTACGGCATGCTGTGTCGGCAGGCGCGCCGGTTCTCGGCATCTGTCGCGGCCTGCAGATCATCAACGTCGCCCTTGGCGGAACCTTGACCACCGACCTAGGCGACCGGACCATCCACCGCGATTTCGACTCGATTCGTGACGCATTTGTCGAGCATCCTGTGAACATCACCGAGGGCTCGGCTCTGGCGGATGAACTCGGCACGCAGATCACAAGCGTCAGTGCGCATCATCAGGCGATCGAGCGGCTCGGCGAAGGGCTTGTCGCGATCGCCACCGCGCCGGACGGCGTGATTGAAGCGGTCGTACACGAGACGGCTCCCGTATTGGCCGTGCAGTGGCACCCCGAGACCGCCATCGCTGATGAGAACCAGTTCCCTGCACTGCTGAAGGCGGTTGTGCGACAGGCGGTGCACTAGCCCAAGTTTGCACCCGATTGCGGTGCTGGCCGGGCTGTGCAAGAATGAGTCTTTGTGCTTCGGCGCCCAGACTCTGCCTCGGGGGAGTGGGCACGATGCCGAAGCAAAACTCTGAACTTAACTTATCTGAACCGCGCCTGACCCGATGCAGACGCAGAGAGCGAACTACCATGCATACCCTCGACGAATTCGACGCACCAAAGCTGCGTACCGACATCCCGGAGTTCTGGGTGGGTGACACCGTGAAGGTGCACGTGAACATCATCGAAGGTTCGCGCAGCCGTGTGCAGGTGTTCCAGGGCGTTGTGATCGGCCGGTCCGGGCATGGCATTCGCGCCACATTCACGGTTCGTAAGGTCAGCTTCCAGGTCGGTGTCGAGCGCACGTTCCCCGTGCACTCCCCAATCCTCGAGAGCATCGAAGTCGTCACTCGTGGCGACGTTCGCCGTGCCAAGCTCTACTACCTGCGCTCGCTACGCGGCAAAGCTGCCAAGATCAAAGAGAAGCGTTAGTTTTTCGCTGCCGTCCGCGGCAGGCATGAGAGGCCCCGAGACACACGTGTCCGGGGCTTCGGTGTTTCTCGGCATTCAGCCAACATGCATGGCCGATTATCGGGGCGCGCCTAGACTTGAACGCATTCTTTTACATAAGTGAGGACGTGCTGTGAACCACGAGGATGGCGGGGGTATCCAAGTGCCTGACGTTCCCCAGACGCGGCGGGAGGCCCAGGGGGCAGAAAGGCGCCGTCGCCTTCGTCCGAGAAACAGCGTGCTTGCATTTCTCTTCGACTTTGTCATCGTGGTCCTGATCGCCCTCGTCGCATCATGGGCGGTGCGAACCTTTCTGTTCCGTTCGTTTTACGTGCCATCGGAGTCGATGGTCTCCACCCTTGACGTCAACGACCGAATCATCGTCAACAACTTGTATCCCAACGTTTTCGGGCTCGAGCGGGGCGATATCGTCGTGTTCAAAGACCCGGGCGGATGGCTCACTGATTCCGGTCCGGTGCCCGCATCCACCAATCCATTGGCGGTTGTCGGCAACGGAGTCGCGTCACTGTTCGGCCTTGGCGCCCAGGAGTCGAACGAATATCTGGTGAAACGAGTCATCGGTCTGCCTGGTGACACAGTGCAGTGTTGCGATGCGAGCGGTCGGCTGCAGATCAATGGTGTCTCGATCGACGAAACCTACCTGGACCCGGGCGTTGCACCGTCTCTCCAAGAGTTCTCGGCGAACGTTCCCCAAGGCTCGATCTGGGTGATGGGCGACAATCGCGAGCATTCTGCCGACTCGCGAGCGAACACCTCGAAGCCCACCCGAGGGTTCGTGCCGTTATCCAACGTGGTCGGGCGAGCAGTTGTGATCTCGTGGCCGGTGTCCCGCTGGACGGGCCTCGACAACTATTCGTCCGTATTCGCCGCGGTGCCGGACGCCGTGTCGTCGAAGTCGGCATCGGCGTCATCGAGTTCGTCTCAGTAATGCCAGTCATCGAGCCCAGCCTGGACTGGGAGGTGGAACTGCTGGCTTCTGGCGCTCCGTTTGCGATTGGTGTCGATGAGGTTGGGCGAGGTGCCATCGCTGGCCCGGTTGCTGTCGGTGCCGTTGCCGTCGGGCAGGATGTGGGCCAACCCCCGGCTGGGATTCGCGACTCCAAGTTGTTGTCCGCCAAACGGCGCGAGGGCCTGTATGGGCCGATCGGTGCCTGGGCTCCAAAGCATGCTGTCGGCTTCGTGGGTGCGCGTACTGTTGATAGCGCCGGTATCATGCATTCGCTCGGTGTTGCTGCGGCTGCGGCGATTCATGCGCTTGGGATTCCCGACGAATTACTCAGCAGGTCGGTGGTCATTCTGGATGGATCGTTCGACTACCTCTCTCCGCATGTGCCTGGAGTGCAGGTGCGACCACGCGTCAAAGCGGACCGTGATTGTCTTTCCGTTGCGGCCGCATCGGTGATTGCAAAGGTGGAACGTGACAATTACATGGTCGCTATCAACGACACTTTTCCCGGCTATGGGTTCGAGCGCCATAAGGGCTATGGTTCGGCGTATCATCAGGCCGCTATTCATGAGCATGGCCCATGTGCGGAACATCGCCTCAGCTGGATTCACTGACTTGCGTGCCGTTCGATCACGCCGCTCAACATTTACTGGGGCAAGGCAATCGATGCCGATAACCCCGTTAGGATGAATGCACGATGGATGACGAGGATTTTGACGACTACGAACGCGAGGCGGAGCTTGCGCTCTATCGCGAGTACCGTGATGTCGTCAGTATGTTTCAGTACGTGATCGAGACGGAGCGTCGGTTTTATCTGGCGAACGACGTGCAACTCGTCCGGCAAGAGGCCGATAACGACTTCTACTTCGAGTTGACCTTGACCGACGTGTGGGTCTGGGATGTGTACCGGTCGAACCGTTTTGCGAAGTCGGTGCGGGTGCTCACTTTCAAAGATGTCAACGTCGAGGAGCTTTCTGCCAAGGAGCTCGAATTGCCGACCGAGTTGTCGCTCGACGAATAGTCGATGCTCGCGTTGCGGCTTCGCTGCTTTGCTGCTTCGCTGCTTCGCCTTGGGCGTTGGATGGCCGGGTGCACTGCGCTGGGTCCCCGCCCAGGCCATTTCTTCACAGATGTCCTCTTCGATGAAGTTGTTCCGTTCTGCCAGCTGACTGGCGCCATTGACCAGTCATTCCGGTCATTCTGGTGGCATGACATTTTCAAGAACCACACCCGCAGCAAGTGTTGATGCCTCCGAGCGGATGGCACACCCACCCACACGCCTCAACAAAGACCAACTCGGCAGACTTGGCGAACAGCTTGCAACTACCTTCTTGACCGAACTCGGTTACGAGATTCTCGATCGTAACTGGCGATGCTCGCTGGGTGAACTCGATATCGTGGCGCGCGACGGGGAGGCAGTAGTTTTTGTCGAGGTCAAAACACGATCCACCGACCGATATGGGCTGCCGGTCGAAGCCGTCGGGCCGGTCAAACTCGCGCGCATCCGCGGGCTCGCCGGTGAGTGGCTACACGTGCACGACTACGCGTTCGGTGCGGTTCGCATCGATGTCATTTCCGTGCTTGGTGTCGGCCCGAATGCCCTCATCGACCATCGCAAAGCGGTGGGGTGATCGTGGGTCTCGCACGAGTGAGCTCGGTCGCGGTCGTCGGTGTCGATACTCACGTCATCGATGTCGAGGTGGACATCTCGAACGGGTTGCCGTATTTCGCCATTGTCGGCCTTCCTGATGCAGCTCTCGACGAGGCCAAAAATCGGGTGCGGTCGGCGTTGACCAACTCAGGGCTCGGCTTCCCGATGTCTCGGATCGTTGCCAATCTATCCCCGGCGACGCTTCGAAAGACCGGTTCGGGGTTCGACTTGGCCATTGCTGTTGCGCTCCTTGTCGCTCAGGGCGTCGTCGATGCCTCCGTCGTTGACGGCGTAGTCTTTCTTGGCGAGTTGAGTCTCGACGGGCGGTTGCGGCCGACTCTCGGCGTGTTGCCTGCCGTTCTCGGCGCTCGTGCCGCTGGAGTTCGCCGTGTGGTCGTGCCGCTCGCCAACCTGGCCGAGGCGGAGCTCGTCGCAGAAATCGACGTGGTCGGCGCTGCCAGCCTTTCCTCCGTTGCTGCCAAGTGCGGCGCGCACGTGACGGTCTCCGAGCTCGAGCCGATTCTGGCCACCAAACGGGCAGAGTCACCAAACGACTACTCCGACCTTGCCGATGTGGTGGGACAGGTTGATGCTGTGAGAGCGCTCGTGGTGGCCGCAGCCGGCCGGCACCATATGCTCGCAGTTGGCCCGCCGGGTGCAGGGAAGTCCCTCCTGGCCTCTCGGCTGCCTGGCATCCTTCCCGACCTTTCCGACGATGAGGCGTTGCAGGTGACGGCTATTCGCTCCCTTGTCACAGCCGGAACGATCACTGAACTCGTCCGGCGGCCGCCTCTCGAGGCCCCGCACCATTCGGCGACCGTTCCATCGATTGTCGGAGGGGGAAGCGGCACTATCCGGCCGGGTGCCGCATCCCTTGCTTCTGGTGGTGTTTTGTTCATCGATGAGGCCGCCGAGTTTCCACGAACAGTGCTCGATGCTCTGCGCCAGAGCCTGGAGTCCGGGCAGATCGTCATTCACCGGGCCACTGGCTCCGCACATTTTCCGGCGCGCTTTCAGCTCGTGATGGCATCCAATCCGTGTCCATGTGGGATGGATGGCGTGGTCGGCGCAGACTGCACATGCGCTCCCTCAGTGCGAAGGCGATACCTCGCAAGGCTCAGTGGTCCACTGCTGGACAGGGTGGACATCCAACTCCGGGTGGCAAGAGTCTCGTCATCGGCGCTTCTTGGCGCATCGGGGCCGGCCGATGGCATGTCGACACGCACCGCTCAAGATCTCGTTGTGAGCGCTCGTGCCGCCGCGGCCAAGCGCCTCGCAGGCACCGAGTGGAGGGTGAACGCCGAGGTGGCCGGACCGCACCTGCGAGGCAGCCTGCGCCTCGCTCCCCACGCGCGCGCTGCGCTCGACCGATCGCTGGAACGCGGCGCAATCTCGATGAGGGGCTATGACCGGGTGCTCCGGTTGGCGTGGACGTGTGCCGATCTCGCCGGGAGGCAGACGCCCACAAGCGAAGATGTCGGAGAAGCACTCTTCCTGCGCCAGGTGGTGAGCAGCTCATGAACGGTGAGCTGTGGCGGCGCAGTTGTGACATTCTTGCGGAAGCCCCGAGAATCGACCTGGCCGGCGCACGCCAAGACGATTCCCTTTTCAAAGCTGTAGTGTGCAGTGTCTGGTGGTCGATCCTGCTTGAGCCAGGGGACGCCGCGTTTGGGTTCGTCGAAAGTGTGTGCGGCAGGCAAGCGGCACTGGCCGCCCTGTTCTCTTCGCAGTCCGCGAAAGACTTCGTATCTCGAATTCGCGGGGCAGCGCAACCGGCTGGCCCTCCGGCTACTGACGAAGAGGTTCGTGTTCTTTGCGCAGCATGGTCACGTTGGCGACCAAGGGTCGAGTTTGCAGCCTTCCGCCGCGCGATCACAACCGCAGACAGCATGCGTATGGGCATTGTGCATCCAGAAGGGAGGTGGCCAACTGCGCTGGACGTCCTTGGTGCACATCGGCCGGCCTGCTTGTGGGTTCGAGGCGAAGTGACGTGTTTGGCGGTCGCATCGGAGCAATCGGTGGCAATCGTTGGCGCGCGTGCTGCTACCGGATACGGGGAACACTGTGCGATGGAGCTTTCTGGCGGGATGGCCCGCCGCGGGATCACAGTTGTCAGCGGTGGTGCATACGGTATCGACGGGGCAGCCCACAGGGCAGCCCTCGCGATGGACGGCCCCACGATTGCTGTGCTTGCTGGAGGGGCCGACCGGCTTTATCCAAGCGGACACGACCAGCTGCTGCGCAAGATCATCGATCGAGGTGCGGTGGTCAGCGAGACCGCTCCGGGGGTGGCACCGACTCGTTGGAGATTTTTACAGCGTAATCGCGTAATTGCGTCGCTCGCTTCAGCAACGATCGTCGTCGAAGCGGGAAGCCGATCAGGATCGCTCAACACGGCGCACCACGCGCTCTCGGTCGGTCGCCCGCTCGGAGCGGTTCCTGGCCCAATCACATCGAGCTCGTCGCGTGGCTGCCACGCCCTCATTCGAGATTCGGCAGCGGTGTGCGTTACGAGTATTGAAGACGTCTTGGAGCTTCTCGGCCACACCGAGGATGGCTATCTGTTTGATGCCAAGGTGGTGGACGAGTCGCGAGATGCAGGCAGATCAGGATCCGGCGATCTGTCTGCATCGACGAGACCGTCGCACTCACGCATCTTCGACGCCCTTCACCCGCGACATCCGCGGTCGGTCACCGAGCTTGCACGCCTCACCGGCATGGCACCTGGCTCGGTAATGGCAGTTATCGGAGATCTCGATGCAGAGGGGCTTGCTTCGACCAAGGACGGCGGCTGGGTGAAGTCGGCGTAGACGCTCTTGACGTAGAGATCGCATGGATGTGGATGTCGGCACCCGCCGCCAACCGACTTTGCCTGCAAAAAGGAGCGTCTATGCGGGAGAAGCGCCTGCACAGGGGAGAAGCGCCTAAGCCGGAGTTTCGGCAGTGGCGACCAAGACGGCGCGACCGAGGATGTGGCTCGTCAGGGTGAAACCCACGAGGGCTGGGCTCGCATCATCCGGAACATCGAGCCTATCGACGTCTAAAGCGCTCACCGCGATGTAGTAGCGGTGTGGCCCGTGACCTGCGGGCGGTGCGGCACCGATGAAACGGGCGAGCCCGGCATCGGTGCGAAATTGGCGAGCGCCAGCAGGAAGGCCAGTGCCCTGTTCATCGCCGGCACCCTCGGGAAGTTCGGTGACGCTCGCAGGGATGTCTGCCACCGCCCAATGCCAGAACCCGGAACCTGTCGGCGCATCGGGATCGTAGACGGTGACGACGTAGCTGCGGGTGGCTTCGGGCGCGCCGCTCCAGGCGAGGTGCGGCGAACGATCCTCGCCCCCGGGCACCCCGAACAGTTTCGAATGCTGGGCAGCCGGGAGCGGAGCGCCGTCGGTCACCGTAGAACTGTTGAGTGCGAACGCGGGCACTTCGGGCAAACGCGCAAAAGGATCGTTGGCGGGCATGAGTGGATTCCTTTCGTCAAGGGGCAATAGTTAAATTTGGTGTGGCGGCCATCCACCTCGCGAGCACAGAGATGGCCCCGACCTGCAGTAGGTGCGTCGTGGGCATGCAGCCTTCGGCATCACGGCCGCGGATAGCAGCTTCGATGAAGTTGATCTCTTGGCAGAAGCGCCCCGCAACGTTTCCGGATAGCGGCACGCGCTGCACCAAACCACGACCCATCCCACACCTCGCAGATTTGTCTGTTTACCTGTCCGATATTAGGCCGGTCTTCTGCGGAATGCTCGCTCCACCGAGCCTGACTTGTCGAGCCTCGACCCTGAACGCCTACATATCCTGGGCCCACCACCTCCATGTCTGCGACTCGGCCACCGCCATCATCTGTTCGGGCCTTACGCATGTGGCCCACCTTTCGACCGTGACGCCGCCTGTGCAAGCGGACTCGTTCGGGCCATACACGCGGCCCACCTCCCGAGCGGCCGCCGTTCATGGGCCACTGAATGCAGACGGCCCCACTCGAAACTCTCGTGAGTGGCGGTGCCAGGTCGTGTTGCCCGGTTTTTCGGGTCTCGACTGCGTCATGCCTGGGAAGATCAGCCGTTCGGGTGGGGGCGTCTGCACGAAAGCAAGGACGAGTGAGAAACTGGGAGCGTGCTATCCATCAGCTCGACCCTCGCCGATTACGGGGCGACTCTTCGGCATGCCAAGGGGCTCGCAGAGAACACCGTTACCGCGTATGTGTCTGATGTGCGTGGCCTTGCCGACTTTCTGGTGAGTGCAGACGTCACCGAAACTGCGAGTGTCGACGTCCATGTAGCCGAAGGGGGATCCGCGGTCGCACGCGAACGCGCCACGCTTCCATCCGCCGACGTCGCCGACGTCACCGCAGAAAATGTGCGTCGATGGATCTGGGATGGCGCTTCTCGGGGCCAGGCCAAATCATCTCAGGCCCGCAGAATCGCCGCAATCCGTTCCTATTCCAAATGGCTGCGCGACAGGGGCCTGATCGACAAAGATCCGACAGCTCGGCTGACCCCGCCAAAGCAGGGGCGTACGTTGCCGCGAGTGCATAGCCGGTCGACCATGCAGCATCTGCTCGATGCCGCTAAAACGGCTGCGATAGATGGTGACTCGGTACTGGTGCGCGATTGGGCGATTCTTGAACTGTTGTATGCCTCCGCGATGCGCGTGTCGGAGCTTACGGGTCTTGATCTCGCGTCGGTGGATACGGACAACCGTATGCTTCGCGTGCTCGGCAAAGGTGACAAGGAGCGCATCCTGCCGCTCAGCGAGCCGGCTCGGGCCGCCGTCATCGACTATCTGATGCGCGGCAGGCCCAAACTCGTCTCGGCCGGCACTACGAACGCACTTTTTCTTGGCGTGCACGGTGCACGCATCAGTCAGCGCGTTGTGTATGAGATCGTTCGCTCAGCGCTCCAGAGGAGCGTCGGTGCCCGGGAGGCCGGCCCACACAGCTTTCGGCATGCGGCCGCCACACATTTGCTCGACGGTGGCGCAGACCTCCGCAGCGTGCAGGAGTTGCTTGGGCATTCGAGCATCGGGACCACCCAGATTTATACCCACGTTTCGCTTGAACGCATCACTGAGACCTACCAGCAGACTCATCCCCGGGCGTGACATACAGTCCAACTCGCGCGGTCGGTTCAACGTGGAGCAGTTCAACGTGGAGCTGTTCAACGTGGGAGCGGCAGCAGGATGGAGTATTCGACCCCGAGATAGAGCATGGGGGACACATATTCTTCGCCGATACGCGCGCCAAGGTGAACACATGCGGTTGGGCAGTGAAAGCCATCGCTTTCAACCTCCCCGACCACTTGGCCACGCACGACTGCGTCGCCCTGTGCCAACGTCGAAGCTATCGGTTCAAGCGTGCTTCGTACCCCGCCGTGGTCGATCACAAGTACGGATCGTCCCGCGACACTCCCAGAAAAAGTAACGGTCCCGCTGTCGGGAGCCACGACAGCTTCTTCGACTTCTGATGAAATGTCTATTCCCCGATGCCCTGAAGAGTAGGTGGTTTGTGGGGCGACGAATGCATTGAGAACCGAGTGCGAGCTCGTCGGCCACAGCCAGGAAGCCCGCTCAGGAGGTGCCGGGGCGTCTCCGGTGATGGCGGCCGGGACAGTTGCCTGGGCACTGATCGTGCTTGCGAGGGAGATTGCAAGAAAGCAAGCGGAGATTTGCCGTGTGCGAAACAGAGTGTGTCGAAGTCTCATCCATCAACACTCTCGGGTTTTGCGGCCCAATCTGACCCGGTCGCCGCAGAGAAGGAAATGTTCTCTCACTTGCTAGGCCTGTGAAGAACAAGCGAACCGCTGAGGTGACGAGCATGTAAGCGTATGTTTCCAGGGCGTTAAAAGATGTTGCTTAACAATTGACTTGGTTGCGCCTGGTGCCACAATGGAACGAAGTTGGTCGATCGTCCAACTTTGCATCGGTCACACTGCTTGGTCGGTCACACTGCGCGATTGGCGCGATTGGCAGTGGACGGCGCCGCGAGAGGAGCATGCGAATGTCACGCATGAATATCGAGGAACGGCGCGCAGCACTCGTCGATGCAGCGTTGCGGGTGATAGCGCGAGACGGCGTTGCCGCAGCATCCACCCGTGCTATCGCGGCAGAGGCGGGCATGCCCCTTGCGAGTTTTCACTACGCCTTCGAATCGCGGGATGCATTGCTGCGGGCAGCCGTGGTCAAGGTCACGGATATCGACTATGGACATGCGGAAGCGGGTTTCCACTCCATCATAACGGACCCGGCCCTGTTCAGCGAGGTCAGCCTGGAAGAACTCATTCGCCTCACCTTCGATGCCTATCTTGAGTCGCTTGTGAACGATCCCGGTCGGGAACAAGCGATGCTTGAACTCAGCCTCTCGAGCATGCGCAATCCCAGCCTCGAACACTTGCCTGCCGAACAGTATGCGACCTACTACCAGTCGGCGCTGCGCGTGATGGCGGAGTGGGAAGAGGTTGCTGGAATCACCTGGTCGATGCCGACGACCCAGATCGCACAAGCCGTAGTCATCGTCCTCGATGGCATCACCACCAATTGGTTGGCAACCCGAGATACGGAGTCAGTGCGGGCAACACTGCCGGGATTTGCCGCGATGTTTGCCGCAATAGCCGACACGAATACCTGACAACACGCACATCCTTCAACACCAGACCTAGCCGAGAAAGTTCATAATGCTTACCGAAATTGATCCCGCCGTCCGCTCACAAATCAACCTCAACGCGGTCATCGCGGCCATTCCCGAGTTGGTTGCCCGTGTGCCGGCTGCACGAGAGATCGCATTGGCCGATCCGAAACAGACCAGCGTCAGCTTTGCCGTCCGGGGCGGGCCGAGGGGCACGCTTGCTTTTGAAGACGGCGTCGCGGCCTTTCTTCCCAACCGCACTGCTGCAACGATTCGCCTCCCATTCGCCAGCCCCGCTGCATTCAACAAGGTCATAGACGGTGAGGCTCAGCCGATTCCGGTGACAGGTTTCCATCGCATCAAATTTCTGCTCAACGTCTTCGCTCCGCTTAGTGCGCTGCTCGCCACGTATCTGCAGCCGACGGACGAGGCCATGGCCGACCCGGACTTTCGTGCAACGAGCACGATCTTGACGCTTTTCGTTGCGGCATCGGCGGCGGCGCAGGTGGCAAATCACGATCGAAGCGGCAAGTTCAGCGCGGGTCTCATGCCGGACGGTGACGTCGCAGTCGAGGTCGCAAATACGCTCACCTATACACTGCGGGTCGCCGATCACACGATCTCCTTTCTTCCAGAGTCCACACCGAATCCTCGCGCGGCCATGCGCTTCGCAGACCTCGACACTGTCTCAGGCGTGCTTTCGGGCAGGCTCAGCGCGATCGCGTGCATCTGCGATGGACGAGTCTCGATGCGCGGCATGATCAACATGGTCGACAACACCAACCGCATTCTCGATCGCGTCGGCCTTTACCTCGCTTAGCCGCACGATCCCCACCTCAACCACCCAATCACCGACCCGAGCCCGCCTCGGTGGTCGCATATCCACTCCATGAAAGATTTCACAATGAACGCTCCGAAAACGGCAACCCCGGCAAAGCCATATACATACGAAAAGAGTCAGGCCGCATTCCAGCGCGCCTTCCAAGTCATCCCCTCTGGAATCTACGGACACCAGGGCCCTAGTGAGGGCTGCTATGTTCCACAGACCGCATTCCCGCTATTCTCATCTCGCGCAGAGGGCTCCTATTTCTGGGATCTCGACGGTAACAAGTTCATCGACTACATGTGTGGCTATGGGCCGAATGTGCTCGGCTATCTTGATGCCGATGTGGATGCGGCAGCGCGAAAGCAGGCACTTATCGAAGATGTCGTGACGATTCCTTCCACGGTGATGATTGATTTTGCCGAACTGCTCGTCGACACGGTTGCGTCGGCCGATTGGGCGTTCTTCGCCAAGAATGGTGGCGACACCACGACTCTTGCCATCATGACGGCGCGAGCAGCGACGCACCGAAAGAAGATCGTCTTCTTCAATGGCTTTTACCATGGCGCGGATCCCTGGACTCAGAAGCTCGACTACCCGGGCGTTCTCGAAGAGGATGTCGCCAACAACCTCTATGTCGACTTCAACGACTTCGCGGCAATCGAAAAACTGTTCAGCGATTACCGCGGGCAGATTGCGGGTCTCATCGCCCAGCCATACATGCATGGCAATTTTGTCGACAATGTGGTGCCCGATGAGGGGTACTGGCAGAAAGTGCGTGCGCTGTGCGACGCGCATGGAGTTGTCTTGATCGTGGACGACGTGCGCGCCGGTTTCCGGCTCGACCTCGCTGGGTCAGATCACTACTACGGCTTCAAGGCGGACCTGATTTGCTTCTGCAAGGCGCTGGCGAATGGATACAACGTCTCCGCGCTGTGTGGCATCGCCGCTTTGAAGGATGCGGTCTCGAGCATCAGCTACACCGGAAGCTACTGGATGAGCGCAGTGCCGTTCGCGGCTGGAATCGCGTGCATCAACAAGATGAAGGCGCTCGACACTCCAACGCTGTTTCGTCAGTTGGGTACCGAGCTCACGACCGGCCTCGCCGCCGCAGCGGCAGATCACGGGTTCAACTTGAGTATCTCGGGTGAGCCCTCGCTGTTCTACATGCGTCTCGCCGACGATGACTCGCTGATGCTGCATCAGGAGTGGATAGCCGAGTGCGTGCAGCGCGGCGCATTTTTCTCTTCTCACCACAATCACTTCATCAATGCTGCACTCACCAGTGCGGACATCGCCAGGACTGTCGAGATCGCACATGATGCCTTCAGCATCGTGCGTGCCAACCACCCAGAGATGAGCTAGCTACCATGATGACCGAGGTCAAGCCTGGCACTGAACTTCTGGGCGGGTTGCGGCTCGCGCGCTTCGCCATCAGCGGAGCCTTTGCCGCCCAGGGGTTCGGTTATGCGATCGTCGTGACGACTCTTCCCATCATCAAGGATCGCTATCAGCTTGAGACTTCGATGTTGTCTGTGATCGTTCTGCTGGTATGTTGCACTGCAGCTATCGGTTCGATTGCCGCAGGATTCGTGGCGCGGCTCATGAATAGCAAGGTGGCGCTCGCGGGCGGGCTGTTCGTCCAGGCTGTAAGCCTTGTGTTCGTGGTGATAGGTCCGGACTTTGCGGTCTATCTCGCGGCATGCGCGACGTACGGGATTGGTCTTGGTGCGGTGGATGCGTCGAGTGGTATGCAGGGAGTCTTGCTGCAGCATCGTCTTAAGCGAACGGTCATGTCGAGCTTTTTCGCTGCCTATACGGCTGCGGCCATCATCGCTTCATTGATCGTGTCGGCGGCGGCGCAGGCGCCCGACGGCGGCTACTTCATTTCCTATTCCGTTGCCGTCGGCGTCATCCTGGTCGCCGGGCTGGTGGGCTCGCGGTTCTTTTACGTAGAGAATTTGCCTGGGCATGACGAGGACGCCGCCTTAGCTGCGGCAAGCACCGCCGCGGGCGCGCTCGGTCCGAACGACGCCGCACTGCTCATACAGCCGGATGGGCCTGTACAGCCGGACGAGTCGATCGATCGGCATAGCGCGCCGCAGTCAGCGCTTTCCGTGCGCAAGGCAATCTGGTTGTTCGGGTTCAGCATTCTCTTCGTGTTCGTTGCGGATTCGGCCGTGAGCACCTGGAGCACCGAGTATCTTTCGCATACGCTGCTCTCTACCGCGGCGGCGGCTCCGCTGGCCTATTCTGCGTATCAGGTGGTGATTCTCATCACTCGCCTCAGTGGCGATCACCTCGTTCGGCGATTCGGTCGCAAGCCGATCGTCTGCGTCGGGGCTGCCGTAGGCATCGTCGGCTTTGGTGTGGTGGTGGTCGGGCCGTCAATCGTCGCGGCCATTGTCGGGTTCGCCCTTGTCGGGGTCGCGACCGGGGTACTCGTCCCTATGACCTTTTCCGCTGCAGGGGAGGTTGACCCTGAACAGAATGATCGCATCATTTCTTCGATGAACACCTTCAACTATGTCGGTGCGGTCATCGGCGGCGGGGCTATCGGCGTGGTCGCCGACATCGGTGGAGGCATGGCCACTGCATTTCTCCTGCCCGCTGTGCTTCTTGTCCCGTTCTTTGTGCTTGCCCGGCACTATGGGCCGCTTGCAAAGAAGGAGTAGCGCGTCCGGTGCGATGGTGGCGCTTCACCGGCGAATCCCTGTAGACTATGCGAGCGGTGTCTTCGGACACTGACTACGCGTGCCCGCACGCGGCAATCGAGGTTTTCCGATTTCGTTTGCCGACTGCGACGTATCCCAACGGTCTGAGGCTCTCATATGAGCTTTGGTGGGGTGCGCGCCTGGCACCAGGGATCGCCACAACCGTGGCTATCGACAACCGCAAGGCGTACATCAACGTGCGCAGATATGGAGTGCGACTGTGGCAGTCGTTACTATTCGCCAGCTGCTCGACAGCGGCGTTCACTTCGGGCATCAGACCCGACGTTGGAATCCCAAGATGAAGCGTTTTATCTTCACGGAGCGCTCGGGCATTTACATCATCGACCTTCAGCAGTCGCTTGGCTACATCGATCAGGCGTACGAGTTCGTCAAAGAGACGGTTGCCCATGGTGGAACCATCCTTTTCGTCGGCACCAAGAAGCAGGCTCAGGAGGCGGTTGCCGAGCAGGCGACCCGCGTCGGCCAGCCCTACGTCAACTACCGTTGGTTGGGTGGGTTGCTGACCAACTTCGCGACCGTCAACAAGCGCCTCCAGCGCCTCAAGGAACTCGAAGAGCTCGACTTCGACGATGTCACCAAGTCGGGGCTCACCAAGAAAGAACTACTCATCCTTCGCCGCGAGCGCGACAAACTTGCGAAGACCCTTGGTGGCATTCGCAACATGACCCGCACCCCTTCCGCGATCTGGGTGGTCGACACCAAGAAGGAGCACCTCGCCGTCGCGGAGGCCAAGAAGCTTGGTATTCCGGTTGTCGCGATTCTCGACACGAACTGCGATCCCGATGAGGTGCAGTATCCGATCCCGGGCAACGACGACGCCATTCGCTCGGTCGCATTGCTGACCAAGATCGTTGCCGACGCCGCTGCCGAGGGCCAGATCATCCGGCACACGAAGCCTGAGGAGTCCGCCACGGCTGAGCCTCTCGCCAAGTGGGAGCGCGAGCTTCTTGGTGCCGAGACGTCCGAGCAGACCGCTGTCGTTGAAGAGCCCGTTGCTGAGGTAGTGCCAGAGGCCGCCGTTGCCGAGGCTCCCGCCGAGGAAGCCGAAGTTGCGGATGCTGCCGCGGAGCCGAAAAAGGCACCGGCGGCTAAGAAGCCGGCGGCGAAGAAGCCTGCAGAGGCAGAGCCTGCCGCCGCACCTACTCCCGCGGCTGACACTGCCGACACGTCTAAGTAAATCTAGGAGATATCCAGACAATGGCTAACTACACTGTCGCTGAAGTGAAGGCGCTTCGTGAGCGCACGGGCGCGGGAATGCTCGACTGCAAGAAAGCTCTCGACGAGGCCGATGGCGACATCGAGAAGGCAATCGAGATCCTACGCACACATGGGCTGAAGGGTGTTTCGAAACGTGAGGATCGGACAACTGAGAATGGCTTGATCGCCGCGAAAGTCGATGGCAAGCGGGCTTATCTCATTGAGCTTGCGTGCGAGACCGACTTCGTCGCGAAGGCCGAGCGATTCATTTCGCTTGCGGAGACCGTGGTGACGGCGATTGCGGCCGTCGGTGCGGAGACCCTTGAGGATGCGTTGGCTGCACCTCTCGATGGCCGTACGGTTGCTGAAGTGATCACTGACGAGAGCGCCATTATTGGTGAAAAGATCGTGCTCACCCGCTTGAAGAAGGTCAGTGGTGAGACATTCACTGTCTACCTGCACCGCACCAACCCAGATCTGCCTCCCCAGGTAGGTGTGATCATTGGTTACTCCGGTGGCGATTCGGACACGGCTCGTAGCGTCGCTCAGCACATTGCATTCGCTGATCCGACCTACCTGACGCGTGAGGAAGTTCCTGCGGAACTCGTCGCCAAAGAGACACAGATCGCTGAAGACACATCGCGTGCCGAGGGAAAGCCCGAGGCTGCTCTTGCGAAGATCATTGAGGGGCGCATGAATGGCTTTTACAAGCAGGTTGTGCTGCTTGACCAGCCGTTCGCGCTCGACAGCAAATTGTCGATTCGCAAGGTACTTGACGATGCTTCGATTTCTGTGAGCGGCTTTGCGCGCTTCAAGGTCGGCTCGCGCTAGGGACGTCGCACCACGATCGTTGGCGCAGTAACGATATGATCGTTCTGACGCCAGCTTTGATTGCTGGCCCAGGCTTCGGTCTGGGCCAGTTTTCTTTGCTCTGCTGAATTTCCGCATGTATCAAGGAGTAAATGTGAGTGAGCGCCAGCGCCGGGTGGTTTTGAAACTGTCCGGGGAAGCATTCGGCGGAGGCAGGTTGGGCGTCGACCCGGATGTAGTGAGTTCGCTCGCGTCTCACATCGCGGGCGCGAGCAGAACCGCCCAGGTCGCCATTGTGGTTGGCGGGGGCAATTTCTTTCGTGGCGCCGAGCTCTCCGTGCGCGGTATGGATCGCGCGCGTGCCGATTACATGGGCATGCTTGGCACGGTAATGAACGCTCTCGCATTGCAAGACTTCTTACAACAGGCGGGGGTCGACACCCGGGTTCAATCTGCTATCGAGATGACCCAGGTCGCCGAGCCTTACATCCCATTGCGCGCCATTCGGCACCTCGAGAAGGGGCGCATCGTGATCTTCGGGGCCGGGGCAGGGCTGCCCTACTTCTCTACCGATACGGTCACGGCACAGCGGGGGCTGGAAATCGGCGCAGACGAGATCCTGTTCGCAAAGAACGGCGTGGACGGCGTCTATTCGGCAGATCCGCGAACGCATCCCGATGCAGTCAAGCTCGACTTCGTTGCCTACGCCGATGCTCTTGTACAGGGCTTGAAGGTTGTCGACTCGACGGCATTCAGCCTTTGCATGGACAACGGACTTCCGATGCGGGTTTTCGGTATGGATGATCACGAAAATGTGGCCCGCGCCATTCGCGGAGAGCAACTCGGCACAATCGTTGCTCGTGAAGAGAGAAAGTGAGCGCAGACATGATTTCCGACATTATTCGCGACGTAAGCGCGCGTATGACCAAAGCCATCGAGGTTGCCAAAGACGACTTCGCCACTGTGCGGACGGGCCGAGCCAATCCCGCTCTCTTCCAGAAGATCATGGTCGACTACTACGGCACACCCACCCCATTGGGTCAACTGGCGGCTATGCAGAATCTTGAGGCACGCACGCTTCAGATCACGCCATACGACAAGTCCGCGTTGCATGAGATGGAGAAGGCGATTGCGATGATGCCGAACCTCGGCGTTTCACCGAATAACGACGGAACCGTGATTCGTGTGACGCTTCCCGAGCTCACCGAAGACCGTCGCAAGGAATACGTCAAGATCGTGCGTACCAAAGGCGAAGAAGCGAAGATTGCGATTCGCAATATACGCCGCAAGGGAATGGACGAGCTTGCGGCGCTCAAGGATGAGGTTGGCGAGGACGAGATAGCCCGCGGAGAAAAAGAGCTGGAGCAGATCACCAAGAAGCACGTGGATCTCATTGACGATGCCCTCAAGAATAAAGAGACCGAACTTCTCGAGGTCTGAGAACCGAGCGGATGCCAACGGTGAGTGAAAATGAGAGTGAGTCCGCTGCCCGCAAGGCTGCCGATGAACTTATCCATCATATTGGGGTGGCAAAAGCTCAGTTTGACGAGGTCAATGAGCGAATAGAGCAGCGCGCTGGCCGCAACCTTTTACTTGCCATCGCTACCGGGCTCGCGATCGGTGTGGTGCTCGTAGCTTCATTGATTTTCTTCAAGTGGGCATTTCTGGGTGTATGCGTCCTTGCGGCAGCTGGAGCAGCGGTCGAGCTTTCGACGGCATTGCGGGCGACCGGAGTTTTCGTGCCGCGTGTTGGTGTCGCGATCGGCAGCGTGGCCATTATGGCCGGCGCGACCTTTTTCGACATTGTGGGTCTTGTAGCCGGCACGGCGATAGGCATCGGTGTTGTCATGATCTGGTACGCCGGGGAACGCCTACTGCGCTCATCGCAGCGGAACAATTCGGGCGCGACTTCGTGGGCTCATGGATCGGTTCTCCGCGACTTGCTTGCCATCGTCGGGGTGCTCGTCTACACAGGGTCGCTCATTGCTTTTGCCGCACTGCTGCTGCTTCATGATCGCGGCGAGTGGTGGATTCTTGGCTTCATCGTTGTGGTCGTGGCGAACGACACCGGTGCCTATGCGACCGGGGTTCTCTGGGGCAGGCACCCGATGGTTCCCGTCATCAGCCCGAAGAAGTCGTGGGAGGGGTTTGCCGGCGGTGCGGTCATCGCCTGCATCACCGGTGTGCTCGTGAGCTGGCTAATGTTGCCGAATACGCCGCTATTTGGAATTCTCTTCGGCGCAAGCCTCGTCATTTCGGGCACACTTGGCGATTTGCTTGAGTCGTTCATAAAAAGGCGAATGGGCGTGAAGGATATGAGCTCGTGGCTTCCGGGGCATGGCGGCATCCTTGACCGCCTGGATTCGCTGATACTCTCGGCCCCGGTGGCATATCTGCTTTTCGTTCTTGCCGCGGGGTGAGCCGTGACTCTGGTGTGCAAACGCGAATAAGGTTTTTCTGCTTCGCTCCTACTGGCACAATAGAGGTGTGAGCGTAGCTTTTGATCGAGTCCGTAAGCCGCGACGCGGTTACCATGTCGAGCAGGTGGATGAGTTCATGGCTCGTGCGCGTGAGCAGGTTGATTCCCCTCACGAGTCGCCAGCTATGACGTCCGCCGAGGTGCGGGCGAGTGGTTTCGACCTGCAACGGGGTGGGTATGACATTGGTCATATCGATGGTGTGCTCGCACGTCTTGAGACCGCGCTTGCCCAGAGGGAGCGCGATGTCGAGACTGCAGCCATCGGCGAGGATGCCTGGACTGACTTGGCTCGTGAGCGTGCTCGGGTGGTGCTTGCGCGTATTCGCCGACCGAACTCACAGCGCTTTGTTCGTGCCGGGACCATTCACTACGGGTATTCGATTCGCGATGTCGATGAGTTCACCGACCGCATCGCAGATTTCCTCACTAAGGGCACGCCAATGACCGATCAAGAAGTGCGTGATGTCGTGTTCCGTCGGCGCAGGAACGGGTACGCGGAGTGGCAGGTTGATGTACTGCTCGACCGCGTGATCGAGATCGTCCTCGCTATCGACTGATTCGCGTGACTGCGGCATATCCTGAGTGTCTTGTGCGAGCCTGGCTACAAATTGTCGTCATTTCGTCGAGCCGTTAGACTGTAGTGATTATGTCCGGACGTCATGCGAGTCGACACGCCGCAGCAGTGAATCCCCGCGTAGGCGGGCGCTTAGTTGAACCCCGAACACGCAATGCGCGCGGCTCAGGGTTTTCTCGCAGACCGGTGACCGGCCTTGGGGCGGCGCTTGGGGTGGTTCTGCTTGCTTCGTCCGTTATCGACCCGTCTGCGGGTGCAGCGGCTTCTCCGCTGGTGGTTGGCGAGTACGGTCGGGTCGAGTTTGCTACCCAGAGTTTTGCGCTAGGCGCGTCCCCGCAGCTTTCCCTTGCCAGGGGCACTGTCGATACCAAGAAAATCGAGACTGTGGTTGCCGAAAGCGCTACGGTGTCGAGCGACTCGTCGACTGCGACAATCCCTGTCAGCGACATTCAAGATTATGCACGTGCTCAAGTGCTCAAGCGCGGTTGGTCTGAAAGCGACTTCACATGCCTTGTGAAGCTGTGGGATCGTGAGTCGCATTGGAACTACAAGTCTCTCAACCGAGGGTCGGGCGCGTATGGTATCCCGCAGGCGCTTCCTGGTAGCAAGATGGCGTCCGCCGGTTCTGACTGGCAGACAAACCCGAGGACTCAGGTGGATTGGGGTCTTGGATATGTCGCAGGCCGCTACAGCACCCCTTGTGGTGCCTGGAGCCATTCTCAGTCCACCGGCTGGTATTGAATCTTCTCCTGATGCCTCGGTCAAATCGCCCTCGGCGTGGGCACGATAATAGTGAGCACCCAGATCTCGACCTTGAGCGCGCTCGTAGCGGCTGGAATCGGACCGAGGTCAAGGGCGGGTTTGTATGGAACGTGCGGCCGATTGCCGAGAGCAGAGCGCTCAAGACGTACACGTGCCCCGGTTGCGGCACATCGATAGGCGAAGGGGTAGCGCATCTTGTCGTCTGGCGCAGCGAGGGCGTTCTTGGGGATGCGCACGACATTGCCGGGCGTCGCCATTGGCATACGGCCTGCTGGAAGGTTTCACGCTGATGGGTGCAGAGACTAGGGAGATCCGCGGGGCAGTCCAGCTTCCTCGTCGCGCGGAGAATATCGAACTCGTCACTGACGATGGCGTTCACCTTGTCGGTGAGCTGTCTTTGCCGGTTGCCGGTGCGCCTGTCGCCACGCTCGTCACGCTTCATCCGTTGCCGACGCACGGTGGGTTCATGGATTCGCATGTGTTTCTCAAGGCAGCGTTGCGCCTGCCCGAGTTGGCACATATCGCCGTGCTCCGCTTCAATACTCGTGGCACTTCTTCGCCTCGCGGAACGAGCGGTGGGGAGTTTGACGGCGGAATCGCGGAACAGCTCGATGTCGCTGCCGCGATGCGATTCGTCTCTGAGCGCGGATTGCCGAATCCGTGGCTTGTCGGCTGGTCGTTCGGCACTGAGCTGGTGCTTCAGTACGGACTGAGGCACCCCATTTCGGGTGCGATCTTGCTCTCCCCACCGTTGCACCGCACTTCGGCGGAATCCGTGGCCGCATGGCATGGGTCTGGAGTGCCGCTCACGATAATCGTTCCCGAACTCGACGACTATCTGCGACCCGAGGCCGCGAAACAGCGGTTCTCGACTGTTCCGGAGGCGCGCTTTGTGCCCGTTGAGGGCGCACGCCACCTTTGGGTCGGGGAAAAGTCGGTGTACCGCGTGCTCAGCGAGATCGTTGCGGATGTCAATCCGGCAGCGCTACCGCTTCCTCATGAGTGGCCGGCCGCCGGATTCTCTTCTTAACCGACCGATTGGCTGATGGTGAATGCGCTCGCGGCTGTCACCATCGACTCATGGGGCCGGGTTGCGCGCCCGCGTCACCACGCGGCTCGGAAGCCCTTACCGCCGATCTTGGCGGGGGATCCATAGCTCCTGAATGATCATGATCACCGATGCTGCCAACGGGATGGCTATTAGTGCGCCGAGGATTCCCATCAAGGTGCCACCGAGCAGGGCAGCAATGACAACGACGATTCCGGGAACCGGCATCGCCCGCTGGACGATCTTCGGTGTCAGCAGGTATGCCTCGACCTGCATGTAGATCAGGTAGTAGATGGCGATGGCGATGGCCGTGGCTGGACCGCTCAGCAGCGCAACGACCGTCACCAGTATCATGCACAAAATACTCCCAATAAGGGGGATCAAGGCCAGCAAGAACACAAGAGGTGCGAGGATCACGGCAAACCGAACGCCGATGATCGACATCGCAATGTATGCGCACACCGAGTTGATGAGCGCGATCATGATCTGGCTGATCATGTAACGCCCGACGTTTTCGCGAACTCGGGTGACGATTCGCATGTACCGGGGGCGTCGGGATGCGGAGATCAGGAGCGAGGAGGCTCGCTGGATCCCGTCTAGGGATGCCATGAAGTACAAGGTCAGCACGGTGACGGTGAAGACCGCGAAAATGCCGGTCGCGATTCCGGCGCCCACGGTGAACACGCCCCCGGCGATGGTCAGCCATTGCTGCGGGTCGCGGAAGAAAGCCATGACACCTGTCAGGAGGTCATTGATACTGCCCTGGAACTGTTCGTTCAGCCAGGCGAACCATTCGGTGTCACGAATCTGGTTGATCAGATCTGGTGCCTGCGCGAAGAGCGCTTGGCCCTCAGCAATCGCGGTCGGCACGATCAGAAGCACAATTCCGGCCGCAACGGCGAGAAAGCCAACGAATACGGTGAGAATGGCGAGGGGCCGGGGAAACTTGAACTGCACGAGCTTGCTCGTCACCGGTTCTAATCCGATGGCGAGAAACAACGCTGCACCGATATAGGTGATGATCGCGATGCTATTGACCACTGCTCCGCCGAGGACGAGAGCGGCGAGGACGCCCAGGGTGCCGAGGAGGCCGGTGCTGAACGCATGCTCCGTGGTGATCGGGATGGTCGGACGTGGCCGCGGGGGAGACGGAACTGTCTCCTCGTCATCGGAGTCGGCGGCCGCCACCTGCTTCACTGCATTTGTGGGAAGACGAGTCGCGCTGCGTGTTGCGTTGGCGACATTGTCACGCGCGGCGCGGACGAAGCTCTTCACGGACATAGCTGACTCCTCCCCCACGCGATGCCATCACGTGAGAATCTCTATAAGAGTATTATCTGTGTGATCCCCCCAAGAACAGCTATCGATGGGCAGGGTTTGCGTTTTCTCGACTAAAGTTTCAGGGCTGGTTGATACCGGTTGCGGCGTTAACAAGGAGTTTTGCTTGCGTTTTTTCACATCGATAGTTTTGCTGGTGAGTTCGATAGTTGTCCTCGTCATCGGAATCGCTCAGCAGACCTGGCTGAAGCCGCAACCGACGGTGACCGAGAGCCTCGCACTTACGGGCAATTCTCCTGCGGTGGTGGTCGGGGGTGATGTGCTGTCTTCCCATGACGGCCCTGTCACCGTGACGGTACGGGCCCCTGGTGAGATCGCTGCGGGCGTCGCTATCACGAGTGATGTTACGGCCTGGCTGGGCGACGGTGTCGCCGATGTGTTCAGTCGGGATGCGACGTCGTCCGTTCAGGCGCGCGCGGTCGTGGGAACCGCAGCTGACGTGCCCACGGTTGCCGGTTCCGATTTGTGGACCCAACAGTTCACAGGCTCCGATGACCTTTCATTCAAATTGACGGTGATCCCGGATGAGTCGCTCATCATTTCTTCGGGTGGGGGAGTAGTCGCCTCATCGGTGACTTTGCTGTGGGCACAAGACACATCGACACCGCTTGCGATTCCGTTGCTGCTCATCGGCGGCTTTGCGTTACTCGCCGGTGCCACAATGCTGGCATTCGCGATCCATTACGAACGTCGGGTTGTGTCGCCGAGACGGAAGTCCAGACGTGGGGCGGGATCGCGAGGTGGCTCCTCACGGCGGGCGGGCACTGCGGTGAAGCGCAAGAGAGGGCGTCGGGCAGCATCGCTGTCGGTAGCGACCAGCTTGGCGGTGACTCTCGCTTTGACGGGCTGTGTGTCGGATGGGGCGCTCTCATCGTCGTCAAGTAGCGCGGCTCCCGAGGCGAATACGGTTGTGAGCGAGAGTGCACCGCGCCTGACCACAGCACAAGTGAACCGAATAGTCGCCGATATTTCGAAGGTCGCATCCACCGCCGACAAAGAACGCGATTCCAAGCTGATCGCTACGCGGTTCGCCGGTCCCGCGCTCGCGATCCGGCTGAAGAACTACGTGATCAGGGGCAAGAACGCCAAGGTTGCTTCACCCACGACGATCCCGAATGTTGCCCCGAAGGTCTTCCTACCGCAACTCGATTCGGCGTGGCCCCGCCAGGCGTTTGTGCTGCTCGACGACGAGGGCGCCAAGGAACCGCCTATCGCTCTCATGCTTGTGCAAGCCGACGCGCGTTCCAATTACGTTGTTCAGTCTGAGGTTGAGTTGCTCTCTGACATTACTTTTCCTGCGTTGCCGACGGCCGAGGCCGGCGGAGTCTCGCTGGCGAGTGACACCTCGTTGCTCAGCGTTGCGCCGGCGGCGATCGGAACGGCGTATTCCGATCTCATCGCCAATGGCGCATCAAGCCAATACGCTTCACTTTTCACGTCGACGACTGACACCTTTGTGACCGCGACGCAACTCCACGAGGCCAGCATCGCAAAGGACCTTGGCAAACAGGGCACCGTCAAGTTCTCTCGTACTCAAGATCCTCAGACGGCCGCCCTGTCGATGTCGACTGCGGATTCCGGGGCTATTGTTGCTGTGTTCATGTTGGACGTCGAAACATCTAAGCCAAAATCCGGCTACGAACTCACGGTGTCAGGCGAGGCGAAAGCGTTGCTCGGCAAGGCGACCACAAGCAAGGCCGTCACCACAACGTATGGGGACATGCTGCTGTTCTCCGTGCCGCCTGCAGGGGCAACCACGACGGGAGTGAGCTTGCTTGGCTTTACGTCTGGTCTTGTCGATGTGAAGGAGGGGTCATAATGGCCGCGGATTACGGTGGAAGCATGCATGGGGCCTTCGACCTTTCGAAACTGAAGGCGAAGGCCGAGGCCTCTGCTTCGGTAGGCGCCCCGACGGATGTGAGTTACGCGACGGTCGGCACGGACGCGAACTTTGCTGAGCTCATTCAGCTCTCGCAACAGGTGCCTGTGATCGTCGAGTTGTGGTCGCCTGGGTCCCAACTGAGTGCAACGCTTGCTCCTGTGCTTGAGCGGGTCGTCTCTGAGTTTCGCGGTCGGCTTGTGCTTGCGCGTGTGGATGTGGATGCAAACCCCCAGCTGGTGCAGGCTTTCCAGGCTCAGAGTGTCCCGATGGTCGTCGCCGTCCTTGGCGGTCGGCCAGCAGCTCTCTTTGATGGCGCGCCTGCCGAAGAGCAGGTGCGTGAGGCACTCAGCAGCGTTGTGGACGCGGCGGCGCAAATGGGTATTTCGGGAACTGTCGACGGTGTTCCCCGATCCGCCGGCTCGCCATCGGACGATGCGGCGGCGTCGAGTGCTCCGGAGCCAGCCGAGGCACCGCTTTCACCAGTTCAGCAGGCGGCGTTCGACGCGATTGAGGCGGAAGACTTCGAGGGCGCGATCGCCATTTATGAGAAGGCCTTGGTTGAGAATCCACGAGATGAGGAGTCGATCGCAGGGCTGGCGAATGCGAAGCTGCTCAAACGTCTCGAGATCGACCCTGACACTCTGACCGGTATCGAAGGTCAACTCGCTATGGCTGACCACCTTTTTGCCTCCCAGATGTTTGAGGCGGCATTGTCTGGGCTGCTCGATACCTGGCAAGACGCCACTGCCGAAGAGCGCGAGGTGGTTCGGGAGCGTTTGCTCGAGTACTTCACTCTGCTTGGGTCTGACTCGCCGTTCGTTGGCCCCGCCCGAGCTCGCCTTGCCTCCCTGCTGTATTAGGGTGAAATGGGTACTCGTAGCACCTGCGGGTCAGCATATGACGGTCGGATCGCTGGCCGAGATATCCAGGTGAGACTAGAACTCGTTCGTTAAGTCCCGCCTGATCTAGGGGAGGCTCGAGGATGACGGTCGTAGACAATCCCGACCGCACGACAACGACATGAGTGCGGGTTGTGGCAACTCGACTTTTGAGTTCCTTGTCTTTTTCGCTTACGCGTATTCTCCTCGAATGGGCAAACCTCATTCTCGGAATCGCCACGTTCGCGTTGTATTCGACGTTATCGATGGCGCGGTTCCTCCAAATGGATGCCGGCATCGATCTGGCGATTTTTGGCCAGGCCGTTAAGGCATACTCACACGGTGGACAGCCCTGGTCACATATCAAGGGCAACTATGGATTCAACCTTCTCGGCGATCACTTTTCGCCCATTGTTGCCCTTGCCGCGCCGCTCTACGCGGTTGTGCCGCACGCCTGGATCTTGCTGATCCTGCAGGCGGCACTCATCGCAGTGACGACACTGCTCATCGCGAGTCTCGCCCGTCGCCGTTTTGGCACGCTCGCTGGCGTGTGTGTTGGTGTTATCTACGCGTTAGCGTGGGGAACGCAGGGGCTCGCAATGTTTGATTTCCACGAAGTGGCCTTTGCTTTGCCTCTCGTTGCCATGGTCTATCGCTCACTCTATTCAGGGCGCGAGACTGCGGCGGTGCTGTGGAGCCTGCCGCTCATGCTGGTGAAGGAGGACTCTGTCTTTCTCATCCTTGGTGTTGTCTTGGTCTTGCTCGTTCGGAAGAAGTGGAAGCACGCGATCTGGTTGTTTGTATACGGGGTCGTGAGCTTTCTTGTCATCGTCGCGGTGATCATTCCTGAGTTCAGTTACTACGGTGAGTACACGTACTGGGGATCGAGTGCGGCGGGCGGTGGGGCAAACTTTCTCGGTGGGGCGATAAACAGCTTTGCGCAGAGTTTTACGAGTGGACAGGCATTGCTTCTGCTTTTCGTCTTGTTCGTTCCCACTCTCGGGATCGCGTTACGCTCGCCGCTTGTGCTTGGCATCGTGCCACCACTTTTGTCCCGGCTTACGTCCCCGGAATCCAATTATTGGGGAACGAATTTTCACTACAACGCGACCATCACCGTGATCATCGTTGTCGCGTTTATCGACGGCATCAGCCGGTTGGGGTGGAGCAAATATCCGCGCCGATTTGCGCTTGTCTTGGCTGCGGGCGTTGTCGCTTCGCTCGTATTGTCGATTTTTGGTCCGGCAGCCCAATTTGTGAAGAGTACGGCGGCTGCATCGTGCGATGACGAATGCCGTCGGAACATTTCGTATGTACTCACAACACATATTCCAGACGGCGCCCAGGTGGCTGCTGCAGATACTATTGCCGCATATCTTGTTGACCGCGCCGATGTGTACGGGCTTCATCAGGGAATCGTCGACAGCAGCGGAGCACAGAGCTACCCGCTGTATATTGTGGTCGACCGGTTCAATGACCAAGGCTGGCAAGCCCAGTGGGGCAACGACCGATTTCAAGACCCGGACCATGCCGTGTTGGGAGAGGCTGTGCATTTGGGGGATCAGGGCTTGAAAGACTACGACTACATCGTCATCCAGTCGCTGTATAGGTGACGGGCACCCGCGAGTCCCATCAATCGTTCAGCCACGTGCGCGGAAACAATCGGGCTCGTGGTCGTTGACGAGGCCCATTGCTTGGAATGCCGCATACATGGTTGTTGGCCCGACGAAACGGAATCCGCGTTTTTTTAGCGCCTTGGAGAGCGCGACAGCTTCGTCAGATGTTGTCCGGAAATCGTGGCTCGCCGTCTGCGCCTCGGCAGGGGCAAAAGACCAGACAAACTCTGACAACCCCTCGGGTATCTCGAGCGCCGCTCGCGCGTTGCCGATTGTGGCTTCGATCTTGGCGCGATTGCGGATGATTCCTGCATCCTGCAGCAAGGCCTCCACCTGTTCGTCGCCAAACGCGGCCACGGCCTCGATCGAGAAGCCGGCGAACACCTGACGGAACCGCTCACGCTTGCGCAAGATGGTGATCCAACTCAGCCCTGCCTGGAAACCCTCGAGCGCGATTCTTTCGAAGACCGCATCGTCACCGTGCACAGGATGACCCCACTCCGAGTCGTGATATGTCGCGTAGAGCGGGTCGCTCGTCGCCCAACCGCATCGGATCGGGGCTGAAGCGTCAACGAGGATGGTGTCTGTCATGCATTCATTTTTGCAGGTGCCTCAGACAATTCGACAGTATCGGTCTCTCGATGGGGAAAACTTCGCCAACTCGGGTGTTGTGAAAAAGGGTTGAACACGCTTCGCCTAGTCGGTTCCCAACTCGAACGCAGCGGCGTCAAGCGACGACGTGCCATCGGCAACCTTTTCAGTTGCCGCGATCTCGTGGGCGAGCCCCGCCTCCAGGTCGCCAACAAGTTTGGCTGTCGCTCCTCCAACGATTCCCATGCCCGAATACTGCTCAAGCCGGGCCCGCGAGTCAGCGATATCGAGATTGCGCATCGTCAACTGGCCGATGCGATCCTCAGGATCGAAGGGGGCCTCGGCGACTCGTTCCATCGAGAGGCGTTGGGGCTGATAGCTGAATGACGATCCGGTGGTGTCGACGATCGTGTAATCATCGCCGCGACGCAGTCGGACGGTGACCGACCCAGTCACAGCCGAGCCGACCCAGCGCTGAATCGACTCGCGAATCATCAACGACTGAGGGTCAAACCAGCGGCCCTCGTACATGAGTCGACCGAGCTTGCGACCCTCGATCTGGTAGTTGGCCAGCGTATCCTCGTTGTGGATCGCAGTCAGAAGCCGTTCATAGGTGAGGTGTAGAAGGGCCATGGCGGGAGCCTCATAGATGCCACGACTCTTTGCCTCGATAATGCGATTCTCGATTTGATCGGACATGCCGAGACCATGGCGCCCGCCAATAGCGTTCGCCTCACGAACGAGGGCGACTGGGTCGCTGTATTCGACACCATTGATCGCGACGGGCCGACCGGCCTCAAATGTGACAGTGACATCCTCGGTCGCAATATCCACGTCGTCGCGCCAGAACGCGACACCCATGATGGGCTCGACGATTTCGATCGACGCGCTCAAAAGCTCGAGGTCTTTGGCCTCATGGGTGGCGCCCCAGATGTTGGCGTCGGTCGAATACGCTTTTTCGGCCGAGTCGCGATACGGGTAGCCGTGCTCGACAAGCCAACGCGACATCTCTGCACGCCCACCGAGTTGGCTGACGAATTGCGCGTCAAGCCACGGTTTGTAGATCTGAAGCTGTGGGTTGGCAAGCAGCCCATACCGATAGAAGCGTTCGATGTCGTTGCCTTTGTAAGTTGAGCCGTCGCCCCAGATGTTTACGCCGTCCTCAAGCATGGCTCGGACAAGAATTGTTCCCGTCACCGCGCGGCCTAGTGGCGTGGTGTTGAAGTAGGTCTTGCCGCCTGTGCGAATGTGAAACGCGCCGCACTGCAATGCGACAAGGCCCTCCTCGACAAGCGGTCCCGTGCAATCGACCAAACGTGCGATCTGTGCCCCGTACTGTTTCGCGCGCCCTGGGACCCCCTCAATGTCTGGCTCGTCGGGTTGTCCGATATCGGCCGTGTAGGTGCACGGGATCGCGCCATTGTCACGCATCCAGGCGACCGCAGTGGACGTGTCGAGCCCCCCCGAGAACGCGATTCCGACCTTCTGGCCAACGGGGAGAGAACGAAGCACTTTAGACATGCTCACCATTCTATTGGTGGGGGAGGCCGGTAGTGGGAGAGGTCGGTCAAGTCCGCGGTAGAGTGAGGATGGAGCAATAGATGTCGAAGGAAGTATCCATGGGATCCATCATCGGAGTGCCGCGCGAGAGTCTTTCAGGAGAGCGAATGGTCGCGGCGACACCTAAGACCACTGCACAACTCACCGCACTCGGCTACACAGTTGTCGTCGAATCGGGAGCAGGTGAAGAAGCCAATTACTCCGATGCCGAGTATGTGGCGGCCGGAGCGACCATCGTCGATGCTGCAGCTGTGTGGTCGAGTGACATTGTCATTCACGTCGATCCGCCAACCCCAGACGAGATCTCGAGACTCAAGCCCGGGGCTGTGTCCGTCAGCATGTTCTACCCTGCAAGCAATCCTGACCTCCTGACTCAGATTTCGGAACGCGGTGCGACCGCGCTCGCCCTCGACGCTGTCCCGCGCATTTCGCGTGCGCAGTCACTCGACGCACTCAGCTCGATGTCGAATGCCTCGGGCTACCGCGGCGTCATCGAGGCCGCCGACGCGTATGGTGCGATGCTCGCCGGCCAAGTTACCGCCGCGGGCAAGACGGCGCCGGCAAAGGTTTTCGTCATCGGTGCCGGTGTCGCTGGGCTGGCTGCGCTTGGTACCGCTGGTAGCCTCGGCGCTGAGGTGAGCGCATTCGACGTGCGTGCCGAGGTTGGCTAGCAGATCGAGTCGATGGGTGCCAGGTTTGTGCAAGCGGAGATCCCTCAGCAGGCCAGCGCGAGCGGCTATGCGAGTGAGCTCACCGAGGAGCAGGAACGGCTCACCACGGAGATGTATGCGCGTGAGACGGCCAAGGCAGACATCGTCATCACGACAGCACTTGTGCGAGGCAAGGCACCGCGCACGATCTCGGCTGAGATGGTCGCCGCCATGCGCCCGGGTTCGGTCATCGTCGACCTTGCTGCTTCGGGGGGCGGCAACTGCGAGCTGACCGTTCCCGGAGAAAAGATCGTCACCGACAACGGTGTGACCATCATCGGATACACAGACCTGACAAGTCGCATGGCCACACACACTTCGCAGCTGTACGGCACAAACATCGTCAATATGTTCAAGTTGCTCACCCCGGCCAAAGACGGGCAGATCGTCTGGAACATGGACGATGTGGTCCAGCGCGGTGTCGCTGTTGTCCTCAACGGCACAATTCAGTGGCCGCCGCCCCCTGTTCCGGTCTCGGCCGCCCCCGCTGAGGCGGTTGCGGCTGCGCCGGTGGTGAGCCCCGAGGAGAAGGCGGCAGCCGATGAGGCCGCCGCGAAACGGCGAAGCAGCCGAACCATTATGTGGGGCGCGATTGCGGCAGTCCTTGTCGGCCTTGCCGTGACGTTCTCGCCAAGCTCTTTCGGCAACTTTTTCACGGTCTTTATCCTGGCCGTCTTCATCGGGTACTACGTCATATCCAATGTCAGCCATTCACTGCATACACCGCTGATGGCGCAGACCAACGCGATTTCTGGCATCATCCTGACCGGTGCGCTGCTTCAGCTCGGCTCGGAAAACCTGCTCGTCACAATTTTCGCCTTCATCGCTGCGGCGGTGGCCGCCATCAACATCTTCGGCGGGTTTGTCGTCGCCTATCGAATGCTCAGTATGTTTAGGAGGGGATAGCGGTGACGCTCGTCCAGTTGGTGCAGGCGATCTACCTGATCTCGGCAGTTCTATTTATCTTGAGCCTTGCGGGTTTGTCGCAACAGACGTCGGCACGTCGTGGCAGCATCGCCGGCATGATCGGCATGGCCCTCGCCCTGATCGCCACGGTGATCCTCAGTTTGTCCGAGAGTGAGCGGACCCCCATCGTCACCCTCCTGCTCATCGCCATGGCGCTTGGTATTGGCGCGATTGTGGGAACGTGGCGGGCACGCACGATCGAGATGACTCAGATGCCTGAGATGATCGCGATGTTGCACAGTTTTGTGGGCATTGCCGCCGTCTTGGTCGGCTTCAACTCGTTCATCACCGAGCCGCCAGCCACCGTGCATCTGATCGAGGTGTTTCTCGGCATCCTGATTGGTGCGGTCACGTTCACCGGATCGATCATCGCCTACCTGAAACTCTCGGCGAAGATCTCCTCCAAGCCACTCACCTTGCCTGGCCGCAACTGGCTCAACCTCGGTGCGTTGGTTGTGAGCGCCCTGTTGCTCGTGTGGTTCCTCATCTCGGCGTCGTTCATTCCACTTGTGCTGATGACCGTGATCGCCCTTGCCTTGGGGCTTCACCTCGTCGCGGCGATCGGTGGCGGCGACATGCCTGTGGTCGTGTCGATGCTCAACTCCTATTCTGGCTGGGCTGCTGCTGCCGCTGGCTTTATGCTTGGCAACAACCTGCTCATCGTCACAGGCGCTCTCGTCGGGGCCTCCGGTGCCATCCTGTCCTACATCATGTGCAAGGCGATGAATCGCAGCTTCATGAGCGTGATTCTTGGCGGGTTCGGCCAGGAGAGCGGCGCGGTTGCTTCCTCTGAGGCTGCCGACATGGGCGAATATCACGAGATCCTCGCCCCCGAAGTCGCCGAATTGCTGAAAGAAGCGAAGTCAATCATCATCGCTCCTGGCTACGGCATGGCTGTCGCCAAGGCACAATATTCGGTTGCCGACCTCGTCTCCAAATTGCGCGCCGACGGGAAAGAAGTTCGGTTCGCGGTTCACCCCGTGGCGGGACGCCTGCCTGGGCATATGAACGTGCTGCTTGCCGAGGCCAAGGTGCCATATGACATCGTTCTCGAACTCGATGAGATCAACGCTGACTTTGCCAAGACGGATGTCGTGATCGTGATTGGTGCGAACGATACCGTCAACCCTGCTGCTGAGGATGACCCGAATTCGCCGATTGCCGGCATGCCTGTGCTGAAGGTGTGGGAGGCGAAGCGAGTGATTGTGAACAAGAGGTCGATGGCATCCGGTTATGCCGGTGTGCAAAATCCGCTGTTCTTCAAGGACAACACCTCGATGCTGTTCGGCGATTCCAAGGAAGCAATAGACAAGGTGATCGCCGCCCTATAGTGCCGTGGTCGGTAACGTCGAGCCTGGCCGAACGCTGAGCCTGGCCGCTTTGTGAACGAGATGCCTGACGCAGCGCAGGCTAATCGAATTCGACCGCGCAGCAGTTATCGTCCTCAAGGACACGTGCGGCGCTTCGACGAAACCGCACGATGTCTTCGCCGTTGTTTTCGCTGAAGAAGTCTGCGCGGTGAGAAACCCCGGCGAGTTCTTCGGGAACGACGCGAACAGACTCGACGTCTGGGATGCCGAGGCGGGAGGCCCGCACGATCGGCGCGGCCTCGATCCAGATCTGCATTCCGACGAGTTCGTGGATGACGTCCACTTCGGCGGCCCTCGCGACGTTGTATACGATCAGGCCGCGGCGCCTGGTCGGATCGGGGTTTTCTTCGAAATCGGCAATGGCTCTGTGAATCAGTGCGCCGTCGCCTTCGGTAGCGCGCCATTGCCGACTGATGACTGCGAGTTCTGCCGGTGTCCCGGCGAGCCCGCGTTCGCGGGCTTCCACTTTGAGCAGGCTCGACAGCGATACCGGCGTCCAGCGGCGGCTGGCTGAAAGCGCGCGCACGAGCGTGGATCTTCCCGATCCAGGCATACCGGCCACTCCGACGATTTGCATAGCCTCAGGGTAACCCCCTCGCGGCGCGCAGGCAATGAGTGAACTTGGGTTGCTGCTAACAGAGGAAATGCGGCACCCTCGAGAGAATAGTGCCTTGCCACGTGCGCATTTCCTCTGTTAGCAGCAACCCAGCAAAGTCATTTCGTCGCACGAAGTCGTACGAAGGAGATGCCTTGCGCCGAATTGCGCCCGTGCTTATAGCGAGGCGCAGTATCCTCGGCCTATGAGTGCTACGTCAAACCAGGAACACGCAATCTCTGCCGATACGGTCATGGCCGTCCTTGAGGGCATCCACGCAGAGGTGGCGGAACTCGGCATGGGGGAGGTGGCCAGCTACATTCCTGAGCTCGCCGAGGTCGATCCTGCGCTGTTCGGCATCGCGGTGTGCTCGGCTGCGGGAAACGTGCGTACAGTCGGCGACGCTGACGTGGAGTTTTCGCTGCAATCTGTCACTAAGGCCTTCAGCTATGCGTTGGCAATCGAGGACAACGGCCTTGACTTCGTGCTCCAAAGAGTTGGAGCGGAGCCGAGCGGCGAACCATTCAACGCAATTCGGCTTGATCCAACCGGACGCCCGCCGAATCCAATGGTCAATGCCGGCGCGATAGTGACCACCTCGCTTGTCCATGGAGCCGACGCTCGTGAACGGTTTGAGCGCATCGCACAGTTTCTTGGAGCCGCCGCGGGGCGTTCGTTGAGCGCAAACGATGCGGTATATCGATCGGAGGTGCTCACTGGAGACCGAAACCGTGCTCTCGGGTTTCTCATGAGAAGTGCTGAGTCGCTCGTCGCCGACGTCGACGAAACGCTCGACGCCTATTTTCTGCAATGCGCGATTGAGGCTACGGCCCGCGACGTGGCCGTCATGGGTGCAACTCTTGCGAATGGGGGAGTGAACCCTGTGACTGGTGTGCGGGTGATGACGGAGCGCACTTGCGAGAACGTCGTGACGGTGATGGCCAGTTGCGGGATGTATGACTTTTCGGGGGAATGGCTCTTGAGGGTCGGGCTGCCTGCCAAGTCCGGTGTGGGTGGCGGTTTGCTCGCCAGCTCACCAGCCGAGTTCGGCATCGGTATCTTCAGCCCGCCCCTGGATGAGAACGGCAATAGCGTTCGAGCGATCGCCGCAGCGCGTGCGTTGGCGGAGCGGTTTGACCTCCACATCATGCACCGCGGTGCGCCACGAACTCTGAGCGCGCGTTAGTCAGAAGGCGCGCGCTTCCCTGCGTGCATGCCTGACGAGCGAGTGGATGAAGGCGAGTTTTTCGGCCACTGGCTGTGCGATGGCAAATGGATACAGTTCCCCTTTGCCCATCGACTTGTTAACGATGTTGAGGGCCGCAGACAACGGAAACCACTGGGCAAGGATATCGGCCATCGATGCTTCTGCAGGGAAATCGACGCCGGGGTGGGCGGCAAGCGACGCGACGATCTCGGGGGTGAATGCGTCATCTGCTGGACCGGTCATGCCGAGTCCGTAGGCTCCGGCGGACTGCAAAGTATCGGTGATATGCAGATAATGGGCGAAGGTCTCGGCGAAATCCTCCCACGGATGGGTCGTCGCATACTGCGAGATGAAGTTGCTGCTCCAGTCGGCTCTTGGCCCCCCGTAGTGGCTGGTCAACGCTGCTCCGTAGTCTTGCCGCTCGTCGCCGAACACGACTCTGAACGGCGCGAGCTGCTCGCTGTCGCTCACCAGAGTTTGCCAAAAATAGTGGCCGATCTCATGACGAGAATGCCCGAGCATTGTGCGATATGGCTCGCCGAGAAGCATCCTCAGGTTTTCTCGATGCGAATCCGACGCCTCGGTGAGATCGATGGTGATGACGCCATTCAGATGTCCGATCATCACCTTCTGGTCGTCTGTGCTCGCCGCGAGGTCGAAGGCGAGACCACCATCGGGCTGCTGGCGGTGACTCACGATTGGCAGGCCGAGTTCGTCGAGTTGAAAGACGAGCCATCGTTTGGCGTGCGATGTGTCCACGATGTATCCGTGGTGTGCTTGGTCGCCGGAGTCAGGGCTCGTGCGCGTGAGGTCGCAGGCATAGCAGTAGTCGTCCGTTCCTGGCTCGTCGTAATACAACCAATTGCATCCGATGTGGAAGTTGCGACACAGACGCCAGCGGTGTCTGTCAGCGTCGACGTATGCTCCGGCCTCGAGGCATACGATGGCACGCTCGGCCCGCGAGTAGGCGAGTGGACTATGGCAGTGCGTGCAACTCTGATCGTCGAAATACACGATGTTGCCGCATGCCGGGCAGGAGAAAATCCTCATGACCCCACGATATCGGGTGGCCTCTGCTGCACGCACACTGATCGCGCGCTGTGATGTTCACAAACGATCGGTACAAATATGTCGTTGGGCGGTAGAATTGTCACAGACCAATTGAACGGCAGTGTCGCCGACTCCAGTAACTGGTGCGCTGCCGCAAATGACCGATTTCAAAGGAGAAATTATGGTTGATTCATCTGGCTCAGTACTCGAAAGCACCGCGAAGGTCGATGTGCGCTCGGTTATTGACGAGAATTACGGGCTGTTGATCGATGGGGAATGGGTTCAGGCATCGACAGGGGAACAGCTCACCGCATACAGCCCGTCCACCGGACAACCTCTTGCGACTTTTGCCAATGCATCGAATGATGATGTCGATCGGGCGGTGGATGCCGCTCGTGCGGCGTTGGCGGCGTGGCGTCATGTCGGTGTGCAGCAGCGCTCGCAGTATTTGCTTGACATCGCCGACCTGATCGAGGAGCGTGCGGAGCAGTTCGCCCTCGTGGAGAGCCTCGACAACGGTAAGCCGATTCGCGAGACTCGGATGATCGATGTCGCGTACACCATCGACCACTTCCGCTACTTCGCCGGCGTGATTCGCGGCGAGGAGGGCGGAGCGACGATGCTGAACGACACCACGATGAGCCTCACCATTCGCGAACCCATCGGGGTTGTCGGGCAGATCATTCCGTGGAACTTCCCGCTGCTCATGGGTGCCTGGAAGCTTGCACCGGTTATTGCGGCCGGCGACACTGTTGTCATCCATCCCAGCTCATCCACTTCACTCAGCCTGCTCGAACTCGGAAAGGTGTTCACCGAGGTCCTGCCGAAGGGTGTGGTGAACATCATCACTGGGAAGGGGTCCCAGTCGGGCGAATACATGCTGCACCATGAGGGCTTCGATAAGTTGGCCTTCACCGGATCCACCGAGATCGGCTACAAGGTTGCAGAGGCTGCGGCCGCCCGTCTGATCCCGGCGACCCTTGAACTCGGTGGCAAGTCGGCGAACATCTTCTTCGATGACGCTCGCATCGAGCAGGCCATTGAGGGCGTGCAGCTCGGCATCCTGTTCAACCAGGGCCAGGTCTGCTGCGCAGGCTCGCGCATTTTCGTGCAGGAGGGCATCTACGATGAGTTCGTCGCAGCGCTCAAAGTCGCTTTTGAGAACGTCAAAGTCGGCTATCCGTGGCTCGATGACACGCAGATGGGCGCCCAGGTGAATGAGCAGCAGCTCACGAAGATCCTGGATTACGTCGAAATCGGCAAGGCGGAGGGGGCTACCGTTCTGACCGGAGGATACCGGCTGACGGACGACGGCCTCGGCGATGGAGCGTTCCTTGCCCCCACACTTCTCGTCGATGTGGACAACACGATGCGGGTGGCGCAGGAAGAGATCTTCGGGCCGGTCGGCGTTGTGATCAAGTTCAAGACTGAGCAGGAGGTCATCGACATGGCCAACGACTCAGAATATGGGCTTGGCGGCGGCGTTTGGACCGCTGATCTCAACCGTGCGCTTCGAGTTGCGCGGGCCATCGAGACAGGCCGCGTCTGGGTCAACACCTACAACATGATCGATGCAGGTGCGCCATTCGGCGGCTACAAGAAGTCCGGTATCGGCCGTGAAACTCACAAGATGATCCTCAATGCATACACGCAGACGAAGAACATCTACATCAACACCTCAGAGGAGAAGATCGGGCTGTACTAACCGCGGAGGCCGCGTGCGGCAACGATGATTCATCGACAAGAGTGGGCCCTGGATGCGATGTCCAGGGCCCACTCTCATGTGTACAGGTAGGTTCTCTGCCTGCGGTGCGTAGGCGCCGGGTTGCGCAGGCTCGGCGGGGCTAGATCAGGTTGAGCGCGCCAGAGATCACAGAGCGCAGGATGCCCTCGATCTCGTCGAACTCGGGTTCGCCGATCGTCAGTGGCGGCGATAGCTGGATGACGGGATCGCCGCGGTCGTCTGCACGGCAATACAGCCCGGCGTCCCATAGCGCGGGCGAAAGATATCCGCGCAACAGCCGGTTGGATTCCTCTTCTGAGAATGTCTCTTTAGTGACCTTGTCTTTGACGAGCTCGATGCCGAAGAAGTAGCCTTCGCCGCGAACGTCTCCGACGATCGGCAGGTCCAGAAGCCGCTCAAGGGCAGCACGGAACTTGGGCGAGTTCTCTCGCACATGCTCGTTGAGCTTTTCCTCCTCGAAGATGTCGAGATTCTCGAGCGCGGCTGCCGCTGCAACCGGATGCCCGGCGAAGGTGTAGCCATGAGCGAACGAATTCGTTCCGGTTGCGAACGGCTCGAAAATTCGGTCGCTGACAATGGTGGCGCCGATGGGCGCGTAGCCGCTTGTCATGGCCTTTGCACAGGTGATGATGTCTGGCACGTATCCAAGTGCATTGCAGGCAAACATGTCACCGATGCGGCCGAACGCGCAGATAACCTCGTCCGAAACGAGCAAGACGTCATACTCGTCGCAAATCTCCCTGACACGGGCAAAATAGCCGGGGGGAGGAGGGAAACATCCACCGGCGTTCTGCACGGGCTCAAGGAAGATCGCCGCAATCGTCTCGGGGCCTTCGAACAGGATCTGTTCTTCGATGCGGTCGGCTGCCCAGCGACCGAATGCCTCCAGGTCGTCAGCATGCTCGGTCGCGCGGTAGAAATTCGTGTTTGGTACGCGGAATGTCGAGGGGACGAGTGGCTCGAATGGTTCTTTGAGGCCGGGGATACCGGTAATGGAGAGCGCTCCGTGCGTCGTGCCGTGGTAGGCGACCGCGCGGGAAATGATTTTGTGTTTCCCCGGCCGACCGCGTAGCTTCCAGTACTGCTTCACCAGTTTGTAGGCCGTTTCGACGGCCTCGCCGCCGCCAGAGGCGAAGAACACGCGATTGAGATCGGCGGGAGCATAACCAGCGAGCCGCTCGGCCAGCTCGATGGCAGCGGGATGCGCGTATGACCAGATCGGAAAGTAGGCGAGCTGTTCGGCCTGCTTGGCTACAGCTTCTGCAATGCGTTCGCGGCCGTGCCCTGCGGCGACCACGAAAAGCCCCGCGAGACCGTCGAAGTATTTCTTGCCCGTCGAGTCGAAAATATGGTGGCCTTCACCTCGAACGATGACGGGCAGCTTGCTCAGGTCTTCTTCGTAGACGGAATGCTGGGTGAACTGCATCCAAAGGTGGTCGCGGGCAGACTCCTGCAATTTTTGAGTGTTGTATATGTTGTTCATTGTTTTTCCTACCGTGTTCCCCAGTTGTACAACTGCTTGACAAGTTTCAGATAGACGAACGTCTCAGTCTTGACAACGCCCTCCAACTGCCGGATCTCAGCATTGAGTAGTTCGACGAGGTCGTCATCGCTCTCGCAGACGACTTCGACGAGAATATCGAAGCTGCCTGCAGTGAGCACAACGTAATCGACGTTGGGCATCTCGGCGAGAGCGCTCGCAACACCCCGGCTGTCGCCAGAGACGCGAATGCCGATCATCGCCTGTCGGTAGAAGCCGAGCTGTAACGGATCGGTCACGGCAACGATCTGCATCGTCCCGCTGTCGAGTAGCTTCTGCACGCGTTGCCGTACGGCAGCCTCGCTGAGACCTACCACCTTGGCGATATCCGTATACGACCGGCGCCCGTCCTCCTGGAGTTGCTCGATGATCTGCTTGGAGATCTCGTCCGGCGGGGTCTGCATTTGCCTCATTGCGTGCCCCTTTTCGTTTCTGGCGTTGCTGACGAAGGCCATGTGTCGTGAAACGCTCGTCATTGCTCGTAGTTGGCTCACTCTATCCAAGCATGCTTGAGAGGTTGGCATCATCGCCGCCAGTCCTCTTTGAGGCTCGAACGAGTACGAGAGCGACGATGACGAGAACGAGGATGGTGAATAGCAGTAGCAGCGTCGACATCGCAGCGATCTCGGGCCTCAGAGTCGACTTGACGGAGGCCCACACGTAGACGGGCCACGAGTTCGAGTTCGCGACGGAGATGAACGACGAAAGCACGGTGTTGTCGAGGCTGAGCGTGAAGGAGAGCAATGCTCCGGACACGGCCGCCGGGGCGATCAGCGGGAGCGTCACGTCGATGAACCTCCGCAGTGGGTTGGCGCCGAGATCGGCGGCGGCCTCCTCAAGTTGAGGGTTCAATCCGGCGACGCGCGCGCGCACGACGAACGTGACAACCGCCGACGAGAACAACGAGTGGCCGACGACGAGCCGGACAATACCATCGTTGAAAATCACGAATCCCATGTCCTTGCCAAGGGTAACGAACCACGGCAATAGCGAGACGGCGTTGACAATCTCGGGAGTGACCATGACGAGACCGAGCAGACCGACGAGCGCAGGCAGCCATCGACTCTTTTGCGACCGGGCAAGAGCGATGCCGGCGAAGGTGCCGAGGATCGCCGAAAGCAGCGCCGACCCAGTTGCAGCCCTGAACGACACGCCGACGGGCGCGAGCAGGTCGGGTCGGCTGATTGCGTTGAGGTAAGGCTGGAGGCTGAAGCCTTCCCAGATCTGAAGGTTGTTTCCTGAGTTGAACGAGTAGGCGATGATGACGAGCACTGGAAAAAAGAGGAAAAGCAGGCCGATGATGCCCCATATCCACAGCGCGACCTTGCCCGCCTTGACCGGGGCTCGGCGTTCCTGCGTGGGAATACCGCTTTGGCTTGACTCGATGCCGACAGTCGTCATGTCACTTCCCCTCAATAACTAGCTCGGGCAGCACGATTCGGTTCGCGCGCTTGGCGATTCGAACACCGAGGCGCAGAATCCATGTGCTCACGACGACTACGGCAAGGATGAAGAGCATCAGGGTGATCGCCATCGCCGATCCAAGCGCCCAGTTCTGTGCCGTCTTGAACTGGCTCGCCACAAGCTGGCCGACCATCGTTCCTTTTGTTCCACCGAGGATCTCCGGCGTGATGTAGTCGCCCATCAGTGGCACGAATACCAACATGAGACCCGCGCCGATTCCTGGCATCGACAACGGCAGGGTGACCCGGAGGAATCCCGAGATCGCGTTGCCGCCCAGATCGCTGTTCGCTTCGAGAAGGCGCCAGTCCAACTGTTCGAGGGTGACGTAGATCGGCAGGATCATGAGAGGAAGGTAGTTGTATACAACACCGAGCTGGACGGCCTGATTGGTGTACAGGAACTCGAGCGGTCCGTTGAGAAGGCCGAGATCTTGAAGGATGCGACTGATGAAGCCGTTCTGGTTGAGTGCGATCTGCCATCCGAGTGTGCGGATCAAGAAGTTGGTCCAATACGGGATGAGTACCAGAACGAGAACGATATTCCTCGATCGAGGAGTCAGGATTTTAGCCATCCAATATGCGACCGGGTATGCGATCAACAGCGTCACTGCGGCGCCGAATATCGATATCCACAGTGTCTTCCCGAATATCGCGAAGAAGTCTGCGTTACCGAAGACCTCCGCGTAGCGGTCAAAACTCAGCACGGAATTGTCGTGCGTGCCATACAGGCTCGGTTTGAAGCCGAAGCTGTACCAGAGTATGACGCCGAACGGGACGATGAAGAACAGGAAGAGGTATGCCGCAATCGGAGCAGCGAGTGTGCTGATGCGCCAACGGAACTTCTTCGTGCCCCGCCGCCGCCGCTCTAGAGGGGGAGGTGGTACCTCGATCGCAATTGGATGGCTCATATGTTAGCCCGCCGCCGCCTGGAGTGAGTTGAAGATTGCCAAGAGCTGTTCGTTGGCCGACGTGATCTCGAGTCGCTGGAAATTATCGACTTGATCCTGCGTGAAGAAGATCATGTCAAGCAACTCGAGGTTTGCCGCCTCAGCCTTCTCTTGGATGCCTGTGAGAGCGGTGTTGTACCCGATGTACTCGAGTTCCCGGAACGAGACCGCGGGGTCGAGAACATAGTTGATGAAGTCGTGAGCGCCTTGCGGGTTCGGCGCACCTGTCGGGATGCACCAGTTGTCCTGAAAGAGTGTGGATCCTTCCGAAGGCAGGACCCACTTGTAACGAGACTGATCGCTGTTGTCGAGCAGACCGCGCCGGGCGTCACCGTTCCAGCCCTGAGCGAGCACGCGCCCGTTCTGAGCAATCGTCGTGGAGTTGTACGATTCGAATGCCTGAATGTGTTTGGCAACGCCCGTGATGAACGTCTTGTACGAGTCGAGATGGGCGGCGTCCGTGGTGTTCGTCGGAATGCCGTTGGCGAGGAAGTATGCGCCGGCGATTTCGTTCATGTCGGCGACAAGCGATGTCTTGCCGCTCGCTTCGTTCGCCGCAGCATCCCAGAAGTCGGCCCATGAGGTGAGTTCGCGTGTGATGACTGTCGTGTCGTACACATAGCCAGTCGTCCCCCATGCCTTGGGCATCGAGTACTTGTTGCCCTTGTCGTATGAAGCGTCCATGTAGTTGGGGTCGAGGTTCGACATGTTGGGCAGCAACGAGTGATCAAGTTCCTCAAGCAACCCGGCCTCAACCATTTGGGGGATGAACTGGTGGGTGGGTACGACGATGTCGTAACCGCTTGTCCCGCTTGCCGCAACTAGCTTGGCGATGAGTTCTTCGTTTGAGTCGTAGGAGCCGAGGGTGACCTGGCCCCAATCGGACAGGACCTCAGGATCGTCGTATGCGCCCCAGGTGTAGAGGTTGATGCTCTTGTTCGCAGAGCCGGATGCCGCGGAACCGCTGGGGGAGCAAGCGGCGAGTACGCCGAGCGCCGCGGTGCCAAGGGCTGCAGAGAGTGCAGTACGTCGAGTGATGCTGGCCTTGAGCGCCTCGGGGACGAGCATTCGAATCGGGCGATTTTCCATGTGATTCTCTCCTGGTTGGTGTTTGGCGTGCTGTGTCGGTTTAGTAGATGTGGACGGCGTCGCTTGTCCACGAGCAATTGATGGTTGATCCAATGACTGTCGGCACCCCGACGGAGCGCTCAACCCGAGAAATGATCTTGATGCCGGTGGGCGTGATCGCCACGATCTGCAGTCGCGAGCCGAGGTGAGAGATTCCCATCAAAGTCGCGTTCACGCTGTTTGGGCCTTCGACGGCCTCATCGGTGACAGAGATGCTTTCGGGCCGGACTGCGGCAGTGACGGCATCGCCTTTGTCGACATGCCGATGGGGCGTTCTGCTTGACACGAGTGTGAGGCCGTCTGCCGTGAGCGCGATGCCCGCGGCGTCGACGGAGGTCACAGTCCCAGGTATGAAGCTTTGCTGGCCGATGAAGGCGGCGACATATTCCGATGAGGGCTCGTCATACACGTCGGCGGCAGTGCCGATCTGCTCGATCTGCCCGTCCCGCATGATGGCGATTCGATCGCTCATCGACATCGCCTCGTCCTGGTCGTGAGTGACGAACACGAATGTGATGCCGATTTGCTGTTGAAGAAGCTTGAGCTCGATCTGCATCTCCTCGCGAAGCTTCCGGTCAAGCGCGCTCATCGGCTCATCGAGAAGCAACACGCTCGGCCGGTTGACGAGCGCCCGAGCCAAAGCGATGCGCTGTTGCTGCCCGCCGGAGAGTTGCGCCGGTTTGCGCCCGGCGAACTCCCGCATCCTCACCATGTCCAGTGCGTCAGCGACGTGCTTCGAGTACTCCTTTTTGGGGGTGCTCGAGAACTTCAGCCCGTAGGCCACATTGTCAGACACGGTCATGTGCGGGAACAGGGCGTACGACTGGAAGACGGTGTTCACGGGGCGCTTGTGCGGCGGGAGCGCCTGGATCTCTTTTCCGCCGATGGCGATGGTGCCGGCGTCGGGAAGCTCGAACCCGCCGATCATGCGCAAGGTAGTCGTCTTGCCGCAGCCAGACGGTCCGAGCAGCGACACAAACTCGCCCGCGTGAATGTCAAGAGTCATGTCTCGAACGGCGTACGCGGTTCCGTACAGCTTGGTGATGGCGTCGAGACGAACATCACTCGCGTACTCAGACGCAATCACTGCCATGGTTCCCCTTGTGTTCGGTAGAAAGTTGTTAATTGACGGTACGAGACTCGGCGGTCGGGTAACAAACTGAAACCGGCCTCGCAAAGAAGGTTTTACAAGATGGAAACCATATCGTTCGATACTCGCAACCACCGATTACGTGGCGAACGTGAGACAAAGCGATGGAATCCGTAGCGCATGAGGCTAATCTGCCTCGGATGTGGCCGTCCCGGAATACACCACTTGACCACCGATGATCGTGGTGGCATTGCGAGTGAGCCAGATGTCCTCTGGCGAGACATCGAATGGGTTGGCGTTCGCGATGGCGATATCCGCTGGGGCCCCGATCTCGATGCGACCGAGGGTGTCATCGAGAAACACGCGGGAACTCCCGCGGGTGTAAGCGGTGATGCACGTTCCGAGGCTGAGCGCCTCGTCGGGCGCGAGCGGCGGTAGAGACGTCTCGCCCGGTTCCAAACGATTCACAGCGACATGGATGGCCTGCCAGGGATCCGGGGTGGACACCGGCCAGTCTGAGCCCATCGCGAGCGGCACCCTGGCCTTTTCGAGCGATGCAAAGGGATATTGGATGTCGTATCGGTCCTGTCCGAACAGCGGCAGGTTGAGTTCGCGCATCTGCTGGCTGTTTGCCGCCCAGAGCGCCTGCATGTTGGCAATGGCGCCGGATGCGACGAAACGTGGAATGTCTTCCAGATCCATCGACTGAAGGTGAGCGATGTGATGGTTCAAGGCGGGATCGCCTCCGGCCGCTTTGACGGCCTCGAGAACTTCGAGGCTATCGGCGATGGCACGGTCGCCAATGGCGTGGAAGTGGAGCTGGAACCCGGCTAGGGCAAGCTTGGGGAGGATATCGAGCAAGACAGCCTGGTCGAAGTGACTGGTACCGAGATCATCCGTCGGATGACCGCATGCATCGAGGTACGGTTCCTTGAGCGCAGCGGTCTTGCTCTCGGGCACCCCATCCATCATGACCTTGATCGCTGTCGCCCTCAGTCGATACCGGGGGTCGCTCACGCCGATTCGATCTCCGAATCGGTGCCGTTGTGCGATATATCCGGCGACTGCCTCGTCCACGGTGTCGAGGGTGATATCTCGACGCAGCCACAGGGCAGCGGTGACGATGTGGTTGAGGAGGCCGCGATCCACGGTTTCGAGGTAGGCCTCGGTCGAATCCCCCGAGCCCGCGTATTCTCCGACGATGGCATCGTGCCAGCCGGTTACGCCAAGACTGTGGTAGTAATTTTGTGCCTCGACGATGGCATCCACTCGCTGATCCAAGCTGGGGATGGGCAGGAACTTCTGGAATATCTCCATTGCACCCTCTTGGAATGTTCCTGTCGGTCGGCCAGCCTCGTCCCTGTCGATGATCCCGTCTGCAGGGTCGGCAGAAGCCTCCGTGACTCCCGCTGCAGCGATGCCCGCCGGCGATACCCATGCCCCATGATGATCGGCGTTGACCAGGTAGATCTTTTTGCCGGGAGCAGCGGCCTCAAGCAAGTCCGCGCTCGGCTTCCCGTCTGGGAAATGCTGCATATGCCATCCGCCACCGACGATCCAGTCGAGTTGTGGGTGGGCAGCAACGAACTCTGACACCATGGCAACCGCATGGTCGGCGTCGGTGGAGTCCGTGAGGTCGCAGGAGAGCCGCTCGAGACCGGCTTGAACCGGGTGGGCGTGGCAGTCCAGAAATCCCGGGGTGACCAGCCCGCCATGAGCGTCGATAACCTCAGCGTCCGCCGCGACGGCGGCCTCGACATCGTCATGGCTTCCGATGGCAGCGATAGCGCCATTCGCGATTCCGAGGCTGTCGGATGCGTCATCCACGCGTCCGTCGATGAAGAGTGCTGCGTTGGTGATGATGAGGTCGCGATTCATGAAATTCATTCTCTTTCGTGGTTGCGATTTTCGTGCACGGTAGCCGGTCCGAGGGTCGTTTTGCTCGGTCCTTTGCGCCGCATACTACGTTTCTCGTGTTTCCTGAGTGTTTACTCTGCCGCCCGTTTTGTCTCATAATCGAAACACAACGCGATTAGGATGACCGCGTTGGCCCCATTACTTTCCTGGTCGCAAAGGAGCCCCCTCGTGGCAAAACTTCGGAACTTTATCGGTGGCGAGTATGTCGAATCCGACTCGACTCGGTCACTCGAACTCGTCGATCCTGTGACAGAGGAGGTTTACGCCGAATCGCCGATATCGAATGCTGCGGACGTCGACCGAGCTTTTGCGGCCGCGGCCGAGGGATTCGAGGTATGGGGTCATAAAACCACTCCGGCACAGCGCCAGCTCGCGCTCTTCCGTATCGCGGACGAGCTTGCGGAGCGTGCGGATGAATTCGCGGAGCTCGAGTCGCAAGACACCGGTAAGCCGCTCGGCTCTCTTGTCGAAGATGAGATCCTCGTCTCGGCCGACCAGATCCGATTCTTCGCCGGTGCAGCACGCAACTTGACTGGCCTTTCGTCGGGTGAGTACATGCCCGACCACACCTCGTCCATTCGCCGTGAGCCGATCGGGGTCGTGGCTCAGGTCGCGCCCTGGAACTATCCGCTCAACATGGCGACTTGGAAGTTCGCCCCAGCAATTGCCGCAGGCAACACCACTGTTCTCAAGCCGTCCGACACCACTCCGCAGTCCACTCTTCTTCTTGCGGAGATCGCGGCCAAGTATCTTCCGGCGGGTGTGCTCAACGTCGTTGCGGGAGACCGCACTACAGGCGAGGCTCTCGTGGCACACCCGACTCCCCGGCTTGTCTCGATCACCGGTTCCGTGCGCGCGGGCATCGACGTCGCGGTTTCCGCGAGCACCGACCTCAAGCGCCTCCACCTCGAACTCGGTGGCAAAGCGCCGTGCATCGTCTTTCCGGATGCAGACCTCGACGCGGCGGCGGAGGGCATTGCCGGCGCGGGTCTGTTCAATGCCGGGCAAGACTGCACCGCTGCGACCCGGGTGCTCGTACACGCCTCTGTCGCCAAGGAGTTTTCGAAGCGTCTCTCAGCGGCGGCGGCAGCGCTCAAGACCGGTGACCGCCGTGATCCCGACACCTATTTCGGTCCGGTGAACAACGGCAGCCAGCTCGAGAGAGTTCTCGGAGTCATCGAAGGCATGCCGTCGCACGCATCGGTGATCACCGGAGGGCATCGCATCGACGGCAAGGGATACTTCATCGAGCCGACGGTCGTCACCGGCTTGCTGCAAGACGACGATCCAAGCCAGAAAGAGATTTTCGGCCCGGTCATCACCGTCCAGACTTTCGAAACCGAAGCCGAGGCACTCGCATCGGCCAACGGCGTCGAATATGGGCTCGCGTCGTCCGTGTGGACCACGAATCAGGGCATTGCCGGACGCTTTGCCCGCGACCTCGACTTCGGCTGCGTCTGGATCAACACACACATCCCGATCGTTGCGGAGATGCCGCACGGCGGGTACAAGCATTCCGGGTATGGTAAAGATCTGTCGATGTTTTCATTCGAGGAGTACACGCGAATCAAACACGTCATGTCGTTCATTGGTTAGGTTCCTGGTCTGGGGCGTTCTGAGGATAGTCTGTGGTGTTGTGCGGTCAGCCTGACGGGGAGTATCTAAGCGCGGCTGATGCCGAGAACTTCATCGCCGTTCCAGGGAGGGTGAACCGCTTTACCTGGGCGATGCGATCGGATGTCGGCAGGCGACGGCCGAGAAATGAAGATAGCGCCATCTCCACCGGAACGGTTTTCGCTGTTGCCGATGGGATGGGCGGGCACGCCGCTGGTGACCTCGCGAGTGCGGCGGTGGTGCAGCAGTTTGATGCCGAGGCTCTGTCGTTCCCGGTGATGCCAGAAGACATATACGGGACGCTCACTCGCGCGAGCGAATCGGTGTCTCGAATTTCTGAAGCCGCGATGCGGGAAGCAGGCACCACTGTCACGGGTGTCGCGCTCACAGAGGTCGACTCGATCCTGTCATGGCTTGTCTTCAACATCGGAGACTCTCGTGTCTATGCGCAACGGGATAGCGAACTCGTTCAAGTCACCCGTGACCATTCGGTGGTCGCCGAGATGGTGGCACAGGGAAAGATCAGCGAGGAAGAGGCTGAATTCCATCCTGATCGCAATCAGATTCTCAAGGCAGTCGGTTTTGACATGGACCCGGTGCCCGACTTCTGGTCAACACCGGTGATCGCCGGGATGCGCATTCTCGTATGCAGCGATGGCTTGACCAAAGAGGTCCGAAACCCCCAGATCGCTGAAATCCTCGCGACAACGAGTACACCGGCAGACGCCGCCGATTCTCTTGTCGCCGCGGCTCTCGGCAACCAGGGCGGCGACAACGTGACGGTGATCGTTGTGGATACGGTGGCAGAATTCCCCGACTCGACTGGGTCGACCTCGACGGCCTCAGCCGCGAGCGCTGGCGCCGAGGATACTCGACCGCGTGCGGTGGGTTAATCACAACCGCGCCGCCGCATGGTCGCACTCTGGCCAAGAATCCGTAACATTGGCTTGTCAGCAAAAATTGGCATTGAGTCGTTGAGGTCTTCACGATATGCGTCTGAGTAGCACCTGAACGTCTCCGTGAAAGAGAGGAACGGGGCGCAAATGGCAGAAACGTCGATGTTGCCGCCGCCAATCTTGACGGGCTACAGCTACATTCGCCCTCTGGGCTCCGGTGGTTTCGCAGATGTCTATCTCTTCGACCAGAACATGCCGCGGCGTCGGGTGGCCATCAAGGTCTTGCGTGCGTCTGATCTGAATCCCGCGGCTACCGCGTCGTTTCGAGATGAAGCCAACGTCACTGCTCGTATGAGTTCTCATCCAGCGATCTTGACGATTTTCGATGCGAGCGTTTCCAGCGATGGCCGACCATACATTGCGATGGAGCACTGCACGGGCTCGTATAGCGAACGGTACAAGGCCGGGATGATCCCTGTCCCCGAGGTGCTTCGTACCGGTGTCAAGATCGGTGGCGCATTGCAGAGCCTTCACCAGTCAGGGTTTTTGCATCGGGATATCAAGCCGTCGAATATTTTGGTCACGGAGTTCGGCCTGCCGGTGCTTGGCGACTTCAGCATTGCCGCTTCATTGGAGGCCGTCGGTGGCGACGTTGTCGGCATGTCCGTGCCGTGGAGTGCTCCCGAGGTCATCAATGAGCGGACCGCCGGCTCGGTCCAATCAGAGGTGTATTCGTTTGCAGCGACACTGTTCACTCTTTTCCAGCGGTATTCGCCCGCTCAAATCCCTGGCGCGGACAACTCTCGCGACACGATGTCCGCGCGCATCCGTGCAGGAAAACAGCAACCATTGACCCGACCCGATGTGCCCGGCCCGGCCCGAGACGTCATCACGCGTGCGCTGTCGAATGATGTTCGCCGCCGGCCGCAGTCGATCGCGGAGATGGTTGCACAGTTGCAGCGTGCTGAACTAGCACTTGGCCTTGCAGCGACGACCGCCGAGTATGCGACGCAGGATGCGCTTGCTTCGACGTCGATCCCTGGCGGCGATTCCGGACCTGTGGTCGTGCGCAGTTCTGTCGTGTACGAGTCACGCAGACCACCACGCCAGATGCCACAGTTTGAAGCACCGCACCGTGATGACGAGCCGGCCTCCTCAGCTTCGCGAGGCGATAGGCGTCTTATCATGGTGCTCGCCGGGGTTGCGGTCGTTGCGATCGCCGTCATAGCGACCATCCTGATTCAGCGAGGAATGTGAATAGGGGAGCTGCGTTGGGGGCAATGCGCAAACGAGTGATACCGGGAGTCAGCTCGATCCTCGTGGTGGGCCTGGCCGTGTCGGCTGCGTTCCTCACGACCGGGTTCAAGCCGATCGAGTCCGAGACATCTGTGGACAATGTCTGGATATCGCGTGGCGGCAGTGACGCGATCAACCAGGGCACGGCTTATTCTCGGGTCAACCTCTCTGCGGGGGAGCTGGACGCCTTTTTGAGCGCGGACGATTCTGGCGTAACGCTGGCCAGTGTTGGTTCGTCGACGGTCGGGGTGTCGGGAACAACTGTGTTCGCTGTCAATGATGCCAATCCCGTTGTGGATCTCGCTGGTGGCAAAGTGGCCGAGGCGGATCAACTGGCGACGGGGGCTTCGATCAGCCAGATCTTCGTCGGTGGCGGCACAGCGCTCTTGCTTGATGCCTCGGAGGGCAAAGCATTCGCGGGATCCGGAGCAAGCTTCCTTCAACTCAAGGCCACGTTCTCCGAGATCGAAGTGCCTGGCAAAGTGCTCACCGGCCAGGTCTCCACGACAGGTGTGATCTACCTGCTTGTTCAAACTGATACAGAGTTGACCGTTCGGACCTATTCGCTCACCGATCGCAAACTTATGACTAGCGCAACGCTGACGTCGGCGCTCGCCACCGGTGCTGTGACCTCGCTGGCGGTCGTCGGTGACCAATGGGCAGTCCTTTCGCGCTCGGCGAGCGCGGAATCGGCGAGTGTGTTTACTGCGAACGCGCTCGGTGGTGCAGATATCTCTGCTGTCCTGGGTGGCGACAATATCGGAGGATCCGTCTTCGAGCAGCGTTCCGCGGGCGGGTCGCGAGTCTTCGTCGGTGTGACAAACGGGCTCATTGGCGTGCCACTTGAGAACCCGGCTTCGGCGGCTCCGGTGGACGTTGCCGGCTTACAGACGGCGGCCGTCTCGCCACTGCTTTCCGACTCGCAGGGGTGCGTAGTCGGTGCGTGGATCGAGAGTTCAGCCAACGCCGGCGTTGTCGCGACGATATGCGGGGACGAGGCCCCAACCACTATGGCGTTGAGCTCCCCGGCAGATGCGGCGTCCGGGACGGCAACTCCTGTGCTCATGATTCGAGGCAACGGAGCGAACATGGTCGTGAACGATGTCGTCTCCGGTCGTGCATGGAGGCTCGACGGTACCCCGATCGCATCGTCGTGGACTTGGAATGATCCAAACTCATCCGATCAATCCCAGGAAACAGTCCGGACCGAACAGCAGGTGAGGGAAGACCCCGAGCCGCCGGTGGCGAATGCCGATGCGTTCTCGATCCGGCCGGGGCTCACGTCGCTCGTGCCCGTTCTGCTCAACGACACCGATCCCAATGGCGACCCTTTTTATATTGCTCAGGATGCGAATAACAAAGCCAGGGTGGAGCAGCCCGCCCCGGCGGGTGTGTCCATGCAAGTTGTAGGCGATGGAACAAAGCTCGCGGTCACGGTGCCGCGATCGATGGAGTCCGGCACGATAGCCATCACCTATGTGGCCACCGACGGCACCGTGCCCGATTCCGCGACCGGCGGGCTCTATTCCAATCGTGCAGCGGTGAACCTGACGATCGTCTCCGACGATTCGAACAGCCCCCCTATCCAGGTACAGACGGATGACTCAGACATCGCGGTGGCAGCGGGCGGGAGTGCGGTCGTCAATGTGTTGCAGTGGTGGGCGGACAAAGAGCTCGATCCGCTGGTCGTGAGTGCTGCGGTATTCGATACGCGTAGCCAGGCGGCGGAAGCGTCGCTGGTCGTCCAGCCGGACGGCAGTATCCTCTTCCGCCATTTCGGCAGTTCGGGTCGAGGTCCCTATCAGGTCAGCTACACCGTTGACGACGGCCACGGTGGGAGAACGGAGGGTGAGCTCACCTTCACCATTACCGATCAGATGACAGCGGGCAACTTCGCGGTGAGCACGGTTGCCGGTTCGCCGGTCACTATCGACCTGACGTCGTGGGTGCATGGCGCTTCGAGCGCGGCGAAGGTGAGTACGAAAGACCCCACGGGAGTCAGTTTTCCCGATGGCCTCTTCGGCTTCGTCTTCACTGCAGAAAAATCTGGGGACTACCGGAAGAGCTACGTAGTCTCCGACAAGGGCTCGGTGTCTGGGGTCGTCCTGATTCATGTTGCAGAACCGAACGCGAGCGAACTGAGCGTGGCACCGATGACGCTCGCCGTACGCACGGGCGCCTACCAGACCGTTGACGTGTCGTCGGCCGTGACCGGCGCGGGCAGCGATGTGGCCCTTGTCAGCGAGCTCACCTCGGCGAAGAAGAAGGTCGACGCAGCTGTGCTCGACTACAGCAGGGTAAGAGTGATCACGAACGCGTCGGTAGGGCCCGACGATGGTGGCACCACCATCGATGTATTGACCTTCACGGTGCACGCTGGAGACCGGACCGCGACCGGCCAGATCAGTATCTATCTGGAGATTCCCCAAAGCGGTGCGGCGGCCCCGGTAGCAGTCGACGATGCCGTCACAGTCGTCTCTGGCGAGCAGGTGGATATCCCGGTGCTCGACAACGATCGCGACCCAAATGGTGGTGCGCTCAGCCTCAATGCCGCATGGACGAGTCAAAACCCGGATGGGAGGGGAGCCCCCGCCGTATCGGCAGAAAGCGGCGTCTACTTCCCGTCAGGCAGTGTGATCCGCTACCTTGCTCCCGATTCAACCGACGTCACCAAGACGGTCACATTCAACTATGAGGTCATAGGCTCGGCGGATGATGGCGGTTCAGGCTCTTCCTCGCGCGCCCAGGCAGCGGTGACGGTGACGATCGTTCCGATAAGCAACACGACGGCGACGAGTGCCCCGACTCTTACCGCGCGGGTTGTCTCGGGGGGCAGTGTGACGATCGCGGCCCCAACCGTCGTCGGGAATGTCATGCAGCACGCATACTTCGAGTCCACCGCGATCGATGGACACGACAAGGGGATAGCCACAATCGCGGGCGATCGCGGGTCGCTGACCTATGTTGCGCCTGTTGTCGCCGCGAGCACGACACTGACCTTCGGGTACACGGTCCAATTGGGCTCGGGGGCGACAGCCCAGGGAATCGTACGTGTCGGGGTGGCCGCGTTCACCGGCAACTCCGCACCGATCGCGGTCACGGACTTTGTCTCGGTCAAGGCCGGCCAAGCGGCGCGCGTCGATCCGGTCGCCAACGACATCGCAACCAATCCTGCGAACGCCTTATCCCTCGGCACGCTCAAGTTACGCGACGCGACCAATGCAGTCGCTTACGAGGTCGGTAGCACCAATGACCCTGACTCGCATACTCGCGCCGATCCGACTGTCACGATATCCAAGGCGCATGGCGCACCGAATACCCTGGTCATCGCTCCGATCGGCGGTCAGAGCGTGTCCAAGGTCACGATCGCTTACCAAGTCGACGAGGCGGAGGTCGGTTCTGCCCCCGGAACCATCGTCGTCACGTTCGCCAGCGGAGATGTCAACGTGTTTCCCGTGATTTCAGATACCACGGTCACCGCCCAGGACTACTCGACAGATGGAGCCACCTTCGATGTCGATGTGGTCGCGGGCAAAGTGGCGTGGCCAAGCGGCGACCCGAACACTCTTGCGGTTCACGACTTCCTCGGCCTTGGCGGCATAGAAATCTCCGGACATACCGTGACAGGGGTTCGTCACGAATCCACGGTGTGCATTCCGTTGAGCTTCACTGGTACCGCCAATGACGGCACGGAGGTTGTCGGCTATGGATTTCTCATCGTTCTTGGGTCGAATGTGGAGTCGCCGAGTCTGAAGTCGACCGCCGCAGTCGTGGTGAACGCAGGTGAGTCGCATACTTTCGATATCCGCAATGATGTGGTTGCACCGGTGGGAAGCTCCGTCGAGCTTGTCTCGGTTGTGCCCACGAGTGTCGAAGGCACGGCAGTCAAAGATAGCGACTCAACCATCACCTACACTGCGAACGACGATGGCGGCGGCGCCGACTCGGTGCCGTTCGTGCTCGACTACTCCGTCAACGGAACGCCCAAGGAGGTGACGCTCGCCTTTTCGGTGACCGTGATCTCACGAACACCCGACTTCACGCTTGTGGGCCGCGAACCGGTGCAGATCGCCGCAGCGGACAGCCAGTCGGTCTCCCTGAAAACTCTTGTCACGAACTGGACGGGGACTCCGGCCGAGAAAGAAAAGCTCAATTACTCGATAACTCCGATCGATGCGGAAAAGGCGCGAACCCAGCTCTCTGCATTCAGCACCGTTGGGACCTTGGATGCGCCCTGGACGCTCACCGCTCAATCCAACGCCCGGTCGGGAACGAGTCTCAGTTTCACCCTCAAAGTGTCGAGCTCGGGCGGTACCAGCCACACAATTACGCTCGAGGTGCGAATCGTCGACAGCAATCGTGACCTGCCAAAGGCGGCATCGTGCACCGCACGCATCGATCTGAGCGGCAACGCCAAGATCGTGACAACCATCGCTGTGGCAAATGCCGCAAGCGCTGCCCACTGCACCGGCGAGTACAACCCGTTTTCCGGCACCGACCTGAGCGTCTCAGTCGTGGCGACGTCGGCACCGAGCGGTGTCGGCTTCGTTGCGCAAGATGGATCGATCAGCGTCACCATCGACAATCCCGCGGCCCAAGTCGGCGGCACGGTGACGGTTCAGTTCGCGGTCAAAGACTCGCAGGGGCGCACGTCGGCCAATAGCAGCCCGGGCCGGCTGAGCATCGAACTTCTCGCGCGGCCGGCCACGCCTGCGCTCTCGGTGTCCGCATATGACACTTCGAGCGTTACCTTCCAGATTCGACAGGGCGATGGCAGTTCGGCGGACGAGTATGTCTTGGAAAGCCGTCCGGCAGGGTCGAGGGGCGGAACCTGGTCCACGGCGGCCACCGCGAGCGGGCCCGGTCAGGCGACGATCAAGGTGACCGATTTCGGTGGTGGTGGCAGCGGCTTCGCTCGCGACTTCCGTGTTTACGCGAAGAATAGTGTCGATTCGTCCGCCACGAGCCCGGTCTTGTCTGCGGTATATCCGCAAGCAAGACAAGACCGGCCCGTGTCGCTGTCTTGGAGCCCCGATCAGGCCAAAGACGGGTCGGTGAACCTCGTGATCAACGGACTGGGCACGACGGCGGAAGAATGGGTGATCACAGGTGGCACGAGCGATCGCACTGTGCCGAACGACAAGTCAGTTCGTCAATCAGTGGCGCTGACGATTGCCGCTGGATCGCAAGAGATCACCGTGGCAGGCAAGACCACGGCCTGTGGCCCGTGCGCGACTGCGGCCGGGCCGGGCCTGGCCTCCGGCACCTCCAGCGTCACCGCGACTGCGTTCGGTGCGCCAAGCGTCTCGATCGACGAGGCGAAGATCACGTCGACGGGCAAATCCCAAGTCTCATTCACGCCCACCATGGCTGGACCAGATCCGAGCAACCCTGGCAAGGGTTACGTTGCTACCGGCGATGCGTGGCAGTGGACTTATTGTGTGTCGATCGTGACCTCGCAGCCGACCGGGGGTTCATGTGCTGCAAATGCATCGGGCGCCCAGGCGGGCATGGTCGCCATTGATGGTCGGCAAATTGTTGTGCCTGTCGATCTCGACGGTGCGGGCACCAAGTACGCCATCGTCACGATCTCGAATGGCAAGAACACTGTGACCGAGTACTCGGGCAAACTGGTGCTCTGGCCGACGAGCGCAGCGCTCAAGGCCAGATACTCGTATTCCATCAGCCCATCGACCGAGGACGACAGGTGGTTCGTGCCGAGAGTGGCCGCAAGTGGACCTGCGATCCCCGGTGGATTCGCCTATGAATTCATGTGGGGAGATCTCGCATCGAGCAACGGCGACTGGACGAGTACGAAGCTCGAACTCGCGGCCTTCAACAGCGCAAACGTGCAGGTTCGCGCCTGTGTGGAAGGTGAATGCGCCGATTGGGTAGCACTTGCCTCACCGCCCAATGGCGACAAACCTGTTGCCTTCACAGGCCTTGGTGCCGTTGCGATCGATGATGCTCAATGCGTAGCCGGCGCCAGCGGTGTGAATGCAACGGCAACGATTCGTGTTGTGACGCCAGACGGAACCACAACCGAGACGTCCACCTCTGGCAAGGCGAGCGTCGGCTCCGAGCCCTCGCCGTTGGCAGTGAAGGCCACTGGAGAGTTCACCTTTTCGTCCGCCGCCGGCGGCTCGACACGCACATACAAGACGCAGAACGTGCCAGATGGTACTTGTACGCCGACGCAGCCCGCACCGAATCCCCCGACGTCCCCATGACCGCCATACACATCCATCCGCTAGCGCCCAACCACCCAAGGAGCAATCGATGACGGCAACGCCAGAGCAGGCAGCCGAGTTTTCGCGCAGGTTCGCCGCACTAATCGCCAACGTAGAGACAGTAGTTCTTGGCAAATCCCATGTGGTTGAGCTTGCTTTCACCGCCATGATAAGTGAGGGTCACCTGCTTCTGGAAGACTTTCCTGGCACTGGCAAGACATCACTCGCGCGTGCCATGTCACAGACCGTGTCGGGAACGCAATCGCGCATCCAGTTCACCCCCGATCTGCTGCCAGGCGATGTGACTGGAATCACGGTATATGACCAGAAGCATGGTGAATTCGTGTTTCACAACGGGCCCGTTTTCGCCAACATCGTTCTCGCTGACGAAATCAATCGTGCCAGCCCCAAGACTCAGTCAGCGCTGCTCGAGGTAATGGAGGAAGGGAACGTGACCGTAGACGGGCTTACCCGTAAAGTCGCGGACCCGTTCATGGTGATTGCGACCCAGAATCCCGTTGAACAGGCGGGAACATATCGGTTGCCCGAAGCCCAGCTCGACCGATTTCTGATGAAGACCAGCCTCGGCTATCCCGATAGAGACGCGACAGCGTCAATTTTGGAGCATGCGGGCGAGCGGCGGCACAACATGTCCGTCGCGCCTGCGCTCACCCCGCAAGGCCTCATCTCGCTGATCGAGATCGCCAAGACCGTATACGTCGATCCGGTGGTCATCGACTACATCGCGAGGCTGGTGGAGGCCACCCGAAGTGCGGTACAGGTTCGCCTTGGGTCAAGCGTGCGTGGTGCCCTGTCCCTCACCCGCGCGGCCAAGACGTGGGCGATCGCGCACGGGCGCCACTATGTGCTCCCAGACGACGTGCGCGACCTTGCCTCGGTCGTGCTGGCGCACCGGCTCATTCTCGATCCGGAAGCCGAGTTCGATGGGGTGACGAGCGATGCGGTGATAGCTCAGATCCTCACCGACGTGCTCCCCCCTGTTCAGAAGGCGAGCGTGTGACCCCAACTGCTTCCAGGCGCGCAGACACCCATACTGGCACGCGCTCACAGACAGAGACAACCTCGCTGCGCGGCTTTGACGACGTCAAGGTGCCAGCGACACGGCGGGCCGCCGCGCGGATTGTCTCTGCTACGAGAGGCGCGGTCTCGTCTCTTTCCGGTGCAGGCAGGTGGCTGGTACAGACTGTCACATCTGTCGGCTGGTTCGTGATCGCTGCGGCGGTAACAGGATTGTGGTGCGGCCTCGCCTTCAACTGGTTGGAGATGCTCGTTGTGGGAATTGCCTCAGTGGTGCTCGTCGCCGTGTCGGCCCTGTTTCTCATCGGGGGGCGGGCATATGCAGTCGATATCGTCCTCGACTCAGGCAGGGTGGTTGCCGGTTCGGCTGCGGGGGCGCAACTGAGCGTGAGAAGTGAAAAGCGTGGCATCGTGCTGCCTGCGCGGATAGAGATTCCCCTCGGCGGTGGGCTCGCCGAGGTCGACGTCCCGTTGCTTGCACCGGGTGGGCACAGCAACCGACGCCTCGAGTTGCCCACAAGCTCGCGTGGCATCGTTGATGTCGGGCCGGTTCGGGCAGTCCGGGGCGACCCTATTGGGTTGGTCCGACGACCCATAAACTACACGGCAGCCCGGCGTTTGTGGGTGCACCCGAAGACGGTGACACTGCCGAACATCGCAATCGGTTCGATCCGCGACCTCGATGGGTTGCCGAGCGCGACGATCGTCGACTCGGATGTCTCCTTTCACGCGATCCGGGAATATCAGTCGGGGGACGCGCAGCGCAACGTGCATTGGAAGAGCACGGCAAAGACCGGCAAACTCATGGTGCGTCAGTTCGAGGAGAGTCGCCGCTCAAGCCAGGCCATCATTATGTCGCTCGCCGAGGCGGACTATGCCTCGGGCGACGAGTTCGAGCTCGCGGTGAGCGCCGTCGCATCGATTGCGTTGCAAGGGATTCGCTTCGGACGCGAGACCCTCGTGTCGGTGAGCCCGCTGGTTCCCGAGTTCCAGAGCGCGCCGGCGCGTAAGCTCACGACGCTTCCGACAACGAGCAGGTCGGCTATGCTCGACGCGACCTGCGGGTTGGCCATGAACAGGCGTGCCGCGTCTTTAGTGCAAACGGCGGAACTCACCGGGCTTTTGAGCGAGGGGATGTCCGTGGCATTCCTTGTCACGGGATCAGCCTGCACTTTGCCAGCGCTACAGGCTGCGGCGCTACGACTGCCTTTGGGAGTGCGAACGTCGATTGTGGTGTGCGACCCGTTGCTTCCACCACGGTTGAACCGAATCGGTGGCCTCGATATATACGGCATTGCGGTCATCGATGATCTGCTGCAATTGGCGAGGCGGAGATCGCCATGAATCGGTCTGTGCTGCGTCGCCCCGGCTGGGTCATCGGCAACACCCTGTTCGCGGCCGCCAATCTCGTCCTCGCCGTCGCCTGGTCGTGGCCCATCTATGCCGATAGGCACTTTCTCCTGATGTCCGCGATAACGGGCGTCGTTGCGGGTGGGATCGCGATAGGCGGTGCGATCTGGAGACTCGGATCGGCCACGGTTGCGGTGATATCCATCGCCGTGCTGACGGTCGGTGCCGTACCGCTCGCGATACCCAGCCAGGCCCCTTTCGGCGTATTGCCGAGCCTTGAGGGGTTGAGGGTGTTCGCGACGGGTACGGTGACCTCCTGGCGTGAGCTTGCCACAGTGGCGACGCTGCCAGTCGGCGGATATCGGGCGCTTCTCGTGCCTGTCTACCTCACCTTCTTCCTGACAATCGTCGTCGGGCTGTCCATTGCATTGCGGTCGCGTCGGCTCGGCGCGCTCGGAGTCTTCGTGAGCTGTCTTGCGAGCGTCTTCGGCGCGGTGTTCGGGCTTGCCGTTGGTGCCTTCGGTTCGGTTGCTGGGATGGTGCATGTCGCTCAGGCACGTGAGATCTTGCTCGGTGTCTGCGTGTTTCTTGTCGCCGTAGCATGGCTTGCGTGGCGGCTCTCCTATCAGCGAAGAGCCAAACTGACGCTCGTGTCGCCCGGCGCTCGCCGAGCACGTGCCGTCACGCTCGCCCGGCGTCTGAGTCTTGGCACGGCAATGCTGTTCATCGCGATTGCGTTCGGTGCAGCCGCGGTTGCATCTTCCGTCGACAACTCGCGAGTCGTCGTGCGCAGTAGTGTTGTCCCCGTCATTGACGCGACAACATGGACGAGCCCACTGAGCTCATTTCGCAGTTACTTCACCGACACCAACTACAACGCGCAGTATTTCAGTGTGACCGGGTTATCCGGGGACGACCGAAAGGTGCGGCTCGCTGTGCTTGACAGTTACGACGGTGCCACATTCCATGTCGGTCAGAACGCAGACGGAGAACTGGCAGACAGATACCAACTGCTCCCGGGAGTCCGTGCCCCACAAGGGAACGGCGACGAAGTCACGATGACGGTAACCATTGATGCATATCAGGGCGTATGGCTTCCCGCTGTCGGGGAGGTGACGTCGGTCGATTTTGCAGGTGACTCTGCGCTCGACAACGCGGTGTACGTGGGGGACTCGACCGGCAACGTCATCAATATGGCTGCCAGAGGGTCGCAGGCTCTCGGGGTCGGTGCTGGAGACAGCTACAGTTACAGCGGCGTGCAGCTCGTGGCGAGCGATGCCGAACAGTCTCAGACGCTTGCAGACGGCGCGGAGGCCGACGTGACAAAGGAGACATATCCGCAACTCACGGAGTGGAGGGCAAGGCTCGTTGCCGCCGACTACGATCTGACTACCCTCGCGGGCGCGAGTCAGGCGATCGAGTTGCTCACGCGATCGGGGTTTCTCAGTCGCGGTGTAGACGTTCTCAACCTGGACAAGTCCGCCCCAGCATGGACAGTCGGCCTGCCAGATCCTCAGGCAAGCCGGGCCGGGCATTCCACCGAGCGTATCGAGACGCTGTTCAGTCAACTCAACGAAAGCGGTGAGCCGCTTCCTGCCCCGGCCGACGCAGGCACCGCCACGGTCAACCCCACCGCAATCGGCGACGACGAGCAATTTGCGACCGCTGCTGCGCTGCTCTTCCAATCGATAGGCAAACAGTCGAGAGTCGTCCTTGGGTTCGTCCCGGAGGACGGTAGTGCGGTGTATGGCAGGGATATGCGTGCGTGGGTGCAGGTGAAGCTCTCCGACGGAACCTGGGCAGACATCGACGCGACGCCTCAGAGCACGGTGGCACCCCACAAGGTCACCACCAAGACGAACGTGGAGCAGATGCCGACAACTGTGCAGCCGACGTTGCCCGATGTCGAACCACCGAGCCAGGTCGACCCTGCAGCCAACAGCGATACAACCGCATCCGATAGGCCGCAAGACACCGCCTTCGCGTGGCTGCGCGCATTGATTCGGCCGATCGCTATTGCGCTGCTTGTGCTTGTTGTGCTTGCCTCTGGGCCGACAGCCATTATCGTGATCAAACGGTCCAGGCGGAGGGAACGACAAGGGCGAGCCGATCCGGGCGCAGCGATCATCGGTGGATGGGATGAACTGGTGGACCGATTGGCAGACTCCGGCGCCGTTGCTGCGCTGACCGAGACCCGGCGCGATGTCGTACGCAGAACTGGTACGCCCGAGGCGCTTGCGCAGATCGCAGACCGTGTCGCATTCAGTCGCGATATGCCGTCGAGCGCGGACTCGGCGGCCTACTGGGCGGACATCGACGCGGAGCTTGAGCGCCTCCTGGCGCACAGAACGCGGTGGGCTAGGCTGAAATACGCACTCAGCACCACCTCTTTTGTGAGATCCATCAAAGCTGGTCGTAGCATTGTCCGACGGTCGTAAATTGAAAGGGAGCAGGACTATGAGATGTCCCGCATGTCGGTCACGAGTCAGTCGCAGAGACACGTTTTGTGGCGTCTGCGGCACCCCTTTCGGGGCCGGCCGGGAAGTAGTCGCGCCGCAACAGGGAGCGGGTTTCCCCGCCGCTGACTTCGCGAGCCAGGCGCCGCAGGCACTGCCGCCCATGCCATACCCCGGGGCATTCCCTCCTCCTCCACCACCAGCGGATGCCGCATCGCCATTCGGAGCGTTCCAGGATGCAGGTGATCTGCCTATGCCCGCGGTTCCCCCCTCCGATGCTCGTCCTCTCGACGGGCGAACATGCACATACTGTGGCGCCTCGATCGCGCCGAACGACATCTTCTGCGGTTCGTGTGGCAACGTGAACACGGCCATTGTCGCGCCCGGCTCTGCGTCTGTTGCACCGGCTGTTCCCCTCGCATCGCCGCCTCCGCCTCCTCCGATGACCTATGTCGAGCCGCTCGCATCGGACTCGTTCCCGCCGGTAGCTGCGCAACACGGGCAGCCCATGGCTGTTCCTTCGTCCGGATCGCACACCGATGTCGGTGGCGAGGGCGAAGAGACCATCGTTGTGCAACGGCGCAAGCCCGTCGTGGCGTTCACCATCGAGTTCTCGACCGGTCAAACCGAGTTGGTGTCGGCCAAGACTCTTATGGGCCGCAACCCTCGGATATCCGTGGGCGAGTCGAATGTCGACAGGATTGTGCTCATCGACGTGACGCGTTCTGTATCGAAAACGCACGGCGAGTTTTCGATAGTCGATGGTGTCCTCTATTACCGCGACCGCACCTCTGCGAACGGCTCAGAGTTGCTGGTAGGCGGCGTTCCCACCTTGCTTGAGCCGGAGCAATGGGTCGAACTTGTGCCAGGATCTGAGGTGCTGATCGGGGACCAAAAGTTCACTGTCCTATAGTGTCACTACACGACGGATGACATGCGACCTAACTGAGACCGGCTGCATGGTCCCGATCAGCCGTCACGACATGCTTGCTGACAGACCACGTTTGCTGACAGGAGATGTGATCGATATTTGATGGCGACCAGACGGCAGATATTGAGCGGCGCATCGGTTGCTGCTGCGGCCTTCGCGATAGGCGAACCGGCGTTGCATTCCACCGATGCCGCCAATGCCGTGCAGGGTTTGAGTTCCGCGGCCACTATCGCGTCCGTCCGGCCCCCCATCCGTCGCCGATCCTCGTGGCATCCTGATCCCGCGTATTTCGATGACGCCGTCGAGACGCTCGTGCGTTACCGTGGCATCACCATCCATCACACGGTCAATGGCTCGTCGTACACCCGGGCGGCCGCGGCCGCGGTGGTGCGCAGCATCTACCGGCTGCATGCCAAAGATCGGGGATGGGGCGACATCGGATACAACTTTCTGATCGACAAATACGGAACGATCTACGAGGGGCGCGCAGGCAGCTTCAATGGGACGCCATTGCCGACGCACACGGCGGGCCACAACACGGTGCTGATGGGCGTGGCCATGATCGGAACATTCACTTCGTCGCGGCCGACCGCAGCGGCACGAGCCTCCCTGATCCGGCTGCTTACCTGGGCGTGCTGGCGCTATTCCATCAACCCGAAGGGAACGGCGACCTACCGGGTGGGCGAAGACCCGATAATCGAACGGAAAAAGCTGAAGCGTCCGCCCGGAACGGTGTATCGGGGTCAGACTATCGCGGGGCACCGATACTTCAACAAGACCGTGTGTCCTGGGAACGCTTTGGCCAAGGATATCCCGGCGATCCGCCGTTCTGTCGCATCTTCGTTGAAGAAGGTCAGGGCGCGGCACGGCGCATACACTCCGCGTCTCGTGCCGCCGACTATCGTCAAGACGCCCAAGCGCAGTGTGGTGCAGGTGTCACTCAACAGCACATATTCTTGGACGCCCGTCTCCGGGGCGTCGGTGTACGAGATATTGAAACGCCCAACTGGATATGGTCGCTATCTGTTCGATCCTCGACTCTGGTTGCGCCTCAAGCGGGTGACCGGCACGGTGGCCGATGTGCCGGTTGCTGAGGGCGAGAGTGCGGTAATCGCTGTGCGTGCGCTGTCGAGCGCCGGAGAACAAGGCGCGTTCGCTGCGCTCGGTCGGGTCTCGCGCCCGCTGTTTGCGCGCCAACTGCTTGCGAAAGCCACCGGCTCGACCAAAAAGTGGAAGCGTATCTCGGCTGCGGGATATCCGGGTGGCGGCTACTTGCAGACCAGGACACCGCGAGCGCGCCTCAAACTCTCAGTGAAGAGTGTTGCCTCGATCGTTGTCTTTGCTCCGACCTCCCCTGGCCTGGGTGTCATTCGCGTTCGACTGAACGGCAAGGTCATCAAGGAAGTCTCATTGGACGGTGCGGCGAAGGCGGCACACTCGTTCGAAGTCAAATATCCGCACGGCCAGATGTATGGCGAAGTGTCGATCGAGGCCGCAAGCTCTGCTGCGGTCCGGGTGGTCGGAGTAGCGTTTATCATGCCAAAAGTGGCAACGGATACCACGTTGAAAAAGCATCTTACGGAGTACCGCAAGGGAACATATCCGATCCGCACGACGCGACGCTGACATACGAAAGGGACGCAGCACGATGACCGAACGGGCACCACACAATGGCGGAGTATCTTTCTGGTGGCAGCAACTGGGTATTCCACCGCAGCGTGAGCCACTGGACGGCGATCGGTCTGCTGACGTCTGCATCGTCGGGGCGGGGTATACGGGGTTGTGGACGGCGTACTATCTCAAAAAGAATGCTCCCGACCTTGACGTCGTTGTGGTGGAACGTCGATTTGCCGGCTTCGGCGCCTCTGGGAGAAACGGCGGGTGGCTGACCAACTCTGTTACCGGCGGTCGCGACCAATATGAGGCCAAGTTCGGTCGCAGTGCTGCGGAGCAACAGCAGAGACATATGAACGAGACCGTTGACGAAGTGATCCGCGTAGCCGCATCGGAAGGCATCGAGGCTGACATCCTGAAGGGCGGCGAGCTTAACGTCGCCTTCACTCCTGCTCAATTGGCTCGCATGACAGAGTTTGCCGCGTCAGAGCGCGCATGGCAGTTTGCCGACGTGGACGAGCTGGATGCCTCTCAGGTCGCGGACCGTATCGCCTTCGACGGCGCCCTCGGCGGTACTTGGCATCCGCACTGCGCGCGGGTGAACCCCGCGAAGCTCGTCTCAGGGCTTGCCGATACCGTGACCCGGCTGGGCGTGCCCATCTACGAGGGTACGACGGTGACGCGGATTCGCCCGGGAATCGTCGAGACCGACCACGGCACGATCGCTGCGGGGTCGATCGTGCGCGCAACTGAGGGCTTCACCGCCGATCTCGCCGGAGAGCATCGCACCTGGTTGCCCATGAACTCGTCGCTGATCGTGACAGAGCCGCTCAGCGCTGATCTCTGGAATCAGATCGGTTGGCGGGGCCGTGAGGTGTTCGGCGACTACGCGCACGTGTATATGTATGCCCAGCGCACGGCAGACGATCGGATCGCGATCGGAGGCAGGGGAGTGCCGTATCGGTTTGGCTCGCAAACTGACAATGACGGACGGACTGCCGACTCCACGATTCGTCATCTTCAGCGCCTTCTCGAACGTTTCCTTCCGCAAACGGCAGGCGTGCGCATCGATCATGCTTGGTCTGGGGTGCTCGGAGTGCCACGCGACTGGTCGGCTACCGTGAGCTTCGACCAGCGCAGCCGCATCGGCTTTGCTGGGGGCTACGTTGGCACCGGCGTCGCGACCACGAACCTTGCCGGCCGAACCCTTGCCGACCTGCTGCTCGGCAGGGACACCGACATCACCCACTTGCCATGGGTGGGGCATCATGCGAAAGCTTGGGAGGTCGAGCCGCTGCGGTGGCTTGGCGTTCGCGGCTTGTATGCCGCTTATGGCGTGGCGGACCAGTTGGAGGCGCGCGGTGGCAAGCGCACGCCGGTCATCGCGCGCATCGCGGATGCAGTTTCAGGAATGCACTAGTCGTCGAACGTGCGAATGCGGCAAGGTGTGCAGTCGTCTTAGGATGGCGCTATGAAACAGGACGCAGCGGGGTTGTCTCAGGGCGACCGACAGACACTGATTGTGAATGCGGTGGTGGCCTCTGGTTCAGCCACTATTGCCGAGCTGGCTGCGTTGACTGGGCGGAGCGTGATGACCACACATCGGGATGTGGACGAGCTCGTCAGCAAAGGGTTGTTGCGCAAGTTCCACGGTGGGGTGTCCGCTTTGGCGACGAGCGTCTTCGAGTCGAGTTCGGAGTTTCGTCTGCTTCAGGCCACTGATGCCAAAGAGAGGCTGGCACATACGGCGGTGTCGTTTGTGGAGTCGGGGATGTCTCTCGTGCTCGATGACTCTACGACGGTGCTCGCGCTTGCAAGGCTGCTTCCCTCCCTGGCTCCTCTCACCGTGCTGACCAACTACCGACCGACAATCGACTTTCTGCGCGATGCTCCCGATGTGCGCCTGATTGCGATCGGCGGAGAGTATTCATCGACTCACGATTCCTACGTCTCGCCTCCGGAACTCACGGGACTCGACGGCTACACAGTGGATGTGGCCTTTCAGTCTGCGCCTGCGCTCGATGCGGAATGGGTGTATCACCCTGAACGGAATGCTGTTCTCATGAAGCGGGGGATGCTCAAGGCGGCGCGTCGTCGCGTCTTGTTGGCTCACTCGCAAAAGGTGGGTCTCCAGTCGCTGCACAGGTTGTGCAGGATCCAGGATTTCACAGATGTTGTGTTAACACCCGATGCCGAT
>JAATGV010000010.1 GCA_015654475.1 Actinomycetales bacterium
GGATGTGTCGGGACATCTATGCATCCCCTTCGAACTCTGGCGCATTCTCGCGCGCATAAAGAACGTGGTCGTTGCTGACGCCCTGAGGAACCATCGGCCATACCATTGCGTCGGCAGAGACGATGAAGTCGATGACGACGGTCCGGTCGTTGGTTTCCAATGCCGTCTTGATTGCCGCATCCACTTCATCTTCACGGGTGACCCGCAGCGCAAGCGCTCCATACGCCTCCGCCAGTTTCACAAAATCGGGGATCATGACCGTGCCGGCACCCGTATTGAGATCGGTGTGGGAGTGGCGGCCCTCGTAGAAGAGTGTCTGCCACTGACGCACCATGCCCAGTGACGAGTTGTTGATGATCGCCACTTTGATCGGGATGTTGTTGATCACACAGGTTGCCAACTCCTGGTTGGTCATCTGGAAGCAGCCGTCGCCGTCGATCGCCCAGACCACGCGGTCGGGTTCGCCCACCTTTGCCCCCATCGCCGCTGGCACACCGTACCCCATGGTTCCCGCCCCGCCAGAGGTGGCGAACGAACGCGGCCGTTCGTAACGGATGAACTGGGCCGCCCACATCTGGTGCTGGCCGACACCGGTCACGAAAATGCCTTCCGGGCCGGTCAGTTCACCGATGCGGCTGATGACGCGTTGGGGTGAAAGCAACCCATCTGAGGGCTCGGCATAGCCAAGCGGGAAGTCATTGCGCAGCGCATTGAGCTCATCCCACCACTTCGTCGTGTCGACGCCTTCGGTCGCCGCCGCCGCGGCTGCCGGGAAGTACAGGCTTGTCAGCTCTTCAATGACTTCGCGCAAGTCGCCGACGATAGGCACGTCTGCAAGTCGAATCTTTGAAATCTCGGCAGGGTCGATGTCAACGTGGATGACCTTCGCCCCGGGCGCGAACGACTTGGCGTCGCCGGTCACCCTATCGTCGAAACGGGCCCCAAGCGCGACGAGGACGTCGGCCTTTTGAAGCGCGAGCACGGCGGGCACCGTGCCATGCATGCCCGGCATTCCTAAATGTTGCGGATGCGAGTCGGGAAAAGCGCCGCGCGCCATCAGAGTTGTGACAACCGGAGCACCTGTTGCGTTGGCCAACGCCACCAAAGCCTCGGACGCACCCGAGCGAATGACGCCGCCGCCAACATAAAGCACCGGGCGCTCCGCATGCGCGATCATGTCTGCTGCGGCCTGGATCTGCCTACCGTGCGCCCGAGCGGTCGGCTTGTAGCCGGGCAGGTCAACCGCTGGCGGCCAGATGAAGGGTGCCTTCAGTTGCTGGGCATCTTTGGTGATATCGACGAGCACGGGCCCCGGTCGGCCAGTGGATGCAATGTAATAGGCCGACGCAATGGCAGCAGGAATGTCTTCGGCTTTGTTGACCAGGAACGAGTGTTTGGTCACAGGCATGGTGATGCCAACGATGTCGGCCTCTTGAAATGCGTCGGACCCCATCAGCGTCGAAAAGACCTGACCAGTAATCGCAAGCAGTGGCACAGAATCCATGTACGCGTCCGCGATTGCGGTCACCAGGTTGGTCGCGCCTGGACCGGAAGTCGCAATGCATACGCCGACTTTGCCTGTTGCCGTCGCATAACCCTCGGCAGCATGCCCTGCTCCCTGCTCGTGGCGAACCAGAATGTGCCTGAGTTTCGTCGAGTCGAGCAGCGGATCATATGTTGGCAGGATGGCACCACCAGGAAGGCCGAAGACATCCGTCACACCAAGAAGCTCGAGCGAGCGAACGATGGCCTGAGCCCCGGTAAGTTCTTCTGGCTCGGTTCGACGTGCCGCGGCAATCGTGCCGGGAGTCGGAATGGGCGACTCAGTCTTCATGATCTTCCTGGGTAGGTGGCTGGTTGGCGTTTAGCCGCAGTATGCGCCCTCGGCCGCGCTATGCACGAGCCGCGAGTATTTGGCCAAGACGCCACGAGTGTATTGGGAGGGCAGGGGTTGCCAGCCGGCTTTACGAGATTCGAGTTCGTGCTCGTCTACGAGGAGGTCGAGCGTGCGTGTTGCAATGTCGACGCGGATACGGTCGCCTTCGCGAATGAATGCGATGGGTCCGCCATCCACAGCCTCAGGTGCGATGTGGCCGATGCAGAGGCCGGTTGTGCCGCCTGAGAATCGACCGTCGGTCAAAAGTAGCACATCCTTGCCAAGGCCGGCGCCCTTGATCGCCCCGGTGATGGCGAGCATCTCGCGCATCCCTGGGCCACCCTTCGGGCCCTCATAGCGAATCACGACAACGTCGCCCTTATGAATCTGGCCGGCCTCAAGCGCATCCATGGCGGCCCGCTCACGCTCAAAGACCCGGGCTGGGCCTTCAAAGATGGCTGATTCCGATTCGAAGCCGGCCGACTTGACGACGGCCCCCTCGGGGGCGAGCGAACCCGTCAGGATCGAGATGCCTCCCTTTGCGTGGATGGGGTTGCTTAGTGCACGAATGATCTTGCCGTCCGGATCGGGCGGGTCGATCTCGGCAAGGTTCTCTTCGAGGGTCTTGCCTGTGACTGTCATGGCGTCGCCATGCAACAGCCCGGCGTCGAGCAACGCCTTCATCACGACGGGTACACCGCCGATCTTGTCGATGTCGTTCATGACATAGCGCCCGAACGGCTTCAGGTCGCCAAGGTGCGGCACTTTGTCGGCGATGCGGTTGAAGTCGGAAAGCTTGAGGTCCACTTCGGCCTCGTGCGCGATGGCAAGCAGGTGAAGCACGGCGTTGGTGGAGCCACCGAAAGCCATGACGACGGCAATCGCGTTTTCGAACGCATCCTTGGTCATGATGTCGCGAGCGGTGATGCCTTTGCGCAAGAGTTCAACGACGGCCTCACCCGAGCGGTGCGCAAAGTTGTCGCGGCGCCGGTCGGCTGAAGGCGGAGCCGCCGAGCCTGGCACGCTCATGCCGAGCGCCTCGGCGACCGATGCCATGGTATTTGCAGTGTAGAAGCCGCCGCACGCGCCTTCGCCCGGGCAGATCGCCCGTTCGATTCGCCCAAGATCCTCTTCGCTCATCAAGCCCGCAGAGCATGCCCCGACCGCCTCGAACGCGTCGATGATGGTGACCTCGCGCTCGCTGCCGTCAGTGAGCTTCACCCAGCCGGGCATAATCGATCCTGCATACAAGAACACAGAAGAAAGATCGAGGCGGGCGGCGGCCATCAGCATGCCGGGAAGCGATTTGTCGCAACCAGCCAAAAGCACTGAACCGTCGAGGCGTTCGGCCATCATGACGGTCTCGACCGAGTCGGCGATGATCTCTCGGGACACCAACGAAAAATGCATGCCCTCATGCCCCATGGAGATTCCGTCTGAGACGGAAATCGTTCCAAACTCCAGGGGGTACCCTCCGCCCGCGTGGACGCCTTCTTTGGCGGCCTTGGCAAGCCTGTCGAGCGACAGATTGCATGGCGTAATTTCGTTCCACGAACTGGCGATACCGATCTGGGGCTTCTCCCAATCGTTGTCACCCATTCCCACCGCGCGAAGCATTCCGCGCGAGGCAGTGTACTCGATCCCATCCGTGACGTCGCGCGAACGCGGCTTCATATCTATTTCAGGCATGTTACATAGTGTATGCGGCGATTCTCGGCCTGCAATCACCGAACAGCACAGATCATGGCATTAACTCAGAAATGACGCCCTCTGCTCGGCAAGGTGGGTAAGTATGGCGCTGATATCGTCTGGCCCATCCACTCGGAAAGGCGCGATCGAATCGCCCTCCCCGGAGTGCACGCCGACGTCGCCGGCCGCGAGGGCCGCAAAACCGTCTTCATCAGTTGTGTCATCACCGGCATAGAACACGGCATCTGCGTCTGAATACACGCGTAGTGCCCGCACCGCATCGCCTTTGGTCTCGGACCGAGTTGCGAACTCGGCAACGCTTTTGCCGGCGCGGGCAACTACGCCTGGCAACCCCCTGCCCACTGAATTGAGGGCGGAACTCAATGCGTAACCGCCCAAAACCGGCTCAGCCAGTCGTGTGTGCAACACACGCCCAAACGGCTTCTCTTCCACCCACGCGCCGGGAGCAGCCGCTGCGATGAGACGCAGGATGGCGTCGAGCGCATCCAATACCACACGCTCGTCGCGGCGGGCCTTCGGGCGCTGCCTCGCAGGCGCGATGCCCGATTCTGCGCCATGGGATCCGAAGAGAAGAAACCCTGGAGGGAACGCCCCGACCTGCCGCAAGGACGCCAACGACCGGCCCGAAATGATGCCTACCCGTGTGCGCGGAAGCCTGTCGAGTGCGCGCAACGCGTCCATGGCCGAGGGAAGCGCCCGAGCAAGTTCGGGGCGGGGTGCAAATGGTGCAATCGTTCCATCAAAATCGAGCGCGACAAGGAGACGCGGCACTGAGGCGATTCGATGCAGCTCGTTGTCGAGAACGGAGGTGAGCGTTGTTGTTGCCTGATCAGTCACGACAGCGGCACCTGATCACCTGCACGCGCCCCACGCAGGTCTGCAAGGAAGCTTGCCGACCAATGTGAGACGTCATTTTCAGCGATGCGCCGGCGCATTGGCCGCATCCTGCGCCCCTGCTCTAATGCTGGCATGTGGATAGCTCGCAAAATATTCTCTTTAAGACCTTCGATATCGTGAGGGTTGATCAGTAGAGCGGTTTTGAGTTCGTCAGATGCCCCAGCGAACTCGCTCAGCACGAGCACGCCTCGGTTGTCCGCCCGAGTCGCTACATACTCTTTGGCGACCAAATTCATCCCATCCCGCAGTGCAGTCACAAGCATCACGTCTGAGGCACGGTAAAGCGCGGCCATCTCATCGTGTGGATAGCCCTTGTGAAGATAGGTGATGGGGTTGTGACCTAGCGTACCAAAGTCACCATTGATGCGGGCGACGAGCAACTCGATCTCGTCGCGCAATGCCCGGTAGCTCTCAACGCGCTCTCGACTAGGCACCGCGACTTGCACAAGTGAGACTTCTGCCGGGTTGAGGCTGCCGTCGGAAAGCAGTTCACCGAATGCCTTGATTCTGTGAACGATGCCTTTCGTGTAGTCAAGTCGGTCGACCCCGAGCAGAACCCTGCGCGGGTCACCCAGCTCATGCCGAATCTCGACGGCACGAGCTTGTACAGAAGGAGTTGCCGACAGTGAGCGAAACTCTTTGGCATCAATCGAGATCGGGTAATCGGAAACCACAACCGTGCGGGCAGCTTTGTCCTCGCTTTCGGGGATAAACACACGCCCCGTGCGCGTCCGGTAACCGAGCAGGCGTCGCACCGCACGCTGAAAGTTGCGCGCGTCGGCGACACGCTGAAAGCCGATCACATCTGCCCCAAGCAATCCATCGACTATCTGAGTGCGCCAGGGAAGCTGAGCATAGATTCCAAAAGAAGGAAACGGAATGTGCAAGAAGAACCCGATGGCCACGTCGGGGCGCAACTCGCGGAGCATGCGGGGAACGAGTTGCAACTGATAATCGTGCACCCAGACAATGCCGCCGGGCGCCGCTTCCCTCGCCGCCGCCTCGGCGAATCGGCGGTTGATGAGCACATGCGCGTCCCACCAGGCACGGTGATACTGAGGTGCGGTGATGACGTCGTGATAGAGCGGCCACAGCGAATTGTTTGAGAAGCCCTCGTAATAGTCGACAAACTCTTGCTCAGAGAGAGCGACTGGCACGAGCCTGTAAGTCTTGCCACCATTTGGCGGCACCACATCAAATGGCTCGACCTCGATTTCGGTTGCGCCCGGCCAACCGATCCACGCTCCGCCCGAGCGAGCCATCACAGGTTCGAGCGCGCTGACAAGTCCACCGGGAGACCGCCGCCACTCGCTCTGGCCGTCTGGCCGCACCACGCGGTCGACCGGCAGCCGGTTTGATACAAGAACCAGGGATGAGTTGCCCATGAGCTCTCCCCTCGATTGTGGTTCGTGGCATTGTCTATTCTGCCAAGACCATTCGTGCAGGTACGGCAATGGCGAGGCACGCCATCGCTACGACAGGCCGAACATTTCGGCCAACCTTCTACCCATCGTACGCGAGTGTGTGTCGCGGCTCGGGGCAGTGGCTAACTCAAGAACAACCGAATGACAGGGTCGATCAACGTGTCGGTGACGACAGTCCGAGGTGTTTCGGGCTCAAACACTGACCATTCGAGACCCGCGACAAGCACCGCGCCGAACGCCGCCGACGCGAGCAACTTCGGCTGCGGGGTTGGGCTGCCCCGCTCTTCGCCTATCTCTTTTATCGCGCGCTCGAATACCGCTAATGCCGAGTCGCGGGCAATGCCAAACGGCACAACCCAACTCCGGTCGGTGCGGAAAATCTCAGCGGCGACGATTTTGATCAGTGCCGTGTCATTCACGATGCGTTCGAGGAACACCTCAACGAGGGCCCGCATCGCATCCACCCCAGTTTTGCCTTCGACAGCCAACTCGAAACGTTCCGTCAGCCGAACAAGCGCCTGCTGAAGCACTGTGGCGAAAATCTCATCCTTCGAGGCGAAGTTGTAGTACAGACTCCCTTTGGCCACCCCCGCACGCACGGCGATGTCGTCCATAGTCGCTGCCGTAATGCCGCTCTCACCGGCGATTTCGATCGCAGCCTTGAGTATTGCCTGACGTGTCGAGGTTTCTCGCTTCGCCATTGTCGCTTACCTCAATTTCGTGTGTGTTTGGTGGTGGGGTAACGGGGTCGGCGCTACTGTATTGGGCTGTTTTGCCTTTCGGCAACCCGGCAGCGGCCCGACCCCGTTCATTGCTGACTCCTAAATCGCGATCTCCGGGTGCAGTCGCGCCATCGACCAGACCCTCTGGCGCCCCGCAGCAAACGAACTGATCGCCAACGACCCGATCAGAGTTCCCGCGAGTACCGCAACCGAGATCCATAGCTGTTCGTCGAGCTGCCCGGTCATCAACTGGCGCAGGCCGGTGACGACATAACTGATAGGCATCCACGGGTGAATGATCTTGAAGAATTCGGGTGTGGTCTCGACAGGGTAGGTTCCGCCGGACGAACTCAACTGGAACATGAGCAGCGCGAGCGCGAGTACGCGACCAGCGGCTGTGCCAAGCGTGATGATGAACATCTGTTGCAGTGCCAGGAATGTCAGCGCAGTAAGCAGCACGAAGAACAAGGTCCCAACCATGAAGTTCGGGCTGAGGCCAAGACCGAGGATGAGCACGGCCATCATGATCGCCACCTGACCGACGCCAAACACGGCAGCGGGCAAGAACCCGGCCAAGGTGGCCCTGATACCGCTGACCCCGGCTGCAATGGCACGGTGGGGAAGCGCATGCAACAGCAGCCAGGTGATGATTCCGCCGACGAATAGGGCAAGCGAAATGAAGAACGGCGCGAAGCCCTCGCCCCAGCTCGATGCCTCGTTCGTCCAAGTTTGATCCAGCGTGACCGGGTCAGCGATGGTGGATGACTTTGCATCGACCTGATCTTGCGTACCCTGGTTCGTCTGGTCTGCGCCATCGGCGAGTTCGGTCGACAGCGTGGTCGCGCCGTCGGCAAGCTTGCCTACGCCATCGGTCAGGCTCGAGGAACCATCGTGCAGTTTTGTCACGCCTGAGGACGCCGATGAGACACCGTCTGCAAGCGTGTTGGCGCCGGTTGAGACAGTGACGAGCCCATCCGAAAGTTGGGATGCACCCGTGGCGAGTTTGCTCACGCCACTCGACAATGTGGATGCGCCGCTTGCGGCCGTCGAGGCGCCCGTAGACAGAGTGGACGCGCCATCGGCAAGCTTCGTCACCGAGCTCGCGAGGCCATCTTTGCCGTTCACACCTGCGTCTAGTGAGGATGTTCCTGCCGCAAGCTTCGTCACCGAGCTCGCCAAACCACCTGTCCCATTCACGCCCTTATTGAGGGCAGTGCCTCCTGCCGCAAGTTGCTTCACAGAGTCGGCGAGGCCGCCGGTCTGCGAGACCTCAGTGGCCGCTGTCGATAGTCCATCGGCCACTGCGCCTGCTCCTGCTGTGAGCGGGCCAGCCGTCGTGGTCGTCCCGATTGTCGCCTCAAGCGTCGCACAAAGCTTTTGAAACTCTGCGGGTGCCGTAGAGGTGGCCGCAGCACAATATGCGGTCGCTGCCTGCAACGAGGTCAGCCCGGATGAAACTTGGCTCGCGCCCTGTGAGAGAGCGTCCACCGAATCCGCCAGGCCACCGCTTTCCGAGACCGCAGTGCTGAGAGCGGTAAGACCCGTCGAGAGAGAACTGACGCCGTCAGCGAGTCCCGTTCCGGATTGGTTCACGGCGGTCGCAAGTTGCTGCGTTCCACTGTTCAGCTCATCCACCCCATCAGCGAGTCCCGTGCCTGACTTGTTCACTGCCGTATCAAGTTTCGTGAGACCGGAACTCAGCGTCGACGCACCAGTGGAGAGCTTCGTTACTCCGCTGGATAGGCTCGACGCGCCCGATTTCGCCGAAGCAAGGCCGGTATCGAGTGTCGCTGCCCCAGCACTCAGCTTCTGCGCTCCA
>JAATGV010000026.1 GCA_015654475.1 Actinomycetales bacterium
ATGGCAGGTAGCTGCGGTAAACGGGAAAGCAGGTGAGCAGCTCGGCCATGGCATCGGTGAGTTCGGCGTCTCCGGTTGGGTCATCTGCACCGGACTCGGCACGATAGTCGCGCACCAGTCTGGCCACCTCTGAGCCGAGGATGCCGTCGGCGACCATGCGTTTCGTACCATGGATGAGGTCGGTCCAGGTCAGCGGGCCGGTTGAGGCATCCGTGTCTAGATCACGCAGCTCTGTTTCGGCATCGGCCTGCACGAACACACGATCGAAAACGCCAAGAGCGTCATACCCGGTGGTGCCGTGTGTTGCCCAGAACGGAGGCAGTTGCTCGTCGCCTTCCAGAATCTTTTCGACGACCAGATATTTGCCGTTCATCGCGGACGAGAGTTGAGTCAAATATGCGGTTGGATCTCGTAGGCCGTCGGGGTGGTCGACACGGAGCCCGTCGATCAATCCGTCGTGCAGCCAACGTAATACGAGTGTGTGTGATGCCTCGAACACTTCGGGGTCTTCGACCCGAATCGCCGCAAGTTAATTGACGGCGAAAAAGCGCCGGTAGTTGAGTTCGTGATCCGCCCGGCTCCAGTGCATCAGCTCGTAGTGCTGCCGTGAAAGCACGGTACCGACATCGGCACCGTCATCAGCGCTTCCGGGAGCAAGCGGGTAGACATGATCGTAATAACGCAGTTGGTCGTCAACGATTCGCAGTGATCCCGTTGCGATGGCCTCCACAGCCGGCTCGCCCAACACCGGGATGCGTAGTCTGCCATCCCCGAACTCCCAGTCGATGTCGAAGTAGTGCGCGAACGGCGACTCTTGACCATCGCGCAGCACACTCCACCACCATGGGTTGCACTCGGGCCGCTCTACCCCGACATGGTTGGGCACGATATCCAGCAGCACTCCCATGTCGAACGCGTGTGCAGAAGCACAGAAGCGTTCGAAGGCCGCATCCCCGCCGCGTTCCGGGTCGACGTGGCTGTGGTCGACGACGTTATAGCCATGCGTTGAGCCGGGTACCGCCGTCAACACGGGTGATAGATACACCCAATCCACGCCAAGAGACTGTAGGTAGCCAAGTACGGAGCGTGCGTCGTCGAGGGTAAAGCTGGCGCTGAGTTGCAGGCGGTACGTGGATGTTGGTATGGCGTGCACTGCCATCCGGTGCTCCTTTACTCCTGGTCTTCGCGTGCGGATGTCCAGGAGGGGTCCCCCGGAAACTGCTGAGTGGCGATCACGCTGGTTGCTGCGGCTGCCAAAGCATCGGCCGAGACGGAGATGTCGCGAACTTCGCTCTTCGGCGTCTCTTCGGCAGCCACTTGTGCAAGCACGACTACGGAGTGGGCTTCGATGGCATGAGTCTCGCCGGCTGTGACCGTGCGTCCGGCGCCGTTGCTACCGGTGTCGACGATGACTGTCCACTCTTGAGCAAACTCTGCTGGCGGCACGGTGATTGTGACCGGCTCGTTGTCGGCCGAGAACAGGATCAAGAAGTCAATGTCCGTCATTTTGCGGCCGCGGGAGTCGCGTCGCGTGATGCTTGCGCCGTTCAGGTACACGCCGATTGTCTTGCCGACACCCGAGGTCCAGTCGTCCTGGCTCATGGGTTGCGCATCTGGGGCGAACCAGACGATGTCGGGCACGGGTTCTGATTCGCCCCACGTCACGGGTCGACCATCGAAGAAGCTTGAGCGCCGAAATGTCGGGTGGAGTTTGCGCAGTTGAGAGAGCTGTCGCGTGAACTCGATCAGCCGAGTGTCCGCGTTTTCCCAGTCGACCCACGAGATCGGCGAGTCTTGAGCGTACGCGTTGTTGTTGCCTGCTTGGGTGCGGCCTAATTCGTCGCCATGCAGGAGCATGGGCACTCCTTGGGAGATCAGCAGTGTGGCAATGAAGTTTCTTTGTTGGCGCGCACGAATGCGCAACACTTCTTGGTCGTCGGTTTCGCCCTCGACGCCGCTGTTCCACGACCGGTTGTGCGATTCGCCGTCGCGGCCATCTTCGCCGTTGGCCTCATTGTGCTTCTCGTTGTATGAGACGAGGTCGCGCAACGTGAATCCGTCGTGCGCTGTCACAAAGTTGATGGATGCGAATGGCTTGCGCCCGGTGTGCTCGTAAAGGTCGGAGGATCCGGTCAGTCGCGACGCGAATTCGCCTAAGGATGCGGGCTCGCCGCGCCAGAAGTCACGCACCGTGTCGCGATACTGGCCATTCCATTCTGTCCAGAGTGGGGGGAAGTTGCCCACCTGATAGCCGCCTGGGCCGATATCCCAGGGCTCTGCAATGAGCTTGACTTGCGAGACGATGGGATCTTGCTGCACCAATTCGAAGAAGCTGGAGAGCCGATCCACTTCGTAGAATTCGCGAGCCAGTGTGGCCGCGAGATCAAACCGGAACCCATCCACGTGCATCTCTGTCACCCAGTACCGTAGCGAGTCCATGATGATCTGCAGAGTGTGCGGATTGCGCATGTTCATCGAGTTTCCGGTGCCGGTGTAGTCGAGATAGTACTGCTGGTCGCCGTCGACAAGGCGGTAGTAGGCGGCGTTGTCAATGCCGCGCATCGATACGGTTGGGCCCTGGTGGTTTCCTTCGGCGGTGTGGTTGTAGACGACGTCGAGGATGACCTCGATGCCGGCGTTGTGCAACGTCTTGACCATGCTCTGGAACTCTTGCACCTGCTGTCCACGATCGCCGCTTGACGCATAGGCCGAATGGGGGGCGAAGAAGCCGATTGTGTTGTAGCCCCAATAGTTGGAGAGTCCTCGTTCTTGCAGCAGGCTGTCATTCAAGAATTCGTGCACGGGCATCAGCTCGACCGCGGTGACTCCGAGTGCGGTCAGGTGGTCGATGATGGCAGGATGAGCGAGGCCGCTGTAGGTGCCACGCATGTTCTCGGGCAGGGCGGGGTGTTGCATGGTGAGACCCTTTACGTGGGTCTCGTAGATGAAGCTGTCGGCATAGGCGGTGAGCGGCCGGGTTTCGCCACTCCAATCGAAGTAGGGGTTGACGACCACGCCGAACATCATGTGGTCGGCCGAGTCTTCATCGTTGCGAACGGTCGGGTCGTCGAAGTTGTACGAGAACATGGGCTGGCCCCACTGGATGTGGCCGCTTGTTGCCTTCGCGTAGGGGTCGAGCAGTAACTTGTTCGGGTTGCAGCGGTGTCCGTGTTCTGGATCCCATGGCCCATGTACGCGGTATCCGTAGCGTTGGCCTGCCTGCACGTTGGGAAGGTATGCGTGCCATACGAAGGCATCGACATCGACGAGTTCTACTCTCGTCTCTGTTCCTTCGTCGTCGAAGAGGCAGAGTTCGACCCGCTCGGCGATCTCACTGAAGAGTGCGAAGTTGGTGCCGCTGCCATCGAAGGTGGCACCAAGCGGGTAGGCAGAGCCCGGCCAAGCATCCATGGATACCACCCCTGTCAGTTGACGGTCGGGCCGGTGCCCGCAGAAATCTTGTAAAAAGTGTAACCGCGGTTGTGTGTCGGGCGTGTGGCGGCGAGAGGTGCGCCAGCTCGGACGTTTTTTGGAAAAAGTCTGAAACTCGCGTTATGAGGCGGCAGTGCAAAAGCTCTACCTGTTGTCTAGCTTTATATATTGGGGGATTTTCTGTGGGGTTACATACTCGTCTTCTTGAGTTAAATCGTGCTCGTCATGGGCGGCACTCTCTCTGGGTGCGAGGAAAGGCGGCGCTTGGCTCGGTCGTTGTAGGTGCACTCGTGGTTCCGGCGGCACTGGCGACGGGCGTTGCGTTTTCTTTTCCAGCCTTTGCCGCATCCGAGGTGCCGGACATTGCGGTGCAGGTTCGTATTGGCGCTGATGGCACTGAGTCATGGGACGCCGATGATTCTGCAGGCAATGACTCCGGCCCAAACAACGGCATTGTGCGAGTCAACGACACGGTGAGGTACGAGGTCGAGTACGTGGTCTCAAGCTCTGAGGCAAAGAACTTGACGTGGTCTGTGACCTTCCCCAAGGGGATGGAGCTGACCGTGATCCCCGGATATTGCAGCACGACGAGTGGACCGAGGCCAGGTACTTCGCTGGTGCCTGAGACCGCGGGGACCCCCACAATCCCTTTGACTGCGAGCTCGATCGATGAGCTCAGTGCGCAGACGTTGACCTGCAATATGGGTGATCGCACGGCGTCTACAGACAAAGTCTCTGTGTCGGCAAAGGTGTTGAACGTCGCCCATCAGGGGCAGGACTTGCCGTTGCTCGCTGCGAGCATTACCGCTGATGGCGTGGAGACGCCGGTGCCAGCGAAGACGCCGCTGCCGAGTGTCGCCGCGTCGGGCAGGTTGATGTGGGACATCTCGAAGAACAACACGGCCTTGACGGAAAACACAGGCTCACTCATGAGCGAAACTCACCCCGAGGCCTGCTCCTGGGATCAGGACCTGGTGTGCTTCGTGACGCACTACCCGGTGCAGGTCGGTGCGAGAGATGGGGGCAAGGGCACTGCGCTTCCAGCGGTTGGGGGTATCACCTTCGTTGACGACGTGACCCCTGCTGCTATGTATCCCACACTCTCTGCCTCAGATGTGGCGGCGATCAATGCTGACCTTGACTCATACGGATCGAAGGTGAGCGTTGGTCGTATCAACGCCAACAACTATCGTGCGCCGTACTCGAAAGTGGGTGAGGTTCCCGCTGCAACGGCGACGAATTCGGTGCGCGACGGGGGGAAGATCACGGTGTCGCAGCCTTCGCGAGGCACTCCCGCCGAGATCAATATCTCGGACGCGGATTGGTCGCTCCGCTCATCGCCGACCGAAAACGCATATGGTCAAGCGATTCCGAGTGGCACCGTCCTTGCTGCATCGTTCATGGTGATAGTAGAAACCCCGGCCGCGGTTGTTCAGGATTTCGGACTCAAAGCTGGTAATACCTGGACTCTGTCCACTTGGAACGAGTACACGGACCTTAGCATCGACGGCTTCGACCCTGGCGACCATCAGACGAGTGCCGGCCAGCCGGGGCCTGAGTCGACTCAGTACCCGGGTGTGCATTGGAACGACTATCGCACGAGTACTCCTAAGGTCGAGGTGCCCGGGACTTTCAGAAAGAATTTCATCGGTGTGCCTAACGCATCGGACAATGTCGCTCCAGCGGAGTTCAACCCAGTATGGGCGGTCTATGAGGGGCCGCCTGGTTCAGAGGGTGGCCACAACAGTGGTGGCATCACAGTGGCTCCCACTCAGAACATCATTTCGAACCTGGTCGTGTCTGGGTCGAATATTTCTTTCCCGACGAAGACATCGAATGTGGTGTGTGACGCGTGGGACAACTCCTCGTTGTATTTGAGGAAAGCGAACTACGAGGGCAGCAACGTGGCGGCGGCCCGGGCCCAGTGGGTGCCGTCTGGTGGGGAGGCGGTGTGGGTCTCCGGGTACAACAATGTTCCGTGGACCGCGAGCCAAACACAGCTTGCCACAAAAGCAACTGAGACGCCCACGCTGACGGTGCAGTATTCGGCTACTCCGGGCGGGTCGGGTGCCGCTTCGGCGTGTGGCGACGACCAAGGGCCGTGGTACGAGAATCCGGCCGATGTGCCGGGCAACGACGCGACACTGGCTGCGCAGGGTGTTTACACTGCGGTGAGCCGAGTGCGCGCGCATTTGGTATTGCCCGAACCGGCAGCACCTTACGTTCCGGCAAGTTCTGGCGTCGTCATGGCGTGGATCTCAATAGGATTGCAGGTTGCCGATACCACAGACCCTGCGGGCACGGTTATCCCGAACTGGGCCAGTAGCAAGCGAGTAGTCGGTGAGGACCTCAGCATGAGCGAGGTGCTAGCGGCACCCGGCAGCTTCGGATTGAGCACATACGATCCTGCTACGCACGCGGGCAATGTAGGCGATCGTCTGATCCTCGCTCCGGCGCAGGCGCGCGTGAATAAACAAGTGCGCAAGGGGGACAGCGGTTCGTTCTCAGACACACCCCCGCAAGTAACCGGTGGCGATCTGGTGCAGTATCGACTGTCACCGAGTTTGACGAGTGGTGCAGCGACCCCCGGTGTTCGAAGGGATGTATGGGTAGAGGACTGCCTGCCGGCGTCCCAGGCGTACGACACGGCATCCGTTACCCCCGCGGTAGTGGCTGTCGGATCGACACCCGCAGATGCCAAACGGGCCGCATGTGCCGCGGGCGAGACCTACATCAGGTGGGTATTTCCAGGGCATGAGGTGAACACGACGATCAGTCCGATTCTTCTGTCTGTCGAGGTGTCGACCACCGCAGACGACGGGGTGTACACGAACACAGTCGTGGTGTGGGCACAGGATGATCAGTCGACGGTTGCTCAGCGCACTGACTCTGCGCAGATCCAGATTGCGAACGTTGCGGGTATCAGGCTTGAGAAGACAGCTCTCACCCCTGTCGTGCAGGTCAACAGAGAGGGGCAAGCGGCAAAGGAGGAGAACAGATGGCTGGTGAAACTGACGAACACCCTCCCGTCATCCGAACTGTCGGGAGTCACAGATGCTGATGTGATCGACGTTCTACCTAAGCGAGGCGCCGACGGAACGGAGTTCGACGGGGCCTTCACGTTCAAGTCGGCGACTGTCACGCAAGGAGGTAGCCAGACTCGCGTCCTGTATACGAAGACGCAAAACGTCTCCTTGAACCCGAGGAACAGCTCAAACGCTGCGGCCGGCTCGACGACATGGTGCGATGCCGCTGACGGCGGAAGCGTGGTCTCTGGTTCTACAGCGAACGGTTGTCCTGCCGGGGTGTCTGAGGTCACCGCGGTCCGCGTTCAAAGACCCGGCGTGTTCCAGTCTGGCGAGGTGATAGCTGTGGAAATCGCGATGGTCGCTGTAGAGAACAGCGCAGGCGATGTGTATGTGAATAGTGCGATGGCCGCGGTACAGGGCCTCGATGACCCGGTTGGACCCCTCCGTCGGTCCGAAACAGTGATCTCATCGTCCGTCGGGGACTACGTATGGTGGGACTTCAATCGCAATGGCATCCAAGATATCTGGCAAGGCGAGGCCGAACAGCCTGCCGCCGGTGTGACCGTGAAGCTCACGGGCACCGATGACCTCGGCAATGCAGTGAACCTGGAAACCAGGACTGGAGCGAATGGGAAGTACCTCTTCGACGGGCTCCGAGGAATCAGCAGTGAGGGCGATGCGAGATATACCGTGTCTTTTGTGGCGCCGGAGGGAGCGACATTCACCCTGCAACACGCTACGACGGGTACTCCGCCTGTGAATGATCCGGCGAAGGATTCGGATGCCGATCCAGAGACTGGTGCGGCACCCGAACTCTTGTTGGGACGCAACACGAAAGACGTCACGATCGATGCGGGGCTACTCAAGGATGGCTCGCTTGCGATCACGAAGGTGCTGCGGGGCGCTGGAGTGGCCGCATTTGCCACGAAGGACTCTTACACGTTCACGGTGCGATGTGAGTTCGAGGGCGAGCGAGTCGGTCCGGTGGGTGAGGACGACCCCGAGACCGGGGAGCCTCAGGATGCAACGGTGACCCTCAATTATGCCGGTGAGGGTGTTGCGATCACCTCGGCGCCGCTCACGGGGATTCCCGTGTACTCGGACTGCACGGTAAAAGAGATTACGGAGGGAAACGCAGACGAAGCTGCCCAGCCGGTGACCGTGCAGATTCCGTGGGACCCGGCGACGCAATCCACCACACAGGTCATCGCGTCGCAGACCAACTATTACTCCGCCGGTACCGTGCGCCTACAGAAGAAAACGGTTGGTTCGCCCTCTGCGGTCGAGTTCATGAAAAACAAGGCCTATGGCGTGCTCGTCACCTGTCAGATAGAGGAGGAAGGCGAGGATGGACCCGTGCGCGTCACCCTTTATTCGGGCACGGTGTTGATCAAGGCTGGGCAGACCAAGGAATTGCGTGGTCTGGACGGGGAGCCTCAGGTGTTGCCGCTAGGTGCCCGTTGCTTTGGCGCTGAGACAGACGATGGCGGGGCAAGCTCGCATACGGTGAATTTCACGGACTGGCAGAACGCCGCCATTGTAACCGCGGGCACGCCTGAGAAGCTGCAAACTCTCTCCATTGAGGTGACAAACACGTTCTCTGATGAGTGCGCGCTGGGTCTGTGCCCGTCGCCATCCCCGTCCTCGCCGGAGCCAACTGCTCCTGCGTCAAATACTCCAGAGCCGCTCACTCCAGAACCGTCCGGGTCGTCTTCTAGTGACCTTGCGGATACCTCGGCGATGAACCCAACGAGTTTATTGCTCCCGGGAGCGGCGCTTCTTTGTCTCGGAGCGGCCATCCTTATCGCGCTAGTTGCGTTAGCGAGAAAGAAGGAAACGGAATAAGAACCCCAGACCAGGGTGGGGGCAAGAATCCCCACATCGCCTCCACCCTCAATCCAGGCCGCCCGGGGAGGATGTGGCCCAACCGCCCTCCCTACCAAGCGGCCTGGTCGAATATCGGTCGGCGCTTGCCGCAAGGTCGATGTTCTTGTGCCGCTGGCCCGACCCTGCCAGCGGCACACTCATTCATTGATGCTGAAAATCACTCAGTAGAACCAAAATATATATGTCGTATATCTGAGCGATATGCTGCGCATATTCCTCAATGCCGGTATCCATCCATTTGATCGCACGGAGAATCATGCCTCACGGAGAATCAATTGAGTCAGATGAGGTTCTGCTTGCACAGGTTCGTCAGGGGAGCGTCGAGGCTTTTGGTGAATTATTTCGTCGATACCATGCGAAGGTTCTCAAGAGCGTTACCACGTTCGCTCGTTCGCATGTGAAGGCCGAAGACGCGACCGCCGAAGCATTTCTCCGTGTGTTCGTTCTCTTGCAACGCGTCGAGCCTGGGCCTCCAGACATCACCGACTTCCCCGCATATGTCTTTACAGTGGCGAAAAACCTCGTGCGGAGCGCCGCTAGAGAAAATCAACTCACGAATCTCGCCGACGACGCCGATGAGTTCTTTACAACGCTCACAGTCGACGATTCAACTGAACAAGTTCATATCCGGCAACTTGTCTCAGAGGTGTTCAGTGAGCTTCCTATTCGATGGAGAAATGCACTCTGGTATGCCAGTGTGTTGGGGTATTCTCCCGAGGAAATGGGTGCGGAGCTAGGAATTAAGCCAACGGCTGCCTCGCAGCTGACATATCGCGCTCGAGAGGGATTTCGGGTGGCCTATCTGCGTCACCATTTGCGCGATACTGCTCCGGAACACAAGAAGTTTGCTAACAACATCCCTGAGTACGTACGTGGAAGTGCCGGTCCACGGGCCCGTCGACAACTTGAGGCCCACCTTTCTCAATGTGTGGATTGCACGGAACAGGTCACACATTTGCGTGAAGTCAATCGGAGCTTTGTCGCGGTCGCTCTTACTGGTGCGGCAGTTGTCGTCGGGGGTGGGGTTCTCGGGGCGCTCACCAGCGGCAGCAGCGCCCAGGCGTTAAGAGTCGAGGCCCGTGCACGACGGTTGATGCGCTGGTGGGGGGCGATGCTAGTGCTTGTGGTCGTTGCGATTTGTGTGTGGCAATTCGGCTCTTTTGGGTCGCCTCAGCAGGAAGGCGAACTACCCGGTGTGGTTTGGGTGCCGTCGCCGATGCCGGCGTCTGTGTCAGTGCCGGAGAGCGGCTACTCGGAAGCGCCCCCGGGCACGACTTCGCCTACCACATCAAGTGGTTTCCCGCTCGTAGAGCCTTCACCTCCCCCGGCGTCTTTGTCTCCGTCGCTATCCACGTCCCCCTCGACGTCGCCATCACCACCATCGGATGAGGACGACACCCCTCGCTGGGTGGTGGTCACAGAGTAAGTGAGGCAGGATCCGGAGCCATTAAGCCGACGCTACGAATCGATGCCGCGTGACGGGCACAATTGGGTCGTGAGGTCTGGCACGCGTGTTTGTAGGCTTCGCGCAAGACATTAGTATTCGCTGTGAATGTTGGATAGTTTCAGTGGCGACCGGCTTGGGGCGTTGATTGCTGGTCTGGTCTTCTTGTAGTCAAGTACTGAGTTGGGGTTGGGGTTCTGTCTTGGGGTCTTTGTTTCGGAGTATCGTTGCGGTTTTTGTGGCTGTGGTGTTGTCGTTGTCAGGTTTGACGCCGGCAAGCGCCGAACCCGTGTCTGCGGTTACCCCCGCCGCTGTTATCTCTGCTGCGCCTGCTGTTTCTGTTGCTCCAGTTGCTGGTTCGGTGGTTCGTGTTGTGGCGCCGTCGCGTGTCGTGGTTCGTCGGGAGTCTCCGACCGTTTTGCGGGTGTCTTGGTCGAAGGTTCCCGGCGTTGGTGGGTATCGGTTGTATGTGAAAAAGGATGGCAAGTATGTTGCCGTGTCGGCGGTGCGTGGTAAAGCGTTGTCTTATCGGATGACGGGTTTGACGTCGAACACGACCTACATGTTCCGGGTACGTGCTGTGAAAAAGGTCGCGGGGAAGAAGGTTGTATCCGGATCGTCGTACTGGGTTTCCGCCAACACCTGGACGAAGAAGGCAAAGTTCCGTAACGCTCCAGCGCCGTGGCGCTCGGAGAAGGGTGCTGCGGTGGTTTTGAGTCAGTTGGAGTCTGTGGCCTTTGGTATGAAGTTGCCGCTGGTGCCGGGAAAGAAGCTTGTTTCGAAGAAACTGCGGTACATTTCGTTGACTCCAAGCATGGTGAAGACATCATTGAATGGTCAGGTAACTGCGGGGCTGAAGACCGGTGTCGGTAAGGTGCGGGTGATTTCGCACACTGGGTTGTCTCGGGTGATGACTGTCAAAGTGGTCAACGACGCGATGAACCAGAAGACGCCTGCTAGCTTTGGCTCTGCGCCTGCGGGTGTCAGGTTGGTGTGGAAGACGTATCGGCGTGAACTCGGAGAGATTGCGTCGTACTTGTTGGTACATCGACCGAGCCATGAAATTAGGTTCTCGCTGAATGCTTCAGGGAACATGGTGGTAGAAGGCAAGAATGTGCTACCGAAACGGGTCACAGCGTTGATCAGCAAACTCCTCGACGACTCCGTCTACCCCTTAATCATTGAACTGTATTCGGGGAGCATGCTTGTTAGGGTGGGAGAACCCTTCAAACTCGAACCCGGAGAGTTCAACTATGAGCCGACGCTCACCTTCGGCTATGGCAGTTTCTGGTTCTTCAGCAGGCTCACTTATAGGCCGACCGAATGAGTGAGTGGTCTCGGGGTGTTGTCGCCCTTGGCGTAACTGTGGTGTTGTCGTTGTCGGTGTTGACGCCAGCAAGCGCCGAACCTGTGTCTGTCGTTAGCCCTCACGCTCTTGCCGATCCTGCCGTTCCAGCCGCTGCTGTTGGTGCGGTAGATTCCGTCGTTCGTGTTGCTCGTGTTGCGGCGCCGTCGCGTGTTGTGGTTCGTCGCGTGTCCCCGACCGTTTTGCGGGTGTCTTGGTCGAAGGTTCCTGACGCTGGCGGGTATCGGTTATATGTGAAAAAGGATGGCAAATATGTTGCCGTTCCGGCGGTGCGTGGTAAAGCGTTGTCGCATCGGTTGACCGGTTTGACGTCGAACACGACCTACACGTTCCGGGTACGTGCTGTGAAGAAGGTCGCGGGGAAGAAGGTCCTATCCGGATCGTCGTACTGGGTTTCCGCCAACACCTGGACGAAGGCGGGCAAGTACCGGAACGCAACAGCACCAAAGTTTCAGTTCGGCACCTGGGCTGTCCAATTGACCCAAATGGACTACTTCCAGCGATATGCAAGTGTGAATCAGGGGTCTGGAACAAAGCTGGTTTCAACAAAGGTTCGGTATATTTCGTCGAATCCGAACCTGGTGAAAGTCTCTGCATCGGGTGAGCTCACCACTGGGACGGCTACGGGTACGACAAAAGTGCGAGCAGTGTCGCATAACGGGCTATCACGAGTGTTGAAAGTCAAAGTCGTGGATTACGCGACCAAGCAGAGACTGCCAGGCAACTATTACGAAGTGCCGAACGAGATCAAAGTGCTGTGGAAGAACTTCAGGAAAGAGCTAGGCCAAATAGCCTCCTACGTGTTAAAAAATCAAACGGGCAACACGACCACGTTCTCACTGAATACTGCGGGCAACATGGTTGTGACGGGCAAAAATCGTCTGCCGGCGAAGGTGACAGCGCTTATTCGCAAGCTTCTCAAAAGCGCCGAAATCCCAATGACCATCACCCTGGAGCTGCGTGAACTAGTAGAAGTCAAACTCAACACACCCGTAGAAAAAGGGTTCGAAGCCTACGACATGGGTCCGAGACTCGTTTTCATCAGCTTCGCCGGGTGGTTCTATTCCACAGGAGGACTCATCGTGGATAGATGGTGACAAGGCGGCCGCTGACGCCATGGTGTTACTAGTGCAGTTCTAATCGCCGATTCGTGCGACGAGCGAGTCGGCAAGACCCGTATAACTGGCTGGGGAAAGCGCAAGTAGCCTCCGCTTCGCATCGTCACCGATATCGAGCCCCTCAACAAACTCGGCAATATCGGCCGCCCCGATGCGACGTCCACGAGTCAACTCTTTGAGCAGCGAATACGGGTCGGAGATAGCCGATCGCCCCGCCGCCGCCTCAGCCCGGATCACGGTCTGGATGGCTTCACCGAGCACCTCCCAGTTCGCATCCAAATCATCTACAAGCCTTTGCTTGTTGACCGCGACAACTGAAAGCCCCTTGGCGATGTTGTCGATAGCAAGCAGGCTGTGGCCGAAGGCAAGCCCAATGTTGCGCTGGCTACTTGAATCGGTCAGGTCGCGCTGCATGCGCGAAGTGACCAGAGTTTCAGCGAGCACACTGAAAAGCGCGGCGCTGATCTCAAGATTAGCCTCGGCATTCTCAAACCGAATCGGGTTGACCTTATGCGGCATAGTCGACGACCCCACCTCGCCAGCAACAGCCTGCTGGTGAAAATAGTCGAGCGAGATATACGTCCACATGTCAGTGCAGAAGTTGTGCATAATCCGGCCCGCATGCACAACGTCGTTATACAGGTCTGCCTGCCAGTCGTGCGACTCGATCTGCGTGGTAAGCGGATTCCAACTCAGTCCAAGACCCTCGACGAATGCCTGCGATTCGGCTGGCCAATCGACCGATGGATCTGCGGCAACATGTGCCGCAAAAGTGCCGGTCGCGCCATTGAACTTGCCCAAATATTCGGCGCTGGCGACACGACGCAACTGCCGGGTGAGCCGATGCGCGGTCACCGCCAGCTCTTTACCTACCGTTGTCGGTGTCGCCGGCTGCCCGTGCGTGTGGGCGAGCATCGGCACCGCCCGCAACTCGGCGGCGAGAGCGGCGATGGCATCGCGAATGCCCTCGGCTCGTGGCAACCAGACCTCTGTCACCGCATCTTTCACCGTCACGGCATATGCCAAGTTGTTGATGTCTTCGCTCGTGCAGCAAATATGCACCAACTCGGCGATGTGCTCAAGACCGAGCCCCCCGAGCTTGCTGCGGATGAACAGTTCCACGGCCTTCACATCATGCTTCGTGCGAGCCTCGATCTCAGCCATCTCGGCTATCGCGACCGCGTCGAAAGCATCCACAAGCCCACGTAACGCCGAAACCTGTTCCTCAGTGAGCGGCCTCGCGCCGAAAAGGCCGCGCTGCGTGATGTGGATGATCCACTCGACCTCAACGCGCAACCGAGCGCGATTGAGCCCAGCCTCAGACAGATGTTCCCCCAAGGCCGAGGTCTGATCGCGATAGCGACCGTCGAGAGGACTGAGAGGTTGAGAGGGGAAGCTCGTCACTCGGGGTGCGCTCCTGTCGTGTGCTGATTTTCGCTGAAACAGCGAAGGCGAATGGCGAACGCAAGCCGCGCAGGCAGCCATCCCGCCACATCCACAAGCTTAATCGGTCTGCCGACCCCGGATAGCACCGGTGGCACCGAGCACCACGACCACGCCAGGCTATTTCGCCTTGACACCAAGCGCGGAAGCGATTGCAGAGACAAACCAGTTGACGAGCGCAAGAACGAGTGCTGCCCATACTGCGTCCCACCAGAAATTCTCGACACGAACGCCCCAGCCGATCGCATCGCTGATGAGCCGAAGAATCCATAGCGAAATACCGTTGACCACAAGAGCCCAGAGACCCAGGGTCACAATATAAAGCGGGAGGGTCGCGATCTTTACGATCGGCATCAAGATGGCGTTGATGATGCCGAGGAACAGCCCGAGAAGAAGAAAGCTGAATATCGAGTTGTAGGGTGCCTCCCCGGCGAACGGCACCACGGTGAACACCGCCAAGAATTCACTGGTCAGCCACAACGCGAGGGCGTTGAGCACTGTGACGGTGAATAATCTCCCCATGGACTCATACTGGCACGTCTCGTGCCGCAAGGGTAGCCCCGGCCAACTAGAATGCTCTATGTGACTGGTTCCTTACCTATTCGTGTCCGCGCCGAGGTTGTCGCAATGCCTCGCTACCGTCAGGGAAAATCGGCTGGCCCTGACGAGTTCAAGCTCTCAAGCAACGAGAATCCTTATCCGCCCTTGCCATCAGTGATTGCGGCAATCGAGTCTGAACTCGAAATCAACCGCTATCCCGATGGATCGGCGAGTGAGCTGACCGCCAAGTTGGCCGACTTCACGGGACTCTCCCCCGATCACATTGCTGTTGGCCCCGGTTCGATCACCATCTTGCAGCAACTGCTGGCAGCGGTGGCCGGCCCCGGCGACGAGGTCATCTATCCATGGCGATCATTTGAGGGCTACCCGACGGTGGTGACCCTCTCGGGGGCGACTGCGATCGCAGTTCCTCTTCTCGACACCTTCGAGCATGACCTCGAGGCGATGGCACACGCGGTTACCGAGCGAACGAAAGCGATCTTCCTTTGCACGCCGAACAACCCGACCGGCAACGTCTTGACCACGGAACAGGTTGAATGGTTTCTTGCCCTTGTGCCATCGGACATACTCGTTGTGATCGACGAGGCCTACATCGATTTTGTTCGCGACCCTGCGGCAGTTGACGGGCTGACCTTGCTTGAAGATCACCCCAACCTCGTTTCAGCACGCACATTTTCTAAAGCACACGGCTTGGCGGGTCTGCGTGTCGGTTATGCACTAGGCAATCCTGAGATCATCGACGTCGTCAAGGCGGCGGGCCTGCCCATGTCGGTCCCCAACCTCGCTCAGCGCGCTGCGGTCGCCTCGCTTGACGCCATTGACGACGTCCGCGAGCGCGTAGATCATCTGGTGTCGGTGCGCAATCGCGTCATCGCGGGACTCGTCGACCAGGGTTGGCAGGTTCCCCCGACGCACGCAAACTTCGTGTGGCTGCCGCTCGGAGCTGCTTCCGAGGCAGCGGGCGAGATCTTCGCGCGGCATGGGATCGTGGCCCGCGTGTTCGCCGATTCGGGTGTGCGCGTGGGCATTGGCGAAGACGAATCTGTGGAACCTCTACTGAATGCGGCCTCTGAAGTTGTGACAAGTCTTACAGTTGACCTGGGCTAGACCCCACTAGATTGAGGGGTGGCTCGCGATTATCGCGCGACGTCCGACAGTGGTGAGCGAGGTCTTGTGGTGATGTCTGATTCACCGGCAACAGCCGTACAATTTCTCGATGCGCGTGGCGAGCGGGTCTCGTCGGCGGCGAGTGAACGATTCTCAGAATATGCCGACGAAGTCACGGTTGAGCTTCTTCAGTCGTTCTATCGGGACATGCTGGTCACGCGTCGTTTCGATGAGGCCGCTGCGGCCTTGCAACGTCAAGGCCAACTGGCATTATGGGTGCCGAGCGTTGGCCAAGAGGGCGGTCAGGTCGGTGCCGCAAGGGCCACGAAGCGGCAAGACTGGATCTTCCCGGCCTACCGCGAACTGGTGATGGCACGGGTTCGCGGTGTTGACCCCCTTCAACTGATTGACATGCTCCGTGGCAATACTCATGGAACGTGGGACTGGCAATCCACCCATTTTCATCAATACACGCTGGTCATCGGTGCGCAGTCGTTGCACGGCACGGGCTTTGCCATGGGGCTCGCCCTCGACGGAAAAGCATCGACAGGTAATCGCGAGACCGACGCTGCTGTACTGACATGCTTCGGCGACGGCGCGACCTCAGAGGGCGCTACTTCGGAAGCGTTCGTGTTTGCCACCAGCTACCAGGCTCCTGTCGTGTTTTTCTGCCAGAACAACGGCTGGGCCATCTCGGTGCCTACATCGACTCAGACTCGCACCCCGCTCGCTGTTCGGGCTGCAGGCTTCGGCCTCGATTCGGTCCGCATCGACGGCAATGATGCGATCGCTGGCTACGCCGTGACCCGGGCCCTTCTCGACAAGGCGCGAGTCGGCGACGGTCCCGGCTTTATCGAGTCCATGACTTACCGAATCGGGGCGCACACCAGCTCCGACGACCCGACCAAATATCGGTCATCCGATGAGGTGGATGAGTGGGGTGCTCGCGATCCGATCACCCGTGTTCGGTTGCGCCTCGAAGCCGAGTCCGTTGATGACGAGTTCTTCGCCGACGTCGATGCGGAGGCGGCCGACACCGCGGCCGACTTGCGTGCACGGATTTCGCAGCGCCCGCTCCCCACTGCAGAGTCGATGTTTGCCCATGTCTATAGCGAACCCCATCCGGTGATGGCGGCCGAATCAGAATGGCTGAGGCAATACGAAGCAAACTTGGCGGGTGAGTCTTGATGAGCACCCAACAGCTGCCCGCACAGCTGCCGATTGCGAAGGCGATCAATGCTGGTCTTCGCGCGGCCATGGCCGACGATGACAAGGTGCTTCTCATGGGCGAGGACATCGGAACCCTAGGCGGAGTGTTCACGGTGACGGCCGGACTTGAGGCCGAGTTCGGTGAGCGCCGAGTCTTCGACACCCCGCTTTCTGAGGACGGCATCATCGGATCGGCGATCGGACTCGCTATGGCTGGCTTTCGCCCTGTCTGTGAGATTCAGTTCGACGGGTTTATTTTTCCTGGCTTCGACCAGATCACTTCACAGTTGGCCAAGCAGACCAACAGACACGTCGGAAGCATGGCGATGCCTGTGGTGATTCGGGTGCCCTATGGGGGTGGGATCGGTGCGATCGAGCATCACCAGGAGAGCCCCGAAGCCTATTTCGCGCATACCCCTGGCTTGCGAATTGTGAGTCCGAGCACCGCGCATGACGCATATTGGATGATTCAAGAAGCCATCGCTTCGAATGATCCCGTGATGTTTTTTGAACCCAAACGGCGATATTGGCAAAAGGGGCCGGTCGACCCCTCGAATTCTGGGTTACCGCTGCACGCTGCTCGAGTGGTGCGGGAGGGAACGCAGGGGACACTCGTCGGGCATGGCGCCATGGTTGGCGTGATGTTGCAGGCGGCGGAACTTGCTGCAGCCGATGATGTCAGCCTCGAAGTGATCGATCTGCGGTCAATCTCGCCCATCGACTTCGCCCCTATTATTTCGTCTGTCGAAAAGACGGGGCGGCTTGTGGTTGTGCAAGAGGCTCCCAGTTTTGTCAGCGTCGGGTCGGAGATCGCCGCTCAAGTTTCGGAGCGGGCCTTCTACTCGTTGCAGGCCCCGGTGATCCGGGTGGGCGGATTCGATGTTCCATTTCCTCCCGCCAAGCTTGAGGGATTACACGTGCCGGACGCCGATCGGGTGCTCGATGCGGTCGAGAGATCGTTGGGGTATTGATCATGTTGTGTCTTTGCGAGGCTGCCCACGCCCTTGGCTTTAGCGGAGGAGGTTCCGGTGTCTGAGAATGTGGAGAAATTTTTGTTGCCGGATGTCGGCGAAGGTTTGACTGAGGCTGAGATTGTCGAGTGGCGGGTTGCCGTTGGCGACACCGTCGCCGTGAACCAGGTGATCGTTGAGATCGAGACGGCGAAGTCGCTCGTCGAACTGCCTTCACCGTTTGCCGGCGTCGTGGCACAGTTGGACGCCGAAGTTGGCGACACCGTCGAGGTGGGTACAGCGATCATCGCGATCAAGACGGAGGGGAGTGCGGCCGGTCCTGACGCTCCCGCTGCGGCTGCCGCTTCGGTTGCGAAAGATACCGACGGATCTGGTGCGGTTCTTGTCGGCTATGGCACCGGCGAGAAGGCAACGAGTCGGCGCAGACGCCCTCTCGGGGGAGCGACTCTGCCCCCCGTCGCACCGGTTCCCGCTGCACCCGGGATCTCGACTCTGGCCAAGCCGCCGATTCGCAAGCTGGCCAAAGACCTTGGCGTCGACATTTCGCAGGTTTCCGGTACCGGAAAATCGGGTGAGGTCACTCGGGACGACGTTACGCTCGCCGCAAACCAGGCCAGTGTGTTCCGCAATATCGTCACCCCCCCATGGTCGGACGATCGGGAAGAGCGCATTCCCGTCAAAGGTGTGCGCAAGCAGATCGCGAATGCGATGACGTCGAGCGCATTCACCGCCCCCAATGTGACCGTTTTTGTGGACGTGGACGCTACTCGAACCATGGAATATGTGAAACGGTTGAAAGCTTCTACCGACTTCGCCGGCGTGAAAGTCTCACCACTGCTCGTGATGGCAAAGGCGATCGTGTGGGCGGTGCAACGGAATCCATCGGTGAACTCGAGTTTCGACGATGCCGAGGTCACCATCCACCATTACGTGAATCTGGGTGTCGCTGCCGCGACTCCGCGTGGCTTGCTGGTGCCCAATATCAAGGAGGCACAGTCGAAGTCGATGTTCGACCTTGCCCGGGCATTGGAGCAACTCACGCTGACGGCGCGCGAAGGCAAGACACAGCCGGCTGACATGGCGGGTGGCACCATAACCGTCACGAACATCGGTGTGTTCGGGGTCGACTCGGGCACACCGATTCTCAACCCCGGCGAGGTGGCGATTGTCGCACTCGGTTCGATCACGCAGAAACCGTGGGTGGTGGATGGTGTGGTTCAGCCGCGATTCGTAACGACGGTTGCCGCAAGCTTCGATCACCGGGTGGTGGATGGAGACGTCGCCAGCCGATTTGTCGCTGATATTGCCTCGGTGCTCGAAGAGCCGGCATTACTGCTCGACTAGAGGCGCTGTGACGACGGGGTCACACGTGGAACTGAGGGAGGGTGCCTTACTTGCCGAGGCGAATGATCGTCGTGTACGAGAAAGGGCTTCCGACTCCGGCACCGGACGAGATCGCGGTTGTGTAACCAGGCATCCCACCGTTAATGGATTTGCCATCGCCAAGATAAATCGATACGTGACCTGGGCGCATCATGATGTCACCGGGCTGAGCGTCGGATTTCGAAACCTGGTGGCCGTAGCCGCCAAAGCCCATTGGTGCGAGGTCGCCGACTTTGTAGCCGATAGCGCGCAGCGCACGCTCAACAAGAGCAGTGCAGTCTTGGCTATCGCCGAGTTGGGCAAGTGCCGCTTTGATGAACGAGGCAACGCTGCCGTCCGCAGGGATATCTTTAATGGTTGTGCTCGATGAGCTCGCCGACGATGACGAAGACGCCGTATCGGTGGATGTTGTAGTCGTCTCAGTCATTGCAGCGACAACCACCGCAATGGCCTTCTTCTTAGCATCGACACCAGAGCGATCGAGATCTGGATCTTCCGAATGGGAAATAAGTACTGACTGAGTCGCGCTGGCACGGCTAGCGTAGTCGGTGATTGCCTGTGTCTCCGGGGAATCTGCATATGCAGGGACCACCGTCGTGAAGCCCAAGAGACCAGCGAGCCCCACTGTTGCAACGACTGTAAAACGAGAGTGTGTGCGGGTGTTAGATCTTGTCACCCTACGAGCAGATCGCGAGGATTCTTCTGCGTAGTCCTCGCGAACGAATGCACGTGAACCATGCACCGTCGACGAAGTGGATTGAACCGGATCTGCCCTGTGTCGTCCGCCTCGTTGTGCCACATTTACCTCCAACGCCTGCGCCATGACAATGGCTTCTTCTCACAATATGTTCGGATCGAATCAGCCACAGCGAAGGAGAAGAGAACAGGCGCTCCGTGTGGCGTGAGTGTCGTACTGGAGTGTCGGCCCTCACCGGCGGCGCCTCAAATCGGGGGGTGAAATTGATGACGACAACCGTGCCGTCAGTGTATAACGAAATGGTCTCGGTGCGAAATCGAGCGCAACAGATATGGCGGTGTGTGTCGGTTCTTCGCAATACCCGTCTTCCACACACCCTCGAAGTCCTTGCGCCACGCATCCGCATTAGCATAGAATCGGTGTTTGGTTACGCGAGCCTCCCTCGCGCACATCGCGGTCACACGATCCAGCGGTTTCTCATTCCCCGTGAATAGATATCGAAGAAGAGTGCGTCTGCAGACAAGAGACCTTGGGTATGGCGATCCCGTCATACGGTATTGAGAGGAAAGATACATGGCAGCATACTGCCAGGTGACACAGACGACGCCGTCGTTCGGTCACACAATTTCGCATTCGCACCGCCGCACGAAGCGTCGGTTCGATCCGAACATCCAGAAAAAGACCTACTACGTGCCATCCCTGAAGCGGTCTGTGACTCTTCAGGTATCGGCTAAGGGCATCAAGATCATCGACGTTCGCGGTATCGACGCGGTCGTTGCTCAGATCTTGGCTCGTGGGGAGAAGATCTAGTCATGGCAAAGAAGAGCCAGGATGTTCGCCCCATCATCAAGTTGCGGTCCACTGCAGGCACCGGCTACACGTACGTGACCCGCAAAAATCGTCGCAACGATCCAGATCGTCTCGTGCTGAAGAAGTACGACACAGTCGTCCGCAAGCACGTTGAATTTCGCGAGGAGCGTTAAGAGTATGGCCAAAAAAAGCAAGATTGCGCGTAACCATCAGCGCGAGATAGTCGTTGAGCGGTACGCCGCCAAGCGGCTTGAACTCAAAAAGCAGCTCATTGATCCGGCATCGACCGATGAGCAGCGTGAGGCCGCGCGTCTCGGCATGCAGAAGCTGCCCCGCAACGCATCCCCCACTCGCGTGCGTGGCCGCGACCAGATTGATGGGCGTCCCCGTGGATTCCTCAGCAAGTTCGGTGTTTCACGCGTCCGTTTCCGTGAAATGGCACACCGGGGCGAGTTGCCCGGTATTACGAAATCAAGCTGGTAGGTTGGCTCCGACCCGATATAGTCGGGTTCTACGCCGGCCGCCGGCGAGCTTAAGAAATATACCGAGTCCTGAGGAGGACAAGAACAATGGCTGATAAGTCACTCAACAAGAGCGAGCTCGTTGCCGAGCTTGCCAAGAAGACCGGAGAGACCCAGGCGACCGTCGCATCCGTCGTAGACGCATTCTTTGCTGTCGTTGCCGATACCGTCGCCGCGGGCACCAAGGTGACCATCCCCGGTTGGGTGTCGTTCGAGCAGACGAGCCGTGCCGCACGCACTGGCCGGAACCCTGCTACGGGCGAGCCACTGCAGATTGCCGCAAGCAAGAGCGTCAAGGTTTCTGCAGGCAGCAAGCTGAAGGCTGCAGTCAAGTAAAACTCGCGTTCTCGGTGAAGCGTCTGGCCCTCGGGCCGGGCGCTTTTCCTTTTTTGCACGGCTCTGTGAATCTCAATGGAGCAAAACCCGACACCGCAGCCCGCGGCGTCAGCTTGAACGGAGCAAAGCCCGACACTTTTGGGCGACTTCTGTCGGGTTTTGCTCCATTCGCAAATGGATGCGGTCGGAGGTTGTCGGGTTTTGCTCCGTTCACGGGAGAAGGGAGGAACCTCTTCCCCGCACCAGGTCTGTACGCTGAATGATGTGATCCTGCGCCGCACCCTCATCCCCATCGTCGTGATCGCGTGCGGGCTTGGTGCGATTGTGGCTGGGCTCGAACTAGGCGGGGCCGCCAATGACGCGGGGCTCGTGGATGTTGGTGCATTTGTTCGATGGGGACTGCCTGCCGCGAAGCTGATCAGCAACCTTGCCGCCGCTGTGACGATCGGCGCGCTCGTCTTCGCGTGCTTCGCCTTGCCATTTCAAACGGCGAAGACAGGTGGCGATCCCACGCCATTCGACCGCACGATGACGCTTGCGACGGCCGCATCCACTGTGTGGGTGCTCTTCACCGCTGCCGTGATTGTGCTCACATATGCCACCATCGACACCACTGCTTATAACGACGCCGACTACCTTGGCGCCAAGCTCTGGCTCTTTGTGAGTTCCGTCTCGCTTGGTCAGAACCTTGTCGTCTCGTTGCTGCTCGCCTCCGTGACCACAGTGCTTGCTGCCGCATCCCGGGGGCATCTCTGGGTGGCGATTGCGGCCGCCGTCGCACTCTCCGCCCTCATCCCGATTGCTCAGAGCGGGCACGCCGCAGGGTCGACGAATCACGGCCTCGCAGTCGGGGCGCTGCTTCTGCATGTCTGGGGAGCATCGGTGTGGATCGGCGGTCTCATCGCGTTCGCCTTCGCCTATCCCCTGATGGCGGACAGCGCACGAGAAATTCTGAAACGCTACTCGTCGCTCGCTCTCGTCTCGTTCATCGTTGTTGCCTTCTCCGGGTATCTCAGTGCGCAGCTTCGCATCACGACACTGGAGCAAATCGCCACCGGCTACGGTTTCGTCGTCCTTGCCAAAGTGATCGTCATCGTTGCTCTCGGCATATGCGGCGCCATCTATCGCACGCGGATCATTGCTGGTTGGACCCGTGTAGGTACAGCAACTTCTCGCTGGCGGCTTGTCGTCGCCGAGTTGGCTCTGATGGGTATCGCAAGCGGGTTTGCCGTCGCCTTGGCGCAAACAGCGCCGCCGACCGCGCAGGTTTCCGCAGGAACCAGCCCAGCCGAGATCCTCACCGGGTCACCGCTTCCCCCCGAAATCTCAGTCGCCAATCTACTTACTCAGTGGAGCATCGACCCCATTTGGCTTACTGTCTCGGTCGGGGGTGCGGTCTTCTATATTGCCGGTGTTCGCCGTCTGCGCGCTCGCGGCGACACATGGCACATCGGGCGCACGATTTCGTGGGTTGCGGGGTGCCTTGTGCTCTTACTCGTGACAAATGGCGGATTGAACCGCTACCAGGAGTATCTCTTCAGCGCCCATATGACAGCACACATGATGTTGACGATGGTGATTCCCGCGCTGCTTGTGCTCGGTGCGCCGGTCACGCTGATCGCGCGGGCGGTGGACCGCAGGGACGACGGATCGTGGGGCGTTCGCGAATGGACACTGTGGGCTGTTCACACGCCATACGCCCGGTTCATCTCCGGTCCCGTTGTCGCCGCGGTCATCTTCGCTCTCTCTTTGTGGGTTTTCTATTACACGCCGATCGTCGGATGGGCGGTGCGCGAGCACCTGGGGCACCAGTGGATGACTATCCATTTTCTCATCTCCGGCTATCTTTTTGTGCAGGCACTTATCGGCATCGACCCAGGACCGCACCGTACGGCCTACCCGGTGCGGCTGCTTGTCCTGCTCGGCACTATGGCATTTCACGCATTCTTCGGGGTGGCGATCATGGCGCAAACCGGACTCATCGAAGCTTCATGGTATGGCGCGATGGGACGGACTTGGGGTGCCGTTCCCCTTGTCGACCAGCAAATCGGTGGCGGAATCGCATGGAGCATCGGCGAGATCCCGACGGTCATCCTCGCCCTTGCCGTAGCCCTCGCGTGGGCTCGCGACGACCAGAAGGTGGCGAGAAGGCTCGATCGCAACGCCGATCGCACGGGAGAAGCAGAGTTGGCGGCATACAACGCGATGCTTACGCGAATGGGTGAGAACGACAGATCAGAGCAACAGTGATCCGAGCGCAGCAGCTCAGATGAGACCGCCGGTGCCGGCCGCCCATTCCGGTCGAATCGTTCCAGCAGTTGTGCACCTTTGTGGCTTGCCCGAGGGGTTTTCGCTCGCCTGTTTACTAGAATCAGTGAAATCGTGACTCCAACTATTACCCTCACCGACGAACAACGCGAGGTTTTTCGCGCTGTCATCGATGAGGGGCGAAGCATTTTCGTGACAGGTCGCGCCGGTACCGGAAAATCCACCCTCCTTACCGCCCTCGTCGCCGCTCTTCCTGGCGGCACAGCGGTCTGTGCGCCGACTGGAGTTGCCGCACTCAACGTGGGTGGCCAGACTATCCACTCGCTCTTTCGGCTCAGGCCCGGCATCCAGGATCACAGCAAGCTTGCTCGTTACCTCAGCCAGGACACGCGCGACACTCTCCGCGGTATCGACACTCTCATCATTGACGAGGTCAGCATGGTGAATGCCGACGTGATGGATGCGATCGACAAGTGCATGCGTATCGCCAAGAGGCGTGCACGTACTCCGTTCGGCGGAGCCCAGGTGGTTATGTTCGGTGACCCATACCAGCTCGCACCCGTCGGGCCCCGCACGCCGGAGGAGCGCGCCTACTATGCCGAAAAGTACAAGAGCCTGTGGTTCTTCGACGCGGACGTCTGGGAAGCATATGATCTTGAGGTTGTAGAGCTGACGCACATCCACCGCCAACGCGATGGCGGATTCAAACAACTTCTCAATGCGATCAGGGACGGCTCGGTGCCTGGGCACTGGATGGTGAGCCTCAACGATCGATACTGCCGCGAAGCCCCGGAAGACGGTGAGCCAGTGATCACCCTTGCTGCCACAAACCAGGCGGTCGACGCGAAAAATACACGGAAGCTGGCCGGGCTGCCTGGCAGCATCCGCACCTATCGGGCCGAAGTCGATGGCGAGTTCACTCCGAGCATGTTTCCTGCCGAAGCAGAGATGCGCCTGAAGACCGACGCTCAAGTCATGTTTTTACGCAATGACCCTGACGGCCGCTGGGTCAACGGCACCATTGGCACGGTTTCGCGGCTTGGCCTGACCAGCGTGCATGTGATCGTCGGCGATCAGGAGTTCGAAGTTGAGCCCGTCGTCTGGGAGCGTTACGTGTATACCTTCGACCATGCGCTCGGGTCGGTGGACGCCGAGCAGGTCGGCGAGTTCGTGCAGTTGCCTTTGCGGCTGGCCTGGGCGGTCACTATCCACAAATCACAGGGGCAAACTTATGACCGGGCAATAATCGATCTCGGTTCGCGCGCCTTCAGCGCCGGGCAGGTGTATGTGGCGCTGAGCCGGCTGACGTCACTGGATGGCCTTTATCTGACCCGGCCGATTAGGCCGAGCGACATCATTGTGGATGAGCGGGTGCGTGAGTTTATGACCACAAGTCGTTTCCGTAGGGACGACCAGCTCGCGATTGTTCCCGCTGCTCCCGCCCGCGAGCAGAGCGAGGGCGCCGCACCCGATGACGGGACCGCGGGCGTCGCTGAGACAAGCGAGAACGCCGGACGCTCTGAGGACGCGCAGGAGGAGACCTCGGTTTGAGGCGTTTGCGGTATTCGCGTTATGCTGCAGCGGCTTCTTTCGCGAGCTGGAGATCGGTGAAAACTTCGGTATTGAGGCGGTAAGCGAGCACCACTTCATCGATCACACGATCCTGCTCTTCTGGGCTCCATCCGACCGAATCGAGTTCCACTCGATAAGTCTCTTTGAAATCTTTGGGGTCGGCGATCTGGTCGAATAAGTAGAACAAGACGCCGTTCGTTTCGAACCCGAACTGGCGTTGCATCAGGCGGCTGATGAACTGACCGCCCGAGAGGTCGCCAAGGTAACGCGTGTAATGGTGGGCGATAAATCCTCCGTTCCACTGCGCTGCCACCGTGGTCAAGCGATCCACATACCTCTCCGTGGCTGGCAACGGGGCGATTCGCTCTCGCCAATCAGACCCGATCAAGTGATCGAGATCAGCTTCGAGGGCCGGCAGACGGGTGAGCTGTGGGTGGATGAATCGTTGAGCGATAGGGTCGTCGGCCATCTTTTCGGCTGCCGCCTCCAGTGCCTCATAAATGAAGTAGTGCTGGGCGACGAGTGCCGTGTAATCCTCTTTGGTCGAGTTGCCTTTCACGAGATCGTTCATGAAACCGGCATGCTCGGTGGTGGAGTGGTCGTTCCAGGTGCGTTCACGCAATGCCTGACTGAAGGAAACGACGGTTGACATGGAGCTCCTCGAAGTTAGGTATGCCTAATTGGCGTGTTTTCCATGGTAAGGGAGGTGCCCCGTACTGCGCCAGGTATTTGCTGCAAAGCTCAAGTATTCTGCCAGCTTGGCCGGAAACGCAGCCCGGCTGAAGACTATGGAGTGTGGGGCGAGGCGGGGCGTTCGCCCTCGACTCGCGGCGTGATGCCCAACTTCGCGCAGCCCCGGTTGTACAGGGAGACTATTTCGCGGCGGATCTCGGGGCGTTCGGTGAGGGATGTGCTCCAGGCAATTGTGACATCGTGTTCGCCAGTGGGTGTGACGGCCAACCAGGTTCCGCTGTTCTCGTCAAGAGTGCTGAGCGTGGCGTGAGTCGCGGTCGGCTCGGCGAATGCTTGCACGATAACGAGGTTGTCCTCGACATGGTGGGTGTTCATGTGTGAGGCAACGGCGGCGACGACTTCGGCAGAGAATGTAGGCATGCCGGACAGGCTATCAACCGGCGAACTCATACACATAGAGAGGTCGTCAAAAAGTTTTTCAAATTTTTTCTGGTTTTCGCGACATGGATGGCTTGGTTGTGCGTCCTTATCTATGAAGGCGACCGGGGGTCTTGCTTCAGGTGGTTCTTCTGGTCTGGGGCCAGAGCCTACGCGTTGTTCGACTGACGATGGGAAGAATCGGGGGCTCCTTCGCAACGCGGTTGAACGAAGGTGGTTGTTTGAGGTCCGCTGGGGGGATCTCAAACAACCACACTTGATCGCGTCAGGTCGGAGGCCAGACGGGACGTAGATCTCGGCGGGGGAGTCGCCGAGCACCGACAACTTAATATGCGACTGGGGCGGTGCCGGGGGGTGCCGCCCCAGTTTTATTTAAGTTTGCCCAGAGCCCCAAGCACAGGTCCCCACCCCGAAAAGAGGTGGGCCTTCCAATTGGAGCGGATGACGGGAGCCCCGCCTCTCGTGACGGCAGCCCCATCGAGGCTGACGCCTCGATCGCAAAGCCGTCGCTCGTACTCTGCGGGGGCCCGCTGCTTGCGGTCCTACCGTTAAAATTGGAAGGCCCACCC
>JAATGV010000005.1 GCA_015654475.1 Actinomycetales bacterium
GAGCGGATGACGGGAATCGAACCCGCGCTATCAGCTTGGGAAGCTGAAGTTCTGCCATTGAACTACATCCGCACAACGCGGAACCTATACTAGCAAGCACTTACCTACCTCGTCTCTCGAAGGATCCACTGTGGCCCCAATCGTTCCCGACTCAAAGAACTGGACATGGGTTCTTGATCGTGCCTGCCCCGAATGCGGCTACTTTGTCGGCGAACTTGACCCCATTTTTGTGCCAGACGTGGTGCGCCAGAACGCCGCGGTGTGGCAACAGGTGCTCGCTGGCGAAAACGTCGCAGTGCGCACCCGTGACGACCGCTGGTCCACCCTTGAATACGGTGCACATGTGCGCGATGTGTTCCGCGTTTTTCACGCGCGCATCAGCCTCATGCTGAACGAGGACAACCCCACTTTCGAGAATTGGGATCAAGACGCAACCGCAATCGCCGAATCATATGGCACCCAAGATCCTGCAAAGGTAGCGGCCGAACTCGCCGCAGCTGCCGAAGAAATCGCCACGCTCATCGAAAGCATCACTCCAGACGATTGGCAGCGTGGGGGTCGTCGCAGTGACGGATCGGCCTTCACTCTGTACCGCTGGGTGCAATATTTTGCCCACGATCCTTTGCACCATCTATGGGATGTGACCGGACAAGGCGGGGGCAGGAGCTAGCGTCGGCATCCGTCCAAAGCACTACGAAGAGCGATAGATGTCGGCGTGAGTCGTTCGTGCAAAGGTGAAGTCGCTAGGCTCGTGTCATGCTTCTGTCTGATCGAGATATTCGTCTGGCCTTGGATCGAGGCCGTGTCGCCCTTGAGCCGCTCAATGTTGAGCTCATCCAACCATCAAGCATCGACGTGCGGCTCGACCGCTACTTTCGACTATTCGACAACCACAAGTACGCCGTCATCGACCCAGCCGAAGACCAGCCTGACCTCACTCGCCTCGTCGAAGTCAAGTCGGGCGAACCTTTTGTGCTGCATCCTGGCGAATTCGTGTTGGGTTCCACCTATGAGCGTGTCACGCTCGGCAACGATGTCGCGGCGCGCCTCGAAGGCAAAAGCTCACTCGGCCGCCTCGGCTTGCTCACCCATTCGACAGCAGGGTTCGTAGATCCAGGATTCTCAGGCCACGTGACGTTGGAACTCTCGAACATGGCAACCCTGCCGATCAAACTATGGCCGGGCATGAAAATCGGCCAGCTGTGTTTCTTCCAGCTTTCTAGCGCGGTCGAAAACCCGTACGGATCGGCCAAGTATGGGTCGCACTATCAGGGGCAACGAGGCCCGACCGCTTCGCGTTCGTGGAAGAACTTCACCACGACCGATGTTTCGCAGACCGACGCAGGCGCCGCGGGAAGCTAGCGTTCACCCACGCCCCACGCCCCACGCCTCAACCTAGCAAAACCCGACACCCAGCACGACGTTGCCACGTTGAACCGAGCAAAACCCGACAATATCAGGGCGGATTTGTCGGGTTTTGCTCGGTTCAGAACGAGGGCTGGATGCTGGATGTCGGGTTTTGCTCGGTCGATTTATGAGGTGGATGCGGCGGGGTGCGGGCGCACGGGCAACAGCAGCAGAAGTCCGGCGAGCAGCACGAGAGCGATGCCGATTATGCCGAAGATTTGGGAACCGCCAATAATGATGAACACCGAGAACGCCAACGGCGCAAGAAAACTCACTGCGCGGCCGGTTGTCGCATAGAGCCCAAAAAACTCGCCCTCACGCCCGTGCGGCGTCAAGCGCGCCAGGAACGTTCGACTTGCCGACTGGGCTGGGCCGACGAAAATGCACAACAACAGTCCGAAAACCCAGAATAGCCACGGCCCAGCACCGGTGACGCCCCCGATAAACACGATCGCCGCAAACACGACCATGCCGACCAACGACCACACGATGATCGGCTTTGCGCCCTTGCGGTCCTCGAGGAACCCAAAACCCAGAGTCGCAATGCCTGCAACGACGTTGGCGACGATCGCAAAGACGATCACCGTCGTACTGCTGAACCCGAACGTCACAGCGGCTATGACGCCACCAAACGTGAAGACGCCGGCCAACCCATCCCGAAAAATGGCGCTCGCGATGAGAAACTGAAGAATGTTGCGATCGGTTCGCCACAGTTCAACGATGTCGTGCCATAGGCGAACGTACGACTGCACAAATCCGACAGGCTCCACCTGGGAGTTGGCGGGAGGCTCGGGAACGAACATAAGCGTCGGAATCGCGAACACCAGCATCCACAGGGCACACAGCACAGCAACCGCGCGGTATCGCATGCCGTCGGCATCGCCTACGCCGAACCAACCGACGTCAGGAAAGATGAAGCCGACAAGCACAATCACGAGCAGCACTATGCCGCCAAGGTAGCCGCTGGCCCAGCCGATCCCAGAGACACGGCCAACCGTGCTACTCGTCGACACTGAACTCAGCAGGGAATTGTAGTTCACAGAACCCAGTTCGAAAAACACGTTTCCGAGTGCCACGAGCGAAATGCCGAGCCACAACGACGGCTCATTGGGCTGCACAAACCACATCAATGCCATCGAGGCGATCACGAGCGTAGTCCACACTGCAAGCATGCGACGGTGCCTTCCACCGGCGTCGGACTGCCGTCCCATCACCGGGGCGAGCAAGGCGACGAGGATCCCGGCGATCGACAATCCCCACCCAAGCCATGCGCTGTGGTCGGCAAGAATCGACGTCACTTGGTCGATGGCGGGACTTGACGTCAAACCTGCGTCGAGGTCGGCATCCCGCTGCGCGACCAAGGAGGAGTTGCCGATAAACGCGGCACTTGTCAGCCAAACGGTGAAGACGAAGGTGGTTATCACGGCATTGAACGCAGACCCACTCCAATCCCACGACGCCCAGGCGGCGACAGTGCGAAATCGGACCGGCGGCTTGTCGTCGGGCAGTTTCGCCGCAGAGGCAAGCGCTTCGGTGTGCGCAAAAATGGGCGGCTCGAAGCCAGACCCCCCCGGGGGTGCCGTCGGAATGCGGACCTGGCGCTGCGGCAGGCCCGCCCGTTGCATCAGATTGTGGACTCGAATTATCGTTCGCTGCCATGAGCACAGACTATCTATGCGCAGATGTCCAGTGGGTTAACGCGTCGTCATTTTGGTTGACGAGGATGCTTTGACGACTGAGCTGACCTCGACCGTTTGGGCGCATCGCCTCGGTACGTGCGGTGATGCTGCTCCGGTCAGCGCGGATGCGTGAGCCAGGCATTTAGTGGCCCCACCCTGCGGCAGGTCGTGGGATACACGGAAACTAGGATGGGATCTGTGACCACAGCCAAATCCTCCGCCCTTGCCACCCTCACTGATCGGCCTTTCGACGCCGTGCTCTTTGACAACGATGGAACGCTTGTGAGTTCGCTCGACAGCGTTGCCGAGGCGTGGCTGCTTTGGGCGAAAGAGTATGGAATCGACGAAAGCCAGCTCGTCAACATCCATGGCATTCCCGCAGAAGCCTCGGTGCTGCGCCTCGTCGGCGAGGAGCGAGCCCCCGAGGCGCTTGCCCGCATTCGCGAGATCGAGCTCAACTCGCCGATTCCCACCAAGGCCTTACCAGGATCCATTGACGCGTTGCTTGGCACCATGGGCCACAACGCCATTGTCACTTCGGCAGACGCCGACCTCTTTCAACGTCGTGCGCGAGAGGCCGGCTTGCCGACTCCGGCTGTGACTGTGACCTATGGGGACGTCACCAACGGCAAGCCCGATCCCGAACCCTATCTCGTTGCCGCCAGGCGTCTCGGCGTCGATCCTGCCCGATGTCTCGTTGTCGAAGATGCCCCTGCGGGCGTTGCAGCCGGCCGAGCGGCGGGTGCGGCGGTGCTCGGCATCGGCGGGGTAACGGAGAACGCGTTGGACGGGGATGATCCGTTGGATGCAGACGCAGTCGTGCCGAATCTTGCGGCAGTGACGTTCAGCGTTGTGGATGGCGCGGTTTTTGTGCAGGAGGTCGTGCGGTGATAGTTGTCAGCGTCCCCGACGAGCAGACCCGGCAGCAGCTGTTGCCCGCGCCTGAAGGAATTCGGATCGTGGTATGGGATCTCTATTCGGCTCCATCCGAAGGCACCATCGACGACATCGCCGTGGTGCTCATTCCCCATTACCAACTGGATCGTGCCCCGTTTGCGCAGTTCGCCACTATGCAGAACCTGCAAATGATCCAGTTGCCTAGTTCAGGTTATGAGCACATCGTGTCATGGCTTCCTGATGGTGTGACGTTATGCAACGGCCGCGGAATACACAGCGAGGAGACCGCTGAGCTTGCCGTGGGACTCATGCTTGCATCCTTGCGCGGAATCGCCGAACATGCGGTCAACGCCGTCACCGATCGTGGCTGGAACATGCGTATGCGCCGTTCTTTGTTTCGTAGCCGTGTGCTCATTGTGGGCTATGGATCAGTGGGGCAGGAGATCGCGCACAGGTTACAGGCGTTTGGTGCAGAGGTCGAGGCTGTTGCCCGCTCGCCCCGAGTTGTTGTCGGCGTACGCGTACACGCCATGGACGACTTGCCGGACCTGCTGCCCACAGCAGACATCGTGACGCTCATTCTGCCGCTCAGTGCATCCACCCGTTCGCTGGTCGACTCCGAATTCCTGGCACGAATGGCCGACGGTGCGCTTCTGGTCAATGTGGCTCGAGGTCCGATCGTCGATACCTCCGCCCTGCTCGCGGAGCTCATGTCTGGCCGACTACGTGCCGCATTGGATGTGACCGACCCAGAACCGCTGCCGAGCGATCATCCTTTGTGGCGCGCTCCAAATGTCATCATCACGCCGCATGAGGGTGGCAATACGACGGCAAGTGCGTTCAAGACGATCGAACTGATGGCTGCCCAGATCCAGCGACTCGCCGCAGGAACCGAACTCGAGAACGTCGTCGTCCCGGGGCGACTGGCTGCGTCCTAATACGCCACTCGGCGAATGGCAGGTTGCCTCGTCGCAGGGGCGCGTCGCAACCTTGTGAGGGGCTGTCCTTCCCCCTTGCTTCCGCCCTCTGCTGCCTGCCCGAGAATTCGAGGGTCGCATTAGCGTAGGATTACACGGTGATGGGTGAGTTCCAGCATGTGCGTCGCCGCGTCGTAGCGGTGATTCCCGCTCGTGGCGGCTCTAAAGGTGTCCCCCACAAGAATCTTCGTCCGGTTGCTGGCGTGCCCCTAGTGGTCCGATCCATCATCGCTGCGCGCGATGCCAACCTCGTTGATGCCGTCTACGTTTCTACAGACGATCCGGCAATCACGGCACTCGCCGAGAGTTCGGGTGCCGAGGTGATCGCCCGCCCCGCAGACATCGCAGGCGATCTTGCCACATCCGAGTCGGCTCTGTTGCATGCTCTCGACGCGATGGATTCGGCGGGAAATCCTGCCGATATCCTTGTCTTCATTCAGGCGACGAGTCCGTTTATCCGGTCGGAGCAAATCGACGAGGCTATTTCCCGCGTTGCGGCCGGAACTGAAGACGTTGTGTTCAGCGCGGTGCATAACGACGCATTCCTATGGCGTATTGACGAAAACGGAGCGTATGGAGTCAATCACGACTCGTCGGTGCGCCTACGCAGGCAGGACCGCGACCCCGAGTACCGCGAGACCGGCGCGTTCTATGTGATGACGGTCAGCGGGTTCCGCGCCGCGAAACACCGATTTTTTGGCCGCGTCGGAGTTGAGCTCGTCGACGAACGGGATTCGCTCGAGATCGATACCCTCGAACAGATGCAGCTGGCTAGCCTGATCGCTGCAGGGCGCGAACGCCAGTCCGCAGTCTCGGGTGGCATCGACGTGGATGCGCTCATCACCGACTTTGACGGCGTTCATACCGACGACTTGGTGCATGTTGACCAGCATGGCGTAGAAACCGTTGTAGTGAGCCGCTCGGATGGGATGGGTGTGCGTCTGTTGCGCGAGGCAGGCATTCCTGTCGCCATTGTTTCGACCGAGACGAACCCAGTTGTCACAGTTCGTGCCCGCAAATTGGGTGTGGATGTGGTGCAGGCGGTTAACGACAAAGCTGCTGCTGTGCGAGAATGGGCTGCGCGGATCGGCGTCGATGTGTCCCGCGTTGCCTTTATTGGCAACGACGTTAATGATCTTTCGGCACTCTCCATTGTGGGATGGCCGATTGCCGTGGCCGACGCGCATCCGCGCGTCGTTACCGCGGCTCGCATTCACCTTTCCCGGCGCGGCGGCGACGGCGCTGTTCGTGAAGCGAGTGAACTCATACTGAATAACCGGAAGGCTTTGTAATGACTAACCCAGTGCTCGTTGGCGACGTCCCCATTGGAGACAATCAGCCCACTTACATGATCGGTGAAATCGGCATCAACCATAATGGCGATGTCGAGATTGCAAAGAAGCTGATTGACGTTGCCGCCCTTGCAGGAGCGCAGTCGATCAAGTTTCAGAAGCGCACTCCCGACATCTCCACGCCTGAGGCGCAGAAGAGCCAGATCCGTCAGACCCCATGGGGCGAGATGACATACCTCGAGTACAAGTACCGTGTCGAGTTCGGTCACGACGAGTACACCGAGATCGCTCGCTACGCAGCCGAAAAGGGTTTGCAGTGGTTTGCTTCACCATGGGATGTTCCCTCCGTTGCCTTCCTCGAAGAGTTCAATGTTCCTGTGCACAAGGTCGCGTCTGCGTCGATCACCGACTACGAACTGTTGCGTGCCTTGCGCGATACTGGCAAGCCGCTGATCCTCTCGACCGGCATGTCCACTTTCGAGCTCATCGACAAGGCCGTCGAGGTTGTCGGTACCGACAAGCTTGTGCTCATGCACGCCACGTCGACGTACCCGTTGCCGGAGGAAGAAGCTAACCTCCTCGCCATCCCCGCGCTCAAAGAGCGTTACGGTGTGCCGGTGGGCTACTCGGGTCACGAGCGTGGTCTGCAGATCTCCATTGCAGCTGTCGCCCTTGGCGCGGTTGCCGTGGAACGTCATATCACCCTCGATCGCACGATGTGGGGCTCGGACCACGCAGCGAGCCTTGAGCCGCACGGCCTCATGCAGCTCGTTCGCGACATCCGCATCATCGAGAAGGCCAAGGGCGACGGCGTCAAGCGTGTCATGCCGGGCGAAGTCGAGCCGATGAAGCGCCTGCGTCGCGTCGCGGACGAAGTGTAGCCTTCGTTTTCTTTCATGCCCCGGTCTGTGTGGCGTCGCCTGTGTGGCGGCGTGCAGGCCGGGGCATGTGTACGTTTCGCCATCCATCCATTTCAAAGGTTCTGTGATGAAGGTTTTCGCTTTCGCCGACGCCGACTCGTTTGTCAAGTGGGGGGCCGCAACAGTCGACGAGTTTCCGGCCGACGCGGAACTGTCGTTTTTTGTCGTGCAAAGCACAGCTCAAGCGAGTGAGCGGCAAGTGGATGTCGCAGTAGCCGGTACCCGAGTTGCCGGTGTGTGGCGAATGGTTAGCATTGAGCAGCTTCGAGACGAGTACCGGCGCATTCGACCCGATGTGGTGGTCGGCGCTGCACGAGGCTTCATCGTGCGAGTGCTGTTCGAATACCTGGTGGAGAATGTGCCAACTCGACCTGTGTTGGTGAGTGGTCTGCCTGGTATCTCTATTCCGGTTCTGCCAGGAGGGTCTCAGCACCGCGCAGCCGCGGACGTTTTTATCTTGCATAGCCGTAGGGAGGTCGCCGAGTATTCGGAATACTCCGTAAAGCGTGGACTCCCCGTCAACTACTTTCTCGGCACTTTGCCCTTTCTGCGGCATACGAATGCGGCCAACGCCAGCCCTCCAGACATCGATCAGGTCGCGCGACCAGACATCGTCTTCGCTGTACAAGCGTTGGTGCCGCGCCGCCGCGAGCAGCGTGCCGCGATCGCTGATGCACTGATTCGCACAGCGCGTGCGTTTCCGTCACGGCGCGTGGTGGTGAAGGTGCGGGCGCTCGCGAACGAAAGCCAGACGCATCCTGAAGCCTATCCATTTGACGCACTTATCGATGAGGTTCGCGGAAGGGGCGTGGATGTGCCGACGAACCTGGTGATCGAGGCCGGACCGATGGCCGAGCAGCTGGCACATGCGCATGCGATGGTGAGCGTCTCGTCGACCGCGTTGCTCGAGGCGATCGCACTGCAGATTCCGACGGTGGTGATCGACGAATTCGGTGTGAGCTCTGCGATGATCAACACGGTCTTTGAGGGAAGTGGGTTGTTTGGTGGCCTCGACGATCTTGAGCATGGCCGGTTTCGGCAGCCTGACTCGGACTGGCTGGATGAGAACTATTTTCATCCCCGGTCAGCCAACACGTGGCTGGCCGAGGTCTAACGGCTCGTTGCGCAACGAGCGGCGGAGGGCCTGCCTCGGTACCCTACTGCGCGACGCACGCCCGCCGTTGCCGTGAAGGAAAGGTTTTACCGTACAAGCACCTTCGTGACGGAGCCGTCGACGATCATGCAGCGGTGCGAGGTGGCATTGTGGGCGGTCGTGCGCGAGACCAACCGGTTGCGTAAGCGTGCAGTTGCCGCGGTTCGACGATCTCGCTGATGTCGGCTCATGGTCGGATCGTTGCTCGGAGCCGTTCATGCTCACAGAGAACAGACAGGAAATTCGGCTCAGAATTTGACTGAGTGAGTGCTCACTCAGTTATACTCTTTCAGTGTCCAGATCAACCCGCCGTGCTGCTCCGCTCTCACCGAGCGATCGTCAAGCAGCGATCATCGCAGCAGTGACCCCGTTGCTCGCGGCGCGTGGTGCAGCCGCGACATCGCGCGACCTTGCCGACGTTGCCGGTGTTGCGGAAGGTACTTTGTTCCGGGCATTCGGAAGCAAGGGGAACCTCATCCACGCGGTGCTGGAAAACTACCTTGACGCAGAGGTGCTCCGCACGCGCTTCTCTGGAACCGATGACGATGCGAGTCTTGATGTGGTCGTTTCGAGCATCATGAGAATTCTGAGCGACCGAGTCACCGGGCTATTCGTCATTGCCTCGGCAATCGACCCCGGCGGCACGGGAGATCATCGAAAAAGGGGACGCCCTCATCCCTCGAATAAGCACGGTGAAGACCTGGCGAGAATGGATCAGCTCATTGCCGATCAACTGGAGCCGTATGCTGCGCAACTCAGCATCAGCCCAGCGAAGGCAGCCGAGTTCATTCGCGGTGTGGCATTCACCGCCGCTTTCCCCCGCGCGAGGAGCGTCGTCGGCATCACACAACTCAGCGTCGAAGAACTGACAGCACTCGCATTACACGGCGTTGCCGCTGATACGCCATAGACGCAGACGGATTACACACAAATTCATTCACCCTAAAAATCCAAGGAAATTCATGCTTTTCAAACTCCTGACCCGATATCTGAAGCCGTACTGGCCGATGCTTGTCGGGATCATTGTTTTTCAGTTCCTGCAGGCCATGGCCTCGCTCTACCTGCCAAGTCTCAATGCCGACATCATCGATAACGGCGTTGTGGTCGGCGATACCGGCTACATCTTGCGTACTGGTGGATGGATGCTTCTCGTCAGTCTCGGCCAGATCGCATGTTCCATCACCGCCGTCTACTTCGGTGCGAAGACAGGTATGAAAGTCGGACGCGACATGCGTCACGACCTTTTCACTCATGTCGGCGACTTCTCCGAACAAGAGGTCAGCCACTTCGGGGCTGCCTCCCTGATCACCCGCAATGGCAACGACGTGCAGCAAGTTCAAATGCTCGTTGTGATGGCAAGCACCATGCTTGTGTCAGCGCCTATCATCGCGATCGGTGGCGTTGTGATGGCTATTCAGCAAGAGGCCAAACTGGCTTGGCTGATCGCCGTCGCCGTGCCGGTACTGCTTATTTCCGTCGGGGTCTTGATCGTCTTCATGATTCCGCAATTTCGTAAGATGCAAGCTCGCATCGATGTCGTCAACGGGGTCTTGCGCGAACAGCTCACAGGTATTCGTGTGATCCGTGCCTTCGTGCGGGAACCGGCCGAACGCAAGAGGTTCGCTGATGCCAACGATGCTTTGACAGATACCGCCTTGAAGGCCGGTCGTCTGTTCGCATTGGCCTTCCCCATAGTCATGCTCGTCATGAACGCGTCATCAGTCGCCGTGGTTTGGTTCGGCTCATTCTTGATCAACGATGGCGTCATGCAGATCGGATCGCTGTCTGCCTTCATCTCGTACCTTATTCAGATCCTTATGTCGATCATGATGGCCACGTTCATGACAATGATGATCCCGCGTGCCGCTGTGTCGGCAGATCGCATCGCCGAAGTGCTTGACACTGAGTCGAGTGTGCGACTTTCCGCTCACCCTCGCACCGACACGACAGGTTCTGGCAGCATCGAACTCGACGATGTCGAGTTCAGTTACCCCGGGGCCGAAAAGCCAGTTCTCGAGAACATCACGTTCTCTGTGCAGCCGGGTCAGACCACAGCCATCATCGGCAGCACCGGGTCGGGGAAAACCACGCTTGTCAACCTGCTTCCGCGGCTGTTCGACGCGACTGGAGGTAGCGTCAAGCTCGACGGCGTCGATGTGCGTGACCTCGACCCAAACGTTCTGTGGCGCAACATCGGGCTTGTGCCGCAAAAGCCATATCTCTTTACCGGAACGATCGCCGATAATCTGCGCTTCGGTCGCCCGGAAGCCACTGAGGATGAACTTTGGCGGGCTCTCGAGATCGCTCAGGCCACAGACTTCGTCAAAGAAATGCCCGATCAGCTCGAAGCCGAGATCGCGCAGGGTGGCACCAATGTTTCTGGCGGCCAACGTCAGCGACTTGCGATTGCCAGGGCGCTCGTCAAAAAGCCAGAGATCCTCATCTTCGATGACTCGTTTTCAGCTTTGGATGTTGCGACCGACGCGCGATTGCGCGCTGCGCTCGCCGAGAACGTGAAAGACGCCACAATGGTCATTGTCGCGCAACGCGTCTCGACCATCATCGAGGCCGACCACATCCTTGTGATCGACAACGGGCGAATCGTCGCCAACGGAACTCACGAGCAACTGCTCGCTACATCAGAAACCTATCGCGAAATCGTCGAGTCACAGCTGTCGGCAGGAGTATCAGAATGAGCAACGCACGCACAGCACAGCCACGCCGCGGTGGTGGCCACGGCCCGATGGCAGGAGGGGCCCCAGCAGAGAAGGCCATGAACTTCTGGCCGTCTATCAAACGCTTCGGCTCCCGTCTGCAAGGAGAGGCCCTGTACCTCATAATCATTGTGGTCTCAGGGATCGCGTCGGTCGCCCTCACGGTCATGGGGCCCAAACTTCTCGGCAATGCCACGGACCTCGTTATGGAGGGCTTCGTGTCGATGGAACTCAGCAAGACGCTTCCTGTCGGCACCAGCCACGAACAAGCGGTCGAGGCACTTCGCGCGGCAGGGCAGGGCCAGATGGCCGACCTGGTCAGCGGCATGAACATCCACATCGGATCGGGAATCGATTTTGGTGCGCTTGGCACCGTTCTGCTCGGCGTGCTTTGCCTCTATCTGGCTGCAGCGCTGTTGGGATGGCTTCAGGCTTACTTGCTGAACGGCCTCGTCCAGCGCACGATGTTGAAACTGCGTAGCGATATTGAAGACAAGATTCATCGTTTGCCGCTCAAGTATTTCGACACAATGCCACGAGGTGAACTGCTCAGCCGTGTCACCAACGACATCGACAACATCAGCCAAACGCTTCAGCAGACCATGAGCCAGGTGCTCTCCTCGGTATTCACGGTAATTGGCGTGCTCGCTATGATGGTGTGGATTTCACCTCCCCTCGCGCTGTTGGCCTTGGTCGCGATTCCCATTTCCCTTGTGGTGACCATGCTGATCGCGAGACGGTCGCAAAAGCTCTTCGCTGCCCAATGGAAAGAGACGGGCGAGCTCAACGCCCAAGTTGAGGAAGCCTTCACCGGACACGCCCTCGTCAAGGTCTTCGGGCGGCAGAAAGAGGTCACAGAGCGCTTTACCGAAGTCAACGAGAAACTGTACAAGTCGAGCTTCGGCGCCCAGTTCGTTTCGGGCATCATCATGCCCGCGCTCATGTTTGTCGGGAACCTCGTATACGTCGGTGTCGCCGTGATCGGCGGTCTGTTCGTTGCCAACGGCGCGATGACGATCGGCGGGGTGCAGGCGTTCATCCAGTATTCGCGCCAGTTCACCCAGCCGCTCTCGCAGCTGGGCTCCATGGCCAACCTGCTGCAGTCGGGTGTCGCCTCGGCGGAGCGTGTGTTCGAGTTGCTCGACGGCGAAGAGGAAAGCCTTGACCCGGAGAACCCGGCTACGCCTACATCCAATCGCGGCGAACTCGTGTTCTCGGATGTCGCATTCAGCTATTCGAAGGAAGAGCCGCTGATTCGTGACCTTTCGTTGCACGCGAAGCCAGGCGAAACAGTGGCGATCGTCGGTCCCACAGGCGCAGGAAAAACCACGCTCGTGAACCTCATCATGCGTTTCTACGACATTGATTCCGGCCAGATTCTGCTTGACGGTGTCGATATTCGCACGATGTCACGAGACGAATTGCGCAGTCGCACAGGCATGGTGTTGCAAGACACGTGGCTGTTCGGCGGCACCATTCGCGACAACATCGCGTATGGCCGCGAGGGTGCCACTCAGGATGAGATCGTCGAGGCTGCAAAGGCCACGTATGTCGACCGCTTTGTGCGCACTCTGCCTGATGGGTACGACACTGTGCTTGACGATGAGGCGTCGAACGTGAGTGCCGGCGAAAAGCAGTTGCTCACGATTGCGCGAGCATTCCTGTCGCAGCCGAGTGTTCTCATTCTTGATGAGGCCACGAGTTCGGTCGACACTCGCACTGAGCTGTTGCTGCAGAAAGCCATGGCAGCGCTTCGGCAAGACCGCACCAGCTTTGTGATCGCTCACCGGCTCTCGACGATCCGCGACGCTGACCTGATTCTGGTCATGGAACACGGCGACATCGTTGAGCAGGGCACCCACGACGAGCTGCTTGCCGCTCGTGGTGCGTATTTCGCCCTGTACAACTCGCAGTTCGCGGCGGCACGGGAAGACTAGTCAGAGAAAAAGGGGAGGGGCTGCGGATCCACTGGATCCACAGCCCCTCCCCTTTTCATGGAATTTGAATTCCTTGGGTTTTACAGGCCATGCCTTTTGCTTGTGTTTGCCATCGCTCCTTGGCGCTCCGTGCCTGTGGTTCAGAGCCGGTCAGGCGGCAATGGGGAGTGCGTCCTCAGCTGCAGCGAGCCTGTCCGGTTCGGAGCCGCCCGAGGTGCGGAAGTGCCCGACCGCCGTGAGGAGGAATCCGCCGACCACCCAGCCTGCGAGCACGAGCCAGGAGAAGGTCGCGTTCGCGTCAGGGAAGTACGAGAGCCCCCGGATCAGCGTGGCCGAGGCTCCCGGCGGGAACCATTGCCCGATGGCACCCCAGGCGCCCGGCAGGTATTGGGCGGGAAGTGTTGCGCCGGAGATCGGATTGGCGAAGAGCATCATGACGACCGGGCCGACGGCGAGACCGATGCGACCGATGAGAGCGACGAACCCGATGATTGGTGCGGCAATCGCGGCGAGCGCGAGCGCGATCGCCGCAGCATTGATCCAGAAGTTGCCCTGGATGGAGCCGAACCACCCCTGCAGGATGCCGCCGAGCACGAGGCCGCCGATGATGCTGTAGACGCTCACCGCGACCACCCGACGCACCGACCCGATGATCACGATCGAGATGAGAATCCCGCCGAGCATGCCGCCGATCAGGAGTGGGAAGAATGCCGACGACATCAGGGTTCCGTTCGGGTCGTTGTCCGAGTACGGCACGACGCTGGTGACCGGTATTTCAACGGCGGGGGCTGCCTGGCCCGCTGCCTCGGCCTGAGCAGTGAGGGCGACTTGCAGCGGCACCTGGAGCCCGGATATTACCTGGCTGGCTGTACCAGCGGCCGGAGCGGTCAGTAGCTCTGGCTGCTGACCGAGAACCACAGCGCCGACAACGTTACGTTCCTTGATGGCGCGCACTGCCTCGGCGCGGTCTTCCACGACGGAGACGTCGAAGAGGTCTCCTGAGGACTCCGTCAGTTGTGCCTGCACAGCGGTGACCGCAGCAGTAGGACCGGTGATTGCGATGGGCACGTCGCGCGCCTTGGCGGAAACGGAGGGCCAGGAGAACGCCAGGACAATCAGGACGACCACTGCTGTCAGAGCAACGGCGGTCCCGATCACGCGGGCGATCGGTGTATGCGGCTTCGGAACCATGGGCGTAGCGGTCATTGTGACTCTCTTTCTCGTGCTCGGACCGCCAAGGCTCATCGTGAGTCATGCAGCGGCTACACCATCATGTACTCATCACATGTTGAAGTCAACACGTGATGAGTACTTGCTATTATGGGCATATGATTACCTCGTCGGGTCGCTCCGGGCGTCCAACCGGAAGCGATGGATCAAATCGGCAGCGGATCCTTGACGCCGCTCGCGAGCAGTTCGCATCGAGCGGCTTCCGGGATACCACGTTGCGCTCGATCGCCCAGGCGGCAGGAGTGGACGTAGCCCTCCTCGCGCATTACTTCGGCAATAAGGAAGAACTCTTCGTGGAGACGATGGCGCTCCCCGACCACGCGGCTGAACTCCTGGGGTCGGCACTGCTCGGCCCGAACCGCGACTGGGGGGAGCGCCTTACCCGCGGATACCTCCGGTTGTGGGAAGAGCCGGGGAGCAGTGCGCAGATGAAGCTTCTTGCGCGTTCGGCTAACAGCAACGATGCGGCACTAGCACGGATGCAGGCCCTCCTCACCGGAGCGTTCGCGAGCACACCAGCTGATGTGCCATCCGGCCAGGAAGGATTGTTCCTTGCCATGGCGCATCTTGTCGGGGTCGCGATCCTGCGGTACGTCTCCGAGATTCCCGCGCTCGCCACGATGGATTTCGAACTCCTGGTTGCCCGCGTCGCCCCCGCCGTTCAACTCCACCTCGTCGCGAAGGCCGATGAAGATTTGGGCTGAGCCGGCGAATCCAGATCGTCGAATAGGGAGTGATCGTTGACTGACCACGCAAAGGCAGTCGTACTGCTGCGAACGAATCAATCCTTCAGCGGAATGCCCCGCGCATCGGTGTTGTAGCTGCCTGACTTGGCAAGGATAAGAATGCCCTCGATGAGGCCCCAAATACCGCTGACGAATGAGAGGAAGCCGAGGGAGAGTACCGAGATCAGCAGCATGGTGATTCCGATTCCGGTGTAGCCGAGATAAAAACGGTGGATGCCGAGGCTGCCAAGGAAGATGCCGAAGAGGCCTGCTGCGAGGCGGCTTTTCTGTGGGGCGTAAACCGGCTGACCGAACTGTGGCGGTGCGGGTTGGCCGTATTGCGGGCCGTATTGTGGCGGCGCAGCATATTGCGGGGGAGCCGGCGGAGGTTGTGGCACGCTGTTTTGTTGCGGGGATGAGGGAGGCACTGGAGGCTGAGGAGGTGTCGTCGGTGATGGATTTGCAGGATCTGTCATGACGAGAGTGTATCGAGTTGCAGTAGCTTTTTCAGTCAATGCGTGCCTCTCGCTATACTAAACGCGGCATATCAGCCGTCTCAGAAAGGCACTTGTGCGAATCATCATTGGTTGCGACACATTCTCGCCCGATGTGAATGGGGCCGCGCGCTTCGCGGAGCGACTTGCGGCCGGGCTTGTTTCTCGAGGACACGATGTGCACATCGTTGCCCCGGCGAGTTCGCGGCGCACGTCTGGAATCCGCCAGGAGATCATCGAGGGCGAGACGATGACGGTTCATCGATTGCCGAGCTGGCGGTGGTATCCACACGATTGGCTGCGTTTTGTGGTGCCGTGGACGATTCGCGCTCGGTCGCGCCGCATTCTTGACTCGGTCAAACCAGATGTCATCCACATCCAGTCCTATATTGTGGTCGGTCGTGGTTTGGCGATTGAAGGCGCAGTGCGTGGGATTCGGGTCGTTGCGACGAATCACCTTATGCCAGAAAACGCCCTCGACTTCACGATGCTACCGAAGTCATGGATGGACTGGTTCGTGCGCGGTCAGTGGCGGGTAGCACGCAAGATTTTCGATCTGTGCTCGGCTGTGACGACACCGACGCGTCGCGCCGCCGATTTTCTCGAACAGTATTCGGGTCTGACTGGGGTCATTCCTATTAGTTGCGGCATCGATGCGACAAGGTATGTCCCTGATCTGACTCCACGCGCCGAGAAGCGAATTCTGTTCGTTGGTCGGATAACCACAGAAAAGCATCTGGATGTGCTTCTGCGTGCATTCGCTGGGCTTGATCCATCGATTGCTGCCACCCTCGACATCGTGGGTGGTGGCGACCAAAGGGCGCACAATGAGCAGCTTGCGCGAAACTTGGGTATCACAGACCGAGTCACGTTTCGCGGCGTTGTCTCTGACGACGACCTGCGACATTTCTATACGGCCGCATCGGTGTTTGCGATTCCCTCTATCGCAGAATTGCAGAGTATCGCGACGATGGAAGCGATGGCCTCCGGCCTGCCTATCGTCGCCGCAAACGCGATGGCCTTGCCGCATCTTGTCAATGATGGGGTAAATGGCTATCTCTTCGAGCCGGGCAACGTCGACGACTTGCGTGCCAAACTGACCACAGTTCTGACGGCCGATCCCGCTGAGCGAAAGCGTATGCAACAGGCATCGCTCGATGGCATCGTTGTGCACGACATCAACCGCACACTTGACACTTTCGAACGCCTGTACCGCGGCGAAGCCGTCGCTCCGTAATTGGCCCGAGGCAGTGCAGCCGACCAGAGGTGAGGGATGAAACTCGTTTTTGATGCACGGTACATTCGCCCCGAAGCGCCGGACGGTATCGGGCGTTACACGAAACAGCTTGCGTGGGCGGTGGCCGAGACTGTTCCTGATGCGTGGTCGCTGAGTTTTCTCATCCATGACGAGGCCCAGCGTGCCGAATTGCCCCCAGGGGCGAATACGGTGCTGTTCTCGGCACCTGCCTCGTGGCACGAGCCCTTTGCCGCCCGAGCGCTCAATCGCCTGCATCCACAGGTCGTCTTTTCTCCTATGCAGACCTTGGGTACGGTTGGCCGGCGGTTTCACGCGATACTTACCTTGCACGACCTGATCTACTATCGACATCGCACTCCCCCGCGAGACCTGCCGCAGCTGATCCGCTTGGGGTGGCGTCTTTTTTATGCGACATACGTGCCACAACGCCTTACGCTCAACAACGCCGACGTCGTATGCACGGTATCTCAGACCAGCAAGCGTGAGATTCTGGCCGTCCGGTTGACGAAGCGGCCGATGGTGGTCGTGCCGAACGCGCCTGCCGCCTTGCCGGTGGATGCTGTGCGTCCCGGCCACGGGGACGTGGTCAACCTGGTCTATATGGGCTCGTTTATGGGATACAAGGATGTGGAGACATTGGTTCGGGCCGCCGGGGAGCTTGGTTCTGGGTACCGACTGCACTTGTTGTCGCGTATCAGCAAGCAGCGCAAGCGGGAGCTGTCGGCGTTGGGCGCGGCGGCTGAGCTGGTCTTTCACGATGGGGTTTCGGATGCCGAATATGCGCGCCTGCTTTCGGACCGCGCGATCCTTGTGACGGCGAGCCTGGACGAAGGATATGGTTTGCCGATTGCTGAGGCGCTCGCGGCTGGGGTTCCAGCTGTCGTCACCGACCTGGAGATTTTCCATGAGGTCGCAGGCGATGGCGCCCGGTATTTTTCTGCCGGCGACGCTCGCGGCGCTGCCGAGCAGGTGCGTGCGCTGAGAGATGCCGACGCATGGGAAGCGTGTGTTGCGGCCGGGCGCGCTCATATTGCGCGGTTCTCGTGGGCCGCGTCTGCCGCTGAGCTGTGGCGTGCGGTCGAGGCGCTCGTCACCGACTGATCCAAGCGGTCGTACATTGGCGAAAGGGTGCCGAATGTCAGCCACCGCTTGGTTATGGTCTGGCGCGGGAATGCGTCTGCGCGAGGTCGTCAGTCCTCGGACGGTCCGCCAACCTTCAGCTTCAGGGAGTTGTCGGCGGCTGAGTGGGTGGAGTGGCCGGCGGTTCGGGATCCGTTGGTGGAGTGGTCGGCGGCGCGGGTGGTGCTGGGGGCGAGGGTGGTGCTGGCGGGGTTGGTGAACCTGGTGGAATGGGTGACGTAGGCGGGGCTGCGTATGTCGGCCTTGGCGGGTAAGGCGACTGCGGAGCAGGCGGATAGGTGGGCTGCTGCGGTGGAACATATTGTTGCGGGTCTGCTGGGTACCCGTATGGCTGCTGGGGATAGCCCTGGAGATACCCTGGCGGCGGATAGGCGGCAACCCTCGGCATCGGTGAACCGGGGAAGAATGGGCCCGAGCGTGCCTGCGGGATAAATGGATGCGTATTGGCGCCGAATCCGATGACCCAGATCCATATGGTGTTGAGCAACGCGCCGAAGACATGCCATCCTGTGGAGTTGCGCCCAGTGGCCTTATTGAGGTTTATCACGACAAAGACCAGTACGACGACATATGCCACGCTTCCAACAAACGAAAGAAAATCGCCGATGTAGGGAATGAGCGAAAGCGAGCCGGAGAGCGTGAGCAGCGACCATGCTCCGTGTTGCCCGCCCAATTCAAAAAGCAACCAAAGATTCCAGAATGGTACCCATGCGGCACCCGGGGTCGGCAGTCCAGCGCGCCGAAACAGGCGCTGCAGGGCGAGCGCAGAGACGACGTAGGCGGCGACAATGAACAGGGCAAGGAAAATCACTACCATGATGGCAAAGATCGCAATCAAGCTATGCCATGTCGAGAGATTCGAGTACATCGTGGATGGGATCCGTTCTATCTGCTTCGAGGCGCCCAGTGAAGGTCGAGCGGTGATTTGTCGGGCGACCGCCTATGTGCTGCTGAAATCAGTCTAATTGTCGTCGGCTTCGGCGGTCACAAAATCGATGAGGTGCTCGACCTTTCCAAGAAGCGCCGGTTCGAGGTCGGTGTATCCGCGCACTGTGCCAAGGATGCGCTTCCATGCCCGCGCAATGTCTGCCTGGTCGGCATGGGGCAGGCCGAGCGCTTCGCAGATGCCGTGCTTCCATTCGACGTCTCGTGGGATATCCGGCCACGAGTCGAGTCCGACTCGCGCAGGCTTGATGGCTTGCCAGATATCGACATATGGATGCCCGACGATCAGCAGGTGGGCGGCATGCGGCCCAGAGGAAATCCCGTTGACGATTGCGGTCTCTTTCGACCCGGCAACCAGATGGTCGACGAGCACGCCGATGCGGCGACCGGGGCCGGGTGGGTGGGCATCCAACTCGTCTTTCAGGTGATCGACACCTTCGAGGTATTCGACGACGACGCCTTCGGCGCGCAGGTCGTCGCCCCACACTCGTTCGATCAGCTCGGCGTCGTGCCTGCCCTCGACGAAGATCCGGCTTTGCCGGGCGATGCGCGCCTTAGCATCGGCGATGGCAAACGACCCCGATGCGGTCACTTTGCGCGATGGGGATGATGAGGTGGATGGCCGGATCAGGTTGGTTGGATCGCCGTCGATCAGAAACCCGGGCCCGAGAGGGAAACGCCGCACTCGCCCCTTGCCGTCTTCGAGGGCGACGGATTGCCTGTCGATCTCGACGATCGATCCGCACCATGCGCTTGCCCCGTCTTCGACAACGAGCCCGAGTCGCGCTTCGACGATTTGTGCACGCGGGCGGCCTGCAGAGCGCCAGTCGCCGGCAAGCACATCTTCGGAGTAATCCCCTCGGCTGAATTCGGTCATTAGGTGAGCATAATCAGGGTCCGCCGTACTCGGGAATACGACACGAACCCTGAGAGTTGAGTGTGTATGACTCAACTTTGAGCTCAGAGAATTGACACTTCCCTGGCGGCGTGTCAAAGTTGAGCGTATGAGACTCAACAGTGGATTTCGCTGGTGAGCACACGAACTTGAGATGAACACATCGAGAAAGGATGCACCTCACCATGGCACGTGCAGTAGGAATTGACCTCGGAACAACGAACTCGGTGGTTGCCGTACTAGAAGGTGGCGAGCCAACGGTTATCGCCAACGCAGAAGGCTTCCGCACGACCCCGTCGGTCGTTGCGTTTACAAAAGACGGTGAGGTGCTTGTCGGCGAAACAGCGAAGCGCCAGGCCGTCACCAACGTCGACCGGACCATCGCTTCGGTCAAGCGTCACATGGGAACCACCTGGACGACGACGGTTGATGGCAAGAAGTACACGCCGCAGGAGATCTCGGCACGCACGCTGATGAAGCTCAAGGCCGATGCAGAGACCTACCTCGGCGACAAAGTCACCGACGCCGTCATCACCGTGCCCGCCTACTTCAACGATGCTGAGCGGCAGGCAACCAAGGAGGCTGGCGAAATCGCAGGCTTCAACGTCTTGCGCATCATCAATGAGCCGACCGCCGCCGCGCTCGCCTACGGTCTCGATCGTGGAAAAGAAGACGAACTCATTCTCGTCTTCGACCTTGGTGGTGGAACGTTCGACGTGTCGCTGCTTGAGGTAGGCAAAGACGAAGACTTCTCAACAATTCAGGTGCGTGCTACGGCTGGCGACAACCGCCTCGGCGGCGACGACTGGGATCAGCGCATCGTCGACTACCTTGTCACCAAATTCAAGGAGTCGACTGGTGTTGACGTCTCGGGCGACAAGATCGCGTTGCAGCGACTCAAAGAAGCTGCGGAGCAGGCAAAGAAGGAACTGTCGAGCAAGACGCAGGCATCTATCCAGTTGCCTTACCTCTCTCTTACCGAGAATGGCCCGGCCAACCTCGACGAGACTCTGACACGCGCGCAGTTTGAGAAGCTCACCGCTGACCTGCTTGCTCGCACGGAGAAGCCGTTCAACGATGTGATCCGCGAGGCGGGCATCAAGGTTTCCGATATCGCGCACGTTGTGCTGGTCGGTGGCTCGACTCGTATGCCGGCTGTCACGGATGTCGTCAAGAAACTGACCGGCGGCCGCGAGCCGAACAAGGGCGTCAACCCGGATGAGGTTGTTGCCGTCGGCGCTGCGATCCAGGCCGGTGTGCTGATGGGCGAGCGCAAAGACGTTCTGTTGATCGATGTCACCCCGCTTTCCCTTGGAATCGAAACCAAGGGCGGAATCATGACGAAGCTCATCGAGAGCAACACAGCCATCCCGACCAAGCGGAGCGAAACCTTCACCACGGCCGACGACAACCAGCCGTCTGTGTCGATTCAGGTATTCCAAGGTGAGCGCGAGTTCACGCGTGACAACAAGCCGCTCGGTACGTTTGAGTTGACCGGAATTGCCCCGGCGCCTCGTGGTCTGCCGCAGGTCGAGGTGACTTTCGACATCGACGCCAACGGGATCGTGCACGTGTCTGCTAAAGACAAGGGCACTGGTAAAGAACAGTCGATGACCATCTCCGGCGGTTCGTCGCTTGCGAAGGAAGACATCGAGCGCATGGTGCGTGAGGCAGAGGAGCACGCAGCCGAAGACAAGGCCCGCCGCGAGGCAGCTGATGTTCGCAACAGCGCCGAACAGCTTGCCTACAGCGTAGAAAAGCTGATCAGCGACAATGCCGAGAAGTTGCCAGAAGATGTCAAGACCGAGGTCACGGCCGACGTCGAGGCAGTCAAGACGGCGCTTGCCGGCTCCGATGACGGCGCCATCAAGGCTTCCTTTGACAAGCTGGTGCAAAGTCAGACGAAACTCGGCGAGGCGATCTACGCGCAAGCACAGACCGAGACGCCCGCCGACGGTGCGTCTGATCAGGCCAATGCCTCTGCGGACGACGTTGTCGACGCCGAGGTTGTCGATGAGGGCGATGGCAAGTAATGACTGACGACACGTTTCCCAACCCAGATGTTCCCGAGGGCGCCGACGACAACGCGGCGTCCCCGGCCGGGGCCGACGATGCTCTCGAAGAGAGCCTCGAAGCGGAGGCAACGGAAGAAGGAATGCCAGCGGCCGAAGGTGCGGATACCGATACCGGTCTGAGCGATATCGATGTTGAGGCAGCTGAACTTTTTGAAGCCTCGGCGGCCGAGCAGGCGGCAAGTTACCTTGTCGACCTGCAGCGCCTGAGCGCTGAGTTCAAGAACTATCGTCGCGCAAGCGAGGAGCGCATCGAACTCGAGCGCGTTCGGGCAAAGGCGGATGCGGCAAGGCAGTTCCTCGGCGTTCTCGACGACCTCAACCTCGCCGAAAAGCACGGGGACCTTGTCGAAGGTTCGGCGTTCTCCACGATCGCCCAAAAGATGCGCAGCCTCGGTGAGAGCCTTGGTGTTGCGGTCTTTGGCGAGCAGGGCGACGCATTCGACCCCAACATCCACGACGCAGTGTTTCAGCAGCCGAATCCTGACGTCACCGTTGCAACCGTCGGCGATGTCGTCAGTGTCGGCTACACACTTGAGGGCGCGCTCGTGCGGCCGGCGAAGGTGGTCGTTTGGACGCCGCCAGAAGCGTGAGCGCGTCAGTTGGCGATAGTGCACAAGCAAGACAAGCAAATGAGAGAAAGGAGGCCCGTGGATGGCAAGTCAAGATTGGCTAGACAAAGACTTTTACGCCGTGCTCGGTGTCTCTAAAGATGTCTCTGCCGACGAACTGAAAAAGAAGTACCGCAAACTCGCCCGCACAAACCACCCGGATTCGAATCCCAACGACCCGAAGGCCGAAGAGAAATTCAAAGAGATCTCGGAGGCGTACACGGTTTTGTCGGACCCGACTCAGCGTGCTGAGTACGACTCGGTGCGAGCCATGGGCTCCGGTGCGCGGTTCAGCCCGGGCGCTGGCGGCGGCCAAGGGTTCGAGGACCTGTTCGGTGGCATGTTCGGCGGCGCTGGCGGTCGGCAGTCGAATGTGAACGATATCTTCTCGATGTTCGGTGGTCAGCAGCAGGCGGCCCCTCGTGGTGGTCGTGACATCAAGGCGCGCACCCGACTCACTTTCTCGCAGGCGATCAACGGCGCGACTGTTTCGTTGCGCACTGCGGAAGGTTCGACAGTTCGTACGAAGATTCCCGCAGGAGTGCATGACGGTGCCACGATACGCATTCGGGGCAAAGGCGAGCGGAGCAGAAACGGCGGACAGCCGGGAGACCTGCTCGTTACGGTCTCGGTCGAGAAGCACCCTGTTTTCGGCCGAGATGGCAACAACCTGACGGTCACTTTGCCCGTCACTTTTGCCGAGGCGGCGCTTGGTGCATCCATCGATGTGCCGACGCTCAGCGGCGACACTGTGAGGGTCAAAGTCGCTCCGGGAACCCGCTCCGGCCAGACGCTGCGTGTCAAAGGTCGTGGTGTCGTGCCGGCAAAGGGACCAGCAGGAGACCTGCTCGTCAAGGTCGAGGTCGCCGTTCCCGAACGTCTCACGGTTGAAGCGCGAGAAGCGGTTGAGAGGCTTGCCGAAGTGCTCGGTGATGATGATCCACGTGCTGACATCCTGGCAAAGGCGAGGGTGGCGAGTTGACTCACTCCGTGAGACAACCGCAATAATGCTCATACCGTGAGCTGACGGCGATAAGAGAGGAAGCAGATGCCATCGATAGACGAAAATGAGCCGCTGTTCGTAATCTCTGTCGCGGCCGAACTCGCCACAATGCACCCGCAGACCTTGCGGCAATACGACCGGCTTGGCCTCGTTGTGCCTCAGCGCACACGAGGCAAGTCACGCCGCTATTCGCTACGAGACGTGGCGATGCTCCGTGAGATTCAGCGGCTTTCTGGTGAGGGCATCACGCTTGAGGGAATTCGCCGTATCGTCGCTCTCGACAACGAGGTGACAGCGTTGCGAGAGCGTGTGCGCGAACTTGAGTCTGCTCTCGCTGAAGAGATGTTGCAGCGTCCAGGGCGCCGCGTTTTCGCGGCAGGCGGTGGCGGCGAGGTTGTGTCATTCTCCGGGTTTCCACGTATGCGCCACCGCGCTGAGGTTGTTGTCTGGAGTCCATATTCTCACCGTGCCGTCATCCCGGTCAATGAGGTTGCGCGCGACGACGAAAGTGCCCTGCTTATCGACGATCCCGGCGCCGAGTCGTGAACTTCACTTCACCGAAGACAAACTGTTGCAGTGCGGCAGGAAGCCTCTGGGTGTCGTCTGCGTGCGCCGAGAATTCGAGCCACAACAGGACTAGCGCGGCCACAAGGGCGATGCCTGCAAGCACTCCCTGCACTACAGCAAACAGGGCGTCAGCAGAATAGTTGAATGGCGCGATTAGGGCCTTGCCGACGAAGAATATTGTGGTGACCGCTACGACCAGCCGTGCTCGTTTGGTGATAGTGAGGTTGGCCGCAGTGGCGACAAACAGGGGCCAAGCGACATACCACGGGTAGATGACCGGTGAAAAGAAGATCACGGCAGAAAACGCGAGGACAAGGCGATGCAACGGATGCAGAGGCCGCCTGGTGAGCAAGAAATAGCTGCCGGCGCCAATCGCGCCCGCGATGGCGATCGCCTTACCGACGACGAATGTCGTTTGAAAGCTGAGCCCGACAAGATTGCCCACTCCCGCCAGCGCCGCGGCGATGATGGCGCTCGGTGCAAACCAGCTGCTGGTCAGGGCCGGGGTTGACGCCAATAGCAGCCATTTCAAGCTCAGACCCTGAACCAGGCCGATCAGCCATAACAGTCCTAAGGACGCCATGCCGCTGATAAACCAGAAGCGCAGTTTACGAACAAAGCTGGCATCGTCACCGAGGTGGATGATGCCAAGGATCGGTAACGCAATGATCGCCACCGATTTGGTTCCGATGGCGAGCGTGAGCAGGACAAGTGCCAGCACGGGGTGCCGCTCGAGCGCCGCGGCGAGTGCGGCGACGACGAGGGCGATCATGAGTGCGTCGTTATGGCCGCTGACGACGAAGGCGAATATCACGAGCGGGTTGGTAATCGTTACCCAGAGCAGGCCAGAGTGTGGACGACGGTAGCGCGAGACGATGCGGTAGATCAGCAATGTGGCGATAGCGATACTTGCGGTGGCGAGCAGGCGGTAGGCAAAGATCACCGAGTGATACCCAAGTGGACCAACCACAACGGCGATCGCGCGCTGAATGGCCAGGATGACAGGACCATACGGGGTAAGCGTCGAGGTCCACAGGGAATCCACACCCACTTCCTGCCAGTTGGGAATGGAGTCGATCCCCCAGCGGTATGGGTCGAATCCGGAGGCAAGCAGTCGGCCTTGTGCAATGTATGAGAATATGTCGCGGTCGAAAAGAGGTAGCGCGAACAGCAGGGGCACCGACCACCATGCTGCTGCAATGACCATGGTGCGTGTGGGCAGGCTCTTATTTGTGCGGAATACGCGCCGGCCAAGCAATAACCAACAGACCACGAGCCCAAGGCATCCAACGGTCAACCCGATGGCAGTGGCGATGACGATCGGCGCGTTGCCTCGCGTCGCTCGAAACCATTCGAGATTCCATAGCGGCGAGGCGGTGCCGAGAAAGCCGACCCAGATCGACGAGACAAGGATGAGGACGGAGAAGCCTGTGCCTGCGGAGATGATGACGCGGGTAGGTGCAGTGATGCGCGACCATCGGGATACCCATCGCCTGAACCGTGGTGCAAGTCGGTTCGGTTCGGCGCGCATTGCACCAGCGTACTCGGAATGCGGGCGCGAGGCTCGTGAGACAGATGTGAATGAAGCGGCGCTTGCAAGTTGAGCGGAATAGACTCAACTTTTATTGTGTTGTGTGTAAGAGACCTTAAACCCCCGGAGAGGAGAAAGACATGCCACAAGAAAACATGAACGACACTGAGGAGCAGAAGTCTGCCCTCGAAAAGTTCGGCATCGATCTGACCGAAGTGGCTCGCTCCGGCAAACTCGACCCGGTCATCGGCCGTGACGCAGAGATTCGCCGGGTATCACAAGTGCTTACACGCCGCACCAAAAACAATCCAGTGCTCATCGGTGAGCCAGGCGTAGGCAAGACCGCCGTCGTTGAGGGCCTCGCGCAACGCATCGTTGCGGGCGACGTCCCCGAATCGCTTAAAGAGAAAAGACTCATATCGCTCGACCTCGGTGCCCTTGTCGCGGGCGCGAAATACCGTGGCGAATTCGAGGAACGGCTCAAGGCCGTGCTCGCCGAGATCAAGGCGGCCGAGGGCAACATCATCACATTCATCGATGAAGTCCATACTCTGGTCGGTGCAGGTCAGGGCGACGGCCAAGACGCATCCAACATGCTCAAACCTATGCTCGCCCGAGGCGAGTTGCGTCTCATCGGAGCGACGACGCTTGATGAGTATCGGCAATATATTGAGAAGGATGCTGCCCTCGAGCGGCGCTTCCAGCAGGTCTTCGTCGGTGAGCCGAGCGTTGAAGACACCGTCGCCATTTTGCGTGGCTTGAAGGGAAGCTACGAGGCACACCACAAGGTGACCATTGCCGATTCTGCACTAGTCGCGGCCGCGGCGCTGTCTAACCGATACATTTCGGCGCGGCAACTGCCGGATAAAGCCATCGACTTGGTGGATGAGGCAGCTAGCCGACTGCGCATGGAGATCGACTCGTCTCCGGTTGAGATCGATACCCTTCGTCGCGAGGTCCAACGGCTCGAACTCGAAGAAATGGCACTTAAGAAGGAAAAAGATCCTGCCTCGAGAGCGCGTCTTGCGACGCTGCGGGATTCGCTGCGCGAAAAGAAGGAGGTCCTCGAGGGCCTCAACGCGAAATGGCAGCAAGAGCGAGCGGAGCTGAACCGCGTCGGCGACCTCAAAAATAAGTTGGATGCACTGCGCAGCGATGCTGAGCGTGCCCAAATCGTTGGCGACCTTGGCCGCGCAAGTCGAATCCTCTACGGCGAGATCCCGGATATCGAAAGGCAACTGGCTGAGGCCGAGAACGCGGATCAGTCTGAAGATCGGATGGTTGGTGACCAGGTCACCGAAGACGACATTGCCGCAGTGGTTGCCGCATGGACTGGCATTCCCGTTGGGCGCCTGCTCACTGGTGAGACAGAAAAGTTGTTGCACCTGGAGACCGAACTCGGCAAACGGCTCATTGGCCAGAAGGCGGCAGTGCGCGCAGTGGCCGACGCCGTCCGGCGCAGCCGTGCTGGAATCGCCGACCAGAATCGTCCGACCGGATCGTTCCTGTTCCTTGGCCCGACGGGTGTCGGTAAGACCGAACTCGCCAAGGCGCTTGCAGAGTTCCTGTTCGACGACGAGCACGCGATGGTGCGTATTGACATGAGTGAGTACGGCGAGAAATACTCCGTCTCAAGGCTTGTCGGGGCACCTCCTGGATATGTCGGGTACGAGCAGGGTGGGCAGTTGACGGAGGCGGTTCGTCGTCGGCCATATTCGGTCGTGCTTCTCGACGAGGTTGAGAAGGCGCATCCTGAGGTCTTCGACATCCTGCTGCAGGTTCTCGACGATGGCAGGTTGACCGATGGTCAGGGGCGCACGGTCGATTTCCGCAACGTCATCCTGATCCTCACTTCCAACCTTGGGAGTCAGTTCCTTGTCGACCAGCAGCTCACAGATGATGCGCGCCGCGAGGGTGTGTTGGCTCTGGTTCACCAAGCCTTCAAGCCCGAGTTCCTCAACAGGCTCGACGATATTGTTATCTTCTCGTCGTTGAGCCGCGAAGAGCTTGGCCAGATCGTTGAACTCTATATCGACCGGCTCAGCGAACGGCTTGCGTCGCGTCGGCTGGAGCTTGCCGTGACCCCCGAGGCGCGCACCTGGCTTGCCGAGCACGGCTTCGATCCGGTCTACGGCGCCCGGCCTCTGCGGCGACTGATGCAGCACGAGATCGACGACAAACTCGCCACCGCATTGCTCTCGGGCACTGTTCGAGACGGGGATCGGGTGCGTGTCGGGTTGGATCGGGACAGCGATTCGCTGTTTCTCGACAGCCTTGGCGCGGCGGTGGCTCTCGTCTAAAGCAATAGATTTCTCCTATACGTAAAGAGGCGCTGGCACCCTTCTGTTTTAGGGAGTGCGGTGGACACAGATATTGTGTCCACCGCACTCGTCTGTTGCCCTATTTCGCGTGTGACTTCCACTAGTGCAACTACTGCTACTCTTTTCGTATATCATTTTTCGTATATTAAGTGCATCACATAGCTGTGAAGTGCATTACACAGCTGCAATTTGGCGCGCTTGCGAATAAGCGGACTCGGGTTGGTTTTTCGGAAGGACTTCATGGCTGGTCAAGCGTTCACTCGTAATCGCAAGCGTGGGCAGGGTCGGCACGGTCGCCGTAACGGCGAAATTAGGACCCTCATTGTCGCTCTGATTGGTATCGTGAGTATTTTGTTGGGGGGAGGGGGAGGCGTCTCTGCGGCGCTTGCCCTAGCTGATTCGTCAGCAAGCGCGCCTCAATACCTTTCGATTACGAAGACCGTCGATGGTGCGGCTTCGGTTTCGCTCACCGCTGGCGAGTCTTTCACGTATCAGATCACAGTGAAGTGTTCTGAAGAGGACTGCGTCAACGCCACACTCAGCGATGCTTTGCCTGCCGATTTGGCAGGCTTCGCGATAACCGCCGTGAGTTCGGGTTCGTCGTCCGGCACCGCCGTACCCGTATCGTGGTCGGGGGGAAGCCAGCCAGCAGTAGTTGGTGCTGATACCGTTGTGACCGCAACTCCGGCCCAGTCTCTTGGCGGTGGTGAAACTGGTCTTACGCAAGGTTCCACGTTCTATGTGAACCTCACCTTGCAGGTTCCTAATGACTTCTCTCCGCTCGATTCTCGAAACGGGAAAGCCATTGTCAACACGGCTGCTGCTGCGGCGGATAATGCTGCCGATGTTGAGGATCAGGCAACCGTTACGGTATCTGTCGATCAGAAGCTCGCTGTCACACTGGACAAAGACTGGAGCCCATCGACGGCGAGTTACAGCCCAGCCTCGATCTCCACTATCACGCTGACCGCCACCAACGAATCGAACGTTTCGCTCGATTCGTTGGTCGTGCAAGACCCGAGAGCGGCGTTGTCGGCAGAGGGCGCAAGCACCCTTGACGTAAACAATCCCTTCCGCATCACTAACTTCGCAGGTTTCGACTCTTCGTCGACCTTGCCGGAAGGGGCTACCGCTGTGCGGGTTGACGCCTACGTTCAGCAGGGTGGTACATGGACTTGGGTGACCGGGGATGCGGGGGCGAGCTACGCATTGCCATCCGGAGTGAGTAACGGCGAAGTGGGAGGCCTACGTTTCACCTACATGGGCGCGGCGATCGAAATAGGTTCTCCGGCATCTGCAGTTATCAACCTGGCACAGCGCTCCACCGATCGCAATGACGATGCAGAGCTCTCGACTGTGAAAAGTTCTGTTGCGAATGTGGCGTCTGCAAAGGGCTCGCGCGGTGCTGCGTCGAGTCCTACCGTGCAGGATGACGCGACGTTCACCGTTACCCCACTTGCTCTCGGCACGACCGTAGCAAAGAGCTTCGCCAGCCCGCGTATCCCCGCCGGTAACTCAACTGTGGCGACGGTCACGGCGAGGAATACCGATTCGGCGGTAAAGACCTTTGTCGTGAGCGACTATAACGCGACGACCCCGTTCTTCACAGATTTCGTCACCTTCGATGGCTTCACTGCCGGAGTGAACTGGCCTCAGGGCGCAACCAGCGGGACGGTGAAGTATTACCTGCTTGGCGGAGGAACTGAGCAAAACTCCTTCGGTAACGGCGACGTGCCACCTAAACCCAGTGTAGATATCGCGGGGTTTGACCTGATCTTCACCTCGGCAAGCGACACCATTGAGACCAATGCGCGCGTGGACGCGAAGTTCGCCGTCGCAACGTCAAGCGGCGAGAACTTTGGCCTAGCGACAGCACTCTCGTCGACAAACACTGTCACGTCGACGGTCACTGCATCCAACGGCAGCTCTGACACCGATGACGATAGTGCAACCCTGACTCGCGTGAAGCCGGCAATCAGCGTGAACTTGACCAAGACCGTGCGTCCGACGGTGGCAGTACAGCCTGGCGAGCAAAGCGTCGTATCCCTCCTGTCCACAACGAGTTCAAGCTCTGACTACCTCAAGCCGACGACCATTGTCGTGGAAGATGCGTGGGGTGACGCGGAGAATGCAAACGGCTACTGGAACGCATTCAATCTCACCTCTATTCAGCCAACTCAAATTCCCTCGGGTGTGTCGCTGACCGTCGATGTGCAGAAAAGGGATGGCACCTGGGTGACCATCGCAACGGTTAGCTCGTCTGCTGATGTGCAGCTCTTCAATCTCGATAGCTCTGAGTTCGCCACCGCGCTGACAGCCGCGGAGGCTGGTCTCGTTCCAAGTGATCTTGTCGGGAGCCGCTTTACATTTGTCGGGTCCACCGAATTCGCCGCGTCGGCCACGGTCCGGCCCTACCTCGGCTTCACTGCCCGCTCTGTGCTTCGTAGTGATGGCACAACCCCGACGAATACTGATTCGAATACGCCAACGGAGTACACCAATACCGCCACCACTACAGGCAGCGGCAGAACAGAGGATGGCACACTTTTTTCAGATGACGACGATGACACCGCGGTTGCACCCGTCATCATCTACCCGTCCGGTGTTGGCGTCGCGGCAGTCAGCAAGGCGTGGGATAAGGATGTGAGTGGGAGTTCCGTCGGCTCCCAAAGTGGGGCTGGGACGTCGGTAGACGCTCAGTCTCAGGAGACGAGGGTCACTCATCTCAATTGGCGTGTCAGCAGTGGGTTCCAGGAGGTTGTCCTGAGCGACCCGAACAGTGCTGAAGCAACGCCGTTGCAGACAGTCTTCAATGCGTTCAATTTGAAGAGTATCAACGCGATCGCTGCTTCCTCAACGTCATACGCGAATGGATGGTATCTCAAGTACGACACCATCTCGTCAATCGAGCTGTATAACGGGTCCGATTGGGTTCCGGTGGATGTGCCAACTGGAGGTTGGCAGAGTAGCGACGGAAGTTTCAAGGGCTACTCGCTCAGCGCGACTGAGCAGAGCACAACTCTCGGTGTCAGGATTACGTTGGTGCCCAACGACACCGCTCGATCGGCGGCACTCACTAGCGGATCAGGAGACCCATACGCTCCAGAGCCGGGCAGTGGTGTGGCCGCGAGTGCCTCGGACAGGATCTTTGATCTTACTTGGCAGCTTCGCAATACACTTCGCGTTCAGGGGACGAACGCATCCACATGGGTGACCGAAGACACCACCCTCAATGGCGGAACGGGAGATGTCACGAACTCCGTCGGCCTTGCGGCAACGCCCTATAGCGGTGCTGTAGTCAGGGATAATGACAGCGATACGATATCGATCATCGATCAGCCCCCGGGAGTCCGGGTAACCAAGAATGTCGCAGACAACGTACTCATCGTTCCTGCGCCGGGGACCGGAGGTACATACCCAACGACTTCCTACACGCTCAAAGCAACGAACGATTCGTCGACACGAGCACAGTTCGTCCGAGTTCTCGAACCTGCAATATGCTCCGATACCGATGCCTCGGCATGCCAGTCGGCGAACACGGCTGCGGGAGCAACCGGGAACCCATTCGGGAGTTTCACGGGAAGCGTGATCGATACCGCGGATGTGCCTAACCCGTTCAACAGGCAAGACATCACCAAAGTGACGATCGCTGCAAGTGTGACAAGCGAGGTCGACCTGAGTAAATCCGTTGTGTGGTTGCTGAAGTACGATCGCACCGCCACTGGTGCGAACAAATACACTGTCGTTCAGACGACCGCTGCAGCCGTCAATGCTCTCTCCGCCTCCGCCCTCGTCGACGTGGTAGGCATATCCGTCACATTCCAGGGATCTGATCCGCTTGTCACGGGTGGCACGATCAGTTCTTCTAACAATTTGACGATCAAGCTCAATACTGTCGTTCGGTCGACTCTCCGCGACACGGGCGAAGACCATGCGCTCACCGATGAAGTCACGTCGAACAACCGTGTGTTCGCCCAGTCGTATGACTTGGTCACGGGAGCCGATGTGCTGACGGGAGACGTCAGCTCCGCGCTGATCACGCTTTCGGGTGGCCTCATCGACATCGTTCCGACGAAGACCATCACTGACGGCAACGTCGTCGAGCCGAATCGTGCCGAGCCTCAGACCGTGAAGCTTTCAGCCAACCAGGGAACTTCGAGCGCACCCGCAAACAGGGTCGTTCTCGAGGACCGAGCAGACTCTGAGGAATTCTGGAATAGCGTGAATTTCGCCGGCCTGAGTTCTATCACGGCTCCCGCTGGAGCAGATCGAGTGCAGATCGATGTCTACGGGCCATTTGGCACGGACGGAGCATTGGAATGGACCGAGGGCACGGAACAGCCCCTCGATTCCTATTCTTTGCCCGTGAGCACAGGTCAGTTTGAGGATGTACAGGGAATTCGGTTCACCTTCACTCGAGCCGACGGCTCGGTGTTCTCTGCGAGTAACCCGAACTGGAGCGCTAAGGCAGATTTCACAGTGCAGTTGCGCGAGACCGTGCGGGGCACGACTACTGCCGTGCAGTTCCCCGGATCGGTGACCGATACCCTCTCAGCGCAGTCATTCGGCAAGCTTGATGCGTCGAACGTGGAAAAGGCGACCGATGATCTCACGTGGACAACGGGAACTCACGTACTCAAACTCAACAAGCTGGCCAACGGTGGAGTTCGTACCGCGCAGGTTGGATCCATGATCCCCTGGGATATCACTGTGGCCAACGGCGGAACTGGGTACCTTGATCTCGACGATATCGTCGATGCTCTGCCGCCCGCTCTCCTCTTCACCGGGGTCGGGCCGAATGATTCAACGCCAGCGGTGCAATTCACGCCAGATTCTGCTTCCGGCAGCACACTGACGTCCGCTCCAAGTGTCGACTCTGCAGTGTCGGGACAGGTCTCCTTCAGTTGGCCAGCCGATGAGAACCGGATGCAACCAGGCGAATCGGTGACGATTCGGATTTGGCTGGAATTGCAGCCAGGGCTCTCAAGCGGTCAAAGAGCCACCAATATGGTGACGGCCAATACGGTCCAGAATCTTGACTCGTGCAGCGACATCGGTACGTCGGATGGCTCTGCTGGCGTCACTTTCGATTCCGCCCATCCGACAGCCTGCTCCACGAGCGACTACGTCGCGCCGACAACCGGCCCCAACCTGTTCGTCGTCAAGGGCGTTCTCGGCTCACTAGACGGGGCCATAAACCCCAAGAATCCGGATCAGGCCTGCACCCCGACGCTTACTGTCGCAGGCACGTCTTACTATCGCAACCCGTGCGTGGCGAACAGCACCATCGGCGGTACAGACTCTTGGGCCCTCCATCTCGTGAATGCTGGTACGACCCGCGTGACGAGTGCGACGATTTTCGACCAACTGCCGACTGCTGACGATCGGTACCTTGTTTCGGGCAGTTCGCGCGGGTCTGACTATGCCGTCGCGCTACTCGATAGCATCATTGTCAGCGGCCCCGCCGACACCACGAAGGTGCTTCAGGTAACCACAAGTCCTGGTGTGTGTGTCGGCACGTGGGCGAACCTCGCCAACCAGGATCCTTGTGAGCAAAATGGTGAAATCTGGGACGATGCGGATGCCTCGACGGATTGGAGCGCTGTTACTGGCATTCGTGTGATTCTCAATTTCGCAGACACGGCGGATGGCGCGCTCATCCCCGGGCAGCAAGTTGATGTGACCTACTCGACCCGGAATGCGCCTGCGACTACGGCGAACCCTGATGGAGCGAGCATCGATGTGCCTGCCACCGATGAATATGCCTGGAACCAGTTCGGAGTCAAGTACAAAGACGCGAGCCAGGTTGCGTATAGCAAGATCGCACCAAACGCTGTCGGAGTTCATCTGCGTACCGGGTCGATCTCGGTAACGAAGGCGCTGTCAGGTGGAGCGACCGAGTTTGCCCCTTCGACGATTACCGCAACTTCCACATGTAGCGTTGACGGGGTCGACCTCACTTTTGATGGGGAGGCCTCGAAGGCTCTCACTTTGACCAAAGCGTCGGGTGGCAGCTATGCACCTGTGAGAGTGACCGGAATCCCCGTCGGATCGGATTGCTATGTTGCCGAAGACGGCTCGGTGGGTGCTTTTGGGGAGACCTCGCGTAGTGTCTCTGCCACAAAGGTGACTGTCCAGAGTCCGGACGGCTATGCGGCAAGTGACACCTTAGAGGCCGGCACTCCAAGTAATGACGTTCCTGTAGCACAAGCATTCGGCCTCCTAAACGAATATGACTGGTCTGGTCTGTCGATTACGAAGACCGTGGATACTACTGCGACGTCTGGCGACTTCGGACCGTTCACCTTCACCCTGTCGTGCGTAACATCGAGCGGCACTAACGTTCCGCTCGATGCGGGGGACTCATCTTTCGTCATTGGAGCTGGTGAAACGCATGTCGTCACTGGGAATACGATTCCTGTCGGTGCAACGTGTACCGTGGCAGAGGTCAACAGCAGCGCCAATGCAATCGCATACACCGGCGACAATGTCTCGGACAACGGGGATGGCACCGCTACGGTTGTTCCTGGCAGTTCCGCTGCCGCAGTGAACATCGTCAACAAGTACGATGCAGGCACATTCACGGTGGCCAAGGTGGTCGACGGGGCCGGAGCGAATGCCTATGGCAACGGCCCGTTCACCTTCTCCGCCACCTGTGTTTACATGTCGCAAACATTGCTCGACGTGACGTTCACGCTGGATGCAGGGCAGAGCAAGACATTTGGTGTCTACCCCGCTGGAACTCGTTGTACAACTGCGGAGACAGATTCGGCAGGCGCGACATCGACAAGCGTCTCCCCGCAAGGCGGCGTGGTCGACATCGTGGCCGCGCAGACAAAATCGGCAGTCGTGACCTACACCAACACGTTCGACCTCGGTTCCATCAGTGCAACGAAGACCATCGCCGGCAAGTACGGGTCATATATGTCCGACTTCGATTTCGCGTTCACGGTTGTCTGCACGTTCCAAGGCACGGAGGTGCTCGACGAGACTTTCAGCCTCTCAGGAGGGGAGAGCCGAAAGTTCTCGGCTATTCCCGTAGGGAGTGAGTGCTCGATCACAGAGACAGACTCCTTGCATGCCGATTCTGTCGAATACTCTGTTGCCGATGGGAAGATCACACTCACCGAGGCAAAGCCTCAGGTGACCGTAGGCGTGACGAACAACTACGATACGCCGGAGAGCGTCACCGCAAATGGTATCTATCCTCCGGGATACGGCCCGCTTGTCAACTCATCGGCAGGGGGATACCTCACGGCCGGTGTCGCTCTTGGCGTGAGCGGCATTGTCGCGGGATTGCTTGCGCTCTACTTCGGCTTGCGCCGACCCCGACGCCAGCACTGATGCGGTCTTCCTCAAGAGCGTCGGCATAGTCGGTATCGGTTGCTGTTCGTGGGTCCTCGTTAGGACGGGCCCACGAACGGCAGCACCGCGCTTGGTTGCAACTCTCGACAATCTGGTGACGGGTGACGAGTCTTTGCCCGACGGGTTCTGACTCATTTCCTCACCTCGTCAAAGCTGAATTGGGCCTGCTGCCCTGGTCGAGTCGAGCATCGCCGAACGCGCAACCCTATTATTGAAGGAGGCACCGGCGCCAGCGTCGGCACCACTGTCGGCGGAGTATGCGGGGATCGGGCCTCTGACAGCATGAAGGGCAGTTCGGCGAGTGATCGGCGTTTTCGAGGGATTTTTCGTCATTGCCGTCATCATCGTCACCGGGTTTCTTCTCGGTAGGGTGAATGCCCTTGGCCCGAACGCCCAGCAGGTGATCTCGCGACTGGTCTTTTTCGTCGCAACGCCGGCGTTGATGTTCGAGACCTTGCAGCGCTCCCGCCTCGACCAAGTGTTCAACGCGAACCTGCTCGTGCAGGTGATCACCGCCATCCTGACGCTACTCATCTACTTGGCGATCTCGAAGCGATGGTGGAACCCGGCAAAGCCTGAGTGGCTGATCGGCGGCATGTCGACCTCGTATGCGAACGGAGGCAACCTCGGCATCCCGCTCACCGTCTACATTTTCGGTAGTGCGAATTATGTCGCACCGATCATGCTGTTCCAGATCGCCTTCTACGCGCCGATCATGATGGGGCTGATGGATGTCGTCACCGGCACGCAGCGCACCGGCTGGCAGAAGGTGGTGCGCCCCGTCACCAACCCGATGCTTCTTGCCAGCGTGGTCGGAATCGTATTCTCGCTGTCTCACGTGGTTGTGCCTGAGTTGATCATGCAGCCCATCGAATTGCTCGCCGACGTGTCGGTGCCAGGCGCTCTGCTTGCGTTCGGGATATCTCTTGCAGGCATGTCGGGGCTGCGAGGCACCGAAGGCCGTCACGATGTCTCTGTCATCATCGTGATGAAGTTGCTTGTGCAACCTCTGCTGGCCTACCTCTTGGCAGCATGGGTATTCGGGCTGGAAGGGAACGAACTGTTCGCATGCGTGCTGATCGCCGCGCTGCCGACGGCGCAGAACTTGCTCACCTATGCCACGCGATACGAGCGCGGACGGTTTATTGCCCGCAACTCGATCCTCTTGACGACGATCCTGTCGATCCCGGTGCTTCTGCTGATCTCACTGCTGCTTTCGCCTGCCTGATGGCCGCAGCTCGTAAGTGGAGTGTGCTAAAAAACCATTGGGCGATCGGATTCCCCCAATTCGACAACGACGGGTACGTGGTCGCTAGGTTGCGCGCCTTTGCGCTCATCCCGGTCGATGGATGCATCTGAAACCTGGCTGGCGAACGCAGGAGAGCCGAGTACAAAGTCGATGCGCATCCCCTCGTTGCGCGGAAAACGCAACTGCTGGTAGTCCCAGTAGGTGTACCCGGTTGGAACGAGAGGCCGCACCACATCGGCGTATCCGATCTGCGCGAACCGTGCGAACGCCTCGCGCTCTGGCGGAGTCACGTGTGTTTTCCCCTCGAACTCTGCGATATCCCATACGTCCGAATCGAATGGCACAATGTTCCAATCGCCCATCAAGGCGATGGATGCGTCGGGATCGTCGCGCAGCCAGCCTGCTGCGTTCTCGGCCAAGGCGTCCAGCCACTCCAATTTGTAGGTGTAATGCGGGTTGTCGATCTCGCGGCCATTCGGCACGTAGAGGCTCCAGAGCCGAATCCCATCGAAGGTGGCACCCAACGCGCGCGCCTCGCGAGCACCATCGGCGCCGAAGCCTGGCATACCGGCGAACTCGGTCTCGACGTCGTCAGCGGGAATGCGGCTCGCGAAGGCGACGCCGTTCCACTGGTTCAGTCCGTGCATGGTCACCTCGTAGCCGGCATCTTCGAACGCAGCGAACGGGAACTGGTTCTGGCGGCACTTGATCTCTTGCATGGCGAGCACATCGACATCTGCGCGTTGCAGCCAGTCTGTGACGCGGGCGACGCGGGTGCGAATGGAGTTGACATTCCAGGTGGCAATACGCATTCTTCCAACCTATCCGGTCTGGGATGCTTGGCCGGCTACTCGGCCAGGCGATGCGGTCATTGTTAGACTGGCACCTGTGACCGCACGTGATGAACTGATCTCCTATATCAACGAACTTGCCGTGTTCCGCGGCGACTTCACCTTGACGAGCGGGGCGAAGGCGACGTACTACGTCGATCTGCGCCGAGTCAGCCTCGACCATCGAACTGCGCCGCTCATCGGACTGGTCATGACAGATCTGATCTCCGACATCCCCGATGTCGCCGCCGTCGGCGGACTGACGATGGGCGCAGACCCGATTGCAGCCGCGATCTTGCATCAGGCCGTGGCGCGCGGGCTCGAGTACGACGCCTTCGTGGTGCGTAAGGAGCCCAAAGATCATGGGCGCGGTCGGCAGGTAGAAGGGCCAGACCTCGCCGGTAAGCGCGTCATCGTCGTTGAGGACACCTCAACGACGGGAGGTTCACCTCTCAAAGCAATTGAAGCCCTGAAGAAGGTCGGGGCTGAGATCGCAGGTGTCGCTGTTGTCGTCGACCGCAAAACTGGGGCGAAACGCGCCATCGAAGATGCCGGCTACCCATACTTCGCAGCGATATCGGTCGACGAACTCAACGTCTAGGTGACGGCCGATCGCCCCGACCACCCATTATCCGGTTACTGTTCTATCGCGGGCTGTTCGAGTAGATCTTGAACGGAATCCAGAATCTCATTCGGCCGATATGGATACTTCGCGATCTCGGCGTCATCTGAGATACCGGTGCGCACGAGAACCGTGTGCAGGCCGGCCTCGATGCCAGCTACCACATCGGTATCCATCCGGTCGCCGATCATGCCCGTCGAATGTGAGTGGGCCCCGATTTTGCTCATCGCAAGGCGAAACATCATCGGGTTGGGTTTGCCGACCCAATATGGCTCGAACCCTGTCGCCTTCGTGATCAGCGCACAGATCGCGCCTGTGGCAGGCAGGGGACCCTCCGCGCTTGGGCCAGTCGCATCGGGGTTGGTTCCGATGAACCGGGCGCCGGCAAGCACAAGACGAATGGCCTTCGTGATCGCTTCGAATGAATAGCTGCGAGTCTCGCCGATCACCACATAGTCGGGGTCGACGTCGGTGAGGATGTATCCGGCCTCGTGAAGCGCGGTCGTCAAACCGGCCTCGCCGACGACATACGCCTTGCCACCCGGACGTTGACTCTGCAAGAATCGCGCCGTGGCGAGGGCCGAAGTCCAGATCGACTCTTCGGGAACATCCACACCTGTCTGGTGTAGTCGCGCAGACAGGTCACGGGGCGTGTACATCGAATTGTTCGTCAAGACAAGGAAACGCTGCCCCTTCTCCTTCCATTGAGCGATCAACTCGCCCGCACCGGGAAGGGCGGAACCCTCATAGACGAGAACACCGTCCATGTCGGTAAGCCAACACTCAATATTGGAACGATCAGTCATGGGGTTCCTCCTACATCGATTATCCCAGCATTAGATGAATGGGGGATATCCGATTCTCGCAGCAGCCTCTCACGGCGTTCGGCTCTAAGGTTAGGAGGTGACCGAAGCCAGCGACGCAAACGAATCAACGGATGCCACCAAAGCAACGCCCTCCGAGGCGTACACCGCATCGAACGCCTCGGTTGAGCAATCCACGCACGGCGTCGGCCCGTGGCAAGGAGCGTGGCCGCGCGGACAACATTACGACCCCGATCTGTTGCGCGACGGCGATCCGCGCAATGTCGTAGACAAGTACCGCTACTGGCGCATGGATGCGATTGTCGCCGATCTCGATGTACGTAGGCATTCGTTTCATGTAGCCATTGAAAACTGGCAGCATGACCTCAACATCGGCTCGATCGTGCGCAGCGCCAATGCGTTCCTCGCTGAAGCGGTGCACATCGTCGGCAACAAGCGCTGGAATCGGCGTGGTGCAATGGTCACTGACCGGTATCAGCACGTGGTCCACCACCCGACCATCGACGAGTTCGTGCAGTGGGCGCGCGGGGCCAACCTGCCGATTATCGCGATCGACAACGTTCCCGGGTGCGTCCCCATCGAGACGTTTGACTTTCCTGAGCGATGCGTGCTGCTGTTCGGTCAGGAGGGCCCAGGGCTGACCGATGCAGCCATTGCAGCGTCCGACGCCGTTGTCGAGATCCCCCAGTACGGCTCGACCCGGTCGATCAATGCGTCGGCGGCAGCGGCAATCGCCATGCACGAGTGGATCAGGCAGCACGCTGTCGCGCAAAGGCATCCGGCGAATCATCACAGCGGCTGATGCCGCGAGTGGTCGCCGATCGTTAAGCTGGCACCGTGACCCGACCCATCGAAACGCCGAGCATGAAGGAACCGGCCGCAAACCGACCCGTGTATGCGTGGTTCGCCAGCCACGTCATGCTTGTCGATTGCCTGATCGCTGGGACGTTGTGGTTGGTGCTCGTTGCGCCACTGATCAGCTACCTTCTGGATTTCGGCTGGCCGCTGGGGCTGGCATACGTGTTGTTGTACTCGCTACTGGTGATACCGCTGGCCTGGCGCCGCCACGCCCCGACCGTCTCCGGCGTGATCATCATCGTCGGATACCTGATCCAACTCGCAGTCGACGCTCCCCTATTGCCGGCGAACATGACGGTGTTCGGTGTGGTGTACGCACTGGCTGCGTTCGGGCCGAGGTGGCTGGGAAGGCTGGCTTTCGTCATCGCGCTTGCTGGCGGGGCAGTTGCCCTCCCGAGGTACGGCCTCATCAGCATCCGCTTCGATGATCGGGGAGGATGGACCGATTTTGTCGTCTCCTGGGCTCTGGTCAGCGCGTTCCTCGGCATCTCGTGGCTTCTCGGCGATTTGACCCGATCCCGGCGGCTGTTGGTGGCGGAACTTCGTGACCGAGCTCATCGGCTGGAAATGGAGCGCCTCCAGGAACGCGAAGTCGCGGCCGCCGACGAGAGGGCGCGCATCGCACGCGAAATGCACGACATCGTGGCCCATTCTCTTTCCGTCATCATCACTCAGGCCGACGGCGGCCGCTTTATTGCTCGCACCAACCCGGTTCTTGCCGAAGAAACCCTCAAGACGGTCGCAGACACCGGCCGGGCTTCACTCGCCGAGATGCGTCGGCTGCTCGGTGTCTTGCGTGCTGACGAGGGCGCGCTTACCCGCCCGGTGCCCACCTTGAGCGACGTGGATATTCTGATCAACGGACTGCGCGATTCCGGGGTGCCGGTTGAGGCCATTCGGGTAGGCGAGCAACGCCGAGAGCTGCCCGCCGGTGCCGAGTTGGCCGGCTATCGCGTCATCCAGGAGTCATTCACCAACGTGCTCAAGCATGCGGGACCGGGTGCTTCGGTTCGGTTGCTGCGCTCGTGGGATGCGCGCGGTCTTTGCATCGAGGTCGATGATGACGGTCGAGGGCTGGCTGCCGACGAAACAGGTCCCGTTGGCGGGCAGGGGATCCGGGGCATGGGTGAACGCCTGGCCCTGTATGGTGGCACGCTTGAGGCGGGCCCTCGGCGAGGGGGCGGGTTTCGAGTCACTGCGTGCATCCCGTACGGTGGAAATTAGATGACTACTGTGCCAGAGGACACGATTCGGGTTGCCATTATCGACGATCAGCAGCTTGTGCGCAGCGGATTTCGGATGCTGCTCTCATCGCAAGACGATCTGACGGTTGTAGGCGAGGCGGGTACAGGGCGGGAGGCAGTTTCTCTTGCCGCATCCACCGACATCGACGTCATTTTGATGGATGTGCGGATGCCAGAGATGGATGGCCTGCAGGCGACGACGGCAATTCTGTCGGCAGCCCATAGCCGCGAGACCGAACGAGCAGGCGACTTGGGCGTGGAAGGCGGATGTGTCGACCGCCCACGAATCATCATCCTCACGACCTTCGCCCTGGATGAATACGTTTTTTCTGCGATCAAGGCTGGGGCGTCGGGATTCTTGTTGAAGGATGCCGAGCCGGAGGCGCTACTCGCCGCGGTGCGCACCGTGCACCGCGGCGACGCCGTGATCGCTCCGCAGATGACCCGGCGGCTCATCGACCAGGTGGTTCCGCTGCTCAACCCCACCCCCGCATCGAGTGCTCCGCTTGCTGCGCTCGCGGCGTCGCTCACGGCGCGCGAACTCGAGGTGCTCTCCCTGATTGCACAAGGTTGCTCTAACGCTGAGATAGCCGCCGAGCTGTACCTTTCAGAGGCGACGGTGAAGACGCACGTGGCTCACATCCTGCAGAAGACGACCTCTCGCGATCGGGTGCAGGCTGTCGTGTTCGCCTATGAGGCGGGCATCGTGCAGGCAAACCGCGAATAACGGTCGTGCATTGGTAGCCGTGCATTGATGACGGCAGAGGGCACGATCCCAGGCCGGGGGCAGGCGATGTGTGCGGCTCATCCTCAGGGATGACAGAGGATACCCACCACGACTGCAATGTCATTCCACAGGCCGATGTCGTGTTATGTGGGCGCCCTGCACACTGGTATGACATAGCAAAGTGGAGGTAAAAGTGAGTTCAGTTTCCACGCCCGTCGCCACGAACGACCGGGTCGAGTCAGCGGCGCGCGCCAATGACGTCGTCAAGGTATACGGCAAGGGTGATACCCAGGTCGTGGCCCTAGACCATGTCACAATCGATTTCCCGCGCGGAAAGTTCACCGCGATTATGGGACCATCCGGTTCAGGCAAGTCAACTCTCATGCACTGCCTCGCGGGCCTCGATACGGTCGACAGCGGCACCATCTCCATCGGCGACACCATCGTCACGGGAATGAACGACACCCAGCTGACCCTTCTACGACGCAAACGCGTCGGCTTTGTCTTTCAAGCATTCAATCTGGTCCCAACTCTCGATGCGGAACAAAACATCCTGCTGCCATCCGATTTGGCGAAGTCTCCGGTGGACCGTATCTGGTTCGAGCAGGTCGTCGACACTCTTGGGCTGCGCGGACGACTCAAGCATCGGCCATCCGAGCTCTCGGGCGGTCAGCAGCAGAGGGTGGCCGTCGCACGTGCCCTACTCGGTCGCCCCGATGTGATCTTCGCGGACGAGCCAACCGGAAACCTCGACTCCAAGGCTGGCGCAGAAGTGCTCTCCCTGCTTCGCCGGGCTAGCCGCGAAATGGGCCAGACCATCATCATGGTCACGCACGATCCTGCCGCCGCCGCGTATGCCGATCGCGTCGTCCTGCTCGCAGATGGAGAAATTGCGGGCGACCTTGATGGAGCCGGCCCTGACGAGATCCTTGCGGCACTCGGACGGTTGGGGGCCTGATTATGCGCCGCGCAACCATTGCATCTATTCGCGCCCACATTCCGCGCCTCGTCGCAGTCTCGCTTGCGATCATCCTTGCCGTCGCGTTCATGAGCGCGACACTCATCCTGAACTCGTCCATGAAGGCCACCTTGCGGGAGTCGATCGGCCAACAGTACGCCAGGGCCGACCTCGTGCTCTCCGACGGCAGCTCGTATGGTGCTGGGGCAGTCGTCACTCAAGACACCGAGGCGAAGATCGCGGCGGTGGACGGCGTAGAAGGCATCTATATCCCGCTGGTCTCAGGCATCAGCCTCCTGCAAGACGACGGCGAAGTGGGGTTGCAGGTCGAAGCCCTTGCCCCAGAGGAGTTTCGCACAACGACGTTGAAATCTGGCAGCTTTCCGGCGACGGACACCGAGGCTGCGGTCGACGAGTCGACTGCGAAGCAGCACAACCTTGCCATCGGAGACGTGATCTCGACCCGGTTCGATCGCTACTCGGAGAACACCGAAGAGTTCACGCCGATCACGTCCACACTGACCATTGTCGGCATCACCAACGCGTCCAAGAATCCCGCGGCCTTCTCGTCTGGCGGCCTCACAGTCACAAGCGCGTTCATTTCTGCGCTCGACCCCAACATGTATGGCACGTCGTACGGGGTCACACAGGTCGCGCTCGCGGCGGGGGCGGATGCGTCGGCGGTTGCTGCATCAATTGATGCCGTGCTGCCCGATGGCGGTGAGGCGATCACCCCTGATGCGTTCGTATCGTTGACGCTGGCTTCCCTCACTGGCGGTGCCGATCTGCTGACGGTCGTGCTCATGGTGTTCGTCGGCATCGCGCTGCTCGTCTGTGCCCTCGTCATTGCCAACACGTTTGCCGTACTTGTTTCACAGCGAACCCGGGAACTCGCTTTACTGCGTTGCCTCGGCGCCGATGCTCGCCAGGTGTATCGCTCCGTCCTCTTCGAGGCCGTGGTCGTGGCGGTCGTCGCGTCGGTGCTCGGCGTGCTTGTGGCGATCGGGCTGATGTCGGGGCTGCTTGCCGTATTCGGGCCGTTGTTGGGGTCGGCGGCGGGGCTTGCTGTGTTGTCTGTGGATGCGAGCGCTCTGATCTGGCCGATTGTCGCAGGCATCGTGGTGACGCTGGTCGCCGCAATGGGCCCGGCACGTCAGGCGACTCGCGTCGCCCCGTTGCAGGCGATGCGTCCGGTGGATGCGCTGGAGGCGGGCGTGCGAGCCGGCAAGGGTCGGTTCGCGGTAGGGCTGGTGCTGGTAGTCGTGGGTGGCGCCCTGCTCGTGTTCTCGTCCGTCATGCCGACACTGATCGGGCCGTCTGGTAATGGTTCGGAGGCGATTCTCGGTTTCTTTGGCGCGTTCGTCGGATCGGCGGTCAGCGTTGTCGGTGTAATCATGCTCGCCGTGTTTTACGTGCCTGCGGTGATTCGGGGCATCGGTCGGTTGACCGGGCGGTTCTTCGGAGTGTCCGGCCGACTCGCGACTTTGAACTCGGTGCGCAACCCGCGTCGCACGGCCGCCACGGCGAGTGCACTGATCATCGGTGTGGGGCTTGTGGCCACGATCCTGACGGCGGGACAGGTCGCGAGGGCAACGCTGGTCAACGAACTCGGTGAGAGAGAGCCGATCGATCTTTCCGTTTCGACTGGCTATGTGGGCGTTGATTCGAGTGTCGATGCGAGTGTTAATGCGAGCGCGGGCTCATCCGTAGACACCGGTTATGCCCCGCTGACGAGCGCCGATGTTACAGCACTTGGCGGCATCGACGGTGTCGACCTGGTGGTTCCGGCCCTGTCAGCGGATCTTGGGTCCGCCAGTCTCAGTGGCTCTTCGGAGGAAAGCACAAGCGGTTCAGCCGACGACTGGGGCTATTCGCCGCCGTGGCAGGCGATCTCGGTCTCGCCAGAAGCCTATGCGAGCGTCGCACGCGCCTCGGAATCGGCTCAACTTCGGGACGGTGTGGCCCTCGTCTCCTCGGAGATCGCGGGCAAGAAGCTCACCCTTACCGGAGTCGATGGAACGCAGACGCAGTTCGACACATCCCGCGGTTCCTCAGACGGAGTGGCCATTTTCACGCCATCGGACTTTGCGAAGATTTCGTCGACAACCACACCGACGATCGCGCTTCTCAAACTTGATGATGGGCTGACTGCCGCGCAGATATTGCAGGTTCGTGACGCCATCAGCGCCATCTTCCCCTCTGCATCCATCGGTGGGGCGAGCGTCGAACGCGCCGTTTACGAACAGATCATCGACACCCTGCTGCTCATCGTCACCGGACTGCTGGCAGTGGCCATCGTGATCGCACTGATCGGTGTGAGCAACACGCTCTCGCTTTCGGTGATCGAACGCACGAGGGAGAACGCGTTGCTCCGTGCGCTCGGCCTGACCCGCGCTCAGTTGCGTGGCATGCTCGCGACCGAAGCTATCCTCATGTCGGGAATCGCCGCACTGATCGGCACAGGCCTCGGCATCCTTTACGGTGTGCTCGGCGCGATGTCGCTGTTCGGCGCAATAGGGGGAATAGTGGTCTCGGTGCCGTGGCTGTCGCTTCTTGCGGTCGTCGTCGTCGCGGCCCTCGCGGGCCTGCTTGCTTCGGTCGGGCCATCTCGGCGGGCCGCTCGGCTCACCCCCATCGAGGGGCTGGCGACGAACTAGCCTCCTCGACGCCAAGACTCGGGCGTGGGGCCTCTTCGGATCGGGGCCTCACGTCCGTTCCATTTTCTGCATGCGGTGTTCTGTTGGCCTCTTCTCGATCGTTTGCTGCGTCATCTCCGCCGCCCGGACATGAACCTGGCTCGAGCCCCGTCCACGTGCGCATTGCGTTGGCTGTCGCTTTTACGTCGCCATTGCGTCTGGGCTCCTCGCATAAGCCGAAATCGGTGCATATGCGGGTGTCCAGCCGCTGACAGTGATGCAAAACGAGACTACTTCGTCGGTGTCTCAGCGCTTGTGCTGCCGACGACCTGCGCCTTGGCAGGCCCACGCAGGCCCCGCCCCTCATCCATCATCGGTAGAATGGTCGGGTTGCGCCCGACAGTGAATCGAGGAAGCGCTCATGCCAGCGATCGTATTAGTGGGAGCCCAATGGGGCGATGAGGGCAAAGGCAAGGCCACAGACCTGCTTGGTGGCCGCGTCGACTACGTGGTTAAGTTCAACGGCGGCAACAACGCCGGACACACCGTTGTCATTGGCGACGAAAAATACGCTCTTCACCTGTTGCCGTCTGGCATTCTGAGCCCGGGTGTCACCCCTGTGATCGGCAACGGCGTCGTCATCGACCTTGAAGTGCTCTTCCAAGAGTTGGATGCGCTGGGTGCTCGAGACGTAGACACATCGCAGCTGCTTGTCAGCGCCAACGCCCATGTGATCACCACCTACCACCGCACCATCGACAAGGTGACGGAGCGGTTTCTCGGCAAGCGGCGCATCGGCACCACTGGGCGCGGGATCGGGCCGGCATATGCCGACAAGATCAACCGGGTCGGGATCCGCATCCAGGACCTCTTTGATGAAAACATTCTGCGTCAGAAGGTCGAGGCGTCTCTCGACCAGAAGAACCCGTTGCTCGTGAAAGTGTTCAACCGGCGTTCGATCGATGCTGAGGCAGTGGCCGATGAACTGCTGAGCTATGCAGAGCGGTTGCGTCCGATGGTTGCCGACACGTCACTAGTGCTCAACCGCGCGCTCGACGCTGACAAGACCCTCTTGTTCGAGGGTGGCCAGGCCACCATGCTCGACATCGATCATGGCACGTATCCGTATGTGACGTCGTCGAACGCCACTTCGGGTGGCGCAGCGACCGGATCAGGGGTCGCCCCGAATCGGTTCGATCGCGTGATCGCCGTTGTGAAGGCCTACACCACACGGGTTGGGGAGGGTCCTTTCCCCACGGAACTCTTCGACGACTCAGGCAAGTGGTTGCGTGACAAAGGCTTCGAATACGGCACGACCACGGGGCGGCCTCGCCGTTGTGGCTGGTTCGATGCGCCGGTGGCCCGATACTCGCAGCGCATCAATGGCGTGACCGATTTCGTGCTGACCAAGCTCGATGTGCTTACCGGGCTGGATAGCATCCCTGTCTGTGTCGGCTATGACGTCGACGGCACGCACTTTGACGAAGTACCCGTCAACCAGACGGACTTCCACCATGCGAAGCCCATTTACGAGTATTTTCCGGGGTGGTCGGAAGACATCTCCGGCGTGAGCACCTTCGACGATCTGCCTGCGAACGCGCAAGCATATGTGAGCGCGCTTGAGGCCAGGATCGGAGCGCGAATTTCGGTGATCGGTACCGGGCCGTCCCGCGACTCGATCATCGAGAAACACGACCTGCTCGGCGGAGACTGAGCCTCGTTGGTGTACCTGTGACTACTTGGGCCGATGTCGCAGCGGAGTCATCGCTTGCTTTGACGCGGCGAGCGCGACGAATGAATCGCATGCTCGCGCAGGAGTATCCCGATGCCCGATGCGAACTCGACTTTGAGAACCCGCTGCAACTGCTTGTGGCAACAGTGCTTTCTGCTCAATGCACGGATAAGAGGGTCAACCTCGTCACACCGACTCTCTTCGCCCGCTACCCCGACGCCGAAGCATACGCGGACGCGCGCCCGGAAGATGTGGAACGGCTCATTCATTCGACCGGATTCTTTCGGGCCAAGGCACGATCGATCATCGGCATTGGTAGCGAGTTGGAGCGACGATTCGACGGGCAGGTGCCCGCCGACCTGGATGCGCTGGTGTCGCTTCCTGGCGTTGGCAGAAAGACCGCGAACGTGGTGTTGGGCAACGCGTTCGATGTGCCTGGTCTGACCGTCGACACCCATTTTGGTCGGCTGGTGAGGCGATTTGGATGGACGACGGAGCAGGATCCGGTCAAGGTTGAGTCGGCGGTGGGGAAGTTGATTCCCCGATCCGAGTGGACCCTGTTGTCTCACCGGCTCATCTGGCACGGTCGAAGGGTGTGTTCTGCGCGGAAACCTGCATGTGACAATTGCGTGCTCGCCGGGCTGTGCCCGAGCGTGGAAATAGTAACGCCGTGATGTGTTTAGGAGAAGGATTCCAGTGAATATTGTTGATCGCGATACGGTGATGTGTATCTCCCTCGCTGCCCGGCCAGGCAATCATGGCAATAAGTTCCACAACTTCCTGTATGCGGATCTGGGCCTCAACTATTTGTACAAGTCGTTCAGTTCGAGCGACATCGGCGCGACGATCGGCGGCATTCGTTCTCTCGGCATCCGTGGTGCGAGTGTATCGATGCCATACAAAGAGTCGTGCATGCCGTATCTCGATCACATCGATCCGTCTGCAGCAGCGATCGATTCGGTGAACACGATCGTCAATGACGATGGTGTCTTGACGGGATTCAACACGGACTTCATTGCTGTGCGCACAATGCTTGACGTGTATGAGATCCCGCGGGACACGGAGTTCGCGTTGCTCGGAGCGGGTGGTATGGCCAAAGCGGTGCTGGCCGCGCTACACGATGCGGGCTTCCGATCCGGAACAGTCATCTCCCCACGCGGTGGAGAGCGGGGCAAAGCCCTCGCCGAACGATACGACGTGCGCAGCGACACATCCATCGGCGCCACCGCTCCCGGGCTACTTTTGAACGCTACCCCGATCGGCATGGAGGGCGGCCCGGAAGTTGACCAGCTCGCATTCCCAGGTTCAGCGATTGAGGCCGCTCACACAATCTTCGATGTCGTCTATCTGCCGCCACAGACCCCGATGGTCAAGTACGCTCTCGGCCTTGGCAAGAAAGTCCTGACCGGCGACGAGGTGATGCGTCGGCAAGCAGAAGAACAGTTCGTGTTGTACACCGGAGTTCGGCCAACCGTCGACCAGATCGCTCGTGCGGAGGCGTACGCCTCCGCGTCGTGAGAACTATTGGTTGTCTGCCCAAAAGTCCTTCTCTGCTAAAAGGCTCCCTAACGCCGCGTGAGTTCCCGGTACTCGGGGTTCTTGAGCAACCACTTCGCAACGAACGAGCACGTGGGTATGACGCGCAAGTCGGTGGTGTCACGGATGTCGTCGAGCGATTCCTGCACCAGCTTTGCGCCGAGGCCTGTGCCGCGCAACGAAGGGTCGACAACCGTGTGCGGGAGTTCGATCGTCGTGTCGGTGGCCAAATAGCTCAGAGTGCCCTTTTCTTCGCCGTCAACGTAAAGCGTGTATTGCTGCTTTTCTGGCTCTTTTGTCACTGTTGCTGTCATGGTGTCAATGCTACGTTCTTGCAGCCGAAATGGGGAGTCTGAAATCTGCTGCAGCAACAGTCCAGTCACCGCGCGCGTAGTAACTGCTACCTCGACGGCTGAGCCTGCGCGCAGAGGCACTTTTCGCAGATATGAGCCAGGCTCAGCCACTCCAAGAGAGATAAAAGTCGATGAACTGCGTCCCAACGGCAGCAAATGGATGCGCATGCGGCACAAGCGAGGACTGAACCTCTCAAGTTCGCGAAGCGCGGCCCGCGAAAAATATACTGAATATGAGGAATACTTGAGAGTTCAAGCAAGTTGATCTAGATATGAACACGTCAGTGAATCCGAACCCGGATCTCGATCCTCAGAACTCCGCACGCCTCGCAGACGCGGCACGCGCCACCGACATTGCTCAGGCAACAGTCGCGAGCGAGACCGCAACTGCTCCAGGGCTCATCGCCAATCCCGACATCCTCGCCGCCGACACCGCCATGGGCCCGGTCACCCTGCTCGTTGGCGACCTCGATGCCGTCACAAAGTACTACCACGATGGTGTCGGCCTGTCATTGCTGAGCGAAGGCCCTGACAGCAAAACTCTCGGGCGCGGCAACGTGCCGACCATGATCCTGAAGCATGCCCCCGAACTCATGCTGCCACGCCCAGGCGGAGCTGGCCTCTTCCATACGGCAATCCTGTTCGACAGTGAAGCTGCGCTCGCCGCGGCCGTCTACTCGGTAGCCAGTCGGTTCCCAACGCTCTTCTCTGGTTCGGCCGATCACCTCGTGTCCAAGGCGTTCTACTTCGCCGACCCTGAGGGAAATGGTGTCGAGCTCTATTGGGATCGCCCCCGCGATCAATGGACGTGGGTGCACAACCAGGTCAGTATGGACACGCTTCCGCTCGATCCGAATGTCTTCATCAACGAACACCTCACCCAGGCCGGTATCGAGGCACCCGGTGATGCCGGTGCGACGAAGGTGGGACACGTGCACCTTGCCGTGGGCGACGTCAAGACTGCAAAGGCGTTTTACGTGGATGCCCTCGGCTTTGAGCAAACGGCCACCTTCGGCCCGCAGGCATTGTTCGTGTCTGCGGGTGGGTATCACCACCATATGGCCATGAATACCTGGAACTCGCGCGGGGCAGCCCGCCGACCCGCCACCCTCGGTCTCGGCAACGTCGTCATCGATGTCACCGATCAAGACGAGGTGGATGCGGTACGCGATCGCCTCGGTTTCGCTGGAATTGCCACTCGCAATGACGGCGAGGTCGTCACGTTCGAAGACCCGTGGGCGAACAACATCACGGTTCGGGCGACCGGCAAATAAGGCGCACCGCTCCAGCGTTGCTACCCAGCAAGCCCGGCGATGACGTTGATCACGGTTGCCAGAACAACGGCCCCGATCATGAACGACACCAGCGCATGCTGCAGCGTCGTCGCGCGTAGGCGCGATCCCGCGATCGACGTATCGGAGACTTGGTAGGTCATGCCGATGGTGAAGGCCAGGTAGGCGAAGTCGCTGTATCGTGGCTCGTCCCCGTTGAAGTCGACGGCCCCGCCGCCGTCTCCATAGTGGATGGCCGCATACCGCAGCGCAAAGACCGTGTGCACCATCATCCACGAGACGACGACAGAGCCGACAGCGGACGCGGCAAGCAGCACGCGTTGGCTTCCCTGGGAAGTCGACGAGGCGACCAGCAAGCCGACTACTCCAGCAACGGAGGCGATGGCCGCGACGACGACGAGCAGGTCACTGATCGTGCGTGAGGGGTCTTCTCGTACAGCGTGCGTTTTGGTCTGCGCCGCATCCATTCGCCCAACTATCGCCCACACCCACACGATGTAGGTGAGTGCGGCACTAATCCAGGCGAGTGCGGCAGCCAGCTCGATGCCGACCAACGGTGCCAAGATGATGCAGGCGGCCACGCCGACCGTCAACGCCACAGCAACACGAATCAGGGCCCACCAGGTCGGAGATTCGTCGGTGGATGTGGCCGCCTGCTTCGTAGTCATGGCTTGATTATCGTCCTCTCACCCCATGACCGCGAGAGGATCGGCCCATACCCGCGGCTAGGCGTGCGTTATTTGTCGAGCTTGGCGCGCTTCTCGACCGCCCGCCACAACTGCGCGTATGCGACCGCCGCCTCCGAGCGCGGAGCGTATTCGGCGACTGCCGAGCGGAGCTCCCCCATCTTTTCGACAACGACCGTGGCGGGAACTACGACGGATGTCACATCGGCTCGGCCCTCGGGTAATTGTTGGATTGCCGCGCGATGGCCACCTCTGCGGCGATCGGCCATCGAAATGTAGCTCACGACTGCGGGAGCTTTGGGAGTGCCAGCAACGATGGCAGCAACCTGGTCGAGTGCACGAAGACTTAACGGAGATGGCTGCAACGGCACGACGACGACGTCTGCTGCCCGAAGCACGTTTTCGGCGAGTAGCGACGCACCAGGAGGACAGTCGAGAATGACGACATCGAATTGGTCGGTAATGTCGCCGAGCGCCTTCTCGATGCGTTGGGTCGACTTCTTTGACGAATTCAGAATCAGTTCGAGGTCGCGAGAGCTCTGATCGGCGGGCAGCACCCAAATGCGAGGATTCTCGGTTTCGCGCACTGCCTTTCTGATTTTCGACTCGCCGTGGATGAGGTCGGCCGTTCCGCCGCGTAACTTCGGCTTCACGCGCAACAGATAGGTGGCTGAGCCTTGTGCATCCACGTCCCACACCAGAACACGGAATCCTCGCGACGCTGCCTCCCAGGCGAGGTTGACGGCGGCCGTTGTCTTGCCGACGCCACCCTTGACGCTGTATGCCGCGATCACTTTCATAGTCCCAGTCTATGAAGGCAAGGGGGATGTGGGGCGGCGCAGGCATTTTGGCTGGCGACGGACACGGGAGTGGATATCGTGGCGATCAACTCATTAGCAGCGATCACGAGAAAAGTGAGAATTCGCTCTGAATATGACTTTTGTCGGTCAGTGCACAGAAGTTGCCCGAGTTGCGTACACCCTTTGTCTAGGAGTCACACACGGAGCAACGGATTGCCGAAACATACCGCATTCTTATACGCGGCAACCCACCGGTGCCAACACGGATATTCATTAATAGAGAGATTCACCCATGACGACAACGTCCGCAACATCCCCCCGCGGGCTTCAGATAGCCACAGCAGTGACCCGAATCCTGATCGGATTCGAGTTCCTCTGGGCCTTCCTCGACAAAACTTTCGGCTTCGGGTTTGCGACAGCTCCCGAGAAAGCGTGGGTCAACGGCGGCTCCCCCACCACCGGTTACCTGAGTAGCCCAGACCGCACATTCTCTGGCTTCTACACCTCGCTCGCGAACAACACCCTTGTTGATGTCATCTTTATGATCGGCCTCCTTGGCGTCGGCGTCGCGCTGATCCTCGGCATTGGCGTGCGGATTGGCACGCTTGCCGGTTCGGTGATGTTGATCTTCATGTACTTCGCTTCGTTCCCGCTGGCCTCAAACCCTGTCGTGGACGAGCACATCCTCGAGCTCGGCATCATGGCGATTGTGTTCTTCTCAGTAACCAGCCAGGTGTGGAGCCTCGCTCCTTGGTGGCGCAAGCTGACAGCATCGCAGACCTGGCTCTGGTAGGGGCTTGTCTGGCTGAGGTACCTGGTGTGGGTGGTGGAGATGTTTCGACATCGACACCACCCACACTCATGAAAGCACACGAAAACGAGCCCAAAGCTCGATTCGGTATCTCAGGCGAAATGCGCGGGCAGCGTGCCCGTGTGCGCGACCCGCAGTTCGTCAATCGAAACGTCGAACAGGTCCTGTACCTCGAGCGTGCCTGAGTCGACAGTGACACCGATCCGCGTCACCGGCACATTGCGGCCCTCGGCCAGACCGCGGAACTTCACGTCATCCTCGCGCAAGACCGCAACAACAGCGCGAGCCGTCGACTCGCTGAACAAAGCGGTTGTGACATCCACCCCGTCGCGGTCGACGATATCGCCGAGCCATACGCGGGCGCCAACACCAAAACGAATCACCGACTCCGCCAGGCTGACGGCAAGACCTCCCTCAGACAGGTCGTGGGCGGCGGCGAACAGGCCCTCCCGTGCGCCGGCGACAAGTAACCCAGCCAGCGCCTTCTCGGCGTCCAGCTTCTCGCGTGGCGGCCGACCACCAAGGTGGCCGTGCAGAACGTCGGCCCAGGCCGACCCATCCAGTTCAAGGGCCGTCTCGCCAAGCAGGTAGAGGTTAAGGCCTTCGTCCTGCCAGGCAGACGGAACGCGGTCGGCAACGTCGTCGATCAGACCAAGTACGCCAACGACGGGGGTGGGGTGGATGGGGGTGTCGCCCGTCTGGTTGTAGAACGAGACGTTACCGCCAGTCACCGGCACCGCAAGTTCCATGCATCCATCTGCGAGACCAGCGGTCGCCTCCGAGAACTGCCACATCACCTCAGGGTTCTCTGGGCTACCGAAGTTGAGGCAGTCGGTGATAGCAGTCGGGGTGGCACCTGTGCACGCCACATTGCGGTAAGCCTCGCCGAGCGCGAGCCGTGCGCCGGCACGCGGGTCGAGCTGAGCAAACCGACCGTTAGCGTCAGTCGCAATCGCGAAGCCGCGGCCTGACTCCTCGTCCACGCGAATCATGCCGGCGTCGTCGGGGAAGGCCAGGGCGGTATTGCCCATCACGTAATAGTCGTACTGGTCGGTGATGTAACTTGTGTCGGCAATGTTGGGGCTTGCGACAAGACGAAGTGTGGCTGCACGCAACGCCGCGCCGTCATTGTCGCGTGGCAGGCGTGCGGCCGAGTCCGCGTTGAGCGCGTCGAGCCAGTCTGGACGACGAACCGGCCGGTCATACACCGGTCCATCCACTGCCACGGTGCGCGGCGGAACGTCGACGATCTTCTCGCCCTGCCAATGGACCACGAGGCGGCCGCTGTCAGTCACCTCGCCGATCACGCTCGTCTCGACATCCCACTTGCGCACCACGGCGAGGAAGGCATCGAGCTTGTCCGGCCGGACCACAGCCATCATGCGTTCCTGCGATTCGCTCATCAGGATCTCTTCAGCCGTCAATGTTGGGTCGCGCAGCAGCACATCGTCGAGGCTGACCTCCATGCCTCCGTCGCCATTGGCCGCAAGCTCACTCGTCGCGCACGAAATGCCTGCTGCCCCCAGGTCCTGAATGCCTTCGACCAGGTCATTGGCAAACAGTTCGAGGCAGCACTCGATCAGCACCTTTTCTGCGAATGGGTCGCCCACTTGCACACTTGGGCGCTTGGTCACGCCGCCCTCGTCGAAGGTGTCAGAGGCAAGGATGGATGCTCCGCCAATGCCGTCGCCGCCGGTGCGCGCACCAAACAACACGACCTTGTTGCCTGCGCCCTTCGCATTGGCGAGGTGTAGGTCTTCGTGCTTCAGCACGCCAACACACAGCGCATTGACAAGCGGGTTGCCTTGGTAGACCGCGTCGAACACGGTCTCGCCGCCGATGTTCGGCAGGCCGAGGCAATTGCCGTAGAACGAGATTCCGCCGACGACGCCGCCGACGACGCGCTGGGTGTCGGCGTGATCGATTGCGCCGAAGCGCAACTGGTCCATGACCGCGACGGGTCGTGCGCCCATCGAGATGATGTCGCGCACAATGCCGCCGACGCCTGTGGCGGCACCCTGGAATGGTTCGACATACGAAGGATGATTGTGGCTCTCGACCTTGAAGGTCACGGCCCAGCCGCCGCCGATATCCACCACGCCCGCGTTTTCACCCATGCCGACCATGAGGCGTTCCCGCATCTCCGGCGTGACTTTCTCGCCGAATTGGCGCAAGTACTTCTTGCTCGACTTATATGAGCAGTGTTCGCTCCACATGACCGAATACATGGCAAGCTCGCCGCTGGTTGGGCGGCGGCCGAGAATCTCGCGAATCTGCAGATATTCGCTTTCGGTGAGGCCGAGGCTGGCATACGGCTGCTCGACGTCTGGTGTCGCGGCCGCGTTTTCGACTGTGTCTGGCTGATGGATGCGCATGGATGCTTGGGTTGGGGTGGCGTCGGTCACTTGGGGGTCAGGCTCCTACGAGAGTGTTCAATACAGAAGCGAACAGGCGCAAACCGTCTGTTCCGCTGCGCATGGCCAAAGCCGTGTTCGGCCCGAAGCCGGGCAGAATCGCATGCTCGGGGTGAGGCATGAGGCCGACAACATTGCCGCGCTCATTAGTGATGCCGGCGATGTTATTGGCAGAGCCGTTGGGATTGTCTCCCTCGGGATAACGGAACGTGACAAGGCCTTCTCCCTCGATGGCCTTCAGTTGTTCGGCGGTGGCAGTGAATCGACCGTCCGAGTTCTTGATCGGGATCACGATGTCTTCGCCGGCAACGAGCTGATTGGTCCACGCTGTTGCGGTGTTCTCGACGATCACCGTCTGGTCTTTGCGAATGAAGTGTTGGTGTTCGTTGCGCACCAGAGCGCCGCGCAGCAGATGGCTTTCGGTGAGCATCTGGAAACCATTGCAGATGCCGAGCACTGGCAACCCTTTGCCTGCAGCATCCACCACCGCTTTCATGATTGGCGAAAACGTGGCAATCGCACCCGCACGTAGGTAGTCGCCATAACTGAAGCCGCCGGGCAGCACCACTGCATCCACCGACTGCAAATCGGTGTCTTGATGCCAGAGAGCAACGGGTGTCGCTCCAGCGACGCGAACCGCGCGCTGAGCGTCGCGGTCATCAAGTGAACCCGGGAAAGTGACGACGCCGATGCGGGCCATTGCTTAGTTCTCCTCGACGACGACGCTAACGACGTCTTCGATGATGGGATTCGAGAACATCTCGACCGCGATCTCGCGCACCTCGGCCAGCAGCGTGTCAGTGACCGGCTGTTCGACGACGACCTCAAAGCGTTTACCGATGCGCACGGATGCCAGCTCGGGCCTGCCGATGCGGGTCAGCGCGCCGCCTACTGCCTTTCCTTGCGGGTCAAGCAACTCGGGCTTGGGCATGACTTCGACGACGATTTTCGGCACTGGTGCGCTCCGGAGGTGTGGTGGGTGGATGTCGACGCCACCCAGTCTACCCGGCCTGGTTGTGTTAGCGCTCAGAAGCTCTATGTGGCCGTTTACCCGCCACGCAACGTCCCGATATCCGCGGATGGGCCCAAGAGCTGTTGCTCTGGGACCCATCCGTAGCGTCAGCGAAACTGCACGTCAATGTGCGGCGTGATAGAGCACGGGCTCTGGCAAACCGTGCTCGGCTCGCACCCGACGCGAATACCCCTCAATCGAGCGCAACGCCTGATAGACGTCCTCGGCTGTGACGAGAGCCGGTTGCGCGTGGATGGTCTCCCCCGCAACGGTTGCGGCCTCGGCCACGGCACGCAACTCGGTTTCGTCATCCACCGTCAAGCCAATCTCGGTCAGTGTGTTCGGCAGCCCGACGCGCGTGGTGAACACGATGAAGTCATCGAGCTCTTTGCGAGGAGCGCCCTCGAGCACGAGCATCGTCGTCGAACCGATGTTGACCTTCTGGCCGTGGGTGAGGCCATGCGTTTGCGGTGCCTGAGTGAGGCCATTGTGGATGGCGTGGGCTGCCGCGAGACCGCCAGACTCAAAGCCGAGACCCGACAACAAGGTGTTCGCCTCGACAAGGTTCTCGAGTGCAGGGGTGACAGTACTGACGCGTACCGCCTCGATGGCGGGGATCGCGTTTTCCCAGATCAGATCCCACGAAAGCTTGGCGAGCGCCGCTGCGCTCGCAGTCTGTATGCCGCCTGCCATGGTGGCCGAATGGGAACGACCGGTTGCGCGAGCCTCGAGCCAGGTAGCTAGGGCGTCGCCAATGCCGGCGACGAGAAACCCGACGGGAGCGTTGGCGACAATCTGCGTATCGATGAGCACGAGGTCTGGGTTGTGTGGGAAGAAGCGATACTCGACGAATTCACCCGTCTCGGTGTAGATCACCGAGAGCGCCGACGTTGGTGCATCGGTTGAGGCCGCGGTGGGGACGCTAGCCCAGCGGATGCCCGCGAGATGCCCAGCAGCCTTGACGGCGTCGATGGCACTGCCGCCACCGACACCCAGGATGACGTCGGCGCTCGACGCTTTGATCGCATCCACTAGGTCATCAACGGCCTGCGCCGTCGCAAACTTGCCAAACCCAATCCGCTCGACCGGCAAGCTGGTTTTCTCGAAGCTCGCGGTGACGTCGGCTTCGACAATGCCCCAGACGAAATCGTCGGAAACGATCAGCGGTTTGCTGCCGATTTGGGCAATGTATGTGCCGAGCTCTGCGATCGCTCCCTTACCTTGGACGTAACGTCCTGGGGCGATGATGGTGCGCAATGAACTAGCTGACATAACGGGTTCCCTCCTGAAATGATTGGCGTCTTGCTGGCCCACTTAGGCCAGGTTTGGCACTATTCGCTCGACACTCTATCCCGGGCAGTTGGCGCGGCAGATTCGTTTGTGACATCCCGCGTCATAGCAGCGAAATTGGCGCGGATTCTCGTGTTTTGTGTTCAGTTTTCGGTGCAGTCGAGGCTTGGAGCGTCGACCCCGCTGCCGTACTGCATGTCTTCGTACTGTTCGTCTTTGACCTGTCCCTCTTAGACCTGTCCCTCTTAGACCTGTCCCTCTTAGACCTGTCCCGTTCGTGTCGTCTCCGTGTCACCTGCTCGTGTGCGCTATCTCTACCGTGGATCGACTCACAACATGCACACGCTCCCACACGAATGCCGCCATCGGGCATGCATACCCCGAAGTTCACGGCGAACCAGCCACGTCTTCGGTCCCGAATTGAGTCTTTCGTGGGGCGGTGTGTATTTTCACACCTGCCAGAGACCGCGTCGGTTGACGTCGTACGCACGTGCGGTCGCGATGATCAGTGATTCTTCGAGCGACGCCAGCGCCGTGGCCGCAATGGTGATGCCGGCGATCCAGGCGCGTGCATCCACCGTAGATGCCGCCCACAGCCACAGCGGAATCGCGACGAACACCACCACTCCAGCGGCCTTGTTGGCGAAAGTATGCATGACGTTCCACTCGCCAAAACGCAGCTTCGTGGCGACAAAATTCATCATGCGGAGCAGGGCGACAGCGCCGACTCCGATCGCAAGGGGCAGATCTGTAGGCAGGTGGATGTGGGTCAGCATTTGCCCGATGACCACGAGGGTGAACGTTGCGTCGCCAAGCGTGTCGAGCCGTGCCCCGAGCGCGCTGGTAGCGGCGAGCCGCCGCGCCGACCAGCCATCGACGATGTCGGTCACGCCGCAAAACAGGTAGATGATCGCAAAAGCCGTGGTGCCTGGATCGGCCCAGATCAGTGCGAGGGAGAGTGCGACGCGGGTGAGGCTGAGCGCGTTGGGCAACTGGTTCACACCGAGGTTGGGGTCTTTGCGCGTCACGGTTTGAGGTTCCGATGCTTGGGCGGTTGCGTTGGGGGTGCGCGGGTTGGGTTGCAAGATGAGGGCGTGGTGCCCGGGCGCGGCGTCTTCCTGTCTGGGTGGGCCGATCCTTGGTCAAGAGAATATCGTTCTTGCGGTTCTTGCGGTTCTTGCGAGACTGCCTAAACACCACGCGCACGTACGTGCTGGCGCCACATACTGGCCCGCTATATGCAGACGCCCCCACTCGATTGCATCTCACGAGAGCGGGAGACCCGAGTTTTCGGCGATCAGGCAGCGTCCGGGGCGGCACTGTGGGATTCGTGTGGGAGCGTCTGCCTTTTACGTGAGAACGCATTGGGTCCGCGAGAACGCAATTGGTGGCTTCAAGGAAGAACACCTTGGTTATGCAAGAACACATCGGTGGCGAGCCGGGGCACTGCCTGATACAGTGACGACGTGCGTTACTCGTTGTGTTGTTGTCGCTGACAATCTGTCGTCAGCACTTTCGCCCTGCCTTCTCGGGGCCAACAACCACTCATACAACGATCACCTTCTCGTCGGACTCTCGCCATAGTTGCGAGTTCTCTGGCGTAACTTCTGCAAGGGGCCACAACTGTGACATACGCAAACTCTGACCACGCATCCGAATCTTCAGCAGCATCGGCATCCATCCCGTCAATGCATTACGCGGCGAGTGTGACCGAACTCATCGGCCACACCCCCTTGGTGCGTCTCAATCACGTGACCGCAGGCGTCGCCGCAACGGTGCTCGCCAAGGTGGAGTACTTCAATCCTGGCGGTTCGGCCAAAGACCGCATTGCGGCGCGCATCATTGACGCGGCCGAGCGTGACGGCCGCCTCAAGCCGGGTGGCACTATCGTCGAACCGACGAGCGGCAACACGGGCGTCGGGCTTGCCATTGTCGGGCACCAACGCGGGTACCGCACCATCTTTGTGGTGCCAGACAAAGTGAGCGAAGAGAAGCGCGACGTTATGCGAGCGTATGGTGCCGAGGTGGTGGTTGCGCCAACGAATGTGCCGCCGGAGCACCCCGATTCGTATTATTCGATCTCCGATCGGCTTGTTGCCGAGACCCCTGGAGCATTCAAGCCTGACCAGTATTCGAACCCGAACGGCCCCCGCAGTCATTTCGAGACCACCGGGCCCGAGGTGTGGGCGGACACTGCGGGCAGAATCACGCACTTCGTTGCTGGCGTCGGCACGGGCGGCACTATTACGGGAACGGGCGGGTACCTGAAACAGGTGTCGAACGGCGCAGTGACGGTGGTTGGTGCGGAGCCGGTCGGGTCGATCTATGCCGGCGGTCCTGCGCATTCCTATTTCGTTGAAGGAGTCGGCGAAGACTTTTGGCCCGCCGCGTATGACCCGAGTGTGCCTGATTCGATCATGACGGTGAGCGACGCCGAGGCATTTGCGATGACACGTCGACTGGCCCGCGAAGAGGGGCTGCTGGTGGGCGGATCGTCAGGAATGGCCGTTGTCGCGGCTTTGCGCGTGGCGCGGCAACTGCCCGCCGATGCTGTTGTCGTAGTGTTGTTGCCCGATTCGGGTCGCGGATACATGGCGAAAATCTTCAATGACGAATGGATGCTGGAGCACGGCTTTGCGGTCGATATCCCGGTCGATGCGCGGGCCGTCGATGGTGGCGACGGCACCGACAGGCCGGGAGCAACGTCGCCTGTATCGACCACTGACACGAGCCCGCACGCGCGCCGCACCGAATCGTCCGTATCTGTCGGCGTGCCGTGGCAGTTCGCAACCCGCGCCATCCACGATGGCCAGGAACCTGATCCACTAACCGGCGCGGTTATCACCCCGCTGTATCTGACATCCACTTTTGCTCAAGACGGGGTCGGTGGGCTGCGTGGCGGTTACGAGTATTCTCGCTCGGGCAACCCGACGCGAGACGCGTTGCAGCAGGCTCTCGCGTCGCTGGAGGGCGGTGCGCATGCGTTCGCGTTTGCGAGTGGGCTCGCGGCCGAGGATACGCTGCTGCGCAGTATTACTGCGCCGGGTGGCCGCATTCTGGTTGGCAATGACGCCTACGGTGGCACGTTCCGGTTGATCGATCGCGTGCTTGGGCCATGGGGCGTTGTGAACCGCGTGGTCGACTTGAGCGATGCGGATATGGTGGCATCGGCGCTCGCGGCAGAGCAGTTTGACGCGGTGTGGCTTGAGTCTCCGAGCAACCCGTTGCTCACCGTGCCGGATATCGCGGCGATTGCGGTGCTCGCTCACGCGGCTGGGGCGCGGCTGGTGGTGGATAACACGTTCGCTACTCCGTTCAACCAACAGCCACTGGCTCTCGGCGCGGACGTTGTCGTGCATTCGACGACGAAATATATTGGTGGGCATTCTGATGTTGTCGGCGGGGCTGTCGTGGTGAACGACGAGGACTTGGCCGAGCGCATCGGATTTCTGCAGAACGCTGCGGGTGCGGTGGCGTCGCCATTCGATTCGTGGCTGACGTTGCGTGGGCTGAAGACGTTGGCGGTGCGCATGCAGCGGCACGAGCTCAACGCTATGCGCGTTGCCCGACTGCTCGAAGAGAGCCCGCTGGTTGAGCGGGTCATCTATCCTGGGCTGCCAAGCCACCCGAATTATTCTGTCGCCTCACGGCAGATGTCGGGTTTTGGCGGCATGGTTTCGGTGGTGTTCCATAGCGCGGAGCAGGCGCGCCGGTTTGTCGAGTCGACTCGGATATTCACGTTGGCGGAGTCTCTCGGCGGTGTCGAGTCCCTTATCGAGTTGCCGTCGGCGATGACTCATTCGTCGGTGGCCGGCACCATGCTGCAGGTCCCTGACGAACTGGTGCGTCTGTCGGTCGGCATCGAGGACATAAGTGATATTGAGAGGGATGTGCGTGCGGCTCTTGCTTCGGCGGCCGATGTCGCCACGGGTGTTGGTGTGCAGCTTCAGTAGCCGACTCCGCTGAAAGGGCGGCAGTCGAATATGCGGTACGCGCTCGCTTTGCCGCCTGTGCCTGCGCGCTTCCCTTGCCCGCAGATCCCGCGGTGGCAGACCCTCGAAGCCTATGCTTTGGAAGGCTTGAGGGACCCTGCAACAGGAGAGGGCGGCCCGGAAGTGACCTCGAGAATCACCACAATGACAATGCATGCGATTGCAGTGATGAGCAGCGATGCAGGCACTAGGGCAGAAGCGCCGCAGACTATCGCCAGCGTGACAATGCCGATGGTTGCCCACATGGGCAGAATGTGCCGCAAAGTCAACCACCATACGCTGATCAGAAATAGCGCCACTGGCACCGTAAGCGTGCTACGGATCGCAACCTCGTCGAGGTGAACCTCGTGTTGCGCGGCAGCGACCGCGACTTCGATGCCGGCCGAGAATGCGCCGGCCGACGCAAAAATGACGTAGTGAAAGTATCCAAAAACCATCGAGGCTTTGAGAGCGCCGATTTGTGGGTGCACCGGGCGGCTGAAGTACGTCCACCACATTGCAGCGACAATGACGAGGCCGAGCCCGGCAATGGTGATGAAGCGCATGGGCTCTTCGCTTCCCTCGATCGCCGCCAGGATGGCATTCGAGCTTGCCAGGATCGACTCGCCGAGCAGAATGATTGTGAACAGACCGAACCGTTCCGCCATGTGGTGGGGGTGCCAGGGCGTCGCCTGCTGCTGTTCCGCCACCGCAGGAAGGGTCACCTCGAGAAGAACCAAAAAGAGGAAGCTTGGTACTTGCATCCACTCGGGCAACATGGGTTGGCGGCCGATCCACAGGGCCTGGATGGCGACGATTCCCACCGCATACACGGTGGCGGTGCGACGGTATTCGGGATTCGCTACCGCGACCCGAATCCATTGGGGCACAGACACGAGGCGCATCACCACATAGCCGATCACTACCCACGTGAAGTCACCCTCGAGGATCCCGGCGCGTGCACCGGCGGCGATTGTGAGGGCCCCGGCCATCTGCACGATCACACCTACTCGGTACAACCAGTCGTCTGTCGCAAACGATGTCGCGAACCAGCTGACGGTCATCCATGCCCACCAGATGGCGAAAAACAGCATCAGGTATGAGGTGACACCGGCCCCGACATGCCCTTCGAGCTCGACCTCGTGAAGCGCGACGGCCGACACCGATACGGCGACCACGAAGACGAGGTCAAACATGAGTTCGAGGGGGCTGGCGGTGCGATGTGGCTCGTTCGGGTCACGCGGGAGGAGCGGATGGATGCCCAAGTGCGAGCCGGGAATGGTGGTCATGGCGGTCGGCTTTCCGTCTTGATGAGAAAGAACTCGTGCTGAGAACTCTTGCTCTAGTTTTTCCTTAAGAACCTTTTTGCTCGGTCTTTCAACGACTGGGGGAGGACGTCCTTGATGCTTTTCCGTTTGGTGGTGCTCTTGGATGCCTGAGCTCGAACTTTCTGCTGCGAGCTCGATGCGGCCTCGCCGTCCCGGCGCTGTGCCACGGCAACCTGCGACACGAAATAGTCAGTCGCCATCGCTTTGCTGAACGGACGCTGGTCGACCGGTAGCTGCAGTGCTTTGTTGATGGCGACGACAATCCGTTCGGCAGGGTCTGAGCCATCGGCAAAAAAGTTATCCTTGAGCCACTCAGGAGAGGGGTCGGTGAGGTTGTCGTCGATCACTTGATCGAACGTTCTCATCAGCCCGGAGCCGAGGAAAGCGTGGTTTCCATGCACTTCGCGCACGCCGAGATCGGTGATGAAGGCGGTTCTCACCCCGTAGCCGATGGATTCGAGGCCCGCCGTCGACGATATGGTCAACAACAGATCGATCGTCGGCAGAATCTCGACGATCGGCGTGTAGTCGACGACGAGATTGTCTGGATGCGGAATCGTCTTCAGGATCTCTTCGGGATGCACCTTCATCTGATGCAGCGTGTCTTCGCCAGGGCGATGGCGGGGTTTGAGGATCACCTTCCTGTCGGGATGTCGGACGGCATAGTCGGCCAAACGCTCATACACATACCTTCGGTCGGAAGCAGACTTAGGGATGGTCGGCTGATCGGCGAAGAGGACGGTCTTGATCGGCGAGCGACGCAGGGGGCTGGCCGTAGCGGGCAGAATCGGAAGGCCGCTGAGCACTAAGCCTGTAGTCGGCAGGTCAAGGGAATGGGCGATCTGTTCGAATGTGCGGAGATCTGAACCTGCATTGACGGCGATCACATCACCCGCTGCACGATCCAAATAGCCCGAGACAATGCTATGGGTGATGATTCCCACCCAGCCGACCACAAAGACGGGGGGGTGTGCAGAGGTGCTGGTGACTCGAGTTTGCGTCTTAGCAAAGATCTCGGCCATCGCACCACCGGTGACGCCCAATACGACGACATCCGAGGATGTGCCGGCGATGACGATCTGGTCTACAGTAAGCGTCTCGACCTCGTCGATGCCGTTGTCGCTCAACTGCTGTTTCGACAGAGCACTGCGTTTGTCAGCAACGACGATGTATCGGCATTGAAAACCTTGCTCTGACAGCTTCTGCCCAATGCTGTGGACCCACTTCAATTGCGAATCGAAGGAACAGACGAGTAGAGCGGTGCGCTGAGGACTGCCTGCGGCAGACAATACGGAGATGATTCCTCCTTGAAGAGAAAATGGTCTGCGTAACGAGAATTCCCCTCGATTACGGTACTGGCACGTGCCGGTGCACAGCGATCACATTCTAGGCGATCGGTCACGCTTGGGGCCCGGGGAGTGCCGTGGGGAGCAGGATCGCAAGGGTATACTTGCACGGGGTTTTGATCTGCTGGAGGCAATTATCGACGAGCTTGCTGTAATTGTTCCGTTTTATAACGCCGAACGATTTGCATTGGGAGCCTTGGCTACGATTCGGGGCAATGCAGCTCCGGGTCGTCAGTTCATTCTGATTGACGACGACTCAGACGATCGCACGGCCGACATCATCAATGACTCACTGCCGGATATGCCCTATGTGACGTTTTTGCGGAATGAGCAGAACAGCGGTGTCGCGGCAAGCCGAAATCGCGCACTGGACCATGTCGACGCACGCTACTTGACCTTCCTTGACGCAGACGACTGGATGAAGCCGGGTCACCTCACCCAACTCGTCGACGCCATTTCCCACTACAAAACAGACATGGTTCGCACCGACTACGTGCGAGCTGCGGGTCTCGCACGTAAGGTCGTATCTGCGCCACAAGAAGTTCGTAATGAAGTCTTGGACGCGCACCGAGGGATTGGGGCACCTGGAGCCCCCGCAATGGTGGACTATCCATTTTTGTGGGCGGGAATTTACGACACGACTCGGATCCCTGCCGAGCTTCTTCGCTTTGATGAGTCGTTGCGCACTGCGGCTGATCGCCCGTGGTTCTGGAAGTTGCATCTGCACTGTGAGAACTTCGTGGTGACGGATCTCAATGGTTATTTCTACCGAAAAGATGCGAATGCTGATGCCCTGACCCAGACAGGAAAAGAGTCAGCGCTGCACTTCATCGACGCCTATGATCGCGTTCTCGACGCAGTCTTCGAATACGGAGATGAGGCCTTTATCCTCAAAGCGGTCAACGACGCCATGCGCTTGACCGTGCGTCATATAAGGCAGCGTTCTCGTTACACTCCGGAGCTTCAAACTGAGCTGCTCGCGCGCGCGAGTCGGCTTTTCGCACGGGTTCCTGAAGATGCTTTGGGCGTCGTCGCCGGCGCGAATGGATGGGGGCTTTCGACGCGAATCCTCGTAAAGCGTCTGTTCAGATCTGGAAAGGCGCAAGCATAGCCGTGGATCAGTTGTTTATCGCACCAACCTTTCTTGCTGCCGCGACACAAGCGACGGCCATTCGATCAGGCATGTATGGCGCCTCGGGTAAACGTGTTCTGCTTGTGACCAATAACGCGGTCATCCCTGAGATCGCGCCGAGTATCGCTGACTCCGCCGGATTCCCGGCATTGTCCGCCGAGTTCGATCAAGTGCTTCTCTTGAACGACCTGATTTGGCCGAAGCACCCGCGCGGCTGGCGATTTCGCGAAGATGAGGCCAAGGGGTTTATCGACAGGCTCACCAGCTTGACTGGTTTGCCGTCAGAAGTCGGTGTGACCGTTCAGTCTTTGGGGGTTGCTCCGTCGCGAACCGTCGCGCGCATTCTCGAGGACAGCCCCATCACTGTTATTTCTGATGGGTTGATGAGCTATGGGCCGGTGCGCAGTCGGCTCACCGACGATATCTCTCGTAGGCTGACTCGGCTGATCTACCTTGACTTGATACCCGGCTTGCGTCCACAGCTCTTTGCCGAATACGGGGTGGAACTGGTGCCGGTTCCGAAGGAGCCGTTCGTCGAAATCGTGTCGGCTTACCTTGAGCTGCTGCCCGAACGCTCGAAACTTGTCGGCTTCGGTGGTGCGGACACCGCAATGGTACTCGGGCAGTATCTATCAGCTCTTGGTCTGATGAGCACCGAAGAAGAGGTGGAGCTGTACAGAGAAATGGCACTTGCGGCCGCTGATCTTGGGTACCGTCGGATCATCTTCAAACCGCACCCTTCTGCGCCGCCGAGCTTCACCGACGCGATCACCTCGGTGGCTACGGAGCGAGGCGTAGTAGTCGAGATCGAGCGGCTCGGCGTGCCTGTCGAAGCGATTTTCGCGGTGGCGAAACCCGGGATTGTGCTTGGTGTTTTTTCGACCGCTCTCGCAACGGCGAGAAGTCTGTATGGGATAGACACGGCCACGTTAGGTGCCACTGATCTCGCTCGCAAGCTTCCCCATTACGTGAATAGCAATAGGGTTCCACTGGCCCTGACAGCGCTTACAACGCCTCAGATCGTTTGCGAAACGGGCATGCCGGCTCACATCGCAGAACCGGTGGCTGCGGATATCCGCCTGGTGGCGCAAGCGTTGAGCGCCACAATGCAGCCGCTCCAGTATTCGGCGGAGGCGGTCGTCGAAGCTAGAGCATTCGCACAGGCCAGCCAGAAGAATCCTGAATTGGCGCCATACTTCGAGGGCTTCGAGGAGGGCATCGCCAACCATATAAAGCTCGTCGCAAAGAGGACTCCCCGGACTCGCGCCGGTCGGGTGAAGGCGCAAGCTGTACGGATGCTTCTCAGAGCTCGCAAGGTCTTCCAAACGAAGTTGAGGCCATTGCTCCGTCGCGGTCTGAGGCAACTCCGTTTTACCTGGTATGCGGCAACCGTCAAGATCCCACGAAAGAGCAGCTAGTCGGATTCGTTCGGTACGGCACCGCCCACCTAACGATATTGTTGGCTATTTGACCTTCAATTTGAGGGTCTTCGTGGTGACCTTTTTATGGTAATGGCCGCCCGTGTACTTGACAGTCAACTTGTGAGTTCCCTTGCCAAGGGAGGAAAGCTTCACGGTTATCGACTTCTTGTTTTTGACCCAAACTCGGCCGACAAGCTTTTTGCCTTTGCGAATTTCTATTGTGCCGGTCAACTGGACTTTGGGGGCATAGCTCTTAGCTTGGCCTGAACCACTGGATGAGGAGACCCACTGCAGGATTTTGGGTTGCCGCGAGGCGAGGGTGACCTTGACACGGGCGCGGGTGCCGCGCTTGACAGACTTTTTGACCAGCTTCGCAGAAACCGCTACCGGGTAACCAGCGATTTTTGCTTCGATAGTGTCGGACTGCTGCTGATTGATGGAGAACTTGAGGGAGCTGCCCGGAATAGTAAGCGTTCCTCCGGTATAGGTGACGTGCAGGGACTTGTAGCCCGACGCATCGCGCGGCACTATGGCAGACAAATTTGCGACGCCGGTGGCCTTGTTGAGTGCAACTCGGTTGCCGTAACACCGGGTGTCTTCGCAGATTTGCACGTTTCCGCTCAGAGAGGTGTAACCGCCCATAGCCGACACCTTGACCGTTGCGGTGATCGGCTTGGTCGTACTACCCGAGAGGTTCGTCCACGTCACCGCGACGGCGGGAGGGTAGCTCGTCTCTTCGGCGATCGCTGCAGGAGCAGATACGAGCGAAATGGCTCCCAAACTGAGCGCTGAGGCAACAACGACCGCCAGCATCCTGACGAACGACTTTGTGGTTTCGCCGTCGCCGCGTCGCTTACGCCGAGCGAGAGAGGGGGGCTTTTCGATCATGATCTCAGGAACTCCCGTACGTTGGCGTCAGGTGGATTGTCCCCACACTATAGTGCACAGCACGCCGCCCATACTATAGTGCACAGTGAGACAGCGAACAGTGGACCGAGGCTTTTGCTGGTGAGCTCCGCAGCCAAGTTCTTGGTAGCGCCGCAGTGACACACCTTTGAGATTTGAGAGAAGATCCGTTGATCGATGTACCCGTACGGGCAGTTAGACTGACGACCGTCTCGGTCGTGGCGATGCTTCTCGGCCTTTTGCTGCCAGCTTCCTCGGCCAACGCGACCGGAATGGTTCAGCCGAAGGTCGTCTCGCAATCCCCCTCTGTCGTCTTGACGGCGAAGGATGTCAAGACCACATACTGGCAGAGCGGCCTGTTGACAGCGACGGTTACCGCCACATCCGGAAGCAGTGTCTCCGTGAACGGCACGCTGAGATGGTGCCAGCTCTCTACGAAGGCAGGAAAGACGGAAGAATGCCTTCCCGATAAGGTCAGCGCCGGATCGTGGATCCATGGCCAGGCTTCTGTGACCAAAAGCGGCACGCCAGCGTGGTCTCCTACGGTGATCCCCCGCTCGACCCCGGTGGGAAACTATCGTGTGCGCGTGACCTATGATCCCCAGTCAGATCAGCTCGCGGAGCAGTCGAAGGTCATCAGCGTGGTCGTTGGGCCTGCGACCACGCAGATCACCACTTCGCTGAAGATGAAGACGACTACGTTGGCCAAGGCGAAAAAGTCGGGGATGCAGGTGTATTCCTACGTTGCGATCAATGGTCTTGATAAGGCCAAAGTGACGGGTTCGATGAAGCTCCTGCTCAACGGCAAAGTGATCAAGACATACAAGCTGTCACTGATCGCCATTCCAGGGTCGTCGACCAAAAAGGCGGCGATACGGGCTGTCATTCCAGGAAAGTCCTTCACTCGGAAGGGCTCGTATAAAGTCACTCTCGAGTATTTGCCCACCAGCTCTGCCAAAGAGGTAGTGAAGAAGACATCCGTCAAGTCGGGTGTTCGAACGATTATCCTCGAGTAGTTTCATGCGCCGCTCGGCATTTTATTGAGCCAACGACCTTCTGTCGCGCCGACGCTGTGAGTGTCGGCGGCTGCCAGGTTCGCGGGTCAATGAAGAGCGAACAGTGAACAGTGTTGCGGCAAGCCACGCTGCGAAGCAGAGCACGACGAGAACGGTAACCGTTGCAGCATTGAGCGGGCCTGCACTCACCATCCTTGAGAAGGCCACATCGATCCCTTCGCCATGGGAGCGCCAATACAGCCAAGACATGTAACTTATTCCGAGGCCGAAGACGATCAGCGAAAACGTCAAGGCGACTACATTGGCGCTGCGGTAGACGCCGGGTGTGAGGCGGCGCGTAACGCCTTGCCATGCCAGCGCGATGACCAACGAATACAACCCAATAGCTCCATAAAGGTAGCGTCCCTGCAGGCCCATGAAGTCTCCGGTCGACCAGTAGATCTGCCACGAGTGGTAGACGAAGAGAACGGCCACAAGTACCGGGTAGAGAGACAGGATGAGCAGCAGCCTACGCTGGCGTGAAAATACGAGAACGGCGAGGGTCAGCACGACGAAAGCAGTTCCGGCGGCAAGTACTGCGGTGGTAGGCAGCGCCTCGGTGCCACGCTGGGCTCCCCAGAAAGTGTTGTTTATCCTCCGGATGACATCTCGTGCGAAAGCCAAGAGGTTGTATCCTTCGAAAGCTGTTTCGCTTCGTCCGCTTCCGCGCATGCTCGGTTGAACCTGACCGTAGAGCATGAGGTTGCGAACGTACCACCAGCCTCCAACGGCGAACGCAATGGCCATGGCTCCTGCCACCGGCAGCACCCTTCGCCAAAACTTCCGCGAACGTCGCCATCCCGCAATAATGAAGAAAATTGCGACCACTGGAATTGCAGCGAGCACCAGACCTTTGGCGAGGAGGCCGGCACCGAGTGCGATGCCGACCCCGATCGTGGCGGTGCGGATCTTCTCGGGTCTTCGCACGGCAAGAACCGAGTAATAGATCGTCGCCGAGCCGCTGAGAATGACAAGGGCATCGTTGCTGACGGAACCAGAAATCAGGCCGAACTGGGGTATTGCCGCGATGGCTACAGTCCCGACGATGGTTGCGGCAGCGGATCGAGTCACTAAACGAATCATCGCCATGATGAACGGTACCGCGGCGGCCACCATCATGGCAGAGATGAGCCTCATCCCTAGCAGCAGTTGGTCCCAGCGCCATCCATCGGCACCGAGGATTTTAAGCAGTATTGCCTCTATCGAGTAATAGAGGGGAGGATGCTGGGTCATCTGATCCGGGGTGGTGATTTCGCCGTATCCTTGTGTCGAAAGCCCAGAGACGACGCTTCTGTCTTCAGCTTGCGGCAATTCAGGATCTTTGAAGGCAGGAAGGTCGGCATAGTAGCGAACCGAGACGGGTTTGCCGGTCGCGACAAATCCAGACTCGTACACTGCGACAAATGTGCCTTCAACCAGTCCGACGCTTTGAGGCGGGGGCCAGCCGCCACCCTGCATCAATCGCAGAATGGAATTGAAGTGTTTGGCTTCGTCGGGGGCTCGAAAGGCGGGGGTGACAACGGCCCACAGGGAAGCGACTAAGAAGATGAAGGCGGTGACACTGACCATGGCAACGGAGAAACGGGAGAATCGCCGAGAGGTCTGTTCGCTTTCACTTGTCATGTGGGCATCCTCGATCCATCGATGAAGTTCGGGTCAGTTCTTCACGTATGCGGCTATCAAATCCGCCTGTTCTAGAGCCTTGCTCTTGACAGCGGGGCGGTGCAACTGCAAAGCCGCGGCTACTTCTTCGCGCTGTTCTTTCAGCTGGTTGAACTTGGTCATCAAAGTGTCGCCGTTCAGCGTGTCAAATCCCATTGCCCATTCTGAAAGATCGAAGAGATCGAGAACTTCGCGATATTTGTGACTCCACCCTATGACGAGAGTTGGGACTCCCATGGCAAGTGAAGAGATCATTGCGTGGAACCGGCAGGCGATAAAAACCTGACATTTGCCGATCAGCACTCGAAGCTCTTGGGAGGTCAGTTCGGAGTCTGCGAAAAGAGTGAGGTCGTGGTTGCTCACAGAATTATAGATTTCGCGGCAAAGGGGCAGGTCGTTGTTGTGAGTCTTGTCGGTGCCCATCCGGACGCTGTGGGGGATGATTGCGACTTTTTCGCCGCGCTTATTCAGTTCGTCGATGAACTTCACCATGTCGGCGACATAGTGGCCTCCGGCTGCGTCCACTTTTTTCTGGACGACAACGCTGGGAGAAATACCGACCACTGCGGTGTTCTCGAAGAAGGCCAGGTTGACCAGCTTGGCGAGGGAGGCTTCTTCCGTTCCGCTGAGCTGCAGGCCGAAGGCGAAGTCTGTTCCTGCGACGATGTTCTTGAGACCAAAATCTTCGGCGTATTGGTGAGTGATCGCTCCGCGAGTCACGATCGTCGACACTTTTGGCAAAAACATGCGTGCGGCGAACTTATTGAGCGGGTTCTTGAATGGCCCGATTGCTTGCGCGCATTTGAAGACGGGGGTCTTGACGAAGAGGGCCGGCAAAATCGACGCGACGTTGTACAACAGAAACTTCTCGCGCCCGTCGTTAAAGGTAATTCCGCCTTGGTCGATGAGCACCGACGATTCAGTCAGGGCCTTGATGGCGCGAGACCGCTTGCGCAGCACCGGTCGCAATGGGGGAAGGATGCGGTAGAGAAGTGCCAACGTGTTGATCGTTACGCCGAGCTGCTTGGGTGTAGCGGCAATAATCGACAGGTTGGGGTAGACATTCAACGCAGCGTCTTCTTCGGGGTACATGCTGAGCAAAGAGAACTGAACCCCAGGGATACGATCCCCCAAGTTCGCGATGGCACTCTCCAGCATGGCTGCGGCCCCTTTGTTCCCAGAGAGTGCAGATCCGATGATCGTAATTCTCGGTAGCGTCATTTCATGCCTTTCTCAATGAGTATCGGGTGCCCGCGTAGATGAGTGCGACCACTCCGTCAGCGACAGTGCTGAGTAATCGTGCGACCATGGCCAAGATAATTGCCTGTGGAACCGGCATGATCTGACCTGCGATGGCGACGATGACAGCTTCCCTGACTCCCAGTCCGCTGGGGACCATGAAAGCGAGTATGCCGATTGCCCCGGCCAAAACGTAGATTGTCGCGAGTGGGAGCCATGCACTTGCATCCACCGGTGCTATCGCCTGCGCGGTGACGACAAAACCCGCGCCATTGACGATTCGCGGGAAGAGGAAGGCGAACTGAAATCGAAGCGTGTCTCGCGTCGACAGGAATCGTGCTCCTGAAAGATCGCGTTTGAGCAGCTTTGTCCCGACGAAACGGAAGATCCAGGAGAATATCTTCGGGTTGCTGATCACGAGCAAAGGCACCAGTGCTAACAGTGGCACAAGCAGGGTACCGGCATTGCTGGTAAACAGATCCGGGCCGAAGTATGCCAGCAGGATCACCGACGTGGGAATCAACGACACCAGAATCAGAAAGACGTTCTCGTAGACGAAACTGATGACGATGAGGGATGCGCCTACGCCTCGCGACTTTCCCCAGACGAGTTTGTTGGCAATCGACCCCACTTGTCCCGGAATGTATTTCAACAGCCAAGAGAGGCACTGCACTGCGACCGCCTCGACCGTCTTCACCTTCACCGTGCGGTCTAGGTGGGTGAGGATGCGCCCCCACAGAATTCCCGACATGGGAATGGCTGCCGCGAAAAGTACAACTGCAGCAAGCATCAACCAGCTGAACTGAAGGTGTTCGGCCTCCACCTCCGACCAGTTTGCGATAAGCGTTGCGGCGAAAAAGTAGCCCACCGCACCGACGATAAGAATCGTAGCGGTGTATCTGAGTGCCTTCTTCTGCGGTGAGCTAAGCCTCACGGCCAGCCTTGAGCACATTGAAGCTACGAACGGTGTCCAGCTCTTTCTTCTGAGAAAAAGGAACCATTCCTTCAGGATCGGCGAATCCGAAGGCGATCAACATGATCACGCGCTGGGTGACTCTCAGACCAAGTGTCTTCTGCATCTTCCGCTCGAGAGGTTCGAAGTCTGGCCAGTTGATGACGCACGAGTCGACCCCTTGCGTGCCTAACGCCAACATAAACTGCATCGCAGAGAGCGAGCTATCTATGTAGATGGCATGCCGATCGCGCGGGCTGAAATAGTTGGCCTGATCGGCAACGATCACGGCGATCGCGGGCACATTGTTCGAGTACCCTGCGGTACCAAAGGGAATGCTTGCGACCTTGTGGGCAAGCTCGGGCGTGTCGTAGATCAGGTATTCGTATGGCAAGCGGTTGCAGGCAGACGGTGCCTGAACTGCTGCCAATATGGCGTTGTCGATGAGCTCGCGAGGAACCGGTTTTTCTTGGAACCAACGAACACTCCGGCGTTGCCGAGTGAGGGCGTACAACTGTTCGTAACTCACCTGGGCATTGACGATCTCCCCCTGGGGATGAGGGATTCGGCGAGGAGTGGAAGTCTCGGCCGTCGCTGGTATCGACTCAAAAGCAGACCGGGCTCTGTCCACCACCGGATCGGCGACTGATATGGATGAGAAATACTTCGCCAAGACATCGTGGGCCCACGACAGCTCGCTCCGCTCAGGCAAAACACCGGAAGCGGAGGGCGCTGTTGCCTGCGCGTAGAACTCTATGGTCTCTGAAATGTAGTCCTTGGCAAACACGTCGCGCCGCGGCCGCATCGACATGCCTTTTTCTAGCCGGTGGATATTGCGCCGAAGCTCGACGTGTGTGACTCGAGTGCGCTTTTTGTTGCGGTAGTAGTCTCGGCGCCCGCGCAACACCGCGGACTGTTCCCGGTTGAACGTTATGAAGGAAAAGAAGTAGAAAAAGTGGGTGAGAAATCTACTGCTCCCGAACGTCTCTAAGAAGAACCTGTTGACGCCTTCGTATACCCGTCGGATCCAGGTGATGGCGAGAAGCGCCTTGGCAATATTTTTGAGTCGGTTGAGCATTATTCTCCACCGGGATACGAGTACCCCGAGTTGTCTGATTCTTGTGCAGATGGCGGAAGGCCTGCGGAGGAGACCGCTTGCCCCGAACTCTTCTGAGGGTCTTGCGGCGGTGTGCCGTACTGGATCTCTTTGATTCTCTCTAGCGAATCTTCGAGGAGAATTCTGTTGCTGCGCTGGAGATCGGCGATCACGCCGAGCGCGAATGACAGCAACGACCCTACGAGCATGGTCGAACCCACAATCAACGACTGCAGGTGGCCGGCACCGTCATTGATGATGAACGAGATGAGGAACCGGATGAAGGGTGCAAGACCCACAAGCAGGAGGAAGATCCCTAATGTATTGAAGACCATGTAAGGCTTGAACATGATGTAGCTGCGCACAATCGCTTGCCCGCTGCGAAACATGTGCTGCCAGATGTTCTTGAATAGACGCGATTCACGGGTCTTCACATTCGTCTGGATCAGGACGTTCTCGATCTTGATCCGCTTGTTTCCTGCTTGGATGATTGTCTCCATGCAGTAACTGAACTGGGTGACAACGTTGAGCTTGTAGAGGGCGTCGCGGGAATAGGCTCTGAAACCACTCGCCGCATCGGGAAGGTGCGTCTCTGCCGCGAAATTGACGACCTTCGAGCCAAACCTTTGCATCATTCTCTTGAAGGGCGAGAAGTGAGCGATTGTTGCGGTCTGCCGGTCACCGATGACGATGTCCGCTTCACCGCGAATAACGGGTTGAACCAGTTCGGCGATACTTTCCTGAGGATACTGATTGTCACCGTCGGTGTTGACATCGATGTCGGCACCGTGGCGGAGGGCATAATCGACTCCATCGCGGAATGAGCGCGCAAGGCCCATGTTCCGTGCATGGTAGACGAAGTGATGCACACCAAGGCTCCTGGCCACCTCTACGGTTCGATCGGAGGACCCATCATCGATGATGAGCACCTCGATCTCGTCGACACCCTCAATCGACTTGGGGATCGAGGTGAGCACCAGGGGGAGAGTTTCTTCCTCGTTGAGACAGGGAACCTGTATGAAAACTTTCATCAGAGGGCAAATCTTTCATGGAGAACTCGGAGGGAGCGGCACCTAGGAGTTTATAGCGCACTCATCGAGAATGAGAATTTAGACTGCCGGGAACGGGGCTTCGCTCGCGCTTCCCGCACCCATCCCCCCTATTCCGCGGTGAGCCGAGCGTACAACTCGTTGTATTTCGCAGCCGTTTTGGTGACGATGTCTGCGGGCAACTCAGGTGGTGTGCCGTTACGATCCCAATTGGCGGCGAGCCAGTCGCGCACGATCTGCTTGTCGAAACTCTTTTCGCGGTCGCCTGCCTGCCATGCTGCCAAATCCCAATATCGTGACGAGTCCGGGGTGAGAACTTCGTCGGCGAGCACCACTTTGCCGAGGTCGTTGCCGAACTCGAACTTCGTGTCCGCCAGGATCAGTCCGCGAGCCTCGGCAATCGCCGATCCCTGCGCGAAAATGTCGAGCGAAGCTGCACGCAACTTTTCGGCTGCCGACTCGCCAACAATCTCAACCATCCGTTCGAATGTGATGTTTTCGTCGTGCTCGCCCTGTTCCGCTTTGAAAGCGGGCGTGAAGATGGGCTTCGGCAGGCGGTCGCCCGCCTGCAGCCCGTCCGGCAGCGGAATGCCACACACGGTGCGGCTCTGCTGGTACTCGACCCAACCCGACCCGGACAGGTATCCGCGAACCACGCACTCGATCGGGTACATGGTGAGGCGCTTCGCGATCACGCCCCGCCCGGCGACTTCGTCTGGCACGTCGGTAGACAACAGATGGTTGGGCATATCGCTGAACCGATGCATCCACCACACCGTCAAGCGGGTAAGCACCGTCCCTTTGCCGGGAATGGGCGGTTCGAGCATGAAGTCGTAGGCGCTCACACGGTCCGAGGCGACCATCAGAACTTGGCTTGCGCTGGCAAGATTGTCGTCGCTGAGCGGAATGTACAGGTCGCGCACTTTGCCCGAATACGCATGTTTCCATCCGGGCAGGTTCAGTTGATTACTCACGAGTCGGCGACCTTTCGCGCGATGTCTGTTCGGTAATGAGATCCAGGCAGGTGGATGTTGGCAACCGCCTGGTAGGCAAGCCTGCGGGCCTCCGCGAAGGTCGCGGCGCGGGCGACCACACTGAGCACGCGCCCACCGGCGGACACGAGTTCGCCATCGGCTGTGGTCGCGGTCGCGGCGTGGTCAATGTGGATGTTCGGCACCGCGGTCGCGGCATCGAGTCCTGTGATGCGTCGGCCGGTGACAGGCTTCTCGGGATATCCCTCGCTTGCAAGCACGACGGTGACGGCCACGTCTTCGCTGAAGGTTGGCGCAGGCACGCGGTCGAGGTGCCCTTCGGCTGCGGCGAGCAGGAGGCCGGCGAACTCGCCTTGCAGCCTCGTCAGCACGACCTGGGTTTCAGGATCACCGAATCGGGCGTTGAACTCGATCACTTTAGTGCCAGAAGGAGTGACAATGAGGCCGCAATACAGGAGGCCGACGAATGGCGTTCCCTGAGCACGCAACTGGTCTACCGTTGGTTGCGCGACCTGCAAGCGCACTGCATCCACAAAGTCATCGGGCAGCCACGGCAGAGGAGTGTAAGCGCCCATTCCGCCGGTGTTCGGCCCGAGATCGTCATCGAGTGCGCGCTTGAAATCTTGCGCGGGGGTGAGCGGGGCAACCCGTTCGCCGTCGCTCAGGAAGAAGAGGGAAACCTCGGGCCCGCTCAGGAACTCTTCGACAAGCACTCCAGTGTCGAGATACCTGGCAGCATGCTCAAGGGCCGCCTGCGCATCATCGGTGACGATCACGCCCTTTCCTGCGGCCAACCCATCCGCCTTAATGACGTATGGTGCGCCGAATCGCTCCATCGCGGCGCGCACCTCATCGAGGTCGTGCGTAAATGTTGCGCCACCGGTAGGCACGCCGGCTGCTGACATCACATCCTTGGCAAAAGTTTTTGATCCCTCGAGAGCCGCTGCCGCCTTGCTTGGCCCGAATACGGCGAATCCTGCCGCCCGCAACGGATCGGCGACCCCAGCGACAAGGGGTGCCTCTGGTCCGATGACGACGAGGTCGGCAGCAAACTGGGAAGCAAGCTCAAGCACGGCGGTCGGAGACTCGGCGTCGACGGAGCGGGTTTCGACGTCGTCGGCAATGCCCGCGTTACCGGGCGCGCACAGAATGGCATGGGGCGTGTTGTCGGCGAGGAGGCGGGTCACGATTGCGTGTTCCCGTGCGCCACTGCCGATGACCAGAATTCGCACACACCCACCTTAGCGACCTGTGTTGAGGGTTGATTCGCAGTCGTCGTCTGATGGTGTTTTGGTCGTGTTTGAGGTGCGGGCGGATGTGCTTGGCCCCGTATGGTGGAAGCGTGGGTGCAAAGAAGATTCTTGCCAGTGACGGCGTGCCGGCAGTGGATGCCGCGCTCGCGGGCGCAACTGATCGTGCGACAGTGGCGCTCGCCGTGCGATTTTTGCTCGGAGCGGCAGCCGAAGCGCATCCTGGGCACAGCGTGGAAGTACGTGTGCCGCCGTTTGGTGCCGTTCAGATTGTCGCAGGGCCTCGGCACACTCGTGGTACCCCACCCAATGTCGTCGAAATGGATGCGCAAACGTGGCTGGGGCTTGCTGTTGGTCGATTGGCGTGGGCAGACGCCGCTGGCGCCGGGCGCGTGCACGCCTCAGGGTCGCGTGCCGACATTTCGGAGTACCTGCCGATCTTGCGGCGCTAGCGTGTGGTGCTCGTTGCGTCACGAGAGCGGTTAAGCCTGCCTTATAAGAAGGGATCGTGCCGCTGGCCCTCCCTCAACCGTCGGCAGCGCGGAAAGCGGCGAACTTCTTCGCGCTGGTAGCCTGACTGTCATGCCAGACGAGGGTGAGGGTGCTGTTCCGCAGCCAACAGGATATGAGCTGGGTGCCGCCGAGCCGACGTCGGCCACGTTAGGGGTAGACGCGCTTGCAGTTGAGCAGGCAAGTACGGAACTGCAGGCCAAACCAGAAGTTGCACCCGATGAGGCGGGCGATGCCGCGCATCCTCCCACTCAGTTGCATGTCGTGCAGATTCGTCGCGCCCCTAAGCTCCGCACTTTTGTAGTGCTTGGCATACTGCTTGGGGCACTGGTGGGCACCATCGTCGGGTTCGGCTTCCCTGAGTCGGAGTCGCTGAGCCGAGCGCAGGCCGCGGGCTGGGTGCTGCTGATCTCGGTCCCGCTGTTTGTTGTACTGAGTCTTGCTATCTACCTGGCCATCGACCGGCGGTCGCGTAAACGGGCGAGTGCCGCCGAGGCGACCCTGTCAGTCGAGCAGCCGGATAATGTTGTCGGATCGTCGACCGGCCAGCAGCCTGAGCCTCAACAGGGGACAGACGAGGGCTGAGCGAATTTCTCGAGGCTAGGGTTCGGCAAGGAGCGCCGAAGCTAGGAGAGAGTCTGTGACGAGCACATCGATCCAGTTACCTGCAAGGGCAGCCCTGACCGCGTGCGCTTTGCCTACGCCGCTTGCGACACCAATCACACTTTGGATGCGTCGGAACTCTTTGGCGTCTGCACGAATGGTTACGTCTGCGAGGCCACCGGAGATCTGGTCGCCGCTCTGATCGATGATGATTCCGCTGAGGTCGGCCGTCGCTCCCTTGGCAAGGGCCGCAGAACGAGTCTTGGCGTCAAACAATTTGATCATCTGCGATTCGGGAGGATTCCACGAGCCAATGCCCACTATTGCCGCATCGAGCTCACCAACCTGCGATAGTGTGCGGCGAATGCTCCCGTCTGCTCTCAAGCTTTTTGCTGTGGATGCTTCTGAAACCACTAAGGGCGCATGGAGCGCGTAGAGGTTTCCTCCTGCAGCGTTGGAGAACCGGGAGAGCACCTCCATTGCTTGCATCGAGTCTTGGGCGCTTGACAGCCCACCAACCATTTGGATCACATCGGCATTCGGCAGTCCACCGATGGCGGGCAATGCCTTAGCCACTGCCTCTACAGCGTTACCCCACGTCACCCCGAACTTACCGCCGTCATGCAAGACGTCACTCAGGTACCGCGCGGCGAGGCCGCCCACGTTGTCGAGGATGATGTGTTTGTCAACTGTTTCGTCGAGAACGCCGGCAACGGGGTAAACGAGAGCTTCGGCGAGGTCGAAGCGTTCGATGAGCGCCGTGCCGAGGTCTTGGTCGATGCCGAGTGGGGAGTTGATAGTGATCTGAACTATGCCGGTTTTGAGGGCCCGTTCGAGCAATCGCGCCACCCTGAATCGACTGATGCCCATCCTTTCGGCGATCTCCAGGTTGGTAAGGCCCTGGAGGTAGTGCATACGAGCCACCCGTGCGGCAAGGAAGAGTTGTGGCACATGGCCGTTCGTGGAAATGTCAGTCACGAGTCACTCCGTGCAGCAAAGGTAGGTGGGAGGTTTCTTGGCAGATGGTTGGCGGAACTCTGCCACGAAAGGGTGGATGCGCGTTCGATCAGCCTTGGCTCGATGAGCACACATTCTGGCTTGCGTTGGGGGTCTGCGATTCGGTCGACGACGATTCGAACGGCGGTGCTGCCCACCTTCCACGGATCGGTGTCAATGGTTGTTAGTGGAGGCTGCATTTGTTGGGCGAGAGGGATGTTGTCAAAGCTTGCAATGGCGACGTCGATTCCGGGCTCGATTCCATGGTTTTTAAGTCCATGATAGATTCCCCCAGCCCAGGAGTCGTTGTATGCGACTATTGCATCGGGTATCGGGTGCGACTCGATGAGTTGATCGACGAGGCGAGTTGCTTCACGGAAATCGTCATCCCGGTGTGTTGCGTATAGTGTCGCGCTGTCTGGAAGTGCTTCGGGGGTTCCCAGCCCGATGCGAAGCCCTTGAATACGGTCTTCACGAATGCGGGAATGGCTGGTGCCGCCAAGGAAGGCTGCGCTGCGCACTCCTCGTTTGGCGAGATGAGAACCGAGGAGAGTGCCGGATGCTGATTCCGCGACTCCGACAAAGTCAACTTTGGCGGTGAGTGGTTTGCGGAGGAGGGCGACGAGGCTTGGCTCTTCGGTGTGGGTATCGAATGCGTCGACATCCGTGTCCGCGACGGCTAGAACGAGGAGGCCATCGACGCGGTTCTCCTTCATCACTCTGATGAGCGACTTTTCTCGTTCGGCATCGCCAAAGCTATAGCCCTGAATGAGTGTGTACCCTGCGTCGCGCGCGGCAGCATCCACAGACATCGAAAGTTCGGCAAAATATGGGTTGCGAATATTGGTGAGCACTAGCCCGATTGTGTGCGAGCGGCCGCCCCTCACCATCCCGGCCAATCGGTTGTATACATACCCCATTTCGGCCATCGTCGCCCGTACTCGTTCCTTCGTGTGTTGGGGAATCTGGGGGCTATCCGCCAGCACGAGCGAGATCGTTGCCCTCGAATACCCCGCTGCCTTGGCAACATCAGCGATGGTGGGCTGCTTCGACACTCGGCGTGACTCTCTTCTGTGGGGTATGTACGGGTGTGGTGTCACTCTACTGCTCGACGATACGGCGTACTCCGGTCGACCGCGCAAGATCCCGGAATTCTTTCATCTCGTCCTCTGTGTAGAGGGGGGGATTCTTTCCGGCTGCGTATGCGAACTCTCTGTCGGGGACTTGATCGTACTTAGCTCCGGCGAGTGGATTGTAGTTGAGCAGTTCCCAGCGCACATCTGGGTTGAGTGACCTCAGATAGTGGCCTATTGCACGAATGTTCTCTGGGTCAGTGGTGTAGCCGGGAATGAGCGGCGTTCGCACGACGACTTTTTCGCGGTGGGAGGAGGTAAGCAGGTAGTGAATGTTTTCAAGCACGAGTGAGTTGCCTCGTCCGATGGCCGCAGCGTGTTTTATGGAGTCGAATATCTTGATGTCGGCGAAGATCGTGTCAAGGTGTTCGGCCGCTTCGGCGATAGCGGATGTCTTGACGTGAAGGGCTGTCTCGATCGCGGTGTCGACATGCTGAGCGTGCAATTGTCGAAGAAGCTCAATGGCTACTTTGGGGCGAAAGAGTGGCTCGCCGCCAGACAGTGTTACGCCTCCTCCATTGCGAAAGAAGGGCCGATCGCGGAGCAGCAGTTCTACAAGCTCAGGGATTCGGTATGAGGTTGCGTTCCACCTAATGGCGCCTGTGGGGCAGGCGTCGATGATCGCTTGCCAGTTTCCTTGTGCGGTTGTGTCTATTGCGATGGCTCCGTCACTATCCCGGATCGCTTCACCATTGGAAGATTTTTCTACGCATTTGCCACAGCCAATACAGGTTTTCGGAAAGAAAACGGGTTCGATCCGGGGTGAGATTGTTTCCGGGTTCTGACACCAGACGCAGGCTAAGGGGCAGCCCTTGAGAAATACTGTGGTGCGGATTCCTGCGCCATCGTGTATCGAGAATCGCCGAATGTCGACAACTGTTGCCAGGGCGTCGTCGGTGGGAGTGTGTGTGGGTAGCGGCGCGGCGACGCCGCTACCCACGACATCGGGGTGGCTTGGAGTCATGTTCGTAGATCGGCTGTCTTAGAGTGACTGTGTCGTTCGGGCGATAATCTCGTTTTGCAGGTCTCCTGCAAGCTCGACGAAGTAGGCGGTATATCCTGCGACCCGCACGGTAAGGCTGCGGTATTGGTCGGGATGGGCTTGCGCTGCGATGAGGTCTTCGCGGCGCACGACGTTGAACTGCACGTGTGGGATCTCAAGGTCAATGAAGGCTCGCATGAAGGTTGAGAACTTGTCCACATTGGATTCGCTTGCGAAGAACTCTGGCAGGAACTTCATATTGAGCAGCCCTCCGTTGGAGGTGAGGGTGTTGTCGAGACGCGACACTGTGTGCAACACGGCGGTGGGGCCGGTCATGTCGCGACCGTAGACGGGCGAAAGCCCGCCATCGGCAAGGGGTTGCCGTGCGTTACGTCCATCTGGGGAGGCCCCCACATTCTGTCCCATTGGTACGTGCGCAGACACGGTGTACATGCCGGTGTGGTACTTGCCTCCGCGCGCATTGACGTACTTCTTGAGGCCAGCAGCGAAGTAGCTGGCCCACTTGGCAGCCGCGGCATCGACTTCCGGGTTGTCATTGCCATACTTGGGGGCCTTGTTGAGCATGATTGCTTGCTCGACTTCGAACCCCTCGAAGTCTGCTTCGAGCGCTGACATCATTTGGTCAGCAGTGAGCTTTTTGGCGTCGTAGATGAGGGTTTTGATGCTCGCCAGGCTATCGGCGAGAGAGGCTGCCTGGATCATCTGTATCCCAGAGAGGTTGTGGATCGCTCCACCCCGAGTGACGTCGACACCCTTTTCCAGGCACCCGTCAATGACGGACGAGAGCAGGGGCGAGGGCAGAATGTCCGCATGGGTACGATCGACGACGTCGCATGCGGCGATCATCAGCTCGGTGTAGTGATCGATCATCGCGGCGAATGCCGCTTCGAGGTCCTCGTATTTCTCGTACTCTCTCAACGTCCCAAAGTTCGGGCCGATTTGTTTTCCGGTGAGTAGATCGATTCCGCCGGTGAGGGTCAGTTCGAGGACTTTGTTGAGGTTGAACATTGCGGCGTCGCTCCAGCCAAGGTTATTGCCTTGGGTGGTGAGCTCGACGCAACCGACGATGGCGTAGTCTCGGGCTTCTCGCTCGGGGATTCCTAAGGCAATCAGCGCGGGTATCACTGAGGAGTCGTTGAAGAACTGGGGCATCCCCGACCCGCGGGCGACCACATGGATAGCCTCAGTAAGGAGCTCATCCTTGGTGCCTTTATGGAGTCGCACTGAGAGGTTCGGCTGTGGCAGGCCGAGGTGCGCTTGTGCGGCAAGAAACAGGAATGAAAGGTCGTTCGCAACGTCGTCCCCATTCTCATCCTGCCCTCCAATGGCGATGTTGAATCCGATGGGGAATCCGGCAAAGTACTTGGCGCTGTTTTGGTTGCGCAGATACACGATCGAATTGAACTTGAGCCATAGGCACTCGATGAGTTCGAGTGCGCCTTCTCGGCTAAGTGTTCCTGCATCGAGGTCGTGCTGGTAGTAGGGCTCAAGGATGCGGTCGAGGCGACCTGGTGAGAATGACGACGCATTCGATTCGGCATGCAACAGGACGAACAGCATCCACGTCGATTGCACGGCTTCGTGAAAGCTTGAGGGGGCCTCGACTGCGATGTGGTCGAGTGCCTTGCCGACCGTGTCAAGGTCGGCCTGCCTTTCCGGATTCGTCTCTTGAGCGGACATAGTGTGTGCGAGTTGCGCGTAGCGCAGCAGAAATGCTTGGGCAGCTCCCATCACGATGGAGACGCTTCGGTAGAAGTCGGCTGCATCCCCAGTTGCATTCGAGAGTGCCGAATCGGCCTCAGCCTTGAGGCCTGCAGGCCCGAGCGTGAGCCACCGAGTGAGGTCGGGGCAAATGTGCCCTTGTGCATGGTCTTTTTGGTTGATCTTGACGACTTTGTCGATTTCGTCTATGGATGCGCCGCAACGATCGCGGATGACATCTTCGAGTGAGAGGCCTTTCCAGGCGGGTGAGATTTGGGTGCGGAATGCCGTTATGGTCTGCGCGTCTACAGCGAATCGATCCTGGGGGCGGGTGGGAAGTGATTCGATTTCTCGGTCGACCCATGAACTGCCTGCCTCAGGTGAGACGACCCCGGCGCGAACCTGTGCGGTGCGATTGCCGACGATTAGCTCGCGAGGGTGGATAACGATGTTGAGCTCCTGTAATGCCTGCGCTAGAGCGAGAGCACGCCGCACGATGACGGGTTCGTCGGGATGTGCTGCATACACCCGAGTGGTAATGAGCGCCTGTTCTACCGAAACGACCCGCTCTTCACTGAGCATCTCATCGCGCAACTCTTGAATGCGGGGCCGCGATGGGATGCCGATGAATGAGTGGCTTCGAGTGGGAGCGCTACGGGTGGAAGTGGGCGTCATGGTTGGTCTCCTTCATTCTCAGGGCCCGCGACACTGCGTTGTGTGGGTCACTTGAGTCGCTACTTGCACGATCTAGTAGAGAGTATAGCGCCGTCTGAGCGAACGAAAAGTGGTGCGCTCAATTGAGCGCTATCCGCCCATTTGCAAAATTGTGATGACCGGGATAGTGTCTGTGTCAACGGACCGCACCCTCAAAGACGAAGTGAGAAAACCGTGGACAAACTCGTAGATCCCCAGCTCATCCTGTTCGACGTAGTCGCAACCGAAAAGGCAGACATCGTGCGGGCACTGGCTTCCCGTTTCCTTGAGAAAGGACGCATCGACAGCATCGACGGATATGTCGACGCAGTGCTTGAGCGTGAAAACTCCTCGTCCACTGCCGTCGGATTTTCAGTCGCGACACCACATGCAAAAACTGATCATGCTCTAGCCGCCACAATAGGGTTCGCCCGACTGGCTCACACAGTGCATTGGGACGAGGAAGAAGACGTCAACCTGGTATTTCTTATCGCTGTGCCGATGAAAGACGCCGGTGATCGCCATCTCAAGATACTTGCAACCCTTTTCCGCAAACTCGTTGACGACGAGTTCCGCAACACCATCAGCAAGGCCAAATACCCAAACGAAATCGTTGGGCTCATCGAAGACATCACATGAGAAAGGTGGAGACAAGGCCAAAATTAAGCCGAAAAATTTCGGCAACTTCCTAAGTCGGTGCCTCAAAGTCGAGATCGAAACGCCGACCTTTCCTTCCATTTATTAGTGATCTTTTATCCAATGGAGTATGAAATGAACGAACTTGGTGCCATTTTTAAGGGCACGCGCCGTCACCTCATGTCTGGCGTCTCCTACATGATTCCTTTTGTCGTTGCCGGCGGCATCCTGCTTTCGATTCCCGTCGCGCTCAGCACTAGCACTGGTGGTGTGCCGGCCGAGGGAACTTTCTTATACGACCTCTACCAACTCGGCGTCGTCGGACTTGGGTTCATGATTCCCATCTTTTCGGGGTACGTCGCTTACTCGATTGCAGATCGTGTGGGGATCGCGCCAGGTGTCATTGGTGGATCGATTGCCGTGAGCATCGGCGCCGGCTTCCTCGGAGGCATTGTTTCAGGTTTCCTTGCAGGAATTATTTGCTATTACCTCAAGAAGATTCCCGTGGCCAAGTCGATTCGCTCGGTCATGCCAATTCTCGTGATTCCACTTATCGGCACCTTTGCGGTGTGGGTCGTCATGAAGTACATTCTCGGCGTACCGATTACCGCGCTCATGACGGGCCTTAATAGCTTCCTCGTGGGCATGACCGGTGCGAACGCCATCCTTCTCGGTCTCATTATTGGCGCCATGATCGGTTTCGATCTAGGGGGACCTGTCAATAAAGTTGCCTACACGCTGGGTGCCACTGTCGCGATGAGTGAGTTGGGCACATGGGGATCGGGTTACATCGCGGCGATGGATGTCGCAATTTGTGTTCCGCCGATCGCCCTGGCGATTGCGACTTTCATTCTCAAGCGCCGGTTCACCGTTGAGGAGCGAGAGGCTGGCAAGTCTGCCATCGTCATGGGCTCAGTCGGCATTACGGAAGGTGCGATTCCTTTCGCAGCTGGCGACCCCATTCGAGTCATTGCCGCGACGATGTCTGGCTCAGCGGTTGGTGCTGCTGTCGCCCTCGCCCTTGGAGCCAAATCTAGCGTGGCTTGGGGCGGCCTCATCGGTCTTGCGGGGACAGGCTCGATTGCGTCAGCCTTCGTCTACATCATCGCCGTCATCATCGGCGTCGCAGTTTCTGTGGTCGTTGTCTTGCTGCTCAAGCGCGATGCGGTTATTCACGAAGAGCCAACTGCGTCGGCTAACGCTGCTGCAGCTGGTGACAGTTTTACTCTGAGCGTCGACTAATCCGAAGGGAAAGTACTTATGAAAATAGTTGCAGTCACCGCCTGCCCATCAGGCGTGGCCCACACGTACATGTCTGCAGAGGCGCTTCAAAAGGCAGCCGCCCGCAAGGGGATCGAGCTTAAGGTCGAAACCCAGGGATCCATCGGAGTTGAAAACCGGATTACCGAGACGGATGTCGCCGAGGCGGATGCAGTCATTCTCACCAACGATATGCCGATCAATGACGAAGCCCGCTTCGCTGGAAAGCCGCTGCTTCGCGTCGGCGTCAGTGTTGCAATCAAGAAGGCCGACCAAATCATGGAATCGCTTGAAACTCAGTTGAGCAAGAGCTAGTTCCGTCATCAATTAGTGAATTACCCCCGAAGAGGAGCATTCTCATGAACAGAGGAGTCGGTGTCTCACGTGGCATCGCCATCGGCAAGGCCCTCGTTTACCAGAGCAGAGTGATCAAGCCGACGCATCGCATGATCACGGTTACTGAGGTCGACGACGAGAAAACGCGCATCCTTCGAGCGGTGACTCGCACCCAGGAGTACCTCAATCAGATTCTTGCGCGGCAAGGCGATGAAGAGTCGGTCGCTCGAGATCTGATTGAGGTTCAGCTGGAGATTGCTGAAGACCCAGCCCTCCTCAACAAAGCCAACGAATACGTTGAGGTTTCGCTCATCGAAGCAGGTGATGCCTTGCTTCGTGCTACCGATGACATCGCAGCTCAATTCGAAAGTCTCGAGGTTGCGTATTATCGAGACCGGGCAGCCGACATCCGCGATGTGGGCACCAGGCTTGCAGCCCAAGCATTTGGAGTAGAACTTGTTGATCTCTCCCACCTCAATGAGCCGGTGATCGTATTTGCCGAGGACATCACTCCGAGCGAGGCCGCGACCATGGACACGCGAAATGTCCTGGCTCTCGTCACTGAACTTGGCTCGGAAACATCGCATACCGCAATCCTTTCGAAGACCCTTCAGATACCGGCGATTGTCGGAGTTCGACCCGACCGCGTGCGTAGCGGTCAAAACGTGGCTCTCGACGGTGTAACCGGCGAACTGGTAGTCGAACCCAACCCCGATGAGATTGCGATTTTCGAACAAAGGCAGGCCCGGTTCAATGAGGACCGAGAGAGAGTTCAGAATCTTCGTGGCCTACCCGCTGTCTCACTCGACGGCGTTTCCGTCGAGCTGGCGATCAACATTGCTCACCCGCACGAAGCTGCCGCCATACACGAGGTGGGAGCCGGGGGCGTAGGGCTGTTCCGCACAGAGTTCATCTTCATGGACCTCCCAAAGGCTCCCACTGAAGAAGAACAGTTCTATTCGTATAAGACTGCCGTTGAACAAGCGGACGGGAAGCCGGTCATTATCCGTACCCTTGACGCTGGGGGCGACAAGGGCATCCCCTACCTCGCAATTCCTGAAGAGCAGAATCCGTTCTTGGGTTACCGGGCGATACGAGTGTGTCTCGATAAGCCTGATCTCTTCAAAGATCAGTTGCGCGCGATCTTGCGAGCAAGCGCGTTTGGCGATGTCAGAATCATGTTCCCGATGATTGGGGCGCTCAGTCAGTTGAAGCGGTCGCTTGCTCTTCTTGAGGAGTGCAAGTCGCAGCTCCGCGTCGAGGGGCATGCGTTTGATGAAGACCTCAAGGTAGGCATCATGGTCGAGATTCCGGCCGTCGCCGCTGCCGCCGAGATCTTCGCTCCGCATGTGCAGTTCTTCAGCATCGGCACTAATGACCTCTGTCAGTACACGCTCGCAGTAGACCGCACCAATGCCAAGATTGCCGACCTATATAGCCATTACAACCCTGGAGTGCTTCGCCTCATCAAACACACGATCGATGTTGCCAAGCAGTATGGCGTGAAGGTGGGGATGTGTGGGGAGATGGCAGGCAATGCTTCGGCAGCGCCATTGCTCATGGGGTTGGGGCTTGAAGAGTTTTCCATGAGCCCCGCAAGCATCCCATACGTCAAAGACAAGATTCGTGGCCTGAGCATGGAACAGGCCGCTCGCATCACCGAAACGGTGCTGAAAATGGACAGCGCCACCGCTATCAAAGAATATTTGGAGAAAAAGTCATGATCATTCGTGAATACACAGTACTTGCGCCGGAGGGCCTGCATGCTCGGCCAGCCAAAGAGCTCACCAGGCTTGCCAAAAGATTCACTTCCTCGATTGTGATGAAGAAAGATGGTGTGAACTACGACCCGCGAAGCCTCATCGGTCTTGTCACCGCGCAGGCCACCTATCTTTCCGCCGTTTCTATGGAGATAGACGGCGAAGACGAGCAGTCTCTCGCTGAGGCACTTGACCACTTCTTTGCAGAAGAGGTGAGTCGTCTGTAGTCGGACTCGCACGAGGCTCCCGACGAGCAGGCACGCTTCGACCTCTTGTGCACCGCCCAGGGCGTCTTGTCGTTCTGCACCTATTCAACAAAGAAATGAGTACGCTATGGAATTCCTTTTCGATACCGCCAATCTTGACATAATAAAAAGTTTTGGGGCGATTTATCCGTATACAGGTGTGACGACTAACCCGTCCATTGTCAAAGCAGAGGGGCGCATCGATTTCTTTACTCACCTGCGAAGCATTCGTGAGGTTATCGGTTTCGGCCGCACTTTGCATGTGCAGGTCGTCGGCCACACGCGCGAAGCCATCCTCGCTGACGCCGACGCCTTGCTCGGCAAAGTCGACGATCAGGTTTACATCAAGGTTCCCACCACAGAGCAAGGTTTGGCAGCGATGCAGGAGCTTAAAGCACGGGGAATCAGCGTGACTGCTACTGCCATCTATTCAAAGATTCAAGGGTTTGCGGCAATTGCGGCCGGCGCTGACTATCTCGCTCCCTACTACAACCGCATTGCCAACCTTGAGGGCGATCCGAAGGGCGTGGTGAGTGCGCTTGCCACCACGATTTCGGGCAACGGCGCGTCCACTCGGCTGCTTTCGGCCAGCTTCAAGAACATCGCTCAAGTCAATGAAGCCTTCCTTGCTGGGTCTCATGCGGTGACTTTGCAGCCACAGTTGCTTCGCGATGCATTTGACGCGGCGGCGATTAGCAAAGCGGTTTCCGACTTTGATGCAGACTGGGCCACGATTTATGGTGACGTCACCATTAGCGAGCTGTAAAACCATGATCGACTTTGCTGTCATTGGAACCGGGGTGATCTCACGGCAGTTCATTGACGCCGCGGTAGCCAACGGGCAGTGGCGTTTAGTCGCCGCTGTCGGGTCGACGAGTGAAAAGGCCAGCGCGTTTCTCGCTTCGCTTGGAGATGCGGGTGTCGAAGCTGACCCGCTAGGTTCCGTTGACGAGCTTTCTCGGCATGGCAAGGCGTGTGTCATTTATGTGGCGAGCCCAAACAGTATGCATTTCGCGCACGCGTGTACCGTTCTCAGGTCTGCCAAGCATGTGCTCGTCGAGAAGCCGGCTTTCTCAAACCTGACGGAGTGGCACCGCGCGAACGATTTGGCAGATGCCTCGGGGGTTCTCCTCCTTGAGGCGGCGCGCCATATCTATGAACCCAACTATCGTGTGCTTCGCGATATCGTCAAGCAACGTGACACGATCACGGGTGCCTCGTTTGTCTTTCGCCAATACTCGTCACGGTTTCCCGCCTACCGTGCAGGAACCCGGCCGCGCATCTTCACCGCAGAGTACTCGGGCGGGGCACTGGTCGATCTTGGTGTTTATCAACTGTATGCGGCTCTCGACTGGTTCGGTATGCCGGAGCAGGCCAATTATATTGCGCGGGTTCTTGCGGACACGGGTGCTGACTCCGAGGGCACGGGGCTGCTGCTGTATCGCGATTTCACCGTACAACTCACGGTCTCAAAGGCTCAGGCCTCTCACCAACTCAATGAGATATACGGCCCCGATGGCACGGTGCTTTCCTTCAACAACGTGGCCGCGGTCGAGCATGCTGAGGTGTGGCAACGAGGCGACACAACTGGCACGCCGGTTCCCCTAGCTGCTTTGCCGAGTAATCCACTTGCCGATGAAGTAGCTGACTTCACTCGTCGGCTGTTGGCATTCCCGCACGAGGTGGAGGGCAGCCGAAGCTATTCCGAGCTGCGCGAACTCGCTGAGCAGGTGGCTACTGTGAGCGGGTGGATGCGCGCAGACGCCGGCGTCGTTTTTCCGGCCGATACCCGCTGACCGAATTCATTCGCCTCCTCTCCTGCCGTGCGATTTTTGGCCAGAAAATGTGACATGCCGTAACCGAACCACAAAACTGCACATATGCGACCGTCGTGCTCGACGCGTGGCCAGGTGGGTTTAGGTAGACGCGCAGACGCGCAGCTGAGCGCGGACTAGCCGCCGGCTTCTGAGTCCACCGCCACGTCGAGGGAACAAACGGCACCCCCGCCCGGTTTGGGGTGTAGCGAATATGTTGCCAGCGGTTAGGATGGTGCCGTGCACTTTATAAAGGTCACGCATCCGATTTTCCACCCCGAACGGTCAAGGAGAACCTGTTGATTCGTGGTGATGGACGCCTCAATCATGAACTCATTCCTGGTGAGAAGGGGCCTCAGGATGCCTGCGGTGTATTCGGCGTCTGGGCGCCGGGCGAGGAGGTGGCTAAGCTCACCTATTTCGGTCTCTACGCCTTGCAGCACCGCGGCCAAGAGTCGGCAGGCATTGCCACGTCCGATGGCCGCAAGATCCTCATTTACAAAGATATGGGTCTCGTCTCCCAAGTGTTCAACGAGTCGACTCTCAACACGCTTGTCGGACACATCGCGGTCGGGCACACGCGCTACAGCACCACAGGGTCGTCGAGTTGGCAGAATGCGCAACCAACGCTTGGACGCACATCCACAGGCACCGTCGCCCTTGGACACAACGGCAACCTGACCAATACGGCCGATCTCTACAAGCTGCTCAAGTCGCGCTATCCCGACCAGCCCAACATTGAGCTCGATCAGGGAAACACGACAGACACTGCCGTGCTTACTGGTCTGCTGCGCGGTGACATGGATCACACCCTCGAAGCCACCGCGCTTGAAGTGCTGCCTCTGGTGCATGGCGCATTCTGCTTTGTGTTCATGGATGAGAACACGTTGTACGCGGCGAGGGATCCGCAGGGCGTGCGGCCGTTGGTGCTCGGGCGTCTTGAGCGCGGCTGGGTCGTCGCCAGCGAGACTGCTGCCTTGGATATCGTCGGCGCCTCTTTTGTGCGAGAGGTCGAGCCGGGCGAGTTGATTGCGATTGACGAGAACGGTTTGCGATCGAGCCGATTCGCGGCGGTCAAGCGCGCGGCGTGCATTTTCGAATACGTGTATTTGGCCAGGCCGGACACGACGATCAACGGCCGTTCGGTGCAGGCGTCTCGTGTGGAAATGGGCCGGCAGCTGGCTCGCGAGTCTCCGGTTGAGGCCGACCTCGTCATTCCTACTCCAGAGTCGGGAACGCCTGCGGCGATCGGTTTTGCCCAGGCATCTGGCATCCCCTTCGGCCAAGGGCTTGTCAAGAATGCGTATGTTGGCCGTACCTTTATTCAGCCGTCGCAGACCATTCGTCAACGCGGTATTCGCCTCAAACTGAACCCTCTCAAAGAGGTTATTCGCGGCAAACGCATCATCGTCGTCGACGATTCGATTGTGCGCGGTAATACGCAACGCGCGCTCGTGGCTATGCTGCGTGAGGCTGGGGCCGCCGAAGTGCATGTGCGTATTTCGTCTTCGCCAATTACCTGGCCGTGTTTTTATGGCATCGATTTCGCCTCGCGGGCCGAGCTGATTGCCACGGGCCTTGGTGTCGACGAGATTCGTCAATCCATTGGTGCCGATTCGCTTGCGTATCTCAGCCAGGAAGGCATGATCGAGGCGACGCAACAAAAGGTCGATGAGCTGTGCCTTGCGTGCTTTACGGGCGTATACCCGATCCCGTTGCCGACAGCCGATCAGCTGGGCAAGGGAGTGCTTGAGAATGTTGAAGGATGCAACCCCGGCCCCGATTCTGAGCTTGAAGGATTGATGGATGTGGGCGCGCCGATAGCGCATGCGTCTTCCTCTTCGGCGCCGTTGATTTCTCTGCCAGGGGATGCACGAGCATGAGCGGCGCATACGCGGCTGCTGGGGTTGACACCGAGGCCGGCGATCGCGCCGTTGAACTGATGAAGGCTTCCGTGGCGCGCACGCACGGGCCGAACGTTCTTGGTGGCATCGGTGGTTTCGCCGGGCTTTTCGATGTGGCTGCGCTGAAGGACTACGTACATCCACTGCTCGCAACGTCCACCGACGGGGTGGGCACCAAGGTGGCGATTGCTCAAGCGCTCGACAAACATGACACCATCGGGCAAGATCTGGTGGGCATGGTTGTCGACGACATCGTGGTTGTCGGTGCGCGGCCGCTGTTCATGACCGACTACATTGCGTGCGGTGCGGTGGTTCCTGAGCGCATTGCCACCATTGTGGCTGGTATCGCGAACGCGTGCGCCGATACGGGCACGGCGCTTGTTGGCGGCGAGACGGCAGAGCATCCTGGCTTGCTTGCGGCTGACGATTATGACGTCGCGGGTGCGGCGGTTGGTGTTGTCGAGTCGGAGAATGTGCTTGGCCCCGACCGTGTGGTCGCCGGAGATTTGGTGATTGCCGTTGCGTCCTCTGGCTTGCATTCGAACGGGTTTTCCCTGGTGCGGCACATTCTGGCTGGTGCTGGCATCGGCTTTGCCGACCGGGTGGATGAGTTTGGCGGAGTGGTTGGCGAGGCCCTGCTTGAGCCGACCCGCCTGTACACGACCCCACTGCTCGCGCTGCTCGATGACGAGTCGATCGGCTCGCGCATCCATGGTATGAGCCATGTGACGGGTGGTGGCATTGCCGCCAATTTGGCGCGCGTGCTGCCCACGGGTTCTTTCGTCGAGGTCGATCGTTCGACGTGGCGGCCGCCTGAGGTGTTCGGTGCGTTGGCTTCGGTGGGCGGATTGTCGTTGGCCGAGACCGAGGACACCTGGAATCTGGGTGTTGGTTTCTTCATTGTCGCTTCGCACGATTCTGGAAGCGGCATCATTGCGGCGCTCGCCCGGTTTGGCATAAACGCGTGGGTTGCCGGTCGCGTGTCCACGGGCGCGCATGACTTGACCGATTTCGTATCGGGAGCAAAGGGTGTAGCTGGCGGCGCGGTTCGTTTGACAGGCGATTTCGCCTAACCCGTTCGCGCGTCTGCTTCTTGCGGCGGGGCAGGGCGTGCAGTTCGCACATTTACAGCGGATACCGAGGCAGCTCGAATACCGGCGTCGACACATCTGTTGCACTGCGCAACCCGTCGAGAATCGCGGCGTGCACAGCGCGGGCTGCTGCCGCCTGAATGCCGATCATGTTGTCGCGCCATGCAAACGAGCGTTCAAACCGTTGCTCGACACCTGGCACCCGCACCCGACCAGTGGACAACGCGAAAACAATGTCGCCATCAGCCAATGTGTGCACCGGGTCAATCGCCCGTGCGATGCCGTCATGCGACACCGCGGCCGTGTGATGCAGCGCGCCGAGGTCGAGATCGGCATCGGTGGCGACAACGACGAGCGTTGTATTGAATGGCGGGAATCCTGGATGAGGTGCATGAAGCTGTGGGGAGGGTCCCGTCAACGGGTCATGTTCCCCCACGATCGGTGCCCCGAACGCGTTCACCACTGCCAATGCGCCTACCGTCACGGGGATGTCTCCCGATAACAACACGGTCAACGATGAGGTCCCGACCCCGCCTTTGTATCGTTCATTCAGGATCGCCGCCCCAGTGCCGGCACCCACCGACCCGCGCTCGAAAGTCGACCAGTCCCCACAGTTCAGCGCATTCTCGGTGGCTTCATACCCCATGTCGGTGGTCGGGGTCGCATCGAATCGTCCGCCCCTTCCGACGTCATAAATCGCCGCGGCGGGAACAAGTGGGATCACGTCGTGGTGACCTGGCCCGACAAAATATCCGCGCCCCTCATCCGCAAGCCTTGCCGCAGCACCGTGGGCCGCAATGAGCCCGAACGAACTGCCACCTGTCAACACAATCGCTTGAGGAAGAGGAGCTGCGGCGCGGGAGTCCAGCGCAGCCGTCTGCAATGAGGCTGGCGCAGCGCCGCGCACATCCACCGCACCCAACGTCCCCTCGGGAGGCACCACAACGGTCACGCCGGTCAGCCAGCCGTCGCCGATGCGCTGCGAATGCCCGACTCGCACTCCGATCACATCGGAAATCGAACTCATCGGGCGACCACGCGTCGGGCAGCGGCGAATCCGAGCTCCAAGTCGGCAAAGATGTCGTCAAGCGTCTCAAGTCCGACAGACAACCGCACCAGGCCGGGCGTCACTCCCGCAGCCAATTGCTGATCCGGGCTGATTTGGCCGTGAGTGGTGGATGCCGGGTGGATCACCAGCGAGCGCACGTCGCCAATGTTCGCCACGTGCGAGTGCAGCTTCAGTGCAGAGACGAACGCCCGGCCGGCAGGCTCCCCGCCATGCACCTCAAGCGACACGATCGAGCCAGGCCCGCGGGGTGTGTACTTCTGTGCGCGGGCGAACTGCGGGGAGGAAGGAAGCCCGGAATACGTGACATGCTCGACCTCAGGCCGTTGTGTCAACCACTCGGCCACCGCCTTGGCGTTCGCGACATGACGATCCATCCGCAACGACAAAGTCTCGATGCCCTGGCCCACCAGGAACGCGCTGAACGGCGCGATTGCCGCGCCGAGATCGTGCAACTGCTCAAGCCGTACTTTGACGAGAAAGGCGATGTTCGCACCGTCGGGTGCGAGCGTGCCGCCAGGCCCGAAATCGCGACTGAGCACCAGATCGTCATATCCGACGACGGACTCGCTGAATTCCGGAAACCGGTCTGCGTGCGCCGCATAGTCAAAGTGCCCGGAATCGACGATCGCGCCGGCAAGAACTGAGCCGTGTCCTGCCAGGAACTTGCTCACGGAGTGCACCACGATGTCGGCGCCCCAGTCGATGGGCCGGACGAGGTATGGAGTGCCGATCGTGTTATCGACGATGAGGGGCACCCCCGCCTCGTGGGCGACCGCGGCCACTCCCTCGATATCGAGGATGTCGCCACCCGGATTCGAGATCGACTCGGCGAACAGCGCCTTCGTGCGCGGGGTGATTGCTGCACGCCACGACTCTAGGTCGGTGGGGTCGGTAACGAAGTCGGTGGTGATTCCGCGCCGAGGCAGGTTGACGCTAAGCAACGTGCGAGTGCCGCCATAGAGGGCCGGGCTTGCCACGATGTGGTCGCCGATGGATGCAAGGGTCAGCAGCGCATAGCTGACTGCGGCCTGTCCTGAGCCGAGCAGCACTGCGGCGGTGCCATGCTCGAGAGCTGCAAGACGTTCCTCGATCGCCGCCTGAGTCGGGTTGTTCAGCCGGCCATACGTGTAACCGAATTTGCGCCCCGAGAATCGTTCGGCTGCGGAGTCGGCATCGGGAAAAACGTAGGCTGTGGTCTGGTAGATCGGCAGCGCCCGAGAACCGGTGGCGATGTCCGGCTCCTGACCGGCATGGATCTGTGTCGTCTCGAAGCCCCAGGATGGTCTGGTCACGCTTCTGCTCCTTCACCGATGGTTTATGCCGCGTGGCATGAGATCTACCGCATGCGCCGCAATGCTACGCGCAACACTGCCAAGCGGGCTTGCCACGTTTCGCTCTATGACGGCACTCGCTTGTCGATTGTGGCGAATGCGCGAATGCTTGTGCACTGTGACTGACGTTCGAGTTGATGAGTTTTCGTTCCTGCCCGCTGAGGCGGAGTCGGTTGGGTTCGCCGGGGTCTTCCCGCCCGTAGAGCGGGTTGCCCTCACGGGGGAGGTGAGCGCCATCCGCTTGGGGAGCGGCCCTGCGCGTGCGGTTTTCATTCACGGCGCTGCGCTCAACGCGCATACGTGGGACGCAACCATCCTGTCGCTCTACGGTCGTGTCCGTGCAGCCGCGGCGTCGGCCGCCGATGCGGGCGAAGGTGCGGGTGCTGATCCTTCGTTTCTCGCGCTCGATCTCCCAGGGCACGGCGAGTCGCCATGGCGCAGTGACGCCGACTACACACCTGGCCGAATTGCTGGCCCTGTCGCTGAGGCGCTGTCCGCGGCAGTTGCCGCTGGGTTTCTGGATAAGGGGTTCACCATCGTTGGGCATTCGCTCGGCGGTCTGATTGGGATTGAGCTGTCGGCCCAAGCGTTTGCGGGTTTTCGTCAACTGGTGCTTGTCGATATTCTTCCGTTGCCGCCTGAGGCTGCACGTGTCGTCGCATCCTTCCTCGATGGTCCCCGCGTGTTCGAGTCGCGCGATGAGATCGTTCAACGCGCCCTCTCGTTCGGCTTCGGCGGCGACCAGGCGTCATTGGAACGCGGTGTGTTTCACAACACTCGTATCCTCGAAGATGGACGAGTCATCTGGAAGCATCATCTCGGCACGCTCGGGCCGGAGGGCTTTCCTACTATGCACGCAGGGCCTCTCTGGGATCTCATCGGGTCGGCACCACAGCAACTCGATCTCATTGCCGCAACGCAGTCCTTCATTGACGAGGCGGCCTTCAACCGGTTTGTCGCGTTGCAGCCTGGGGCACGTGCGCTGCGCCTCGAGGGCGGCCATAACCTGCAAGAGGATTCGCCCGCTGGGTTGGCAGCGATTCTTGCCGACCTGATTTTCGGCGTTCGCCCTACCGGCGCGGTGCCCCGATGATCGTCACAGTTGTTCACGTGCACGTGAAACATGACGTCGCTTTGGGTCACTCTTCGTTGCATATCGACGTCTAGTGTCAACAAGCTTGGTCAACACCATGGATCGAAATGAGGATGGAGTTCCCTGCAGACGAACCGTGCCCCGGTTTGTGAGGCAACCATCTCCGAAAGGAACAGCGACATCATGAGTGACAGCACGACACCCACTGGCGACGGTCCGGCCAATCAGAACCCACCTGATGGAACGACAGTCGGCGAAGGTCCGACACCGACTTCGAGCGTTGACGACACCCTCGTTGGCAAGGAGAAGAAGAGGCGCACGCGCCGTTGGGGAATTCCCGCCGTGCTTGCTGCCGTCGTAGTGGTTGTGGCCGTCGTCGTCACCGTGGTCGTCGTCAACAACAACACTGCGCCCCAGGCTGCGGCGGTGGATACCGATGCCACCCTCACGGTCGGTCTCGTGCTTGAACCGACGAGCCTCGATATTCGGACGCAGTCGGGGGCAGCGCTTGAGCAAGCCCTTATCGGCAACGTGTACGAGGGGTTGGTGGCCCGATCGGTGGATGGATCAGGCGATGCGCTCCCTGCTCTTGCCACCGCATGGAAGGTGTCGGACGATTCCCTCTCCTACACGTTCACCATCGCCAGCGGAGTGACATTCTCGAACGGTACTGCGGTAACGGCCAAGACGGCTGCCGAATCCATTCAGAGTGTGATCGACAACCAATATCTTGGTTCCGAATACCTCGGCTCAGTCGCGAGCGTCGAGGCAACAAGCGACACCGAACTCGTGATCACCTTGACGACGCCGTATCCGGACCTGCTCTGGGCACTCGGTGGCCGTGCCGGCCTTGTGCTCGACACCTCCGCCACGAACGATCTCAAGACAACCGCAATCGGGACTGGCCCTTTCCTGCTTGACAGCTGGAAGCAGGGCGACTCGCTTACCCTGACCCGTAACGACGGCTATTGGGGAGAGAAGGCCAAGGTCGCAAAAGTAGTGCTGCGCTACATCACCGACACCAATGCGGCGGCGAATGCACTCAAGGCGGGCGATATCGATGCGCTTGCCCCTATCGATGCGACGCTCGCCAAGACGGTAGACACGGCCGCATTCTCGCTGACGAAAGGTCTTGCCTCAGACAAGTTCGTTCTCGCGTTCAACAATGCCAAGTCGCCGCTTTCTGACATCCGGGTACGCCAGGCAATTCGCTATGCCATCGACCACGCAGCCATCGTCACGGCCCGTGGAGACGCGGACGCCCTGCTCGGAGGTCCCATTCCCGAGGGCGACCCCGGTTACGAGGACCTGACCGGTCTATACCCGCATGATGTGGCGAAGGCGAAGTCTCTGCTCGCCGAGGCCGGTTATGCCGATGGGCTCACCCTGACCCTTACCGTTCCCAGTTTTTACGGTGACGTGTTGCCCAACCTTCTTACCTCTCAGCTCGCCGAGGTCGGCATCACGCTCAAGACCGATTCGGTCGAGTTCGCGACCTGGTTGCAGGATGTTTACACGAACAAGGATTTCGAGTTGAGCCTCGTCGACCATGCTGAGAGCCACGACTTCGGATCATGGGCGAACCCCGACTACTACTTTGGTTTCGACAACGCTGAAGTGCAGTCGCTTTTCGCCCAGTCCCAGGTGGCCAAGACCGAGGAGGAGTCGGCGAAACTGCTTGCCCAGGCCGCAAAGATCGTGTCTCAGGAGGCCGCGGCCGATTGGCTGATCAACTTCCGTACGGTCACGGCAGTGCGCAACGGCGTCAACGGATTCCCGGTCAATGAGATCAACAGCAGGCTCGACCTTGGCTCAGTGAGCGTGGACAAGGCGGCGAGCTAACCGCTATGGCCCTGTATGTCCTGCGCCGCCTCGGGCTCTTTGCTGTCGGCCTGTTCATCACAAGCATCATCGTGTTTGTGGTGTTGCGGGTTCTGCCAGGCGACGTGGCGCAGGTCATCGGGGGCATCAAGGCGACGCCGGAGCAGGTCGCGGATATCAGGGTGAGGTACGGGCTCGATCAACCGCTGATCGTGCAGTACTTCGACTGGTTCGGCGGCCTGCTCCATGGCGACCTCGGCCGTTCCCTCATCACCAACAGCCCCATTCAGAATGAGTTGGCCGAGAAACTGGCCGTGACCCTTCCTCTCTGCGTGCTCGGCATTGTCGTCGCCGTCGTCATCGGCATTCCTCTTGGCGTATATGCCGCCTTGCGGCACGACACCAGGTTCGGCCAACTCGTGGGATACATCGCCCAAGCCGCTGCCGCCGTCCCGGTGCTCTGGACCGGTCTGTTGCTCATTCTGCTTGTCGGCAAAGGTGTTGGGCTGGTCAGCATTCTGCCCAGCCAGGGATTCCCCTTGGATGGATGGGCCGAACCCGGCAAGGCCATAGCCGCCCTCATCCTGCCCGCGTTGACGATCGGTATCGTCGAGGGCGCCGCCCTGTTGCGGTTCACCCGTTCTGCAGTGCTCGACGCGATGGGCCAGGACTATATTCGCACGGCGATGTCTCGCGGCCTCACGCATACCCAGGCGGTCTTGCAGCATGGCGTGCCCAATGCGAGCCTCTCGGTGCTCTCGGTAATCGGCTTGCAGATTGCCTCTCTCATCGGTGGCACGGTCGTCATCGAAACGCTCTTTGCTCTTCCTGGACTCGGCTCAAAACTGGTCACCGATGTGGGCAACCGCGACCTCATCTCGGTGCAGGGCACCATTGTGGTGCTCACAGCTCTCGTGCTCTTCATCGGTCTTGCTATCGACATCGCCCATCGGGTCATCGACCCACGGCAGCGGAGAGTGACGTCATGACGTCGCAACGTGCGCTCGCCGTGAGCTACCGGCCGGAACGCAGCCGCGCTCGCCGCACCCTAGTGCCGGCGTGGCTGAGTCGCACCTGGCGGCGTCCTCACGGCGCCTTCGGACTCGTCGTGGTCTCCATCGTTCTGCTTGCCGCGGCGGTGTCACTGTTCTGGACCCCATTCCCGCTGTTGCAGGCCAATACCGACCAGGGCTGGTTGCCCCCATCCCCTCAACACCTGCTTGGCACCGATCAGATCGGCCGTGACACGTTTTCGTGGTTGTTGGCCGGGTCGCGCACCACGGTTCTCGTCGCCGCCGCTGCCACCGCGCTCGCCGCGGTGATCGGTATCCTTCTCGGCACTGTCAGCGCCTCGCTCGCGCCTCGCCTCGCCGAACCCATCGTCGTTCTTGTCGACATCGTCGTTGCCTTTCCCGTCTTGTTGATCGCTATGCTGCTTGCCACAACGTTCGGCGGATCGATTCTGGTCGTCTGGGTGGCCGTCGGAATCGGCGCGGGGGTCAACTTGGCCCGGATCGTGCGATCGGAGATCACGCGTATCAACGCGAGTGACTACATCCTGGCGTCGCGTGCCGCGGGCACTGGTTCGTTTTCCCGGCTCCTTCAGCATGTGCTTCCCAACGTTGCTCCCCTGCTTGCCGTACAGCTTTCGGTGACTGCGGGCGTCGCCATTCTCGCCGAATCGGGTCTCACCTTTCTCGGTTATGGGGCATCCACCACGGAGGCGTCGTGGGGCAGGGTGCTTGCCGATGCTCAGAAGTACATCAGCGTCGCGCCTGCCTCGGTGATCTGGCCAGGCATTGTGATCGGCCTGACCGTGCTCGCAATCAACCTGCTCGGCGACGCTATCGGTGAGGCACTCGACCCGCGACTGCAGAGCGGAGGGAAGACCGATGGGGATTGAAGTCAAAGATCTGCGTATCTCGATCGGCAGCCGTGTGCTGGTCGACGGCATCAGCTTCGCCGTTGCGTCCGGCGAGCGCCTCGGCATCATCGGTGAGTCTGGCTCAGGGAAATCCTTGACCGTGCTCTCTCTGCTCGGTCTGTTGCCGGACGGTGCAAGGGTGGCTGGTTCGATCAAGTGGAACGGCCGCGAACTGGTCGGCCTCCCCGAAACAGAGCTTGCTGCCTTGCGTGGCCGCGAAATAGGTATCGTGTTCCAAGACCCCAGTTCGACGCTCAACCCCATTCGCACCGTCGGTGTACAGATCGGTGAGGCCTTGTCGATCCATTACAGCGTCACCAAGGCAGAGCGCCGTGACCGCGTCATCGCGGCCGCCGTACAGGTTGGGCTTCCCGACCCGGAAGAGATCGTCACCCGATATCCGCACCAGCTCTCCGGTGGGCAGCGCCAACGGGTCGCCATTGCCATGGCCATTCTGACTGGCCCTCGGCTTATCATCGCCGACGAACCGACGACTGCCCTGGATGTCACGGTGCAGGCGGACATTCTTGATCTGTTCGACGAATTGGTCGGTGCACTGGGTTCATCGCTCATCTTTGTCACCCACGACATCGCACTGCTCAACTCGGTGGTCTCGGAGGCGATCGTGATGGCGAAGGGAAGAATCGTCGAATCGGGGCCGCTCGCTCGCATCCTCGAGTCGCCACGCGACCCGTTTTCTGTCGAGCTGATCCGCGCCGCACGCATCACCGGCTGGCAGGGAAGCGCCGCATGAACCAGGCGCTCATCCAAGCCAGCAAGCTCACGCGCGACCATCCCGTTGCGCGCACCCGCATTTTCACTCCCGCACCGGCACGGCGCGTGCTCGACAACGTCGATGTTCGCATCGATGCGGGCGAGACGGTTGCCATCATCGGCGAATCGGGGTCGGGAAAGTCGACACTTGTACGCATACTGCTCGGACTCGAGCGAGCGAGCGCTGGCACCGTGACTTTCGACGGCCGAGACGTGGTGCCCGGGCCGGCGCGTTCGCTGCGCTGGTTGCGGCGCAGAACCGGGATCGTGTTGCAAGATCCGTATTCTTCTCTCGACCCGCGCATGACGGTCGGGGGTATCATCGCGGAGCCGTTGCGAGCCCTGCATGTCGAAGGCGACCACACTCGAAAAGTGCATGATGTGCTGGATCGCGTTGGGCTGTCTCGTGAGCGGGCCGGCGCTTACCCGCACGAACTCTCCGGCGGTCAGCGTCAGCGGGTCGCCATTGCGCGCGCCATCGTGCACGGGCCGGAGCTGCTTGTCGGCGATGAGCCGATGAGCGCGCTCGATGTGACCATTCGGGCCAGCATTCTCGAACTCCTTGCCGAACTGCATGAAGACACCGGGATGGGGTTGATCCTCGTCTCACACGACCTTGGCCTTGTACGTCACTTCGCCGACCGCGTGGTCGTGCTCAAAGACGGCGCAGTGGTCGAGGAAGGAGCCGTCGACCTGCTTTTCCAGGCGCCCGCCCACCCGTACACTCGGCAACTCATCCATGCGATCCCGCGACTGCCCGCAGAAGGATCGTCGGCCGGCCATGATCCCACCGCAGCAGCGCGCCGAGACACCCACTCGACGCCAACATCCACTTGAGAAACCCGATACACGAACCACCCCAACCACCAGATACAAGAGGAGAAATACTATGGCACACGTCAAACTTGTGACACGCGAGGACCTCAGCCCAGAGGGTCAGCAGCGCTGGGACGCCGAGATCGAACGATCGGGCTCGGCCCCCACCCACATGAAGCGCGCACTGCTCAACCACCTGCCCTCGTACGATGCGCTGATGAATTGGTATCCGCTCTATGCCGAGGTCGAACGCATCGTCGGCGAACGCGGGGCTGTGGTCTATTCGTTCGCGATCTCCACCCAAAACGAGTGCATCCTATGCACCACCTATTTCCGGCGCGCGCTGCGCGAACGCGGCGAAGATATCAATGGGCTCGACTTCGATGACGTCGAGAGCGATCTCGCCGATTTCGGGCGTTCGCTCACCCGTCAGCATCAGAGCGACCCAGAGCTCGTCGCCCGACTGATCGGGCGCTATGGCGAAGAGGGGATCGTCGCACTGGTTGGTTTCGGGATCCTGATGATCGGCAACAACATCACCAACTCGTTCCTCAAAGTCGAACTCGACCCGGGCCTGCAAGACCTTTCTGACGAGCTTGCGGCTCAAGCCGCGGGCGAACTGCGCGACCTGGAGATTGCACATGGCCACAACCACTAGTAGCCTCTCAAACCCTCCCGTCATCGAACACCCGAGTTCTGGGTTCACCCCGGCGGGCACGCCGCGCTCTGAGGCCGCAGGCAGGCACCTCTGGGGTCACTTCACCCAGCAGTCGCAGTGGGAACGCGGCGTAGTGCCCACCATCGTGCGCGGTGAAGGCGTCTACTTCTGGGACTCGGCAGGCCGCAAAATCTTTGACGGTCTTTCCGGTTTGTTCACCGTTCAGGTGGGGCATGGGCGGGCGGAGCTCGCTGAGGCAGCGGCACGGCAAGCCGGCAAGCTCGGCTTTTTTCCGGTCTGGGGTTATGCGCACGAGCCGGCGATCGACCTTGCCGAACAGCTGGCCAACGCTGCACCCGGTGCGCTCAACCACGTGTTTTACACGACAGGCGGATCGGAGGCGGTTGAGACGGCATACAAGCTTGCCAAACATTATTGGGGCCTGGTCGGGAAGCCGAACAAGACCAAGGTGATCTCGCGCGATGGCGCCTACCATGGCACGACGCACGGGGCGCTCTCCCTGACTCGCATCGCCTCATATCAGCAGCCGTTCGAACCGCTTGTCCCCGGCGTGACGCAGGTAGCGAACACCAACATCTACCGGGCCGAAGCCAAGTATTGGAATGATCCCGAAGCGTTCGGTCGCGCCGCCGCCGACACCATCGAACAGCGCATTCTCGAGGAGGGTGCGGATACGGTCGCAGCCTTTTTCGTTGAGCCGGTGCAGAACTCGGGTGGCTGCTTTGTGCCCCCTCCGGGATACTTTGCGCGCATTCGCGAGATATGCGACCGCTACGACGTACTGCTCGTCTCTGACGAGGTGATCTGCTCGTATGGCCGCACGGGCGGGCTGTTTGCCTATGAGGACTTGGGTTACGAGCCAGACATCGTGACGTCGTCGAAGGGGCTTGCCTCGGGGTATGTGCCGATCGGCGCCGTGCTTGTTTCCGACCGCGTGTACGAGCCGTATCGCAAGCCGGGCGTCTACTTTCCGCACGGCTACACCTTTGCAGGCAACCCGGTTGCTGCTGCGGTTGCGCTCGAGAATCTGGCCATTTTCGAGCGGGAGGGGCTGGTGGATCGGGTGCGCGAGAACGGTCCGATCTTCGCTGAGACGCTGAATAAGTTGCGTGACATCCCATTCGTGGGCGACATCCGCGGGGCAGGTTATTTCTACGGAATCGAGTTGACGCGGGATCCTGAGACGCGCGAGCACTTCACCGAACAGGAGGCTGACCGCATTCGGGCGTATTTGAACCCTGCGCTCTACGAGGCAGGACTATATTGCCGAGCCGATGATCGTGGCGACGTGGTGCTGCAGCTTGCGCCGCCGCTCATCTCGGGGCCGCGCGAATTTGATGAAATCGAGGGAATTCTGCGGCACGTGCTCGGCACCATCGCACGTGAACTCTAGGAGTACGCCAACTGCGGGTGCGGCAACCTGGTATGCCGCACCCGCAGTTGGCGTAGTGGGGTCGCGAATTTTGTTATAGCTGCGCTTATGCGCAAAACAGCGGGGAGCTAGCGGTCTTCGTCGTCGGAATCGGTTGCCGAGTAGCTGTCACTCGCGTACTCTGGCCACTTCTCGAGGTCGATATCGCCCTTGCCCGTGACATCGGCAGAGACTGCAGCTGTGGCGTCTCCATCGACATCAGCATCGTGATCATGCTCGTGCGATGCAAGCTCGCGCGAAAGTGCGTCATAGTCGGTCACAGGGCTGAAATACTTGAGGTCGCGGGCGATCTTCGTGTGCTTCGCCTTTTGGCGGCCTCGTCCCATGAACGTGACCTCCCTGACTCGGGCAGTCCCATCGGGACTGGCAGACTGTAGATTAATTAGACCAACCGCCAGTTTATCACGGCCATGACTGCCGGAAACTCCTGACGCGCATGAAAAGTTAAGGTGATTTTGTGGGTGCCGATCGCACGTCATTACGTCGACGTCGATTCCGCTGGGTCTCTCTCGGCCTTGTTGTTCTCGTTCTGGCGGTGGTTGCCTGGTATGTTGTGCCCATTCTCACGCATGAAACGGGAGGAACAGCTGGACAGCAGGCCGCATCCACCGATTTTCCCTCCACCGTGACGGGCATTGGGAGCGATGGGCTTACCCGCACACTTGAGGTTTTCGGTGAGGATGGATCGACTCCCTACGACCCGGGCGCCGCGCAAACGGGTGACAGGGTGACCGTCGTCGGCACGGGTTACGACGAGTCGACGGGCATCTATGTCGCGGTATGTAAGCGCGCCGTTGATGTGGACACGCGACCGACGCCATGCATCGGCGGAGTGCCCGACGTGGTTGAGGGCGAGGCCACTGAAGACTGGAGTGCGTCGGTGTGGGTCAACGATTCTCCCAATTGGCGGCTCTTCGGCGCCCGGCCTTGGCAGGATGGCGGCTCGTTCTCAGCAAAGCTGTTGCTGGTGGATGCAGATGGTTCGCTCGATTGCCGTGTCGATGAGTGCGCGATCTATACCCGCGCAGATCACACTGCCTTGGGCGACCGCACGCAGGACCTGTTTCTGCCGTTGCAGTTTGCGGGGTGAGTCGCGTGCGTGCCGTGAACTCGGAGCGGCCGGCGCGGGTGGGGATTGCCGGGAGAGAGTTGCAGCGCTTGCTCGTGAAGCTGAGGTTGCATCAGCGGCCAGGCACCCACAGCGCCTTCTTCAGGTCTATGCGCCATCCAGCGGTCTCGGGGTGGGCGGTGAACTGGTTTGCTTGCGCAGCAAAGATCAACGGAGTGCCCTCGTCTCGGTAATACGCGAGGGACTCGGCGCTGTGCCCTGAAATCGGCTGGCCGCTGGCGGGGACCACGCGCCACCAGGGCACCTCGTCGCCGTAACGTGCCATGATCTGGCCAACCGCTCGTGCTGCGCGTGAACCGACAGCCTGCGCAACATCGCCGTATGTCATGACGCGGCCTGGTGGAATGCTTTCGGCAACGGCGAGCACTGCCGTGGTGAACTTTTCGTCTGCCATCACTAGATGATATCTCCCATGTACGATATCATCGCCATATGACGATGAATAGAATGGATAGAACAATGACGGCGGCGGTGACGGCACCATGTCAGTGAGTCCGCTGTCGATACCCGATATCGAACCTGCTCGCGAAAGTCTGGATGGCCAAGAAGTCGCCGGACTCAGTGAGCACAACCACGCTCGCGTGGCTGACCTCTTTCACGCGCTTTCCGAGCCGAACCGGCTCGCCATCATCCACTGCCTTGCCGACGCACCCCACCGGGTTGGCGAGATCGCCAGCCATGTCGGCCTTGCGCAATCCACCGTCTCTGCGCATCTCGCGATGCTGCGGGAGGCCCACATCGTCTCATCGCGGCCTGAAGGCCGCTCGACGTGGTACCGGCTCTCGAACCCGTACCTTGGACACGTCCTCGACGCCGCCGAACGGTTGGTCGCAGGCTATGACAGCGACGACGATGGCGAGGGCTCAGGAACAGCTCGCAGAGCAGCGCGCACCCAGGCCGGAGGCGAGGAGGGATGACACAGACGCACGCTACTGCTCATGGGCACGACCTCAACCCCAATGACTCCTCGGGCAATCGTCGGCGACTCGCGATTTCGCTTGCGCTCACGCTGAGCGTGTTCGTGATCCAGGTCATCGGCGCACTCTGGTCTGGTTCGATCGCCCTGCTCGCTGACAGCGCCCACGTGCTGACAGACGGCACGGGGCTTACCCTCGCGGTCATCGCGGCAACACTGGCTGCGCGCCCGGCCACCCACAAGCGCACCTTTGGTTGGAAGCGCGCCGAGATCCTCGCCGCGGGTGTCAACGGCCTGCTCATGCTCGGCATCTCGGTGTACGTCATCATTGAGGGCATCAAGCGCTTCGCGGCTCCTCCAGAGGTCGACTCGCCCATTATGCTCGCAGCCGCTGGGGTGGGTCTCGCAGTCAATCTCGCAGTAATGGCGCTGCTGTTTCGTAACCGTAAGACAAATCTCAACATCCGTGGCGCCTATCTTGAGGTATGGGGCGACATGCTCGGGTCGGTGCTCGTCATCGTTGCGGGCTTGCTGATCGCGACGACGGGATTTATGCAGGCGGATGCCATCGCGTCCCTGATCGTCGGGGCGTTGATCCTGCCGCGCGCGGTGTCGTTGTTGCGTCAGGCGGGCCATGTCCTGCTTGAGGCAAGTCCCGAGGGGATGGATGTCGAGGAACTGCGCAAGCATCTTGCTGGCATTCCGGGGGTAACACAGGTGCACGATCTGCACGTGTGGACGATCTCCTCAGGCATGCCAAGCCTTACGGTGCACGCGCAAATCGACGCCGAGCACGCCGATGAGGTGGCCTCCGGGGTGATGTTGCGACGCTTTCAGGAGTGCACGCGTGAGCACTTCGACCTCACCCATGCGACATTCCAGCTTGAGGTAGACGGTCCCACGGAGTGCGTCGCCGACCAGACGGCATAGATCCTATTCTCTGCGCATGGGGGCTGTCGGCACCGGCAGGGCAGAAAAGTGACCAATTGGGAAATATGTGCGATACTCTTCAGTTATACCCCCTAGGGGTATCAGAGAAGGGTGATCGACATGGCTTATGCAGAGCAGACCAAGACGCATTCCTCCGCAGCGTCGCACACTCCGGAATCGTTGACCACGGGCGAGACCTCAACGCACGGATACGTCGATGACAAGTCTGCCCTGCTCACCAGGTTGCGACGCGCGGAGGGTCAGGTGCGCGGCATCCAGCGCATGATCGAAGACGATGAGTACTGCATCGACATCCTCACCCAAGTGTCCGCGACCACCAAGGCACTCGAAACTGTTGCGTTAGCGCTCCTCGACGACCACCTCAAGCATTGCGTCGCACAAGCGACGCGGCAGGGTGGCGAGGTCGCCGATCAAAAACTCGACGAAGCGTCGCGTGCAATCGCGCGCCTCGTCCGTTCCTGAAGGCCGACCGGAATCCGATCGGCAGCACCATTCCCACTACAGAAAGCGAAGTTATGAAACAGAACATTGATCTCAAGTCAGGTATCACCCTCGGCGACGCCGACGCGACGTGTGCCTGTGGCGGGCATGGTGCCGGCCACGCTCATGGTGATGCTGCACAGGGCGCTGCGGGTGGTTGCGCGTGCGGCGGTGCCGGGCACGGTGCCGGCCACAGCCACGAGCATGGGCACAGCCACGATCATCATGACGGGCACGAAGCCTCCGCATCGGTGGCAACCACAGTCGGCGTGACGGGCATGACTTGCGAGCATTGCGTAGCGAGCGTCACAGAGGAGATCTCGGCATATGCGGGTGTCACTAACGTCGCAGTGGCGTTGGAGCCAGGCGGTGTTTCGCAGGTGACGGTGACGAGCCTTGAGCCGATCGACCCTGCGAACCTCGACGCAGCCATCCGCGACGCCGGTTACCAGTTGGCCTGACGTCACACCGGCCGACCTTGGCCCTGACCGAGGCGAATCCCCGTGCTCTGTTTCACATGGGGTTCGACTCGGTTGGTGCTGAGGCGCCCCCTTCCGGAATCCACCGGTCAATATACAGAAGAAGCAAGAAATCATGACCACTAAAACCGCGCCAGCCGCATTAGGCGAATCCCTCCAGACGATTGACTTCGATATCGAAGGCATGACGTGCGCATCGTGCGCAAACCGTATCGAGCGCAAGCTCGGCAAGGTCGGTGGGGTGGAGGCGACCGTCAATTTCGCCACCGAGCGCGCCCAAGTGAAAGCGCCAGCCGACGTGACAGTTGCCGAGCTCATCGGCGTCGTCGAGGCGGCCGGCTATGGCGCGACTATCCATGAGTCGGTGCCTGTTGCGGATTCCACTGACGTGTTGCGCCGTCGTTTGATCGTCTCCGCGGTGCTCACGGTGCCTGTTGTGGTGTTGTCGATGATCCCCGCAGCCCAGTTCGTGGGATGGCAGTGGCTTGCGCTAGCGTTCGCGACTCCTGTCGTGCTTTGGGGTGCATGGCCGTTTCACCGCGCAGCCGCACTGGGCGCCCGGCATGCGTCGGCGTCGATGGACACCTTGGTCAGTGTTGGCATCGCCGCGGCGTATGTATGGTCGCTGTGGGCACTGATTTTCGGCGGTGCGGCAAGCGCGACCGCAACCGCAACCGATGACATGGCTATGCGCGCCGCGCCCGGACACGATATCTACCTCGAGGTTGCCGCTGCGGTGACTTGCTTCGTGCTCTTGGGCCGGTGGATGGAGGCTCGGGCCAAGCGGTCATCGCGCGAGGCGTTGACGGCCCTCTTGCAACTCGGCGCGACTGAGGCTTCTCTGCTCCAAGACGGCGTTGAGGTGCGGGTACCGGTGGCAAGAATCGCGGTGGGCGACCGTTTTGTGGTGCGTCCTGGCGAGAAGATCGCGACCGATGGCGTTGTCGTCGATGGCGCTTCCGCCGTGGATGCGAGCATGCTCACGGGAGAATCGGTACCGGTGGAGGTCGTCGCGGGATCTTCGGTCGCCGGTGCGACGGTGAACACTTTCGGTGTTGTCACGGTTGAGGCGACGCGGGTCGGCGCAGACACCGAATTGTCGCGTATCGGCCGCCTCGTTGAGGAGGCGCAGACCGGAAAGTCTGCTGCGCAGCGGCTTGCCGACCGTGTCTCCGCAGTATTCGTGCCGATCGTGATCGGCTTGGCGCTCGTGACGTTGTTTGGCTGGCTGATTGCCGGTGCCGGCCCCGAGGCGGCGTTCACTGCGGCAGTTGCGACACTCATCATTGCGTGCCCGTGCGCGTTGGGTTTGGCGACACCGACGGCGCTTCTCGTTGGGACGGGCCGCGGGTCGCAGTTGGGGATCCTGATTCGCGGGCCAGAGGTGCTGGAGCGTTCGCGCACCATTGACACGATTGTGCTCGATAAGACCGGAACGTTGACCACAGGCAGCATGACGGTCGCATCAGTCGTCGCGTTGGCCGGCGTCGACGAGGCGCAGCTTGTTTCTCGGGCGGCGGCGATCGAGTCGTTCTCGGAGCATCCCATCGCGCAGGCGATTGCATCGCTCGCTGGCGGAGAGAGCGTATCGGCTCAAGCCCCGTCGGTAACAGATTTTGTGGCTTCGGCTGGCGGCGGTGTGCAGGCGCAGGTGGATGCCGTTCGCACTTTCGTCGGCAAGCCGGAGTGGGTCGCCGAGAAGCTTTCGTTGCCGATCGATGGCCTGCTTGAGGATGCGATTCGCGCTGCGTCTGCTGCGGGCCAGTCGGCGATCGCCGTAGCGTGGGGCGGGGAGTTCCGTGGGCTTTTTGCGGTGAGCGACACTGTGCGGCCGGCAGCTGTGAAGGCCTTGCGCCGCTACCGGGACTTGGGGTTGACACCTGTCTTGGCCACAGGAGACGCTACCGGTCCTGCGCACGCTGTGGCGAGTCAGCTTGGCATCGACGATCTCTATTGGGGTGTCTCGCCAGCGGGCAAGCTCGACATTGTGCGTGAGCTGCAGAGCGGTGGCGCAACGGTCGCGATGCTCGGCGATGGAGTGAACGATGCTGCGGCGCTTGCTGCGGCCGACCTGGGCATCGCGATGGGTACCGGCACGGACGCCGCCATGGGTGCGGCGGATATCGTTGTTGTCGGAGGGGAGCTCGGCGCAGTTGCCGACGCCGTACGGTTGTCGCGTCGCACTCTCGCGACGATTCGGGGCAATCTGTTTTGGGCGTTCGCATATAACGTCGTGGCCATTCCGCTCGCGATGGCAGGGTTGCTGAACCCGATGATTGCTGGAGCAGCGATGGCATTTTCTTCTGTATTCGTGGTGACGAACAGCTTGCGGCTGCGGCGCTTCCAGCCCGACGCGTGAGCCATGTTGAGAAAGATTATCATTTAGATTAGTATCGCTTCTTGTGAAAAGGGCCGTACTCTCCGCCGCATCCGCTCTCGCCGTGCTTGCGTTGCTTGCCGGGTGTGCATCCGCATCATCGGCGGCGTCGGATGCGGCAAGCGGGTCTGTGCAGATCGTTGCCTCGACCAACGTCTGGGGAAGCGTCGCCCAAGCAATCGGCGGTGACCTCGTCACCGTCACCAGTCTGATCGACTCGTCGGCCCAAGACCCGCACGAGTTCGAGGCGACGGCGCGCGATCAACTCGCCCTCTCGCACGCCGATCTCATTGTCGAGAACGGTGGTGGGTACGATGCCTTCATGACCACGATGCTCGCTGCGGCGAAGCTCGACACCGCCGTTGTGGTCAATGCTGCCGAGGTGTCCGGTCTCCTGCCCTCGGGGGCAGATCCCACCGCCGAGACGGATGGATTCAACGAACACGTCTGGTACGACTTCGGCACAGTGGATGCGGTCGCCAAGTCGATTGCCGACTCTCTCGCAGAGCTTGCCCCGTCGCACGCGACCGAGTTCGCCTCCAACTACGCGACCTTCAGCGCCGAACTCACGATGCTGGCAGGCAGGCTCTCATCCATCGCCTCGACTCATAAAGGTGAGAGCGTCGCAATTACCGAACCGGTTCCGCTCTACATGCTCACCGCTGCAGGGTTCGACGACAAGACCCCGGTCGCGTTCAGCGCTGCAATCGAAGAAGGCTCAGACGTCTCGCCACTCGTGCTCCGCCAAGTGACCGAACTCTTTGCCGACAACGAGGTCGAATTTCTCGCGTACAACGATCAAACCGTCACCTCTCAAACTGAGGCAGTGCTCACCGCGGCACAGTCGGACGGCATACCGGTCGTCGGCTTCGCCGAGACTCTCCCAGACGATGCGACCACCTATATCGGGTGGATGACGAGTAACGTCGACAACATCGCGAAAGCTGTCTCCCACTCATGATCGGTGCAGGCGAAGAGGCCATTCTCTCTGTGACGGATGCCTCAGCAGGGTATGGCGATGTGACGCTTTGGAGCCGGCTCAACCTCGAAGTCCACCCGGGCGAGATAATCGCCGTGCTCGGTGCAAACGGAACAGGAAAGTCGACCCTCTTTCGCGCGATCCTTGGCCAGCTGCCGCTGCGTACCGGCACCATCCGTTTTCTTGGCGAGGCTGCGCACAAAGGCGACCGCCGCATCGGCTACATCCCGCAGCAACACTTGTTTCGCAAGGGCACGCCGATTCGGGGCCGCGACCTGGTGCGACTCGGAGTCGATGGAACCCGCATCGGGCATCCATTCGCCACCGCCGCGACGCGTGCCGCAGTCGACGCGCTCATCGAGCAGGTCGGGGCAACCGCGTATGCAGATCGGCCTATCGGCGAGCTCTCGGGTGGGGAGCAGCAGCGGCTTCGTGTTGCTCAAGCACTCACGGGCGAGCCCCGACTGCTCATCTGCGACGAGCCGTACTCCAGTCTCGATGTGCGGCACCAAGACGACATCACGAAGCTGATCGTTCGCCGCCGCGACACCGCAGGTACTCCTGCGCTGTTCATCACCCACGACATCAACCCCATCCTGCCGTATGTCGACAGGGTGCTTTACCTTGCTGCGGGCAAACACCGGCTCGGCACAGTGGGCGAAGTGCTCAATACCGCCACTCTGAGCGAACTCTTCGGCAGCCCCGCGCAGGTGGTACACGTCGGAGAACAGGTGTTCATCGTGGGCACGCCCGACCACCACCACGATGCTGCGGCGTCAACACTCGCCCGCGGACGTCAGCCATGATCGGCATCGTGCCCGCAGATTGGTGGACATCGGTCGTCAACTTTCAGGACTATGCCGAGCTGTTCGCCCTGCTCAAGAACTCTGTGCTCGCCGCCGGCGTGGTCGGCTTCGTCGGTGGTCTCATTGGCGTATTCATCATGCAACGGGATATGGCGTTTGCTGTGCACGGAATCAGCGAGATGTCGTTTTCGGGCGCGGCCGCGGCCATCCTTTTCGGAGCAAACGTTGTTGCCGGATCGGTGGTCGGGGCATTGGTTGCCGCAATCGCGATCGGCGTGCTCGGCGCGAAGGCACGCGACCGGAACTCGATCATTGGCGTGCTGATGCCGTTTGGTCTTGGTCTTGGCATCCTGTTCCTTGCCCTCTATCCGGGAAGAAGCGCCAACAAATTCGGGCTCCTTACCGGTCAGATCGTCGCTGTCGACGACCCGCAACTCGGCTGGCTTGCCGTCATCGGCGTCTTCGTTGTCGTCGCATTGTTCGTCTTGTGGCGGCCTCTCACCTTTGACAGTGTCGACCCCGAGGTCGCCGAGGCGCGCGGAATCCCTACCCGCCTCCTCTCCATCGTTTTCATGATCCTGCTCGGTCTCGTCGTTGCCGCGAGTGTGCAGATTATTGGTGCCCTGCTCGTACTGGCCTTGCTTGTCACCCCTGCGGCGGCGGCTTTGCAGGTCTCGTCTCATCCCCTCATCGTCCCTGCGCTGAGCGTGGCGTTCGGTCTTACCGCAGCGGTCGGCGGCACTTTGCTTGCCCTCGGCGGAACATTGCCCATCAGCCCGTACATCACCACTATCTCGTTCCTCATCTACGTGATCTGCCGTACCCTCAGCAGGCAGAAAGCTCGTCGAAGCGCTGTGGGGAGGACATCGTGACTCAAGAGAAAGTGCGCAGGCACACCCGTCAACGCGCCGAAATCCAGGCAGCCCTCGCAGATACCGACGATTTCACCAGCGCGCAAGATCTCTTCGCTCAGCTCAAATCCCGTGGCCTCGGCATCGGCCTTGCCACGGTGTATCGAACTTTGAACGACATGGTCGAGGCGCATGAGGTGGATGTTGCCCGCACGGAGACCAGCGAGCAGCTGTATCGACTGTGCGGCACTGAGCATCACCACCATCTCATCTGCACCAATTGTGGCCAGACCATCGAGATCCAGGCCCCCTTGGAGGAATGGGTCAAGTCGGTCGCCGAGACGTATGGGTACCAAAACGTGCACCACACCGTCGACCTGTATGGGCTGTGCCCGGAGTGCCAGAGGAAATCGCAGGATCAGGCATAATATATGGTCTTTTGACTGCCGTTGTGGGCATAGTGGAAGACCTTTGGTCGGCTGCGATATAGCAGACATCGCCTTGTGATTCGGTGTGGTAACTTCGGCACGAGTCCACCCCTCATGTGAACCCCATCGAAGCTGTTTTGCTCCGTAAACCCAGTCTTTTTCTGGGGCAGAAGGTCACAACTGAGGACGACCTGCATGCGCGAGGGGCGTGTGCAATGGGGAGCTCGCATGCGAAGGGCGTGTGTGCGAGAACAACTGTGAAGGAGCTAATTACAATGGGCATTAATGGGACCATGCGTGCCGCCGTCGTTACGCAATTGGGCAAACCGCTCGAGATCCAGGATGTTCCGATTCCTACGCCAGGTTTCGGCCAGGCGCTCGTCAAAGTCGAGACTTCGGGGGTCTGCCACACTGACCTGCACGCCGCACACGGCGACTGGCCGGTCAAGCCGAAGCAGCCGCTCATCCCCGGCCATGAGGGATACGGCGAAGTAGTCGAGGTCGGCGCTGGAGTCACCGAGCTCAAGGTTGGCCAAAAGGTGGGCAACGCCTGGCTTTGGTCGGCGTGCGGGGTGTGCCAATACTGCCGTCAAGGCTGGGAGACCCTCTGCGAGTCACAGCAGAACGGCGGCTATTCGGTCGATGGCAGTTTCGCTGAGTACATGCTCGTTGACGACCACTATGCGGCCAAGATCCCCGACGGATCAGACCCGGTCGAGGTCGCACCGGTACTGTGTGCGGGCGTCACC
>JAATGV010000039.1 GCA_015654475.1 Actinomycetales bacterium
CTCGAACCCGCACACGGGCCCCATTCTGAGACGAACGCACCGCGTTCGCGAATGGGCGGGGTTCGAGTCCCACCTCGGGTACAAAGGGTGTGGGTTCTCCGGTTTATCGGGAAACCCACACCCTTTGAGTTTGGGAAGGCAGTGTGGAGCCTGCGCGAGAGCCCCTGTTCACTCGACTTGGTCCTTTTCGCTGTGCCGCAGCTTCGATGGCCACCAGATCCCCGGGCCAATGTCATAGGCCAACGCCGGCACGAGCAGCGTACGTACCAAGAGAGTGTCAAGTAATACGCCGAACGCGACGATAAAGGCGAGTTGTACAAGGAACAAGATCGGGATCACTCCGAGCACCCCGAAGGTGGCGGCGAGGACAATGCCTGCCGACGTGATGACCCCACCAGTGATCGCGAGACCGCGCAGAATGCCTTGTCGTGTGCCGTAGTTACGACTCTCTTCTCGCACGCGAGACATGAGGAAGATGTTGTAATCGACGCCGAGTGCGACAAGGAAGATGAACCCGTATAGCGGAACCGTGGGATCTGCGCCCGGGAACTGCAAGACGTGGTTGAACACGAGCGCGGACACGCCCATGGCCGCCCCAAAGGACAGTACGGTTGTGACGATTAAGATGAGCGGCGCAACGATGGCTCTAAGAAGCAACATGAGAATGAGCAGAATGACGACGAGTACGAGCGGAATGATGACATTTCGGTCGTGGATCGCGGCGTCAAGGGTGTCGATGGAGGTTGCAGTCGTTCCTCCAACCAGCGCCATTCCGGCGAGGTCTGTACGAATGGCTCGGACAGCGTCCTGCGCCTCAGCGCTGTCAGCTTGCGCTGAGAGTGTTGCTTGAATCAATACGTCTCCCCCAGACACCGTTGGCACAGGTGCAGGCTGGCCAGGAATGGGGCTTTGGATGCCAGCGTCGGTGATGCTCGCCTGCCCTGTTGGGCTGTCAGTTGCAGTGACCGAGACAGCCGAGACTCCTCCTGCTGCCAAGAGGGTGTGTGCCACTGCCTCGAGATCGGCTTGGGCCGTAAGCACGTAAACGGGGCTACCGGATCCCCCGGGGAAGTGTTCTGCCAGTGCTGCCTGTCCGTCTCGCGCTTCGGATTGCCCGAGAACAAATTTGCTCTGCGGCACTCCGTCCGCGCTCAGTTGCGGCAAGAAGGCTAGCCCGGCGACAAGAATGAGAGTCGATCCGATCCATACCAGTCGAGGTGCCCTGCGGATAAGTTGCCCGATTCGTGAATAGATTCCCGTGTGAGTTGCCGCACCTTCGTCACGTTCTGCATCGAAGTGGGGATTCGTGGGCCAAAACGCGGCGCGACCGAACACGTAAAGCAGGGCTGGCAGCAGCGTGAGCGCCGCAAGCATGGCGAAGGCAACGCCGATGGCGGCAACAGGCCCAAGAGAACGATTGGAGTTGAGCTCGCTCGCAAGCATGCACAGGAGCCCGGCAATGACGGTACCGCCGGACGCCGCGATGGGTTCGATCGTGCCTCGCCACGCGGCCTTGGTTGCGCTGAGCTTATCTGGGTGCCGTCGTAATTCCTCTCGATAGCGCGCGGTGTAAAGCAGGGAGTAGTCGGTTGCTGCACCGATGACCAGGATGAAGAGGATTCCTTGAATTTGTCCGTTGAGGGTGAGCAATTCTGCTTTGGCCAGCCACCAGACGCTTAGCAGCGCGGCGCAGAGCGCGAACATGCTTGTCGTGAGCACGACGATGGGCAGAAGCAACGATCGGTACACAATCAGAAGGATGACGAAAACGGCTCCGAGAGCCGCAAGGAGCAAGATGCTGTCGATACCACCAAAGGCGATGACAAGGTCTGCCGAGAGCCCTGCCGGGCCTGCCACATACGTACTAAGACCCCTTGGAGTGGCCGCACTCAATTCCGCACGAACCTCGGTAACGACATCGGAGACTTCAGCATTGCTATCGATGAAGAGAAACGCTTCCGCAGCGAGTTTGTCGTCAGACCTGAGTGCGGGCGAATATTTGGCAAGCACACCGTGGATGCTTGTCGTTGCGCCAATGGCCGTATTGAGGTCGTTCAGTTGTTGGTCGGTGATGGTCTCAGTGGATGTCACAACCACAACGGCCGGGATGGCGTCCTGCGTGGAGAACTCGGCGAGCCGCTTTTGTACATGTGTCGCGTCTGCGCTTGATGGCAGGAATGAGGTCTGATCGTTGCTTGAGACTTCGGCGACTCTGCCGAAGTATGGCCCGCCGATGGAGGCTGCCGCAAACCAGACGAGAATGATGAGCGCCGGCATGAGAATTCGGATGATTCGACAAACAATGGGCGAAGGGCTCTCAGTGCGTGACATGAGTCTCCTTGTGATTTTCGTAAACCGGCCGCTCTTGTCGATCTTTTATCTAGCCTGGCTAATAGTACTCCAAGCATAATACATGCTTTGATGTAGATTGGTGTGGTGCTCCCCTGGGCGCACACTGAGCTTCCGGGCAAAATGCAGATTTGAGAGGTTGGTGCAGATGGAATCGAGCACTCACGTCAGAGCCCATCCAACAGAAGGCAGCAACACCTCGGACTTGTATTCCATCGAGTCGAATGATCCCTACGGCCAGCTGTTCGATCGCTCTACGATGAGCGAGCGCGAACTCGAACAGGTGGGCCGTCTCATGAACGCTATGGGGCGTCTCCGCTCAGTCGAACGCTCACTCGCGCAGGCAAGCAAGGATTACATGAAGCTCGGCGAAACCGATATGCGCGCTCTGCAGTATGTCATCTCGCGGAGCAACCAAGGAGACCACGTCTCGCCAAGCGCGATAGCTAGCCATCTGGAAATCACGACCGCGTCGACGACCAAGCTGCTCGACAGGCTTGAACAATCCGGACACATCCGTCGCAACCCGAACCCCAACGATCGCCGTGCGTTGATCATCACAGTCAGTGAAAAAACTCGCGCCGCAGCTATGAACAGCGTTGGCCGCTATCAAGCAGCACGCATGGCCCCCGCGCTCGCGCTCAGCGATTCCGAGCGCGAAGTCGTCATCGCCTTTCTCCTGAGCACGGCCGATGCCATGCAGGCCGCCAGCGAGAACTGACACTCCCCCACAACGCGCCCCCGTAGCTGTGATTTCAACGAATCTTTAGCACCTCGAACTCGCAAGCCGGCTCGGCGAACGCCAGCTGTGCTGCGACTATCTGCACTTCACGTTCCCCAGCGTCGAGAGTCTGGCCCAGTACGCCAAACACCCCGGAAACGGCGCGTGCCAATGCCTCGGCGACAGAACCAGTGTTCGCGAGTTGCCCGACGAACAATGAGGTGATGAGGTCACCGGTGCCGCTAAGCGCTAAAGGAAGCAGAGGGGTGCTCGCGATCCAGACATCCGCGCCGTCGGCGGCAATGACTTCAATGGTGTTCTCCGGCTGACCCGGTCGAACCACCGAGGTAACGAGGACAATCCTCGGGCCGAGATCCTGCAACCTCGCGACAGAGTCGAGGATCTCGTCGAGAGTGTGCGGGTCGGTGCGCGTCAGAAAGCCCAATTCAAACTGGTTCGGGCTGATGATGTCGGCGACGGGAGCCGCGCTGCCTCGGATAATTTCAGGAATCGCGGGATCGACGACGCAACCGGTGTCGGCATTTCCCATCACAGGATCGAGAGCGTATCGCGCGGCAGGGTTCAATTCCTTCACGCGATGAACCGTATCCACGATCACACCCGCTATGTCGGGGTTGCCCAGGTATCCCGAAAGCACAAGATCCACATTCGCGAGTTCGCCACGATCATCCACACCGGCGATGACATCACGCACCTCGTCTGCGGAAGCCACGCGACCGCGCCACGCACCATAACCCGTATGGTTCGAAAAGGTGACCGTGTACACGGGCATCACCTCATGCCCAAGGCGCTGAAGAGGGAAGACCGCTGCCGAGTTGCCCACATGGCCGTACGCCACGGCAGACTGGATGGAAAGAACTCTCATGCCCTCTATTCTCGCCTCATTCTGATTTCGATTTCGTGCACCGCTGCGGAATAACGGACGACACTCACTCTTCCAAATTCCAGAGCCTCCGGTAGAGGTCATTCGAGGGAACGGTGAGAAGTGTGTCGTAGTCGGCGGTTGGGAGCTCAAGCAGCGACCCCTGCGTGTCCGAATCGCCGACAAACGCGACGCCGAGCCCCGCCCGGCCGTCTACGACAGGCAGATCCAGAATAGAGAGGACACTGGGCATGACGCTGAGCTGATCAGCAGATTCGCGTGTGAAATCGACCGGGCCATCCGGATCCCATACCCGAAACACGATCGTGCGGTTGCTCACACTCGTGAGTTCGCCCCGGAACTGGTTGCCGTCGCTGGTCGGCTTGAGATGATCGCCCATGATCACCACGACGGTGTCGTCGAGAATGCCTGAATCGGAAAGGTACGAGATGAAATCGGATACCGCCGACACGGAGCACTTGATCGAGTCGGCGAGTGTTGCCCCGTCCGGCACCGCGCACGAAGGATAGGACTGCCCCGGCTCATGCGAGTCGAGGGTAAGCAGCGTCAAGTTGAAAGGCGATTCGCCCGAGGCGAGATCGGAGACCGTCTGCTTCGCATTTTGGAACAGCCGGTAATCGGAGAGCCCCCATTGACTCGAAATCTCGGCAGGGTCCTCGCCCGCCGCCTGCCAGTCCGCGAGGCCGCGATCGACAGAGTAGCCGTGCCCGAGCAGGAACGTCGATTTTCCTGCAAACCCAGAGGCGGCTCCACCGAGAAACACGCTCGTGTACCCCTGGTCGTTCAGGACATCGCCCAAGCAGGTGGCACCGGGAAGATATTGCTGCACCGACTCGCCATAGACATTCGGGTCGACCCCTGTCGACAGAATCTTGCTCTTCAGCGGCACACCGCACTGGGTGGACACAAGACCGGCCATCGTCCATCCACCCCCGTAATATTGGGTGAGCCCGTCATAACGGGACCAGTCGGCCGTGGCGGTGTCGAGGCTGGCGAGCAGGTTCTCTCCGAAAAGCGACTCATCCTCGAATGTGTTCTCGATCGACTCCAGGTATATGGTGATGAGGTTTTTGGGCGTCGCGGACGAAGTGGACACCGACGACATCCTCGTCGACTCCGCGCCCGGTTGCAGCGTCGGGGTCACGTAATAGCCGGCGACCGATCGGTTGTCCAGGCTCGCGACCGCGTACTGCGGAACTCCTGCCACGGTAAGGAACACGCTCAAGGCCGCGACGAAGGCGACCACGGGAGCGAGAATCGCGAACCGACGAACGCGGCGATGCCGAGCGGGTTGGCCCGGGCCGGAGGGGGCGCGTGGAAGCCGCCGTGTGCGCCACAGGCTGAGCAGGAGCGCACCGAGCGCCGTCAGAGCCGCGGGCAGGAGGATACAGAAGACGAGCACCTCAGTGATGTATGTATTGTTGCCGACGCCCTCTCCTCCCCCGCCGTCGATGGGAAGATTGACGAGGATCTGCTCGAACGAGACATCGCCGAATCGATAGCGGATCCACATCGCCCCGGAGACCAACATCAGCGAAAAGGCAACCAGGCCATAGTTGATCGCGCGCGCACCCACCCTGCGCCAGTTCGGGCGGCTTCGGCGTGTATTGGCTGTCAACATATTGCACATATCTTACCCATTCAGTGCGAGGGGGTCGGTGAGCCGATGCACACCTTCTTACACAGCTGAGCAACAACCCGCGAAGGTGAAATTGCTACCCTCAGAAACATGAGATCTGTATCCAATCGTGCCCTCTCCTCTCCCCGTTCAGGAATTCGCGTCATCTTCGACAAGGTGTTGAGCATGGACGATGTGATTTCGTTCGCCGTCGGGGAGCCGGGGTGCGAGGCCGCGCCGCACGTGGTCGCCGAAGGGCAACGCGCGTTCGACACGCCTGCCATGCACTACACGCACGTCAACGGCATTCCGGCATTGCGCGAGGAAATCGCCAACTACAGTAGCGCCGTCAAAGGGCTCACTTATGATGCCGATACTGAGACACAAGTCACTCATGGCGCCACAGCCGCCCTCATGCTCACCTTCCTGACCCTCGTCGATCCCGGAGACGAAGTCATCATCGCATCGCCCTATTTCACCGCCTATGAAGCACAGATCCTCGCCGCTGGAGGCACACCCGTCGTTGTGGCTCTGCGCCAAGAGAACTCGTTCCATCACAATGCCGCCGACATCGCCGCGGCAATCACCGACCGCACCACAGCCATCGTGCTCAACTCCCCGGGCAACCCCACCGGCGCGGTCACCCCGCTCGCAGATCTCGAAGAGATCGCCAAAGTCGCCATCGACAACGATCTCTGGGTGATCTCCGATGAGGTATATCACCGCTTCGTCTACACGGGCGAGGCGGTCGTGAGCATCGCGACACTGCCGGGAATGTTCGAGAGAACCGTGGTCATCGACAGTTTTTCGAAAACATATGCCATGACCGGATGGCGCGTCGGCTATCTTCATGGGCCCGCGGAGTTCGTCGCTGAAACGAGTTCGCTCGCAGAACCCATGACCTCATCGAACAACTCGGCAAGCCAATTCGCCGCTGTCGCCGCTCTCACCGGGCCCCAAGACCTGGTCGACACGATGCGCACGACGTATGACGCAAACCGGAAGCTCGTCGGTGACATCATCGCAACGGCACCAATGCTCAAGCTCGCACCTTCCGAAGGGGCCTTCTACGCCTTTGTGGATGTGACGGGGACCGGCTTGAGCTCTCACGAATTCGCTACTCAGCTGATTGAGCAAGAGCATGTCGCCGTCGTACCCGGCGATGCGTTCGGCTCGGCAGGTGAGGGGTATGTTCGGCTGTCCTATGTCGGTACGCCGGAAGATACGCGTGAAGGGGTGCAAAGAATGGTGGACTTTGCCGTCCGAACCGCAGGCGTGCAGGCCTGACGTCTAGGCCAGCACGTCGCCGTCGACCCAGTCAAAGGATTTCGTCACGGCCTTCCTCCAGTTGCGAAGCAGCCGTTCGCGTTCCTGCGAGTCAAGCCTTGGCACCCACCGTCTGCCTTCTCGCCAATTGTCTCGGAGCTCATCGAGTCCCGACCAAAATCCGACGGCCAGCCCAGCAGCATAGGCGGCGCCGAGCGCCGTGGTCTCGGTGACTACCGGACGGATGACGGGCACTCCGAGGATGTCCGCCTGAAACTGCATGAGCAACTCATCAGATGAGGCTCCGCCGTCTACTTTCAGCTCTGTAAGAGGCACTCTGAAGTCGGCGTTGACCGCGTCGATCACCTCACGACTTTGATAGGCGATCGACTCGAGCGTGGCTCTCGCGATGTGCGCTTTGGTCACGTACCGGGTCAATCCGACAAGCGCCCCACGAGCGTCCGAACGCCAATAGGGTGCGAAAAGGCCCGAGAAAGCAGGCACGAAGTAGGCGCCTCCGTTGTCGTCGACCGTTCGGGCAAGTGGCTCGATCTGATCGGTTGACGAGATGAGGCCTAAGTTGTCGCGCAGCCATTGCACAAGAGATCCGGTAATAGCGATCGATCCCTCAAGAGCATAGTGTGCTGGGGCATTGCCCAATTTGTAGCCGATTGTGGTTATCAGGCCGTTGTTCGAATTCACGATCTCGGTGCCCGTATTCACGATGATGAAGTTGCCAGTGCCATAGGTGTTTTTCGCCTCCCCAGCAGAAAATGCCGCCTGGCCGAAGGTTGCGGCCTGTTGGTCGCCGAGAATTCCCGTTATTGCTGATTCCCGCAGCAAGCTGTGACCCTCTGCGTGGCCGAAGACCTCCGACGACGAGCGCACTTCAGGCATCATCGAGCGCGGTACGCCAAAAACATCGAGGAGATCCTGGCACCAGGTAAGCGTTTTCAGGTCGAGAAGAAAGGTTCTGGATGCGTTGGTGACATCGGTCGCATGTACGCCACCATGGATCCCTCCGGTGAGGTTCCACAAGATCCAGGTGTCAACCGTACCGAACAACAAATCGCCGTCCTCCGCAGCCTGCCTCGCCCCCTCGATGTTCTCAAGAATCCAGGAGATCTTCGACGCGGAGAAGTAGGTGGCGAGAGGAAGACCGACTATCGCGGCGAATCGGTTCACTCCCCCATCTGCCGCAAGCCGGTCAATGATCGGTTGCGTTCTTGTGTCCTGCCAGACGATTGCGTTGCACACAGGGATTCCCGTGTTCTTGTTCCAGACGACGGTCGTTTCGCGCTGATTGGTGATTCCCACCGCTGCAATACTGTGCCGCGTGATGTTCGCCCTGCCAAGCGCCAACCCGATCGCTTCTCGTGTGTTGGCCCAGATCTCAAGCGGGTCGTGTTCGACCCAGCCCGGCCGAGGGAAGATTTGGGTATGCGTGAGCTGCCCGGTCGAAACAATGGTCCCTGCTTTGTCGAATACGATCGCGCGAGTGCTTGTCGTGCCCTGATCTATGGCAATGATGTAGTCGTTCATGATTTGTCTCGGCCGGGAGAGCGAAGCGCTCGCTTCCAATTCGTGCCATATTTTTGAAGATGCACCCGCGTGCGGTCTGCCCGGAAGAAGTCATGCGCAAACTCAATTGGCGTATCGTGCTCATCGTAGGTCACCCGCCAGATCTCGAGCAGGGGCTGACCTTGCTCGATTGCCAACACAGCTGCCTGATCCGAATTGGCGGGGACGACCTCAAGCGATTCGTCGGCACGATCGGGCTCGACCCGGAATTGGGTGCGCAATACCTCATACAGCGATTCAGTCAAGTCTCTCTCCCAGAGCCTCGGAAACAGCGACGCAGGCAAGACCGAGTGGTCGAGCGACCACGAAACTCCCTCGACCAACCTCAACCGCGTCACTCGGCACACTATCGCATCATCGGGAATGCTCAGGTTGCGTGCCTCATCAGGCTGGGAAAGCCCGATATCGGCGCTCAGAACCACCGTCGTCATGGTAAGACCCTGTTCGCGCACCATCTGAGGAACGCCCTGGACGGTGTTCAAGTGGCGCTGGATGCGGCCGTTGTCCCGAAACACCCCGCCAGAGCGACCGAGCCGTCTCTGCACGAATCCGTCTGCCTCAAGGTATTCGAGCGCCGATCGCAACTGCGTCCGGGTCGTGCCGAACTCCTCCGCGAGAGACCGCTCCGAGCCAATGCGCTCCCCAGGACGAAGCAAACGTGCGGAACAATATTCGCGAAACCGCTGGACGAGCACCGGCTCACCGCCGTCGCCGTGCGCGCCGGCCTGCGGCGAGGCCATCACCTGCCCAATGAGGTCAACGCCTCGTCAAGCACTCCCACAAGCCAATCGATATCCTGCACGGCGAAGGGAAGGGGCGGCCGCAATTTGAGCACGTTGCCATGCGGGCCTGCTACCGAAGTCAGCACCTGATGCTCACGGAGGTATTCGACGACGTCGAGGGCGAGCTGTGTGTCTGGAGTTCGTGATTCACGATCCACGACGAGTTCGAAGCCGGTGAACAGACCAGCCCCCCGCACATCCCCGACACTCGCATGAGTATCCATCAGTTTGGCCAATTCGGTCCGCAACTGAGCACCCACAACCAGAGCATGCTGTTGGAGGCCCTCGTCCTCGATCACACCAAGCACCGCCTGAGCGGCGGCCATCGCAACGGGATTGCCACCGAACGTGTTGAAGTATGGCAACTCGTCGCTGAACGCGGCGAGCACATCTGCCTTGCCGAACACAGCCGAGACGGGAAACCCATTTCCCATCGGCTTGCCCATCGTCACAAGGTCTGGAACAACCCCGTGACGTGCGAATCCCCAGAAGGCGTCCCCTGTGCGCGCAAAACCAGGCTGGACCTCGTCGGCGATGAAGATCCCACCGTTACGGTGCACGACATCCACCGCGGCACGCAGATAGCCGACCGGATCGGGCAACACTCCATCTGACGAGAAAATCGAGTCAGCGAGGAACCCCGCGAATTTGACGCCATGCGCAGACATATCGTCGATCTGTGCCTGAATCTGACCGGCAAACCATGCGCCGAGATCGGAGCCACCGACCCGGTAGGCATCGGGAGCGTCGACGAGCCGCGCTGTCGGGCTGATGGGCTGTCCGGAGCCGAGTGCTGGCGACACACCGGAGGTAAGAGCGCTCGTACCGTGATACGCCTCGCGAGACACGATGATGCCCTGACCACCGGAGAACTGCTGTGCCACCCGAATCGCGAGATCATTCGCCTCGGAACCCGTGCACATATACATGGCACGGTTCACCTCGTCAGGGAGCTTCAAGCGCAACTGCTCGGTGTACTCGACAATGGGCTCACTCAAATAACGAGTGTGCGTATTAAGCGTTGCCATCTGTTTGGCAACTGCGTCGACGACTGCAGGATGGCAATGACCTATACTCGCGACATTGTTATAGACGTCGAGATATTTTTTGCCCTCGGCATCCCACAGATATTGGCCCTCGCCGCGGACCAGGTGAACTGGGTGACGGTAGAACAGGCGATATGCGCCACCAAGGTTGGCCTTTCTGCGCTCCACAAGTTCCCGATCGGCCGCGGGAAGCTCATCCACACCATCTCGAAAACTATTGGTATCCATGATCGTTGAACGGGTCGGCACAATCGCCCTCCTCATACTGGATGTCTCGTTCCCAATTGTCCCATTCGATGAAGGGCTGGCGGAACCGGGAATGTTTCGAATATGTAACACGCACGTCTGCCTGCTAAATGGTTTGTTACAGCTTGCCCCCACTGTTACTGCACGGTAAAACCTGGACAGAAAGGGCGCTCTCGCCCCTGGCTGAGATCTATGTTTGAGAACACAGCATGCAGCCCACACAGACCGGGAGCAGGAATGCCACAAACAAGTGCAGTTCAGGCAACCATCGCCGATTTCGATTATCTCGCAAAAGGGGATCCCGCCCCGGACTGGCTCCGTGACGGCATCCTCGAGCGCTGGGGGCTGCCGCAGGATTCCACCGCGATCACCCTCATCACAGTCTCAGAAAACGCAACATTCGTCATAATGGAGAACGGATCGCCCACGGCGGTCATCCGGGTCAGTCGCCCAGGATACGTTCCAAGCGCGAAGCACATCGAAAGCGAACTCATGTGGGTTCGTGCGCTCTCTGCTGACATCGACACTCCGGTGCCGTCGGCCATCCCGGCAACCGACGGAAGTTATGTTCAGACCATCAGCGACGAGCGCGGTGTCGGATGGTACGTGGTGGCGTTTCGTTTTGTCACCGGGACGATTCTCGAGGACGACTTCGTGGATCCGCTGCCGTATTACGAACGAATCGGGGCGATCACCGCTGGATTCCACACGCATTCGCAGTCGTGGAAGGTGCCAAGTGATTTCGAGCGATTCTCGTGGGAACTGCCAGACATGCTTGGGTCGAAGGCGCGGTGGGGCAATTGGCGGGCCGCGAAACTCACCGTCGATGAGATCGCCTTACTCGAACGGGCCGAAGACGCGGCGGTATCCGCTCTCAGTACCGCAGAAAAGTCGCCGCTCACCTGGGGAATCATTCACGCAGATCTGCGGCCATCGAACATCATGGTGAACGACGGCGCACTTACCGTCATCGATTTCGATGACTGCGGATATGCCTGGTACCTCTACGACTTCGCGTCGGCTTTTTCCTTTGTCGAGCACCTCGACGTCACACCGTCACTCGCCCAGTCTTGGCTTGCCGGATACAGCTCGATCATCCCGCTCACACAGGATCAGATCACCCATGCGACCGCGCTGAGCATGGTCCGACGCCTGCAGATGCTTGGTTGGACGACAACCCACCGAGAGGATGCACTGCCTGCGGATATCTGGCAGGCACAGGTACCAGGCACGGTCGAGGTGGCGCAGCGTTACCTTGCCGACCCGCTTTGGTTGCTTCACCGCTAACAATTTGCATCATCGCTCAGACACGTTTTTGCACGGAAGTTCAAGCAGTACCACACCATCCCTGTTTTGCCGACAGCTAGTAGCAACTAGTAGAAAGAGGGCAGTACCGTGACATCGACCAAGAGTGACAAAGCAGTGAGCGTCTCCGGAGTCAAATATGAACGTGCGGGAACGGAGTACTTCGAGAAACGCCAACTTAAACGTTCGGCGGGGGTGTGGGGGCTATGGGGAATAGGTGTCGCAGCGGTCGTCTCAGGAGATTTTTCCGGCTGGAACTTTGGCATAGCTACGGCAGGATGGGGAGGATTTCTCATCGCGACGCTTGTCGTCGTCGTGATGTATTACGCGATGATCCAGTCCATCGGCGAGATGGCGGCTGCGATGCCGCACACCGGCGGGGCCTACTCGTTCTCGCGTGCGGCGATGGGTCCTTGGGGCGGCTTTGTGACGGGGCTTGCGGAGAGTATCGAGTACGTTATGACCACTGCCGTCGTGGTCTACTTTTCTGGCCAGTACGCGGACAGCATCATGAGCGATCTGACAGGCGGTTTCAGCTTCTCAGGAATTGGCCTCGCGTGGGTATGGTGGCTGATCATCTTCGGCGCCTTCGTCGTGTTGAACTCGGCCGGGGCGAGTGCATCGTTCAGGTTCGCGGTCGCCGTCTCGATCGTTTCGATCGCCATCCTCGTGTTCTTCGCGGTGATTTCGTTCGCCACCGGGGCAGTCGACTTTACGAAACTCTTCGACATCGCGCCAGACGCAGGCGCAACCGCCTTCTTACCACACGGAATCTTTCCCGTCATCTTCGCTCTTCCGTTCGCAATGTGGCTTTTTCTTGGCATCGAGGAATTGCCTCTTGCTGCCGAAGAAGCGCACAATCCTGAACGTGACATCCCCAAGGCGGGCATGCTCGGCTTCGGCACACTGATCGTGACGGGACTGATCGTGGTGCTCCTGAATCCGGCGGTAGTCGGAAGCGAGGCTCTCGGCGGCTCAGCCGAACCACTCCTGGACGGGTTCCGTGCGATTCTGCCAGGCAACCTTGCGGCGATCCTCAGCGCCTTTGCGCTCATCGGCTTGCTCGCTTCTGTGCAAGGCATCATGTTCGCAGCTGGACGCAATCTGTATTCTCTGTCCCGCGCCGGATACTATCCCAAAGTCCTCTCCCTCACGGGCAAACGGCAGACCCCATATCTCGCGCTCATCGTCAGCTCTGTCATCGGAATAGCATCGCTGTTCGCCGTACAGTACGGTGCAGAAAGCGCCGGATCCATTGTCCTGAACATCGCGGTCTGGGGCGCGGTGCTCTCCTACCTCTTACAGATGGTCTCATTCGTTATTCTTCGCAAAAGGTTCCCCAATGCCAAGCGGCCATACCTGAGCCGGTGGGGAGTGCCAGGCGCCGTCATCGCCGGCGTCATCGCACTCGTCATCTTCATCGGTGTGCTCAACAATCCGGCGTACACACTCGCCATCTACTCCGTGGTGGTGGTCTACATCATCGCCCTGGCGATCTTCGCAATCTGGGGCCGCAAGAAGCTCGTGCTCTCGCCGGAGGAGGAATACGCCGTCACAGGCGGCCTGCACGGCAACCCCGAGGTGGATGGCTACGACGGCGACGAGGTTCTCGATCACCCGGAAGAAGTCGTCGAACACTGACCGCAATGCGGATGACCTCAAGCGGCTCGGCCCCGATTCATCCACGCGATGTCTCGGGGCCTCACGCGTCTGCGCGCCATGCCGCGTCAGGCTTTTACGGGTCCGACGTCGACAACCCGAACAACCGCAGCGCCCGCCTCCGCCGATAGCTGCAGGTCCACCTCCGCCGAGATCCCCCAGTCATGGTCGCCGCTCGGATCGTCAAACGTCTGCCGCACCAGCCAAATCCCGGGCACAGACTTCCGGTCGATCGCGACAAGGGCGGCTGACCGGGCCTCCGCTCCCGCACCGAGATAGTCGTACTCGGTGAAATACCCGTCGAGCGCCTCTCCCCATTTCCGCGCGTTCCAGCCCGAGTGCGAATCCAGCTCACCGAGGGCGTCGACCTTTTCAAAGGCGGCGAACTGTACTCGTCGGAACAATTCATTTCGCACCATGATCGTGAATGCGCGCACGTCATCGACAACGCTCTGCGCGATTGCGGGGCCGTCGGGAGATCCTGGCAAGGACTCGTCCTCAGAACCGCCTCCCGCGACGAGTTCGGACCATTCGTCCACGAGGCTCGAGTCGGTGCCCCGCACGATGGCGCCGAGCCACGCGATGTAGTCTGCCAACTCGGAGTCATGCCCTGCGACCACGGTTTGTCTTATGGTGCGGTAGGCGTCTGAGAGATATCGAAGAACCGTTCCCTCAGAGCGGTTGAGGCCATAATGCCCCACATAACTGCGGAAGTCGTGCGCGCCTTCAATCATGTCGCGCACCACCGACTTCGGCCGCACCTCAAAATCGGCTGCCCACGGCACGTGCGACACATACTCGGCGAAAGCCTCGTTGAGAAGTTCCTCAAGCGGCTTGGGGTATGTGACCAGTTCGAGGCGCGCCATCCGCTCCTCGTACTCGATCCCGGCCGCCTTCATCTCGGAGACGGCATCACGTCTCGCGTTATTCCGCTGTGCGGCGAGCACGGCGCGTGGGTCGTCGAGAGTCGCCTCTACAATCGAAATGACATCAAGGCTGAAGGTCGGCGAGTCTGGATCAAGTAGCTCGATCGCCGCAATCGCAAAGGCCGAAAGTGGCTGGTTGAGGGCGAAATGTGGAGGCAGGTCGACCGTCAACCGAATCGCGGACGCCACCCCGGGCTCGCTCGACGGCTCATTCGTCACCAGACCAGCATCTCGGAGAGAGCGATATATCTGGATGGCCCTGCGCGCAAGCGAAAACTGCTCGGGACGGGACTGATGGTTGTCGAAGACGAGCCGTCGCACGTTGCCCAATACATCGCCGCCGCGAGCGATCACGTTGATCAGCATCGCGCTCGTCATCTGCATGTGGCCGCGCAGAGGCTCGGGCTGTGCTGCAACGAGCTTGTTGAAGCTCGCTTCACCCCACGAAACGAAGCCTGCCGGCGCTTGCTTGCGCACGATCTTCTTCACCTTCTTGGGGTCATCGCCTGCGCGTTTCGTCAGACGCACATTCTCGATCTCGTGCTCTGGGGCTTGAAGCACGACATCGCCTTCTGTATCGAATCCCGCGCGGCCGGCGCGACCGGCGATCTGATGAAACTCACGAGCGTTCAGATGACGAACCCTCTCGCCGTCGAACTTGCTCAGAGACGTGAGCAGAACGGTTCGAATAGGTACGTTGATGCCCACTCCGAGGGTGTCTGTTCCGCAGATGACCTTGAGCAGGCCGCGCTGAGCGAGTTGCTCCACGAGCCGGCGGTATCTGGGCAGCATTCCTGCGTGATGCACCCCGATGCCCGACCGCACCAGCCGGGAAAGCGTCTGCCCGAAACCGGTGAGGAAACGAAAATCGCCGATGGCTTCGGCGATCTCGTCGCGTTGTTCTCGTGAAATGAGTTTGAGGCTCGACAGAGCCTGCGCACGTTCCACCGCATCGGCCTGACTGAAATGGACTACGTAGACGGGCGCCTTTTTGTCGAGAAGAAGGGTGTCAATGGTTTCGTGGATCGGAGTCTGAACATAGCTGAATTCGAGTGGTACAGGACGCTCGGTGCCCGCGATCGTCGCAACGGACCTTCCCGTCCGGCGTTCGATATCATCGGCAAGCGCCGAGACATCACCAAGCGTCGCCGACATCAGAACGAATTGAGCATGCGGCAGTTCGAGAAGAGGTACCTGCCAGGCCCAACCCCGTTCAGGATCGGCATAGTAATGGAACTCATCCATGACCACTGTTCCGATCGATGCATTCTCGCCGAGCCGCAATGCCACATTCGCCAAGATCTCCGCTGTACAACAGATCACCGGCGCATCGGGGTTGATCGAGCTATCCCCCGTGACCATCCCGACATTTTTGCTGCCGAGTTCCGCGTTGAGGGCGAAGAATTTCTCGCTCACGAGCGCCTTGATCGGCGCCGTGTAATACGTGCGCGTGCCGGGGTTCACAATCGGATTGAGCACATGCGCCGCCAGAGCGACGAGCGACTTTCCCGTGCCGGTTGGCGTCGCCATGATGACGTTACTGCCCGCCGCGATTTCCAAGAACGCCTCAACCTGCGCCGGATACAGGGTGAATCCCTGGCGCCGCTCGAGTTCGTCGACGAGTTGAGCCAAGGCCTCGTCGGCATCGGGGCGCACCCGGCCGGTCTCATCAAACCAGCCAAGCGTCTCATCCATGCTCAAGAACCTTCACACAGACAAGGTTAGTGGGATGTACAGCACCTGACTGACGACAGCCTTGCTATGGCCGCGCCGAGACATGCCATGCCTGAACGCGGCCATACGATCGTCAAAAGCTCGCGGATCAATGGCTCATGGGATCAGAACTGCCCTGCCCGTGATGTTCCCGTCATGCAGTCGCCGGTATGCCTCCGGGCCCTCTTCAAGGCTGAACGCCTCGACCTCGACACCGATCAAACCTTCTTGTGCGAGAGCGATCACCTCGGCAAGCTCCCCGCGCGAGCCCCAATACGGCGCCCGAACTTGCACCCCGAACGGCGTGGAGAAGAAGCCAGTCGGGACGAGGCCCCCGCCGATTCAGACGATAACTATGGATCCGTTGACCGCCACGGCCGTCCGGGCGGTCTCGAGCGTCGCACCGGCACCCACGAAATCGAAAACCACATCGGCGCCATC
>JAATGV010000024.1 GCA_015654475.1 Actinomycetales bacterium
ATCGCCAACGACAGCTGGACGGCGGCCTCGTTCTGCTGGATCCACAGCACCCAGCTGAAGACGACCGAACTGCGCGGTACCAGCCGCCGCGTCGCGAACTGCTGGTAGAGCAGGATCGCGCGGGGCAGGATCATCGCGGCGAAGACGATCGTGGTGATGGCCGAGCGCAACGAGGACGGCACCCGGGCCGCCGAGACAACATATCCCCAAGAGGCCACGATCACCAGCAGGGTGCCGAGCGCATAGCCCGCGAGGCGCAGCAGGCTCTCGGTGTCGAACAGACTCGACCCCATCGGGACGATGCTGCTGGCGTTGAAGAAGTAGGTGAATCCGTAAAAGACCGACGTGGATGCTAGAGCGATCAGGCTCGCGACGGTCAGGAAGCGATGCCTCCGGCCCTGGTTGATGTCATGCAGGTCGCGTCCACCGAAAACCCAGACGGCAACTAAGAAGAGGATGACCGCCGCGAACGTGACCGGGCCGACGTAGGCGTTGAAGGTAGGAACGTCGATGGCTGTTGTATTGAGCCGCAGCCACGCCACAATGGCCGCAACAGCCAGGCCTACACCGCCCACGAATATGGTGATCCGCGCCATGTCTCGGCGTTGCCGGGGCGAGTAGGCACGGCTGGCAATCAGGATTACCACCGCCAGACAGAGTGCCAGCGCACTTTGGATCGACGTGACGAACAATTGCAGCATGATGTCGCGTGTGGCCTGCCTTTGGATAGAGATCGGTGCCGGTTCGCCGGCTCGGGACCGCTTTCCCCCAGGAGACCTCCCTCCCGGGGGAAAAGGATGCGTTGCTAAAGCAGCTGGCCGTCCCACTGCCAGTTATCGAACTCGAACGTCAGCGGTTTGGTCCAGAAGCGCCCGGTGACACCGGAAGAGTCCTTGCCGGTGTGCAGCATGAAGTCGTCGGCCGGGGAGGCGATGGTGATGACCACGTCGTAGTTGCCCGGCTCAAGCGCAATGTTGTTGCCGTAGTGCGCACCATCGGAGGCGATCATCGGCATCATGGTGCCCAGGTCGACATCCTGTCCGGTGTCCTGATTGGTGGCGACGGCCGAAACATCGAGGTAGGGCATGAATTGATCGGCCTCGTAGCCCCACTCGGTGGCCTTCTCGTTGGTGGCCACGTCGACCTCGAAGTGCATGTCGGAGTCCGAGGCTGCTGGCATGGCCATGGACCCCATCTCCAGATCGATCGCCTGGAAATAGACGACATCGACGGTGAGCGCGTCGTTGGTCCGGGGTCCTGAGTCGCCAACAGGAAGTTCGTTGATGCCGGCGGTGTCCTTCGTTGCTTCAGCAGTGCTAGCGCCGGAGGGCGCGGCTCCGTCTGCCTCGGTCCCGCTCGAGCACGCCCCCAATGAGAGCGCCAAAGCGAGTACGCCGATCGCGATAAGAGGATTCTTCTTCACCTTCTGTTTCCTTTCATTGTTCGGCCTCGACAGCAGACTGTGCGACAACGGCGTGCCGCCCCTCTGCCTTGGCCTTCTGGTACTGGAGGACACCGAGGATCGCCAAGACGACGATGACGAGCAGTTGCCCGACGAGGGTCTCGAGCGTGGGATAGAGGCCGAGCCAGGTCACCTCGGGAACCCCACTGACGACATGGGTAGAGACGATGGTGGCGTCCTGGAGTTCCTTGACCGCCCCGCCCATGATGGTGACCGCCAGCAATCCCAGCAGCACCGACGTCCACGTGAAAAACGGCTTCATCGGCAGCCGGGCGCCGAACCCCCAGATCAACAGGAACATGGCGGCCAGCAAGACCACGGCACCGCCGACGCCCATCCAAATCTTGGCGTAGTCGCCGCCGGTCCTGGCCGCAGCCGTGATTGGGGCGAAGAAGAGGATAGTCTCCGCGCCTTCGCGCAGCACCGCAAGGAAAGCCACCGACGCCAGCGCGAAGACACCACCCTTGGCGACGCCCCTGCTCGCGCTCTTCTCGATGTACTCCCGCCACCTGTCTCCGCCAGCCTTGGACAGGATCCAGTTCGACACCCAGATCAGCATGACCACCGCAAGCATTCCGGTGACGCCTTCGATGAGCTCCTGGCCCAGTCCGCTGGCTGCTGAGCTGGTGAGCGTGCCGAACAAGACAGCCAGCCCGATCGAGACGGCAAGCGCCGCAGCCACGCCGACGACGATGCCGACCAGCTGGTCCCGGCGACCGGCCTTCATGGCGTAGGCCACCACGGCGGCCACCACCAGGAGGGCCTCGGTGCCCTCACGCAACAGCACGAGGAAGGCTGCGAAGAATCCACTCCAGCCCAATTCCGCATTCGACGTCAGCTGGTCGAGCTCGCCGGCGTCTTGCGTGATCGCGGTGGCGAGGGAATCGGCCAGCTGATCGTATTCTTCGACCGACAGGGAGCCGTCGCGGGCGGACTGCCGCAACTGGGTGAACATGCTCTCCAGCTCGCTGACCCGGGCCTGCCCGATATATGAGATCGTCGCCTTCTCAAGTCCATCGGCCTCGTAGTGGGTCAAGTAGGCATCCTTGGCTGCCTCGGCGGCCGCATCCCGGTCGCCCTGCGCGAATGCAGTCTGGGCCGCTTCGATCTTCTCGACGATGCTGGTCGCCACACGCGTCCACTGATCCTGTAGCTCGGGGGCGCTCTCCAGGTCGGTGACATCGTCGCGCAGCATCTGGACCGTCGTTTTGACCGCGCCCTCGACCTCGGTCTGCGCTGCACCGGCTCTGCTCAGATCGCGTATCGACAGCAGCTGATCGACGAAGGCATCGCTGCGGTCGTCGCCGAGACGGTGGCTGATCTGTGCCTCCAACCCGCTGACCTGGTAGATCTCGTAATAGGCTTTCCGGATGGAGCGCTCGACGCCTTTCTGATCCTGATATTGGTCGGGAATCTGATCGATCGTGGCGATCACCTGTTCGGCGACGGTACCCCAATCCCCGTCGTCCGCCTGTGCGGGGGCACTAAGCACGGGCAGGATCGCCGCCAGAATTCCCAGGCAGAACGCTATCAAGAGCATCCGCGCCCACGGGGATGATAGCCCGGATCGAGTCGTCGCCACCGTGTCCATGCCACCTTTCTCAGTTGCCAGCGAGGCTTGGCCAACTTAGGTTAGCCTCAACTAACTTGTGTGGCGTCTTTGGTATAGCTGACCGACAGCAACAGCTGCCTCGGATACCGTGTCTTTGTCTGAGATGCACACAGCGTGCGCATACAGAACCGGTGGAGCTGTCGCACGCACGGGGACGTCTTTGCTCTGGCAAGCAATGCCACGACGGCCGGAGTAGGGCCGTCGCACGCACGGGGCCATGACACCGTGCAGGTGTGTTGTGAGCTGCCACATCCGCTTCCGGGACAGCGAGGATGACGGGCCGACTTTTCACAGGAGGGTGCGAGGCCTGTTCTGCTTATGGCCGCGATGACGCCGTCTCTCGTGTCGATCCTGAGCCGGCCGCCGATCGCCAGCGCTGTTCGGCTTGTCTGCCCCATGCGGTGGCGAGGAGGAGGGTCGCGGCGCCGATCAGTCCAATCGGGCCAAGTGAATCTCCTGCCAGTACCAGGCCGGTGAGTAGCGCCCAGGCGGGTTCGGTGCCGAGCAGCATGCTGGCTCGGGATGCGGAGGTGTGCTTGGTGGCCCAAAGTTGTCCGAGAAAGGCGAGGATGGTGCAGCCGAGGCTGAGATAGAGCACCGCGAACCATTCTCCGGCTCCGAAGCCGCCGATATGGGAGAGGAGAGGCCCGCCGCCCCAGAGGGTGAAGATGACGGCGCCGAAGGCGATCTCGATGGTGGTCAGCGTCAGCACGTCGGATTGCTTGCCGATGGTGAACTGGGCTTCTGCGACGCCGAGGCAGGCGCGGGTCAGCGCCGCGCCCAGCACGAGCAGGTCACCGAGGTTGGGGGCAGCAAATCCATGCCCACCGACGAGGGCGGCGATGCCAGCCAGCGCCAGCATGACGCTACCGAGAAGTGAGGCCGACAGCCGGCGCCGGGTACGGGCGGACTCCAGCACGGGAGTGAGAAGCACCGACAATCCGATGATGAGCCCGGCGTTGGTGGCGCTGGTGAGGGTCACCCCGATGGTCTCCAGGGCGATAGTCGCGGCCCGGAACAGACCGAGCACGAGTCCCGGTCGCAGTGATTCTCGCAGGCCGGGACGTCCGCCTCCGTTCGTCGGGCGGCGGGCCTGGTGCCAGGCAAGCAGGATGACGGCAGAGGGCAGGAACCGCGCGCACATGACCGCAGCAGCGGTGGAGGCGGCAGCGAGGTCCTTGGCCGCCAAGTAGCTGCCACCCCAGACAATCGCCACGCCCAGCAGCACCAGGTCGGGCAGCAGGCGAGCGGTGGTCTGTTGGCGAATACTCATAGCAGCACCATGCCCCTGACCATCGATAAAGATCAATGACCACTGTCTTGATCCATCTGTAAGCTTACCTTTATGGATGTGAATCATCTGCGGACGCTGCGCGAACTGCGGGACCGCGGATCCGTGACCGCAGTCGCACAAGCCCTGCATCTCTCGGCCTCGGCCGTCTCCCAGCAGCTAGCGGCGTTGCAACGATCGGTTCCGGTTCCCCTCACCCGCCAGCGGGGCCGGGTGCTAGTGCTGACCGCTGCTGGAGAGCGTCTCGCCGACGCGACCGGGGACGTGCTGGAGGCCATGGCGCGCGCCCAGCAATCCGTCTCCGAATACCTGAAGACCGCCAACGAGCCGGTCACCGTCACCGCCTTCCACAGCGCCGGACTCGCCTGGTTCCCACCCCTGATCGCGCACTCACTGGCTGAACCGGATGGACCGCAGCTGCACTGCCGCGACGAGGACGTCTCCATCGACGAGTTCGTCGACCTCGTCGCCGACTACGACCTTGTCATCGCCCACCGCCCGCTTGCCTCCCCGCCGTGGCCGGCCCGGCGCGTCCGCGTGACCCCGCTACTGGTTGAGCCGATCGACCTCGCGCTGCCACGCGACCACCCGCTCACCGCCAAGGAATCAGTCGAGCTGGCCGACCTCACCGACGAGACGTGGCTGGCCGCACACGAGGGTTTCACCCTCGAACCCCTCCTCGTCCAAGCCCACGCCGCCACCACCGGCCGGGCCATCACCATCACCCACCGCGTCAATGAGTTCAATGTCGCCGCCGCCATCATCGCCACGACCCCGACCATCGGCCTGCTCCCCCGCTACACCGGATTACCAATGGCCTACCGCGACCGAATCGTGCTCAGGCCCATCCGCGACCTCACCATCGGCCGCCACATCGACGTCCTCACCCGCCCCGAAGCGCTCGCCCGCACCGGCATCCAGACAGCCATCCGATGGATCCAAGACATCGCCCGATCCACATCCGGTGAGCCGACGTACTGATCCGCCGGAGAGGGGCTACCTCACGGTGGGTCCTTTTCCATTTGTGCGCCCAGAGGGGGACTCAACTCCCTAATTCGCTTCTGCCGATCAAGGCTGCGCCTCGACCGGGCGAATCAGGGGCCCACGCCCATCGGCGAACGGCACCACCGTTCGGGACCCACCCCGGCTTGAAACGCATCGCAGATGCGCGGACGGGACGATTCTCGCACCCGCCTAACTCGACAAACAGAAAAGGACCCACCTCACGGCGGATCCTTTTCCATTTGTGGAACTATCGATCGTTGACGCAGGAAAATATCTAGCTCTTCTCGAACAGAGAGAGAAGCGAACCGACACTGTACCCCTAGCCCCCGCAAGCGACGGGCTCAACGCCCCAGTCGGCGCAGCCACGGCCTTAAAACAGGCACAGATCAGATTCTCAGACGAGCAAACCGCGAAAATCATTGCCCAGTACCGGCAAGGTGCCTCGACCTACCAGCTTGCTGCTCAATACGGTTGCCACAGAACAACCATCAGTTTGATCCTCAGAAAAGCCGAAATTGCACTTCATCCGCAGAAGATCACTCCGCCGGAGAAGGTCACAGAAATAGTCGAACTCCGTGAGCAAGGCAAGAGCTATGCCGAAATCGTCCGAATCCTCAACTGCTGCAGCGCGCAGACAGTACGAACGCGGCTATTGCAAACAGACAACGAACCCTATCGACTCTTCACCGCAGAAAGCCTAGATAGGACAAACAAGATGCCACACACAGAATCGTTACAGTAGGACACGTCCGTGGCGCGGACGGTTACCAAAGCATCCCGAACAAATGACCTAAGGAGTCCAGTAAGACAGCCCCGAGTTCGTTTTCTTTGTGGTTGTGACGATTCCGACACTGTGTCGGGCTCTTGTAACTGCAACATAGAGTTTCGCGCGAGCCCCCTGAACGAGATCATCCCCCGACTCAATATAAGCGGTAATAGTTTTAGTGGGAAAAATGAGCACTCTGTCGAACGTCTTACCTTTCACTTCACCGAAATTCATGGCTGATGGCAAAGCCAGTTTGTTTCGCTTATCCCAGCGAAGCTCGGCTGCGTTATGGGCCTGACGATAGCTGTCTAGGTCATCAACGTGTACTAGGTGGATTCCCATATCGCGGACGATAGTGGTGTTTTTACTTGTCGTGCCAGGCATATCTGGGTATAGAGCGTCTGCGTAGTCACAAATCTGCTGGTTACAACGGAAGCTCTCAGTGAGATGTGAAATATTCAGGACTCCAGCCTTCTTCTGAGCTTCGATCCAATTGATGATGTTCGCTCGACGCATTCCACTGTTCTTTGCAGAGTTGTTAGTGAGATACACGGCTTGCCTTGGATCTCCCACGGCCAGGATCCGAGTACGAGAACGCAGAAGTCGCTCTAGAAGTTCCAGGTCATATCCTGCGAAGTCCTGAATTTCATCGATCAGGATCAGGCCAAAACAGCTAACGAGGCGGCTTACCACGCGGCCGTCGGACAGATCATCAAGCTTACAAGCAAGAGCAGAAACTCGATCCCGGTAAACGTTACTCGCCGAGTCTATGTAGTACTGCTGGAAGCTCGACTCTCGCGCGTAGCGAGGTGGTTGAGTTTCAAAGTTAATAGATCGGAGGCTCAGAATTTCAGTCTTATACCCCTGATACGGTTTGATAGCATCGCGTAGCAAGAACTCAAACCACGACATTACGGTCACTTTATGTGTACGCGTTCCGGATGCCTTCCAAAGTCGAGCATCAATCTCGCTCAGGTTCTCCCGCGTGTAGGTCGTAACGAGCACCCGAGCATCGGCGTCTGCGAGTGCCTCTTCAATGAGGCGCTCAGTCTTGCCAGAACCGGCCGCTGCGATCACGGCCTCATTAGCCGAGGGCATCGATGGCGTCCTCGATATACTTCGGCCAGGTGACCTTCTCAGTAGTGTCGTAGAATCGAAGCGCCACGTCGGTCTTGTTATTCTCCATATAGTCGATCAGTTTGGATTCAGTCGCTTCGCTTCGGCCGAGTATTACGTTAGTTTCCAATAGTCCGTTCGCTCCAATCAGCTGCGGTTCGAGTGTTGGCCTTGTATTGTCGTCGCTTCGAGCGATCGTGATAAAATCGTATGCGCTGTATTCGGCGTACCGAGCATCGACCTTTTTTGCATAATCCCCGTCATTGTCTGTGAGGACGATAACGTGTCGTTTCAGCGGAATCGCCAAGTCGAGAAATCGTTTGGCCGACAACCCGCGAACACTGATGACGTCAATGCCATCTTCTATGGGCCTTTTATTTTTCTTGTCACGGTATGCCCGTTGAAAGATCAATTCGTCGCTCGGCCCTTCAACAAGAACTACTCTGCGAGCGACAACCAGTCTAAGGGTGTCGTATCCGGCAAGCTTCTTAAAATACTCCTGCGTACCTGCTGGCAGGTCGGTCAACTTGCTTACACCACCGTTGCCGAGGAGCTTGAGCTGTTCAATACCCAGCTTATTCACGACGAAGGAGCTATGAGTGGCGATGATCACCTGACGATCTCCGCTCTGTGTCGCAATTCGATCGACGAGCATGTTTAGATTTGGAAATGAAAGATGGTTCTCCGGCTCCTCGATCAGGATGACGTGCGACTCTTCCACCTTGCGGGCAAGCGCCATAAGAATCTTTAAACGGTTCCGTTCACCGCTTCCAGAGAAGTGGAACGGTAGCCGGTCGAGATGCGGTGAGAGCGCAGATTCCCAGCTGTTGGCTCCTGATGTATCTATTTCGAGCGTAAACCGCTTTTGGGTTATCCCGGCACTACTGTTTGTCAAGGACTCGTTGATTGCAGCAATGGAGCTGTCGGTGCCGAAGCTCTCTTGGTGAAGCCGGTAGCTCCGGGCAAGCTGTGCGCGATCCTTTGTGTCGAGGGTCTCCCCGATAATCTTCTGAAGGTGGTAATCGGCGCCGGTCTGGAGTCGGATGCGTGAGGCGTCAATCATCGATACCTTTACGCGAATGGCTCGCACATTGACAGGCACTCCGGAGAAATCGGTCCAATCGACCCGGTAGTACTCGGTTGGGACTGAGGTTACTTTATCGGGGTCAGATAAGAAGTTCTTGTATTCATCGGAAAAGTCCGGGTCAAGGGCAGCACGGAGGCGATATCCCGGGACATTCTCACGGAGCGAGTTATTCTCACCTGTGAGCCGAGCTACTGAGGTGTTTTCGGCTAGATAGATCTCAATGAGCAGTTCTGGCGGCTGAGGGTTATTCCCTGCCTTCACTTCGGCAACGTACGCATTCGCCACGGATACGGTGATGAAGTGATGCGAAAGTTCCTGCTCGAAAAATTTGCCATTCCATCGCTTAGTTAGCCCGAGATTGATCGCCTCGAGCACTGTCGATTTGCCAGCCTCGTTATCGCCGACAAGGATGTTTAGCCCCTCGTCGAAATCGATTACCGCTTTGTCAAAAATTCGGAAGTTCTTCAGCAACACTTTCTTGATCATTGTTCGTCAGCCTCGTCATCGATAGCAGCCATCGCTTGTGCGGTGGGCTGCCGCCCATCGGCCATAAGGCGTTTCGTCTGACGAAGTACCCAATCCCAACTATGGATTTGAATATTCTGCTGCTCGTCAACACGGCTACGTGCAGCTTGACGATCAATATGTGGATCATCTCTCCCGATGATGACCACGCCTGGGACCGAATTAGTCAAGCCATGCAAGTGGAGAGTCTGTTGTGCATAGGAAATATTAACTGCAAGCCAGTCACGCCAGTCCTGAACTTGGTTCACGGCGTGCTGGACCTCCTGCCGGAGGTTTCCTTCCCGAGTCAGCAGCGTGTGCCGAGGTGCTTCCAACTCGACAGCAATCCACTGTGGGCCAAGACTATTGACGCCGAGAACAAGAAAATCCGTTTCATGTTGTGTACCGAGCCGCTGTTTTGGTATGACGTAAGTTCCCCAATTACCTATAACCAACGACGAGAGTAATTGCGGATATCTCTCGATAAGTCGCTGGAATGGGCCCTCAAGAAGCTCCCCCGATTCAAGGAGGTCCTCCAGTGCACGAATTGCTTCTGCACTCGGCAGCTCTGAATTCAGCCGATACCCTCTTAGCGCTTCAAGCTGTGGCGAGCTTGGCGAATAGTCAGTGCGAGCATTCCGTATCCGCGCATCAACTGCCGCAACAAGGCTCACATGATCCGCCGACTCCCCCTCGCGAGAGATAAGGGTTAAGTGATTTGGCCAGGCACGCTTTCCCGAACCACCCTTCATGTAGATGCAACCGTTACTTCCAATACTTGAGATCACGAGGTGCTCAGAGGGGTTGTCTGCCCTAACAACGACATCATTGATCATCGGCTTGAGCGTTCGAAGGCCTTTGGCAGTCAAAAGCATATAACGTGCAGCAAACCAGGCGGAGACTTCTTCCCTTGAACTGGTAAGTAGATTGGCATGGTCAGTAAGCCCGAGCTGATTTTCGAGAAATGTGAGCGGCTCAGGAATCTCTGCATCACAATGGAGTCGCTCCATCAAGGCAACCGAAAGTGTCGCTTTTAGGACAATTGCAATCACTGGAGCAGGGGTGCCCTCTGGGAAGGTAACCCCAAGGGCACTCGCAACCATAGACTGCTCATCTGTTGGTCCCGTGGCTTGCGCTTCAAGTCGCTGTGCTACTTTCTCCCATCCCTCAGACATGCTCACTCCTGTCCTCCCGAGCCCAGTCCAAAGAATCGTTCGAAGAACGTTCCTAGTTTTTCGATGACGCGTTGTTTCTTTTCGCTGTGTCCGCCGTCTGGGGCAAAGCGGGAAGTGGGTGGGAGCACTGTGGTGATCGCGGTCCCAGTGGCACGGATTTGGCCGTCACGGAAAGCGGTCTCGACAAAGGCGCGGGTGGCATCGGGACGGAGGTTCTCGTCAGCGATGATCGCCTCGAGTTCAGCTTCGCGCTTGGCGGCGATGAACGCCTGCCATTCCTCGTCAATCGCACCGTCGACAGACAGGGAGTCGACGAAGTTTTCGATCAAGTCTTTCTTGTTGCGCAGGCTCGGACTGGCATCGACGGCGCGGGAGATTTCGGCACGGATCTCTTTGTCGTCACCGTCGCCGCGTTCATCGCGATACTTCTGGACGAGCATGAGGATGTAATCGACGTTGATCTCGACCTGCTTGATCAGCTCGATCTCGAAGACAACGTCATCGTTGATCTGTTCCTTGTCGGCGTCCTTGTCCCTGCGGAACTCCGCATACAGGTCGAGGTAGACGCTGCGGTAGTCCTGGCCCTGCCGATCCGAGAGGATCTCGTTACCCGTGAAATCATCGAACGACGTGAGGATATTCTGCAAACGCAGAATCGCCCCAAACAGAGCGATGAAATCCTTCTGCGCCGCCTCACCAACAATCGGCGCACCCAGTGGGAAAGCGTTCACCAGTTCCGTGACTTTCTCCGCATAGTCGGTGTAGTACTCGCCGTATCGTTTGAGCAGCACAACACCACGAGCATCCTTGTTTCCGAACAGGGCAATCGCATCGTTCGTCTCATCTTCAAGATCGCGGAAGCTAACGATATTGCCGTAGGTCTTCACCGAGTTCAGGACGCGGTTGGTGCGCGAATACGCCTGAATCAGCCCATGGGCACGCAGATTCTTGTCCACAAACAGAGTGTTGAGCGTGGTCGCATCAAAACCGGTCAAGAACATGTTCACCACGATGACGAGGTCGATCTCACGCTGCTTGAGCTTCAGCGACAGGTCTTTGTAATAGTTCTGGAACTTGTCAGAACTGGTGTCATAGCTGGTACCGAACAGGTCGTTGTAGTCTTGGATTGCGTCTTCCAGAAAGCCCCGCGCATCCATGCTCAGCGCACCGGTATCGAAACCTTCTTCACCAAGCACACCGTCCTCAACCGGATCATTGGCCCCATACGAGTAGATCAAGCCGACCTTGAGCTTGCGATCAGAAGGCAAACCTTCTTGCTGAATCGCGAACTGGTTGTAATAGACACGTGCCGCCTCAATCGAGGCCGTCGCAAACACCGCATTAAAGCCGCGCACACGACGCTCACCCAGCGCATAACTCTCATTACGCTTCGTCTTCTGATCGAAATGCTCCAGCGTGTAGGAGACGATCTGGCTGATCCGCTCCGGGGCGAGCAGTGCCTTCTTGGTGTCGATCGCCGAGACCTGCTTGTCGATGACGTTGCCGACCTTGACGGTGTTCACATAGTCAATCCGGAACGGCAACACATTCTTGTCGGTGATCGCATCGACGATCGTGTAGGTGTGCAGCTTCTCGCCGAACGCCTGCTCGGTGGTCTTCAGCTGTGGGTTCCCACCACTGCCGGAGTTGGCGGAGAAGATCGGAGTGCCCGTGAAGCCGAAGAGGTTGTAGCGCTTGAAGGCCTTCGTGATCGCAGTGTGCATGTCACCGAACTGCGACCGGTGGCACTCGTCGAAGATGATCACGACGTGTCCGTCATAGATCGCATGCCCCTTGTTCGCGGCGATGAACGTTGAGAGCTTCTGAATCGTGGTGATGATGATCCGCGCACCCGGATCCTCCAGCTGCTTCTTCAACACCGCAGTCGAGGTGTTCGAGTTCGCCGCACCCTTCTCAAACCGGTCATACTCCCGCATCGTCTGATAGTCGAGGTCCTTACGATCCACGACAAACAACACCTTGTCCACACTCGGCAACTTCGACGCAAGCTGCGCAGCCTTGAACGACGTCAGCGTCTTGCCCGACCCCGTGGTGTGCCACACGTATCCGCCCGCGGCGAGGGTGCCGAGCGTCTTGTAGTTGGTGGAGACGTCGATCTTCTGCAAGATTCGCTCGGTCGCCACGATCTGGTACGGGCGCATCACCAGCAGCATCCGGTCAGCGGTGAGCACACAGTACCTGGTCAGGATGTTCAGCAGCGCGTGCTTGGCGAAGAACGTCTTCGCAAACGCAGACAGGTCCTGGATCGGCTTATTCTGGGCATCCGCCCACCACGACGTGAACTCGAACGAGTTCGACGTCTTCCGCACCCGCTTGGAACCTGCCGCCTCGCTCAAGTGCTGACGGCGCGTTGTGTTCGAGTAGTACTTCGTGAGCGTCCCATTCGAAATCACGAACAGCTGCACATACTCGAAGAGTCCAGAGCCTGCCCAGAAGCTGTCCCGCTGGTACCGGTCGATCTGGTTGAACGCCTCGCGGATGTCCACGCCGCGCCGCTTGAGCTCGATGTGCACCATCGGCAGACCGTTGACCAGCACTGTCACGTCGTACCGGTTCGAGCGGGCAGAACCGCCATCACCCTGGCCGATCTCGTACTGGTTGATCACCTGCAGGCGGTTGTTGTGAATGTTCTGCTTGTCGATCAGCAGGATGTTCTTCACCGAGCCGTCGTCACGCTTCAGCAGCTGAACATGATCCTCTTGGATCCGCACCGTCTTCTCAACGATGCCGTCGTTCGCGCCAGCAATCCGCTCCGAGAAGAACTGATCCCACTCGCTATCTGAGAACGACACCGAGTTCAGGGCTTCAAGCTGGGTGCGCAGGTTCGCGACGAGCTGCGCTTCCGACGTGATCGGCAGATACTCATACGCCTGAGACTGCAACAGCCGGATCAGCTCACGCTCAAGCTCCGCCTCCGACTGATACGCCCCAGCACCCGCCACGTCAGGGATGTACTCAGCAACAACCGTGCTCTCGCTGGACACGGCGATCGGATCATACTTACGAGGAGTCGCGTCATTCATGCCGCCAACTCCTTAAAGGTCAGCAGCCGGTCGCGGTAGTACTCGTACTGCTTGCGGCGCGCAGTAAGCTCAGCAGGAAGGCCAACGCTGAGATCATTTGTGAGCAGATCGAAACGATCCATAAAATCGATGATTCGACGTTGCTCTTCTGCGCCAGGGACGGGAACTTCGAACTTCCAGAGCTTTTGACTATCAAGTGATGCCACAGAGCCACCCGAGCGCCGCACCGTCCGTAACATCCGCGCACGATTCGCGCGCAGTACATGGAAAACGTACCGAGGTTCGATGCCGTCAGCGGCGATTACCGCCTTCATATCCTGGTTAAGGGCGCTAGGAGACGGAACGAAAGCGATCGGAAGTGTGTGATCAAGAATGCTAGAACGGGCGACGAGGGCCACGGCGTTCGCCGGGACGAGCTTCGTTGCCGAGTTCCGCACAGCCGCTTCCGTGATGTGGTCTTCCGTGTAGGTGACGACGCTGCCGCCCATGTCTTTAGGGGAGATCCACGGGATAGTGCCATCAACCCAGTAATCACTACGGCCCTTTGACGGGGTACCTCCGCCATACCATCGGCCAAGATCTTTGACAGCGACACTCCGAACTCCGGCACCATCAAGCTGGTCAAACACCTCGTGTTGATAGTGCTCATACTGGCGGCGGCGGGCTTCCAGCTCCGCTTCCAGCTCCGCTTCCAGCTGAGTGAACTGGTCCAATACTCGCACGATCTCTCGCTGCATCTCGAGAGGCGGCACAGGGATTCGGTAAGCCCTGACACGATTGTCGGAGATTGAGGGATAGTTTCCCGCGACCTGATTCGCCTCAACGTATTGACGGAAGGTGTCGGCACCAAGAATGTGAGCTAAGAAGTTCGTGAGAACGACGGAGGTGTCTGGTCGAAGCACACAGTAGCCCGTGCTTGCGATTTGTCCGTCATACTCGGGCGGGATCACAGCCCATCGCATTTGCGCCGGGCGTGTAGTCGCGAAGATCACATCGCCTGTGCGAACAATCTGTTGCGCGCGACTTGGAGCGTTGCCTGCGGTGATGGATGCTGTCTCACCAATCCTGCGCGTCACACGGTCCACGGAACTTAGATCGATGTACTGGAACTCGTCGTCACCCGCGTTGGCCCATTTGATGTTGGAGCTTTTTGCCGTTACTTCACCGACAGGCTTGAACTCAACGCCCTTTGGCGCGAGTTCCGCGATCAGGTCGTCGATGCGGCTCACTTCGTGCCCTCCAGATCGGCGACGATCTCGTCAATAGAGGTACGCAACTCGACCTGCCGAGCGACGATGCGTGCGATCTCGGCGTTGAGTTCCGTGATGTCGACAACCTCGCGGGTGTCTTCCTGCTCGACGTAAGACGAAACAGCGATGTTGTAGTCATTCGCCGCAATGTGTTCGTTCGACACGAGCTTGGCGACATGGTCGACGCTCTCGCGAGCGGTGAAGGTGTCGAGGATGTGCTGCTGGTTGGCTTCGGTGAGCTTGTTCTTGTTGCCGGTGCGCTTGAACTCGGCGGATGCGTCGATGAAGAGCACGGAGTTGTCAGTCTTGGACTTCTTGAGCACGATGATGCAGGTCGCGATCGTGGTGCCGAAGAACAGGTCCGGTGGGAGCTGGATGACGGTGTCAACGTAGTTGTTGTCGATGAGGTACTTGCGGATCTTTCGCTCCGCGCCGCCTCGGTAGAGCACTCCGGGGAACTCGACGATGGCTGCAGTCCCGTTTATGGCAAGCCAGGACAGAATATGCATCGTGAACGCGAGGTCAGCCTTCGACTTCGGCGCCAATACACCGGCCGGGGCGAAACGCGGGTCACTGATTAGCAGAGGATTTGAATCGCCATCCCAGTGGATGGAGTAGGGAGGATTCGAGACGATCGCCTCGAATGGTTCCTCATCCCAGTGCGCCGGATCAGTGAGGGTATCTCCATGGGCAAGATCAAACTGCTCGTAATTCACGTCGTGTAAGAACATATTGATCCGGGCGAGGTTGTAGGTGGTTAGGTTGATCTCTTGGCCGAAGAATCCCTGCCGGACATTCTCTTTACCGAGCACCTTCGCGAACTTTAGAAGCAGTGAACCCGAGCCACACGCCGGGTCATAGACCTTATTTACCTCGGTCTTGCCGACAACCGTAATGCGGGCCAGCAATTCAGAGACTTCTTGTGGCGTGTAGTACTCGCCACCAGACTTGCCGGCCTGCGACGCGTACATCTGCATCAGGTACTCGTATGCGTCACCGAACAGGTCAATCGTGTTGTCTTGGAAGTTGCCCAGAGGCAGGTCACCGATCGCATCGAGAAGCTTCACGAGTTTCTCATTACGTTTTGCCACAGTCGAGCCGAGCTTGGAGCTATTGACGTCAAGGTCGTCAAACAAACCCTTCAGATCGCTCTCACTCTCGCTGCCAACAGCGGAACCCTCGATGTTGGCGAAAACTCGTTCCAGCGTTTCATTCAAATTCTCATCCTGCGCAGCACGCGCCCTGATGTTCTGAAAGAGCTCAGAGGGGAGGATGTAGAAGCCCTTTTCCGCGACCGTGTCTTGACGCCCAAACGTGGCTTGCGCGTCACTAAGCAGGCCGTAATCAAAATTGGGGTCGCCTGCCTCACGCTCGCCTTCATTGATGTAAGCCACGAGGTTCTCGGAGATAAACCGATAGAACAGAATTCCCAACACATATGTCTTGAAATCCCAGCCATCAATTGACCCACGCAAGTCGTTTGCGATGCGCCAGATCGTCTTGTGCAACTCGGCGCGCTGCACTTCTTTAGTTGTCGGGATCATCCATCGTCTCCTGCGCCTCAACGCGCATGTAAGTGGTACTCAGATTCATGTCTCACAATACCGCCGGGTACCGACATGCAAGGGGCACCACGCTTAGAGGGAATTCATAATGACGAAGAAGCGGGCAGTGAAGAGATTCGAGCCAGATGTTGCGATTTGCCGTTCTCGACTCCCTCATTTGCTTCTGCCGATCAAGGCTGCGCCGCGACCGGGCGAATCAGGAGCCCACGCCCATCGGCGAACGGCGCCACCGGTTCGCAAACACGACGGGACCCACCCCGGCCTGAAGCGCATCACAAATGCGCGGCTGGGAAGGTTCTCGCGCTCCGCTTACCTTCACAAATGGGAAAAGGACCCACCTCACGGTGGGTCCTTTTCCCATTTGTGGACCTGAGGGGACTCGAACCCCTGACCCCCTGCATGCCATGCAGGTGCGCTACCAGCTGCGCCACAGGCCCAGGTGTGCTCCCCGACATTTTCAGCCGACAAGCAACCCCGTTAGCCTACCAAAACTTTTGCCTGCATGCGCACACGCTCAGTTGCCTGCAGGGGTGGATGCCAGTTCGTCAAGCACTGCGCGAACCGCAGCCCGACCCAACGACGCAGGCCGCGTCATCGCCTCAACATGACGCTGCACCGGTGGCTCAAGCGGAAGGATACGCACACCCCCAACATTCGTATCGATGGCAAGCCTCGGCAGCACGGTTACTGCCAGTCCTGCTTCCACATATCGCTGCAACGAGGTGTATCCCCGAAACACGCCCTCCACCCGAGGCTCGAACCCTGCCGCTGTGCACAACTGCCGGACCGAGTTCGCCAAATACAGCCCCTCCGGTTCCAGCGCCCAGGTCTCTGCCGCAAGATCACCCACAGAAATGGAGTTGCGACCGGCAAGCCGGTGGCCCGCAGGAAGGATGGCGAACAGTTCATCGCTCACCAGAAACACCGCCGTTCGCCCGGAATCGGCAACCGCCACATCCGACTCGAACCGGGCAGACAACACGATATCTGTCTCCCCACGATCCAACCACGGCAGGCTCTCATCCGGTTCCGCCTCGACGACCTCCACAGTCAAATCGGCAAATCGAGCCCGCAAGCGCGCAACTGCCGGAAGCACGACCGGGCCGAGAACACTCGAAAATGCTGCAACCCGCACCACGCCCGCAACCTCGTCGCCCTGACCGTGCAACCATTCAGCGAGACCATCCAACTCGTCAAGAACCGGCCGAGACCGCTCAGCAAGTTGCACACCCATCGCAGTCAACCACACTCTGCGCCCCGACCGCTCCAACAGTTGCGCGCCCACCTCCCGCTCCAACACGGCAAGTTGTTGGGACACCGTCGACGGGCTGAGGCGGGCCGCCACAGCCACGGCGCGCATCGTGCCCAAGCTCGCCAACTGCACGAGCAGACGCAACCTCCACGGGTTCAACACCAGTACTCCTGTTCGACATTGCTACACAGCAGGATCGATATTATCCGCTATACATGCATAAAGGGGTCGACCTAGCATGGCTCCATGAGCCAAGCACCCACCTCCTCATCCACAGTATCCACACCACCCACTCCCCCGTTCGACAGCAACAACCTCAGCGCCTTCGCCAAATCGCCCGACCCATGGGGCGACGTCGAACAACACATGGTCAGATATGGCGCCGCCTTCGTGCCACATATCATCGACCGCGCCGAAGGCAGTTTCGTCTACACCGAAGACGGCCAACGCATTCTCGATTTCACATCCGGTCAGATGAGCTCAACCCTCGGGCACGCCCACCCAGACATTGTGCGCACCATCCAGGCAAGCGTCGGCAGGCTCGACCACCTCTTCAGCGGCATGCTCTCGCGCCCAAGCATCAACTTGGTCAGGCGTATCGCCGCAACCGTGCCAGACCCACTCACCGCCGTGTTGCCGCTCTCAACAGGTTCGGAGGTCAATGAGGCGGCCATCCGAATGGCCAAGCTGGTCACAGGAAAGTTCGAGATCGTGTCATTCAGCCGATCCTGGCACGGCGTCACCCAGGCGACAGCGGGCGCCACATACTCCTCCGCCCGCAAGACCGGAAGCCCACTCGCGCCAGGCAACCTCGTGATCCCCACCCCATACGAATACCGCCCAGACTTCGTCAACCCAGACGGCACCCTCGACTGGCAAGCCCAACTCGACTTCGGTTTTGAACTGATCGACGCCCAGTCCGTCGGCAGCCTCGCCGCATGCATCGTTGAGCCGATCCTCAGCGGTGGAGGAGTGATCGTGCCCCCGCCGGGCTATCTTGCCGCGCTTCGCGAAAAATGCCATGAACGCGGCATGCTCCTCATTTTCGATGAAGCTCAGACAGGCTTCGGGCGCACCGGCCACTGGTACGGGTTCCAACACGACAATGTCATCCCAGACATCCTCACGCTCTCAAAAACCCTTGGTTCTGGCCTGCCGTTGGCCGCGCTTGTCACCACTGCCGAGATCGAGCAGGCGGCGTATGAGAAAGGTTTTGTCTTCTTCACCTCCCACGTCAACGACCCCCTTGTCGCCGCCGTCGGCTGCACGGTGATGGATGTGATCGAACGCGACAGCCTGCGTGAGGCGGCCCGAGTCAGGGGCGATCAGCTCGCAACAGGGTTACGCGAACTAATGTCCAGCCATGACGTTGTTGGCGACGTGCGCGGCCGCGGGTTGCTGCAAGGCATCGAAATCGTCGAAGACAAACACACAAAGCACCGCTCAGAGCGGATTGGCGACCTCATCACAACCCGATGCCTTGAACTTGGTTTGCACATGAACATTGTGAGCCTGCCCGGCATGGGTGGCGTGTTCCGCATCGCGCCGCCGCTCACCGTGAGCAGCGACGAGATCGACCTCGGACTCACCATTCTTGACCAAGCGATCGGCGATATCGAGAAAGGTCTTGGCGCAAGGATCTGACACTCGAGCCGAGTGGATGGATGCCCCTGCTATCGTGTCAGGCATGCGGCTCTGGAGCATCCACCCCACCCAACTTGACCGCGTCGCCCTCGTCTCATGTTGGCGCGAAAGCTTGCTCGCCCAAGCAGTGCTCGCGGGCGAAACCCGCGGCTACACCAAACACCCCCAACTCGACCGGTTCATAGCTCAACCGGAACCATTGGCGGCGGTGGGGAGTTACCTCGCCGCCATTGCCGACGAAGCCGACAACCGTGGCTACCACTTCGACCGAACCAAAGTGCGCGCCGCCCTCCCCCACCCGAACGCAGCACTCACCGTCACCGACGCCCAACTGACCTACGAATGGATGCACCTGCTCGCCAAGTCTTCCGCGCGCAGCCCCGAATGGTTTGAGCACATCCACGACCAACAGCCGAGGGCACATCCACTATTCGCGGTCATTCCGGGCGGTATCGAACCGTGGGAACGCGTAACAGCTGACTAACTCGCGAGCGCCTTCGACACAAAATCCAACTGTTCTGGCATGACTCGACGCCAAAAGTCGAGGGTGTGCGCACCGTCGCGAAAGTCCGTAATCGGTGATCCCGGCAGTCGCTCGGCGAATGACACATTGTTGGTATAAAACCCGTCATCCAGGCCACACGCCATGCGAGTGGGGATGCTCGTCATGGAGGCGACTGTGGGAAATAGCCCATATTTTTCGAAGTCCGCTTTGTCGTCGAATGCGCCATCAGGGGTATCTGCGGCTCGCGGCCAGAGCGCCGCGCTGCTCGTCGCGACAGCGGCCACAGGTATTGGCGAGATCTGGCCAAGCCGCAAGGCCCCGAACCCGCCCATCGACCACCCAAAAAACGCGATCTTGGACATGTTGCAACCCAGTTCCGAGAGAATGGGCAGAAACTCGTCAAGCACCATGCCCCCTGCGTCCTCACCGCTGGCTCGAGGATGCCAATAGGTGTCGCCGCCGTCGATGCTCGCGATCGCGAGAGGAGGGTTGCCCCTCGACACGGAATCGGTCAAAAAGAATTGCAGACCAAGCTCTTGGCCGAAAGAGGAAGCCGCATTTCCGCCCCGGCCATGCAAACTAATCAGAAGCGGCACGTCCGCAAGGGACGACCCTATGGGCGAGGCCAACTGCCAGGCAACCGAGTGGCCGTTGCGTTTGTGCGACACAAAACTGCCCTGTGCCAGAGTCGCGGGCTCCACATCCGGAATCACGCCGGGCCCGCCCGTCCAACCAAGAAACGTGTTAAGACTCCGCCTCCCCGGAACCAGTCGCGCCTCGACCGCGCCAAATCCTGCTGCGGCGATCCCAATTCCAAGCACACCGCCCCCAACAATGAGTTGTCTGCGAGTCAGCGCCATAGCTTCAGAGTAGCGCCGCGCCAGCCTTGGCTAGGCCGCTCATACCGTCAGCGATTCAGGATTGCCGGCGATTCAGGACATTTGGCGCAGGTTGAAGTCGGTGTCGCGGAACTCGGTGGGGATGCGCCCTGACGGGGCCAAATCCATTTCGCGTTCCCGCAACTCCACACGCCGAATCTTGCCAGACGCCGTCTTGGGCAGTTCGTAGAACTCTAGGCGACGTACCCGCAGATAGGCGGCAAGACGAGTGCGAGCAAACGCCAGGATGTCTCGCGCTGTCTCCGATGACTCATCCCAGCCCGCGGCAAGCGACACATATGCCTTCACTGCATTCAGCCGCACCGAGTCCGGCGCGCCGACAACAGCGGCCTCCACCACAGCAGGATGCTCGATCAATGCACTCTCAACCTCGAATGGGGAGATCTTGAAATCGCTCGCCTTGAACACGTCGTCGGTGCGGCCGATGAACGTCAAGAAACCGTCCTCATCACGCCGCGCCACGTCGCTTGTGTGGTAATACCCGCCGAACTCCGCCTTTGCGGTACGGTCGGGTTCACCCAAATAGCCTGCCATCAGGTTCAGTGGACGCTTCGCCCCAAGTGGCAGGCATATCTCCCCGTCGTCGCCCTCAATCCCGCTGACCGGATCGACGAGCACCACATCCACTCCGGGCAACGCGCGGCCCATTGACCCTGGCTTCAACGCGACACCCGGGGTATTGCCAATGACGGCGGTCAACTCGGTCTGGCCATACCCGTCACGAATCTCGAGGCCCCACCAGCGTTCGATGGTCGAGATCACCTCAGGGTTCAGCGGCTCTCCCGCCGACAGGATCTCACGCAGGTTGCCCGGCTTGTGCTCCACATCCGCCTGGATCAACATGCGCCATACCGTCGGCGGCGCACAGAACGTGTTGATCTGCGCACGATCGAGTTGTGCGACCAAAGCCTTCGCATCGAACCGCGCATAGTTGAACACGAACACCGTGGCCTCGGCGATCCACGGCGCAAAAAAACAGCTCCACGCGTGCTTGCCCCAGCCAGGTGCCGAAATGGTCATATGCACGTCGCCTGGCCGCACACCGATCCAATACATTGTCGACAAATGCCCCTCAGGGTAAGACAACTGCGTGTGCACCACCATCTTGGGCCGCGACGTCGTGCCCGACGTGAAATACACGATCGCGGGATCGTCAGAGTCTACGACCACACCAACCGGGGATTCAGGGAACGCGTCGGCTTCGGGATACGAACGCCACCCGGCATGCTCACCGCCGATGCACACCCGAATCAGGTCGCCGTCTATCTCGTCGAACTTGGCAGCATCCACATTGTCGGCAATGACAACCCGAACACTTGCACGATCGATTCGATCGGCCAGATCACGAGTACCAAGCACCACCGAAGTCGGCAAAATCACGGCGCCGACCTTCATGATCGCAAGCATGGTCTCCCAAAGCTCCACCCGGTTGTCGATCATCAACATCACGAAGTCACCACGTCGCACACCAAGAGACTGCAACCAGTTCGCCACTCGATTCGAGCGCAACCGCATCTGGTCGTAGGTGACCTGCCATTCCTCGCCGCTCTCGTCGACGACCCATAAGGCCAAGCGATCGTTTCCCTCGGCTATCACATCGAACCAATCCACCGCCCAATTGAAGTGCGGCCCCAAGTCTGGCCAAACGAATTCGCGGTGCGCCCGCTCTGGGTCAGTTGCCGACGAGAGGAGGAGGTCCCGCGCCGCGCGAAACGCGACGCTTGGGGAAGAAGCATTCATGGTGTCAGCCTATGCGCCCTCATGCGCCCACCGACTGTTCGACGTGACCAACTCACGGCATTCAGTTTGGGAGACTCCCCACAACTAATGCGCCTCTTGCTCCTCAGCCCCAACCGAGTTCGTGGATACGGCGCTCGTCGATGCCATGAAAATGCGCGATTTCGTGCACAAGCGTTATCCGCACCTCGGCGACCACCTGTTCGAACGAGTCGCAGATCTCAAGCGTGGGGTTGCGGCAAACGACCACGCGATCGGGCAGCCCGAACGCGCCCCATGAATCAGTGCGTTCCGTCAGTGGTACGCCATCGTAATAGCCGAGAAGACCTGGCTCGTCGGCCGGGGCGTCGTCTTCAACGATCACCGCCACGTTCTCGAGCAGACCCAGCACATCGTCGGGCAACGAGTCCAATTCTTCGGCGACAAGCCGACGAAACTCGTCGGGCGACATGGAAAACACCAGAAGGCTACCTAGTCGGCGGCCGCGCGGCTCTCGGCATCCGCCCGCGCCTCAAGTTTGGCGGTACGGCGAGAAACCTTCCGGCGACGCCGTGCACGACGCCGCTCGATGAAACGCACGATCGCAGCAGCCCATCGACGCATCACCGCGAGCACGCGAGCTGCCGCAGGATACTCCGCCGCTAGCACCCAAACCCCGGCAAAAATCACGACCCAGCCCGGTCCAGGCAGCGGCAGCAAGAGAATGCCGAACCCCACAATGCTGAAACCAACGACCGCGACACCGACGCGATACGCGGTGAGCAGGACCGGCACGCGCTCAAGCAGCAGATGGATCAAGGATGGACGGTCGCCCCGGCTTGCCGACGTGTCCTCCGGCTCGTCCGCACCGACTGGTGCGTCCACAACGGCGTCGACGACGCTATCTGTATCATCGGCACCATCATCGTGGCGACGGGATTTGCGGACCATGTGCGACTCCTTCCAGAGTCAACTCGCGGTGAAAGTCAAAACGGGTGCGGCACTCCACAACCGTTCCAAGGAGTAATACTCTCGCTCCTCTTCATGCATAACATGTACCACCGCGTCGCCGAAGTCGATCAGCACCCAGCGGGCTTGCGTGCGACCCTCAACGCGAAAGGCTTTGCGCCCAGCAGAACGCAATTTTTCTTCCACCGCATCGGCGATCGCAAGAACCGATCGCTCGGTCGCTGCACTTGCAATCACAAGCACATCTGTCCATGCCACCAACTCGGTGACATCCAGAGCGACAATGTTCTCGGCCTTTTTGGCGTCTGCCGCATCGACTACCGAACGGACAAGCGAGGAGACTTCCGAGCTTACCGTCACTGCCCACCAACAACGAAGTAGTAGACGATCATGCCTACAGCGGCCAAAACGAGTGCCCCAGCGACAATGCTGAGCGCAACCGTCAGCCGGTGCGACGAACGTGCATGGGGCAATACTCGTTCGGCTGTCGACTCGGCAACCAGCGACGATACGGCGACGGGACGGTTGGCATTGCGAATCACGTAGCCGTGGTCATCGATCTCGTCCGAATCCTCAAATCCATTCGGGATGACGCCTGTGGACGACATGGAGGATGGCAATGAGATCGTTCCGGTCAGCATGACCTCACCGGTCTCGTCAAGCGGGGCCCGCAAATCGAGCTCGCTCGGCATGTCAGAGAGCACGAGCGTGCCGCTGATGCCATTCGAGTCGGTGTTCTCATCGATTTTCGATGACGGTGACGTCCATAGCGCAGCGATGGCATCGCTCTGAATCGCCTTGCTGTCAGCTGCGAGCAACCCAACCGGCTCGCTCGCCGCACTGAATGCCGTAGCGGGGGCAACTGCCGGGGGAACGTCAGGTTCCGGCTCGACATCGGTGACGCCAGGGATCACCAGCGCGGGTGTATCCGGTGCGCTCGCAACCTCAGGTGCGGTTTCGGGTGCGGTCGCGGCCTCATCGGCGCGCTCAGTAGGCGTCGAAGACGAGGAGGTATCGATGGCCTCCTCCGGGAGCAAGGCGAATCCACGCTTAGGCTTGGGCCGCGAATCGCCATCGCCGCGAGCCTCACCCGCAATTGCGGAGCTGAAGATATTTTGTGCCGAAACACTCTCAGTCTGCTGCGACGGCGAAACGATGCTCATCGCCTCTGTAGGCAACGACGTCGAAGGGATCGCGCTGTCGGCAACCCCGTTCTCTTCCTGCCAGTGCCGTAACTCCCGTCGCGACGTGAAGTGCGGTGGCGTGACCATCGCCGGTGCTGCGACGCCCTGTTCCGTCCGAACCGGGCGCATCGCTGGAGACGCTTCAGTGGCAGGAAGCACTGGCGAGCCGCTCTGTCGGCTCGTCTCCCCCGGCAGACCGGGCGACGATACCGGCATAGACGATACTGGCTCGGGAAGCGCAACATTGGGACCGGTGCCGCCAGCCGACGACGGACGACTCGTTGGCACGCCCCCAGTATCCGTCGTACGTGGCGGAATGATCAGGCTGGCAGTACCAGGGCCGCCCGATGTCTGCTCGTGCGGTTGAGGAGCGAAGTGGCTACCGACTTCTGAACCTGGTGCGGCCTGCGGGTTCGGGAGTTGAGCTGGCCCGGACGATGTCTGCCCTGAACCATCGGACTGCGTCTTCTGCGCAGGCGACGACACCCGAGGCGCGAACGACTCAGTCTCTGTAGGTCGCGTTGCGCCCGGCTTAGCACCACCTCGCCGCTCAAGTTCGCGCAATTGCCTTCGCGTTAAAAACTCCTGCTCAGCCACTCGTATCCTCGCTCACATAAAGTTTGTGCTTGTTGATGTACTGAACAACACCGTCAGGCACCAAATACCATACCGGAAGGCCCGTTCGCGCGCGCTCCCGCACATCGGTTGACGAGATGGCCAACGCAGGGACTTCCAGGATTTTGACCTGATCCGCGGGCAGGTCAGTAGTGTCCAGCACATGTCCCGGTCGGGTCACACCGACGAAGTGCGCCAGTTCCCAAAGCTGGTCAGCGTCACGCCATCCGACAATTTTTGAGATCGCGTCTGCCCCGGAGATAAAGAACAGTTCCGCGTCGGGAAACTGGGATCTCAGGTCGCGCAAGGTGTCGGTGGTATAGGTGGGGCCTGGCCGATCGATATCGACACGACTTACCCGAAACCGGGGGTTCGCTGCTGTCGCAATCACTGTCATCAGATATCGGTGTTCGGCCTCGACCACTTGGCCGCGATCTTTTTGCCACGGCGTTCCCGTCGGCACGAAGATCACCTCGTCAAGGTCGAACCGCGCCGCGACCTCACTTGCCGCGACAAGGTGGCCGTTGTGGATCGGGTTGAAGGTGCCGCCCATAACGCCTATGCGCCGCGGTGATTCAGCAACCGGCATGTGCCCGCGCCCCGCTAAACCTCGTGGCGACTCTCCGCCGCAGCTTCGACGCCGACCGGACTGTGCCGGTGGTAAACGTCACGAAAACTGAAAACAATGAATCCAAGCAGCCCAAAGATCGCAAAAGCAATCACACCATACGCCACTGCGGGCATGGGCAGGGCAACGTGCTGGGCTTCTTCAGCCAAAATAGTCACGAGACTCATGTGTAATGCCAGACCTTTCGACGGTTTCGGCTCACTCTAGCAAATTGCCCTGGATACTCCATGTTTGATTGCCGTTAAGCGCGCGTTTGGCCTGTGCCTCGCACCAACCATTTGGTGCTTGTGAGCTCGGGCAGACCCATCGGGCCGCGGGCATGCAGCTTCTGAGTGGAGATGCCCACTTCGGCGCCAAAGCCGAATTCTCCGCCATCTGTGAATCGAGTGGACGCATTGACCATGACCACCGCGGAGTCGACTTGAGCGAGAAAACGCTCGGCATTGGCCACATCGTTGGTGATGATGGCTTCGGTGTGGTGACTCGAGTACATCGCAATGTGCGCGATCGCTTCGTCCACCGACTCGACCACCTTGGCGGCAATGTCGAGCGACATGTATTCGGTCTGCCAATCGGTTTCAGTGGCGGCAACAATGTCGGGGAAAACTGCACCGACGGCGGCATCGCCGTGCACCGTCACATCTTGGGCACGCAACCGGGCCAACACGACGGGCAGCAGCCTCTCGGCCGCATCCTTGTGCACAAGTAGCGTCTCAACGGCATTGCACACGCTCGGGCGCTGCACTTTGGCGTTCACGAGAATGTCGGCGGCCATTTCAGCGTCTGCCGACGCGTCGAGATAGATGTGCACATTCCCGTCGCCCGTTTCGATGACGGGGATGGACGCCTCGGTGACGACGGTCTGAATCAGGCCTTTGCCACCGCGAGGGATGAGTACGTCGATATATCCGCGGGCGTGCATCATCGCCGAGGCTCCGGCCCTGCCGAAATCGTCGACCGTTTGGATCGCGTCTGGTGATAGGCCCACACTTGCGAGGGATTCCTGCAGCAGACTTACGAGCACGGCGTTCGTGTTCTGAGCGGCCGTGCCACCGCGAAGCACCAAGGCGTTGCCGCTCTTGATGGCTAACGCCGCGAGGTCGACCGTGACGTTTGGCCGCGCCTCATAGATCACGCCGAGCACGCCGAGTGGCACGCGAACCTGTTCGATGTTGATGCCATTGGGCAGGCGGTTTCCGCGAATGACTTGGCCGATAGGGTCGGCAAGCCCGACAATTTCACGCACGGCTGATGCGAGGGATTCGACCCGCACGGCGCTGAGGCGCAACCGATCTTGGAGCGCAGGCGCCAGACCAGCGGCGATGCCGGCATCCAGATCCACGCCGTTCGCCTCGATGATGCGGTCGGTGTTGGCGATCAGGGCCGCTGCGATGGCTTCCAGCGCCTGGTTTTTGGTGCTCGTCGTCGCTTGGGCGAGTGAGGCCGCACCCCCCTTTGCGAGGGCGAATCTCTTCGTCACTGCAGAGATGTCTTGACCTGAGTTCTCTGGTGCCGCGCTTGTCGCGGTTGCGGTAATCGACATAACCGAGATTCTAGCTGTTCACGCGGCAAAAGCCGATGGCCTGGGCAGCGACAATACGCGGTATCGCGCTATTGGTGAGCGAGGTTGCCCACCGTGGTAATTGCGCCCGTGCGGGTGGGTAGTTTGGGGGCAAACGGTTCGAACCAGGTACCGAGTTCCGCTCCGGCGAGGGCCTCGCCAACGCGAGAAGTTGCGGTCATGAGCACTGGCACTCCCGCGTCGGCAGCAAGGCGTGCAGATGCGACCTTTGTTGTCGCTCCCCCGGTTCCGACCCCCGTCTCGGTTGCCGGTCCGAATTCGATGCCCTCAAGCTGATCGTTGTGTGCGACGCTGGCGATGCGTGTCGCACCGGGGCGCTCGGGCGGAGCCGTATACAGCGCGTCGACATCGCTGAGCAGGATCAACACATCGGCGCGAACCAGTACCGCCACGAGGGCGGCAAGGCGGTCGTTGTCCCCGAACCGAATCTCGTGTGTGGCGACGGTGTCGTTTTCGTTGACAATGGGGATCACACCGAATTCGAGCAACCGGTCGAACGCACGCTGCGCGTTGCGCCGGTGTGTGAGGTCGTCGAAGTCTCCCGCGGTGAGCAGCACCTGGCTTGCGCGCACGCCGAACCGGTCGAGCGACGCTTGGTACCGCGAGATCAGCAGAGTTTGGCCAATGGATGCCGACGCCTGCTGTGTGGGCAGATCTGTCGGCTTTTCTGTGAGACCGAGTGCAGGAAATCCTGTGGCGATGGCACCGGAAGAGACAAGCACGACATCCGAACCGTGTTCCCGTAGGCTGGCGAGCGCATCCACAACGCTATCGAGCTGATGTTCGTTCGCACCAGTGATCGACGATGATCCCACCTTCACCACCACCCTGCGTGCTCCAGAGATTTCGGCGCGACTTCGTGCAACCATGCTCTACTCTTTCGTCTTCCTGCCGTCGGCGTCGTGCGTTGATGAGGCGCCGGTGCCAGCGGATGCAGCCGCCTCTTCCTCGACCTCGAAATCTTCTGGCGCGCTCCATATGCCTGCCGCGCCTTCCGCGCGCAGTTCACTTCGAGCCGCAGCCTTCGCATCCATTCTGTCGTAATACTCTTGGCGGCGCTGGTTGCGCGATGGCCGTTGACGTTCGTCGAGGCGCGGGTCGGTGCCACGCGGCGCAACCGCGAGTTCTGCCGCAGACGAAATGGACGGCTCCCAGTCGAACACGAAGCCGTCTGGGCCACCGATGACGACGGTCGCCCCAGCGAGTGCGCCGACCTTGAAGAGCTGGTCTTCGACGCCGAGGCGCTGCAGCCTGTCGGCAAGGTAGCCGACGGCCTCATAGTTGTCGAAGTCGGTTTGGGCGACCCAACGCTCGGGCTTCGCACCGCGCACCCAGTAGACGATCTCGTCACCCTGTCGGGTGGGCGTCACAGAAAATGTGGAGTCGTCGGCTTTGGGGCGCACCACAATGCGGGGCGTAGCATTCACGACTTCCGGCATGGCCGCTCTGGCTTCGCTGACGAGCTGTGCGATCGCATACGTCGCGGCCTGTAAACCGGCATGGCTGACTGTCGAGACGACGAAGGTGCGAAACCCGCGCTCACGAAAGTCGGCGGAAACGAACTCGGCAAGTTCTTGCGCCTCTGGCACGTCCGCCTTGTTGAGCAGCACGAGCGACGGGCGGTCGAGCAACGGCAGCTGGCCTTCGGGAACGGGGTATTTGGCGAGTTCGCCGAGGATGATATCGAAGTCGCTGATGGGGTCGCGCCCCGGGTCGAGTGTTGCGCAGTCGATGATGTGCACGAGCACGGAGCACCGTTCGACGTGGCGCAGGAACTCGAGGCCGAGACCCTTGCCCTCGCTTGCGCCTTCGATGAGGCCGGGCACATCGGCGATGGTGAATCGCACGTCGCCTGCCTGCACGACTCCAAGATTGGGAGTCAAGGTGGTGAACGGATAATCCGCGATTTTGGGCTTGGCCGAGCTGACTGCGGCGATGAAGCTGGATTTTCCCGCCGAGGGGAATCCCACAAGGGCGACGTCTGCCATGGTCTTGAGTTCAAGAACGACGTCTCCTGCCCAGCCCGGTGTGCCAAGCAGCGCAAATCCGGGGGCTTTGCGTTTTTGCGATGAGAGGGCAGCATTGCCGAGTCCACCGCGTCCGCCCTCTGCAGCAACAAACTGCATGCCTGGCACGTTCAGGTCGACGATGACGGTACCGTCGGGATCTTTGACCACTGTGCCGACCGGTACAGGAAGTACGAGGTTCTCGCCCGATGTGCCCGATCGGTTGTCTCCCATACCGAACCCACCATTTGTGCCCTTGTGGTGGGGACGTCGATGATAGCCGAGCAGCGTGGTCGACTGGGGGTCGGCGAGCAGGATGATACTGCCGCCGTCACCGCCGTTGCCGCCATCCGGGCCAGCCAGCGGCTTGAATTTTTCACGGCGAACTGAGGCGCAACCATTGCCACCATCGCCGGCGGCGAGATGCAATACCACCTCATCTACGAATGAAACGGCCACTGGTCACCCCTTTCTCTGAGTTGTTGACACCTGCCAGCATCCGCGGCTTCGCGTTGGACGCGATCCCGCAAAGTATCCGCGAAAGTCACACCGCGGGTCGACGCGCACGATGACCCCGTTGGGCCATACGCCCGACACCAGATGCATACAAGACAGGACATCTCTGACAGAACATATACAAACAGAGGCGAGCACGCGGCTCGCCTCTGTCGGGAAAACTTGTATTACTGCGAACTACTTACTCCGCAGTAACGATGTTGACGACCTTGCGGCCGCCTTTCGCGCCGAACTGCACGGCGCCCGCCGACAGAGCGAAGAGAGTGTCATCTCCGCCACGGCCAACATTGGCTCCTGGGTGGAAGTGAGTGCCACGCTGGCGAACGATGATCTCGCCGGCATTGACGACCTGGCCGCCAAATCGCTTCACACCAAGGTGTTGTGCATTCGAATCGCGGCCGTTGCGGGTTGAGCTTGCGCCCTTTTTATGTGCCATATCTGTCTCGCTCCTACTTGATCGAGGTGACCTTGACGCGGGTGAGCTCCTGACGGTGGCCCTGACGCTTCTTGTAACCGGTCTTGTTCTTGAATTTCTGGATAACGATCTTGGGGCCGCGAAGCTCACCCAAGACCTCGGCGATGACCGACACCTTGGCAAGGTCGCTTGCCTTGGTCGTCACCTTGTCGCCATCAACGACGAGAAGAGCAGGAAACTCGACGTTTCCCTTGTCATCTGCCTTGAGGCGATTGACCGTGATGATCGATCCGACCTCGACCTTTTCTTGACGGCCGCCGGCGCGCACAATTGCGTAAACCACTGTCTGTCCCTTACTGAATCTTCTTAAGAAAGCCTTGATAAGGCCTGGATCATGGGCGGCACGAATAGCAGCCACCAGGCACCAACACCCAACGTTACCCGATCTCGGTGCCGCGGTCAAACAGCAGCACCGAGATCGGCATGCCCAATGTCATTCCGGCGCCTGATCGTGCGGCGGAAGCAGTGTGTCTGGCTTTTGCCCGGTCGGCAGCGATGCGCGACGCGACCGCCGAGCGGGAGGCTTCGTCGCGGACTTCGGTTCGGCCGCCAAGGCATCGAGTGCGGAATCGAGCAGGGTTCCTACCGCCGCCTTGTCCGCGGGGCTTGCAACAACGCGTGGTTCGACTCGCGCGATCGGAAGCTCAAGGTCGATCGCAGGCTTTTTCGCGGCTCGCGATCGATTCGACTTCGCAGAGGACGACGCCCCGGTGTTACGACCCGCACCGGCGACGACTACCTCAGAGGACTCGCCAGCCGTACCATTCGCGGCAATGGTATCGGTGGCCGCACTATCGGCGGAGAGGGGATCTACCACGGGATCCACCGCCACGGCCTTGTCACTTGCGGGCGCCTGAGACGAGCGGCTACGCGACGAACGAGAGCGCTTCGTGGGCGGCTTCGTCCCTGCGTCCGCCACTGCGGAATCTGAATGGGCAGACGCATCCACGGCATCATCGGTGTCGCCACCAGCCTTGGTCGCGATGGTCGATGCGGCGATCTGTGCAACAGCGAGCTTGACATCTTCGCTCAATGTCGGCGCGGATGCCTGCTTCGCCTCTTGTTGCGCAGCGCTCGAGCGATCGGATTTGCGGTTGCGCGACGAACGTTCTTGCTGCGAGGAGCGCTGCTGCTTGATCACAGGGTGCGTGTGCACGACGACGCCACGGCCGCCACACACTTCACACGGCTCGCTGAACGACTCGAGCAGGCCGATGCCGATCTTCTTGCGCGTCATCTGCACGAGGCCGAGCGAGGTCACTTCCGCGACCTGGTGCTTGGTACGATCGCGGCCAAGGCATTCGATCACTCGACGAAGTACAAGATCGCGATTGGCTTCAAGCACCATGTCGATGAAGTCGACGACGATGATGCCGCCGATGTCGCGCAGCCGCAGCTGCCTGATGATCTCTTCGGCCGCCTCGAGATTGTTCTTCGTGACCGTCTCTTCGAGGTTGCCCCCAGAACCGACGAACTTGCCGGTGTTCACGTCGATCACCGTCATCGCCTCGGTACGGTCGATCACGAGCGAGCCGCCCGAAGGCAACCACACCTTGCGATCGAGCGCCTTGTCGATGGTCTCGTTGATGCGGTAATGATCGAAAACGTCGTCATTGCCGTCGTAAGTCTCGATCCGGTCGAGCAACTCCGGCGCAACGGCCTTGATGTATTTGGTGATCGTCTGCAGCGCATCACTGCCCGAAACGACCATCTTGCTGAAGTCCTCGTTGAAGACATCGCGCACGATCTTGAGCAGCAAATCGGGTTCAGAGTGCAATAGCGCAGGCGACTGTGATGTCTCGATAAGCTTCTGCAGTTCCTCCCACTGGTTCTGCAAACGACGAACGTCGACAGTAAGCTGCTCCTCTGTTGCGCCTTCCGCCGCCGTGCGCACGATCACGCCGGCCGACTCTGGAAGAACCTCTTTGAGTACCTTCTTCAGGCGGGCTCGCTCCGTGTCTGGCAGCTTGCGGCTGATCCCATTCATCGAGCCACCCGGAACGTATACGAGGTAGCGGCCCGGTAGTGAGATCTGGCTCGTCAAGCGGGCGCCCTTGTGCCCGACAGGGTCTTTCGTGACCTGCACGAGAACGGTGTCGCCTGCCTTCAGCGCGAACTCGATACGGCGCGGGTTGTTGCCTGTCTCCGCAGCGTCCCAATCGACTTCGCCCGAATACAACACGGCATTACGACCGCGGCCGATGTCGACGAACGCGGCTTCCATGCTTGGCAGCACGTTCTGCACCTTGCCGAGATAGACATTGCCGATGAGCGACTGGTCTTGGGACTTGGCGACGTAATGTTCGACAAGCACCCCGTCTTCGAGCACACCGATTTGGATACGGTCTTTGGTTGAGCGAACCACCATCTGGCGGTCCACCGCCTCGCGTCGGGCCTGGAACTCGACGTCGGTGATGACCGAACGTCGACGCCCAGCGTCACGGCCCGAGCTACGGCGTTGCCTCTTGGCCTCAAGACGAGTGGACCCCTTAACGGGCGTTGGCGCATCCGGATCCTGCGTCTGACGCTTTGGCCGAACTTTTACGACAGTACGCGCATCGACCTCGACGTCCGCCTCCTCGCCCTCTTTACGACGAGCACGTCGACGATGCGATGAGCCGTGATTCTCGCCCGAATCGTCGGACGAGCTGCCTGATGAAGACTTGCGCGCGGGCTCCGTGAATACCGGCTCCTGGAACACGGGGGCCTGAAAAATCGGGGCCTGAAACAAGGGTGCCTGTATCGGGGCCGCGGTGCTTTGCGCCGGCTGCGCCGCTTGGACGGAACCTTTGGATGCCGCGTCCGGCTTCGCTGCGGTATCGCCCGTCTCGCTTTGCGCGGGCGCTACCTTGTCTTTGGCCTTCCCCGGATCCGCTTTTTCAGCGGGCTGCGGGGCCTGATGCGACTTGGACGCCTTCCTACGGCTTTTTCCTACAAGACGACCAAAAAGGCCGCCATCATTATCACTTTCGTTCACCACGAGTGGTGCTCTCCACATCCACCAGTGACCATGCCGCCACGGCCCCTGGATACGCTCAAGGGCGGACCGACTGGCCCGCCAAAATCTCTATCACACGCAACTACGAAGTCGCGATTTTCACACTGCCAGCAGCCGACGGTGTGCTTACCAAAGCACCCACTGGGGCGAAGAACTGGCGGAAGTCTTTTCTCACTGGCCACTGGGGCGACCCAGAAGCTTGAATCCTATTATCACACACCTGCCCGAATTCGCTTCGAGGAGCGCCGCATCCGGCCGCATTCACCGACGAACTTCCGCGACCAGCTATAGCGCGCGGCTTCGCCACTCCGTCGCCTCTTCCCCAACCGGTTCTGCCTCAACCACGACGGGACGCGGTGTCCAGCGATGGGTCGGGAACATTGTGAAACGTGAGAAGAACGACCCTGCGCCAGTACGGTAAATACCCTCTCGTCAGTTACCGCGCCAGGGTGGTCGTTGCCGAGGAGCTTACTTCTCGGACGAGTGAGGCCACACCATCGGAATCCAGACGAAACGTTCCGGCCGTTTCGTCTCCCTAAGCGTGCCCATCTGGATGTGTTCAGAGTGCTGCGATATCTCAGCCCCCCGTAGCACATGGGCGTATAGAAATGAGAGGAACTAGGAGAACCACAAATCCAGTTCGCGGCGTGCCGACTCCACCGAGTCGGAAGCATGCACCAGGTTCTGCTGCACAGCAGCGCCCCAGTCGCGGCCGAAGTCGCCACGAATCGTTCCGGGGGCCGCAGACGTCGGATCGGTCGCGCCCGTCAACGAACGCACACCGGCGATCACCCGTTCGCCAGACAATCGAACGGCCACAATGGGGCCACTCTCCATGAACTCAACCAGCGGTTCGAAAAACGGCTTCCCCGCATGTTCGAGGTAATGCTCCGTGAGCAGCGCGCGGTCGGCGTGCACAAGGCGCAGCCCAGTAATGACATAGCCCTTCGCCTCGAAACGCCGCAAAATCTCGCCCGTCAGTCCGCGCGAAACGCCGTCAGGCTTGACAAGCACAAGAGTCTCTTCAACAGTCAACGCAAACCTCCGAAAAGTCCAAACCAGCTATCCGTTCAAATCGTTCGCGATGCGCGCGGCCTCAGCATCGCTCCGACGACTCACGACCACCACGTACACCCACATTGCAGCAAAGACCACACCGACAATAAACATCATCGAGTGCAGAAAACCAAGCCCAATAAGACCGACCTGAATAGCCCATCCCAGAGCATAGCCAATCGACCTGCCGAGCAGACCAACACAGACACCGATCAGAGCGATCACACCGAATCCGACGAAAAACACAACACCACGGTCGACCAATTGCAGGCCGAACACCGCGAGGGTGAAGAAAAACACCACGACGGCCTCCATCGCCAAGACGAGAGAACCCGCCCGGCGCAACGCTGGTGAAGTCGCCGTCACTCGGTGTCCTCAACGGGCCGTTCGTCATCTGCGACGCGCCCCGCACGTCCGCCCCGCCCCGCACCGCCCGCGGCGCGCTCCCGGCCGACGATCGCCATCACCTCTCCGACAACAGTGACCGAACCGGTGACCACAACGCCCGACGATCCGTCGCTCGCCAGTTCCCGCGCCGCACTAAGCGCGTCGGCAACCGAACCGCCATCGACTACCCGCTTCTCGCCAAAGACCTGCCGGGCCCTCACGGCCAAATCGGCGGATGGGATCGCACGCGCAGAGGCTGACGCTGTAACGACGATGAGGTCGAAAACGGGTTCGAACTCAGTCAGAATGCCGACCACATCCTTATCGGAAAGGATGCCGACGACGCCAACAGTCGTGTGAAATGCAAAGACCTCCGAGAGAGCCTTTGCGAGGCTCAGCGCACCGTGCGGATTGTGCGCGACGTCAACGATGACCGAAGGGTCGGTCGCCACAAGTTGCAACCGCCCCGGAGACACAGCCCGAAGCAAGCCCTCAGCCAAAACCTCCGAACTGATCGGCTGCTCTCCCCCACCAAGGAAAGCCTCGACCGCGGCGATCGCAAGAGCGCCGTTCCGCGCTTGATGCTCGCCGAGCAGAGGGAACAACAACTCACGGTATGTGCCCGCAAGGCCACGAACCGAAATCTCTTGGCCACCGACCGCGGAACGAACATCCTCAAGATCAAAATCGACGCCGAACTGTTTGAGCGTCGCATTGGCCGCCTCGGCATGTTCAGCGAGTTGCTGAGTCACCACCGCATCCTGCCCAGCAGAAACCACAATGGCATCGGGCTTGATGATGCCGGCCTTGGTCGCCGCAATATCGTGCAGGTTGGCGCCGAGGTACCGTTCATGATCCATCGCAATCGGAGCAAAGACGGCGACATCTCCTGTAGCGACATTCGTCGAATCCCACTCGCCACCCATGCCCACCTCGAGAACGATCACGTCGCACGGGGCGTCGGCAAACGCCGCAAAGGCGAGCACAGTGACCGCCTCGAAAAATGTGAGCCTTGCCCGGCCCTCCGCCTCAAGCTCGGCATCTACCATCAGCACATATGGCTCGATGTCGTGCCACACCTCGACAAGCTTCTCGTCACTGATCGGACCGTCGATGTCGATCCGCTCGTTCAGACGCACCAAGTGCGGGCTGGTGAACACGCCGACACGCAAGCCGTGAGCACGCAGGATGGATCCCGCGATTCGAGCAGTCGATGACTTGCCGTTGGTTCCGGTGATATGGATGACGCCATACGATCCCTCCGGGTGCCCAAGCAACTCAAGCACCCGCGACGTCGCATCAAGGCGGCGCTCGACATTGTTCTCAGACTGCCGGGCGTAAAGCGACGCCACAAGAGCATCGGCCTGCTGCCGGGCCTCAGCATCACTGCCGAACTCGGGTTCGCCGTCCGTCAAACCGCCAAACGCAGAAGGAACCATCACTGACCTCAATTGATCTTCGTGACCGTCACCTCGACGGCACCACCAGAACCAACTTTAGTCGTGTCGCCGCGAGCGACAACCCCCTGCGAAATAGTCAGTTCGATGGCAAGAGTCTCAGCCGCGACGAGTTCGGAGAACGACTCCAAGGCAACCGCAGTCTCAGGCCCATCCGCAACGATGCCCAAAAGGATGCGATCGGAAACATCGAAGCCCGCGTTCTTACGCGCGTCCTGCACGAGTCGAATCGCGTCACGAGCAAGGCCCTCCGCTTCGAGTTCCGGCGTCAGCTGCGTATCGAGCAGGACAAACCCGGAGCCCTCAAGCAGGCCGACAGCCTGCGACAACTTGCCGCCCTCCGTCTCGAGCACCAGCTCATATTCACTCGGCTCAAGCGCGATGCCATCCACGACCACGCCGCCGTCGACAAGGCTCCAGTTGCCCGCCTTCGCCTGCGCAATCACGCGTTGCACCTCGCGACCGAGCCTCGGCCCCGCCGCCCGCGCATTCACACTCAAGCGTTTCGAGATACCGAACTCGGCGGCCGAATCGTCTGAGAATTCCACAAAATCGACAGTCTTTACGTTGAGTTCATCGGCAAGAATCAAGGCAAATGGCGTAAGTTTCTCAGCGTCCGGCACGACGAGCGTCAACCTGGCCAAGGGCAGGCGAACGCGCAACCGCTCCGCCTTACGCAACGCTTGGGCAACGCTCGTGACGTGACGAACGCGATCCATCGTGGTAACCAGATCGGCATCGGCAGGGAACTGGTCGGCATCGGGCCAGTCGGTAAGGTGCACGCTTCGACCGCCTGTGAGACCCTGCCAAATATTCTCCGTCACGAACGGCAGCAACGGCGCGGCAACCCGACACACCGTCTCGAGCACCGTGTACAAAGTGTCGAACGCATCGGTCTCGGAACCTTCCCAGAACCGGTCGCGGCTGCGGCGGACATACCAATTGGTCAACACGTCAGTGAATTCGCGCAACTGCGCGGCGGCACCACTTGCGTCAAAAGCATCGAATCTGGCCTGCACCGACCGGATCAGGTCACCCGTCTTGGCAAGCAGATAGCGGTCGAGCACGTCGGCAGAATCAGTGCGCCACGACGCGTCGTATCCAGCACCCTTCGCACCACCAGCACTATTGGCATACATCGAAAAGAAATACCAGGTGCTCCACAACGGCAGCAGGACTTGGCGCACCCCCTCGCGAATGCCTGCCTCAGTGACAATCAGGTTGCCACCACGAAGCACTGGGCTCGAGAGCAAGAACCAACGCATCGCGTCAGATCCGTCGCGATCGAACACCTCAGAGACATCAGGATAATTGCGCAGACTCTTCGACATCTTCTGGCCGTCGTCGCCAAGCACAATCCCATGGCTGACCACATTGCTGAACGCGCGACGTCCAAACAACGAGGTGCCGAGAACGTGCATCACATAAAACCAGCCGCGCGTCTGCCCGATGTACTCAACGATGAAGTCGGCCGGGTTATGGGTATCGAACCACTCCCTGTTCTCGAAGGGATAGTGCACCTGGGCATACGGCATCGAGCCAGAGTCGAACCACACGTCGAACACGTCGTCGATGCGTCGCATGATGGATGCTCCCGACGGATCATCCGGGTTCGGTCGCGTCAGCTCGTCGATGTACGGCCGATGCAGATTGACCTCGCCGCTCTCGTCACGCGGAAGGACGCCAAAGTCTCGCTGCAGCTCGTCGAGCGAGCCGTAGACGTCTTCGCGAGGGAAGTTCGGGTTGTCGGACTTCCAGATAGGAATAGGGCTGCCCCAATACCGGTTGCGGCTGATCGACCAGTCGCGGGCATTCTCAAGCCATTTGCCGAACTGCCCGTCTTTGACGTTCTAGGGCACCCAGTTGATCTCTTGGTTGAGCCGAAGCATGTCGTCTTTGACGTCGGTGACGCGAACAAACCAGCTCGAAACCGCCTTATAGATCAGTGGCTTACGGCACCGCCAGCAGTGCGGGTAGCTGTGCGCATAGCTTGCCTGACTAAACAGGCGGCCACGCTCTTTGAGCGTGCGGATCACGGGGCTATTGGCCTCGAACACCTGCAGACCGGCAAAGTCGGTGACTACAGGCAAGAACCGAGCGCCATCATCCACCGACACGATGACGGGAATACCTGCGGCCTCACACGCGTACTGATCGACCTCGCCGTACGCGGGCGCCTCGTGCACGATTCCAGTGCCATCATCGGTAGTGACGAAATCGGTGACAAGGATGCGCCACGCCTTTTCGGTGCCGAATGCATCCGTGTCCGCGAAATAGTCGAAGAGTCGCTCATACGTAACATCGGCAAGCTCCGAGCCTGCGACCGTCGCCGTAATCGCGGCAACCGCCTCATCGGCGGATTCGTATCCCAACCCCTTCGCATGGGAACCGACCAGATCCCGGGCGAGCAGGAACGGGCCATCGACTGTCGCAGTCGGCCCTGCAGGCACCACCACGTAGTCGAAGTCTGCGCCAACCGCGAGCGCCTCGTTCGTCGGCAAAGTCCATGGGGTTGTCGTCCAGGCGAGCGCCTTGACCCCACTCAGGCCAAGAGAAGCCGCCTTGTCACCGGTGAGGGGGAAGGTAACGGTGACCGTCTGGTCTGTGCGCATTTGGTAGACGTCGTCATCCATGCGCAGCTCGTGGTTCGACAGCGGGGTCTGGTCGTTCCAGCAATACGGCAGCACCCGAAAACCCTCGTACGCAAGATTCTTGTCGTACAGCGTCTTGAACGCCCACAGCACCGATTCCATGAAAGATGGGTTCAGCGTCTTATAGTCGTGTTCGAAATCGACCCAACGACCCTGGCGGGTCACGTAATCGCGCCACTCTCGTGTGTATTTGAGCACCGACGCCCGGCACGCGGCATTGAACACACCGATGCCCATGGCCTCGATCTCCGACTTCTCGGTGATGCCGAGTTGCTTCATTGCCTCAAGCTCGGCGGGCAACCCGTGTGTGTCCCAACCGAATCGGCGCTCGACACGCTTGCCGCGCATGGTCTGGTAGCGCGGAAACAGATCCTTGGCGTACCCCGTGAGCAGGTGACCATAATGAGGCAAGCCGTTCGCGAACGGCGGCCCGTCATAGAAAACCCACTCCGGCGCGCCCTCATCAGCGCGCTGGTCGATCGTGGCCTGAAAAGTGCTGTCACGCTGCCAGAAATCGAGCACGCCCTCTTCGATCTGAGAAAACGATGGGCTTGGCTGGATTGCCTCTGGTTCGCCTGCTGCGCTTGACTTCGGGTATGACATATCGCTTCTTCCTCGTGACAATGACACATCACGAGGACGCTTGCGCGCGGTACCACCTCGCTTGCCGAGCGCAACGCCCGACCGCTTGTTCGTCGGCTGTGACGGGCCGGACCCGCCCGGTTCTACTTGGCAAGTGGATGAAGCCTGCTGTTCTTCCGGGTGCTCCCCGGTGATAGCCGGATCAGTGCAGGTTCGAGTTTAGCGCGACTTGTTCGGCAACGCGCGCACGAAAGCTAAACATCTAAGGCATCGCACACCCAAGCGGGAATGGCCTCGCCCGGCGCTTACTCCTGAGTAACCAGCCATTCATGCAAGCCCTTCGAGACGGCGCCTTCAGAGTTCACGATCTTCTGCACTCTCTCTCGCATCGCCGCGTCACGCGAAGAACTGACGCAGGTGCCCTGCGGCTCGTCGCTGCCAAGCGAACACCATCGATACTTGCTGCCCTGCTTGTTATAGGAAGCCACCCATGCGACATCCGACACTTTCCACGATCCGGCGGCGTCACCGGCGAATTGAAATCGCACGGTAAGTCCCTGGTCGTTCACGGCGCGCGACACGTCTCCTGCAGACTCGGTCACTGTGTTGCCGAGGCCGTACACGATCCACGTGCCCTTGTAATACTCGATCGGCTGAGCACAGTGGCAGCCGTGCCCATAGATCACATCGAATTGCCCAGAATCGGCCATTTCGTGGGCGGTCGCGATCTGGTAGCTGTCGGCAGTGGTGAGATATTCCTGAAGCGAATGGATCGCCCCCATCACCACATCCGCACCGTCCGCCCTCGCCTTCTTCGCCTTGGCAATCGCCGCAGCGATGTCCTCTTCGCCTGCGGAGCCTTCACGGAAACGATCGACCTGCCAGCTCTCATCGGCCACAAACCCATTCAGGCTCGCCGTGCCTTGAATGAGCGCAACCTTTCCTCCACTCGCGGACAGGACCAACGCCGAACCCGAATCGCTCTCCGAGGCATAGCTGCCCGTGTGCTGCAAGCCGGCAGCATCGAGGGTTTTCAGGGTGCGCTCGATACCAGCCGTGCCCTGATCGAGCGCGTGATTGCTCGCGGTGCTGCACGCGTCGTATCCGACGGCCTTGATCGCCGTGACGACCTCGGGAGGGATATTGAAGATGGGGTAATCGGAATACGGCCCACCCTTCTTGGCTACGGGAGTCTCAAGGTGGCAGATCGCCAAGTCCGACTGCTTGATGTAGTCGCTCTGGCCCGCGAAGAGAGGGTCGAAGTCGAAATTCTCACCGTCGTGGGTCTTGGCATCGATAGCGAAATTCTTCCATAGCCCCTCGTGAAACAGCATGTCGCCCGTCACCATGACGGTGAAACAGTTCACCTCGGGGCACTCGGGGCCGATCCCGGGTTCGCCCGTTGTTGTGGCGCTCGGCGACTGCGTGGATTCAGTGGATTCGGCCGCGGCGCTTGTGGGCGCCTGCGTGGTAGAGGTCGTTGGGGCTGCGGTACACGCGGCCGCCCCCGCGAGAAAGACCACGACGCCTGCCGTGGCCAAGACCCTTCTTATTCTCATTCGCTGCATCACGACTTCTCCGATCGGCAGTAGATCACCCGTTACTGATCGCGTGAGGATGATTCAGCAGACACCACGCACACGGCCGCAGGCAAGAAGCACTCTATTCGGAAATATCCGCCCGGCGTTAGCGACCGTTGCGCGCGGCGACGGCATCGTCATTGATAGCCGCCGCCGCAACGATCCGCGGTGAACCTGCGACAACCCAGTAGGCGACGCCGACGAGAAAAGCGCCGCCTACCAGGTTGCCGAGCCCGACCCAGAGCAGGTTGGTTGCGAAGTGCCCGATCGTGGCACCCTCCAGCCCTGAGAAAAGTCCGATGGAATACGTGGTCATGTTGGCAATGACATGCTCAAACCCCGATGCAATGAATGCGAGCAACGCCCAGAAGATGACAACCAGCTTGGCGCCATCGCTGGTGAGTCGCGCACACATCCAAATCGCCAAACACACAAGAAAGTTGCACAGCATGCCGCGAAAGAACAGCTCGGTCGGGCCCTCTTCCGCTTTTGCCCTGAGCATCGACTCAAGCATGTCGCCAGCGGCTTTGTTTGCATGCAGAACACCGGAAACGGCGACAAGGCCGCCGAAGACGAGAGCACCGAGAAGGTTCGTGACGAAGGTGAACAGAAGCGCGCCGACGGCATGACCCGGTTTGATCGACCGCATGAGCGAGCCCTGGGTGAGTGTCATCATGCTTGAGGTGGCCAGCTCACCGCCGGCAAACACGACGAGTGTCAACGCAACGCCGAAAACGAGACCGCTGACAAGCTTGACCATGCCAGAGTCATTGGCAAGCAATGGACCGGCTGTCGAGACCATAAGCACGACCGCAACGCCGATGTAGGCACCGGCAAGCATTCCAGCAACCGTGAATCGGAGAGGTGCGCGCGTCGCCTCGACCTTGTGAATCGCGGCGTCCGACTGAACCTTCATCGCATCTTCAATGGACAGCACCACGACAGGCTAGCGCGCCCACACCGCGTGGTTCGATTCTGTGGGTGGCGACTACAACTCAAACGAGGTCAGGAACTGAGAGCTTGTGGAGTTCCACCATCCGGCATGGTTCGGCACTCGGAAAAGAGGCCGCCGCGGATACCGCTCACGCCCACCGCGCACGCTCTGGTGCCGAACTGCGTCCGGATGCCGCCCCCGATCGGATGCTCTAGCCTGATTGGATGATCATCCGCCCCTTCATCGATACAGACGAAGATGCCGTTGTCGCGCTCTGGGCCGAGTGCGGCCTGACCCGGGCCTGGAACGACCCGCGACACGACATCGCACGCAAGCTCCAGGTACAGCGTGAGCTGTTTCTCGTCGCGGAGGCCGATGGAAATGTGGTCGGCACCGCGATGGCCGGATACGAAGGGCACCGAGGTTGGGTCAACTATTTGGCGGTGGCACCCTCCCATCAAGGATCGGGCGTTGGTCGGGGCCTGATGGACGAGGTCGAGCGGCTCATGCTGCAACGCGGCTGTCCCAAAATCAATATCCAAGTGCGCGAAGACAATGTGGGAGCGCTCAAGTTCTATGAGGCAATCGGATTCGTCGCAGACGCATCGGTGAGCCTCGGCAAACGCCTCATCCCCGACAATCCTGAACCTGCGTGACAATCTCCGCCCTGGTTGCAGTCTGAGCGGTTCGCCGTCGCGGTAGTGACCATTCGTTGCAGCCCCAAGCCTCCACGGCAGCACCTACTCACCAACAGCCAGCATCGACAGTGCGGCTCCTTTATCCTTTTCAGCTAGCGGAAGGTTTCAGGCAGCAGAAGGCGATGTAACGAATACGCTCGCGCCATCAGGCCCGGCGACAATTGAGATGTCGCCCTCGGACGCGGCAAAAAAGCCGGCATCTCCCCGGACAAGACTGGTGTCGCCGACATTCACCGACCCGCTGATGACGAGCGCAATTCGGGCGCCATCACCACCTATCACAGCCACCGCCTCGGGTCTCAGGTCGAAACGTTCGACCTGGAACTCTGCAACGGGTGGTTGGTACAACACGCGGGTCGAGCCACCCTGTTCAGAAGTGACCGGCTCAACCAACAACGGGTTCGACACCACGAATTTGACCACGTTCTCCAGCTCGGCAACATCGATGTGCTTAGGAGTGAGACCGCCGCGCAACACGTTGTCAGACGCGGCCATGACCTCAATGCCCAGACCCGAAAGGTAGGCATGTACGAGTCCAGCGTCCAGGTAAAGAGCTTGGCCAGGCAGCAGGTGCACGCGATTCAGCAGCAACGCTGCGGCAACCCCGGGATCACCCGGGTAGAACGAGCCAAGGAGACGAACAGTCTCAGCATCCTCCCCGCTCGCATCGTGTGAGACCTCGACGAGGACCTCGACGAAATGCCGCGCGTCCTGGCCGCCCGTCAAGAGCAGGGTCAGTGCGTTCGAAAGGGCATCGGCAGGATGTGAACCCGCGAGCACAGTGTTGAGCTTCGTCCAAAAATGCTGGCCGTCTTGCGGCTCACCGAGAATCGACACGAAGCCCGCTCGCGCACGGGCCGGGCTGCGAAAGCCACTCAACGCATCGAATTGCGACAAGGCCACGATCATTTCTGGTTTGTGTCGCGGATCTTTGTAATTGCGGAACGAGGCGTCGCGAGGGATGCCCGCCGCCTCTTCTGCGGCAAACCCCTCCTGGGCCTGCGCCATGGTCGGGTGGACTTGCAGTGACAGCGGCTCCGCCGCGGCAAGAACCTTCATCAGGTATGGCAGCTCGGGACCAAAATTCTGCACGCTTCGCTGCCCGAGCGCCGCCACAGGATCTGCCGCAATGACCTCGGGAAGAGGCTGCACTCCATCCACCCGAGAAGGCGCACCTGGATGCGCGCCCAGCCACATCTCAGCAAGTGGGCCTCCCGTTTCCTCAACCCCGAGGAGCTCGGGAATGGCCGTCGGCGACCCCCAGGCGTAGGGACGGATATCGTTCGTGATATGCAGCATGCCTTCTACGGTAGAGCATCCTCGCAACACCCTTCCGCCCCTCCTTGCGACGAGGGCCTCATCCATTCGCGGAATGTCCAGACCGCTGATCCGCTTGTATCCAGGTCGCCGGCCCCATGCCTGCACGGGGTAACGCCCTTGCTCCGCGGCCAGACGCTAGAATCATGCATTACCGACAACAATCAGGCACTAAGCCCTCCCGTGGGGCATGACGCAGTGCCGCACACAGAAACCCGGAGCACCCGTGTCTGAACCGATCATCGACACCATTCCCGAGAAGCCAGCACTAGAAGGCCTCGAAAACAAATGGAATGAGTTGTGGAGCAAGCGAGGCACCTACCGCTTCGACCGTGATGCCGCCCGTGCAAGCGGAATCTATTCGATCGACACTCCGCCGCCCACTGCTTCGGGCTCACTGCACATCGGCCACGCCTTCAGCTACACCCACACCGATATCATCGCGCGCTACAAGCGGATGACCGGCCTCGAAGTGTTCTACCCGATGGGTTGGGACGACAACGGCCTTCCCACTGAGCGCCGAGTGCAGAACTACTTCGGCGTACGCTGCGATCCACGCGTGCCATACGACCCCGACTTCGAGCCGCCCCAACGCGGCGGAGACAACAAATCGAGCCGCGCTGCTGACCAGATTCCGATCAGTCGCCGTAACTTCATCGCTCTTTGCGAAGAGCTCACTGTCGAAGACGAGAAGCTGTTCGAAGAAGTGTGGCGCACCATTGGCCTCTCGGTCGACTGGGCACAGACCTATCGCACCATTGGTGAAGAATCACTCTTCGTCTCGCAACTCGCATTCCTGCGCAACCTCGAACGCGGCGAGGCCTATCAGGCACTCGCGCCCACACTCTGGGATGTGACGTTCCGCACCGCCGTCGCCCAGGCAGAACTCGAAGACCGCGAACAGCCCGGCGCATACCACGACCTCGCATTCCATGGCCCGGATGGTGACATCACCATTGCGACCACCCGACCAGAGCTGCTACCCAGCTGCGTCGCTCTGGTCGCCCATCCCGACGACGAGCGCTACCAGAGCCTGTTCGGCACAACTGTGCGCACCCCCGTTTTCGGGGTCGAGGTGCCTGTTCTTGCACACCACCTCGCCGAGAAAGACAAGGGCACTGGCATCGCGATGGTGTGTACCTTCGGCGACACCACCGATGTCGTATGGTGGCGCGAGCTCAGCCTGCCCAACCGATCGTTGCTTGGGTTCGACGGGCGGTTCCAGGCAGAGACCCCCGATTGGTTGGCCTCCGATTCGGCTCGTGACGCTTATGCCCAGCTCGGAGGCAAGACGGTGTTTTCCGCTCGCGCGGCCGTGGTCGAGCTCCTACAGACCAGCGGCGAGTTGCTCGCTGAGCCTAAGAAAATCACCCACCCCGTCAAGTTCTTCGAGAAGGGCGATAGGCCGCTCGAAATCGTTTCGACCCGACAGTGGTACATCATCAACGGCGCGAACGACGCCGAGTTGCAGGCCAAGCTGCTTCAGGCAGGCCGGGAACTCGAATGGTTCCCCGAGTTCATGCGCGTGCGGTTCGAGAACTGGGTAAACGGGCTCTCGGGTGACTGGCTGATCAGCAGGCAACGCTATTTCGGTGTGCCGATCCCGGTCTGGTACGCACTCGACGAGAATGGCGAGGTCGACCACAACACGGTCCTCACACCGACCCGAGAACAGTTGCCCGTCGATCCGTCCAGCGATGTCCCCCCCGGATACGACGAATCGCAGCGCGGCGCCCCCGGAGGATTCGTCGGCGAAGTCGACATCATGGATACTTGGGCCACCTCATCGTTGACCCCCCAGATCGTCGGTGGCTGGGAACGCGACCAGGATCTCTGGAGCCTTGTGCATCCATTCTCGTTGCGCCCACAGGGTCAGGACATCATTCGCACCTGGCTGTTTTCGACCCTATTGCGCGCCCACTTGGAAGACGGCGAGTTGCCCTGGTCCGCGGCAGCGCTGTCCGGTTTCATCCTCGATCCCGATCGCAAGAAGATGTCCAAGTCGAAGGGCAACGTCGTCACTCCGCTCGGCCTGCTTCAGCAGCACGGATCGGATTCGGTCCGTTATTGGGCGGCGTCATCCAAGCTCGGCTCGGACGCGGCGTTCGACGCGAACGACCCCAAGCAGGTCAAGATCGGCCGACGCCTCGCCATCAAACTGCTCAACGCCTCCAAGCTGATCTACGGCTACTCGCTGCCAAGCCCCGACGCCATCATCACTCAACCTCTCGACTTAGACATGCTCGGCCGGCTTCAAGTCGTCGTGACCTCTGCAACTGCCGCCCTGGAACGCAACGATTTTGCGCGGGCACTCGAAGTGACCGAGCAGTTCTTCTGGGAGTTCTGCGACGACTATCTTGAACTCGTCAAAGAGCGGGCCTATGGATCGCGCGACATCGATGGTGGGCAGGCCTCAGCCGTTCTTGCCATGCGTCGCGCCCTCGACATCCTGCTTCGCCTTTTCGCGCCATACCTCGTGTTCTCGACCGAAGAGGTATGGAGCTGGACGCACGCAGAGTCAGTGCATCTGCAGGGATGGCCCACTGCGGAAGAAGTCACTTTCGCACTGCTGCCCGCCGATGTCGAGGCTGCCTCCGGCGTGTTCTCTGCGCTCAGCGAGGCGCTGATCGGCCTGCGACGTGCCAAGACAGACGCGAAAGTGCCGCAACGAACGGCTGTGCGTCGCGCCGAACTCACCGCGCCGGAACACACAGTCGGGCTCCTTGAGCGCGCCGCCGACGACCTCAAGGCGGTCGCACGAATCAGCGAACTCACGCTCACCGTCGCGGACGGGTCCATCCAGGTCGCTGCAGTGGAACTCGAATCGAACGAATAGCGCGCAGTGCTGCGTGTCCTTAAGACGTCGACCAGGTTGGCACGCCGAGGATGACCGCGTGTGTAGCTCATGCACAACAATGGCCGTGTCGCGGAATAGCGGCCAGCGCTGTGTGTTGCTAACGGTGAGGCGGATTCACCGCCTAGGTAAGGAGTTGGCGATGAAAATTGGAAGCCGCTGGGCCATCGGAGAACAGGCCCCAGAATCCATTCCTGCTGAAATGGTCGCGCTTATCGACGCGCATGAGGCGACGTTGGATGACCGCGAGCGCTCCGACTATTCCTGGACCTTGTCCTGGACAGAGGGGCACCCCAACGTACGCATAGATGACGGCACCGAGATTCTGTGGGACAAGTCTTCAGACTCTCCATACGTGCGAAGCATGTGCTAATGGCCGCGTGACGAACGCCGCTGGTCACGCCAGCGGCGTCGACGGCAAGCGACAGCGGATCTGAAACACAGACCGGAACGGGCCGGACGGAAAAAGCTATCGTTGTACGCATGTCTAACCCGTTGTTGCGCCCGAGTACGCTGCCCTACGGCCTTCCGCCGTTTCCCGATATCCGCGACGAGCACTATCTGCCCGCGTTTGATGCCGCATTCGCCGAGCAGCGTGCGGAAGTCGATGCCATCGTGGCGCTCGATGAGCCCGCGACGTTTGAGAACACCATTGTTGCGCTGGAAAAGTCGGGGCAGAACCTTCGCCGCGTCGAAGCCGCCTTCTACAACGTGTCGTCAAGCAATTCGAACCCGGTGCTCGATGACATCGAAGCCCAGATCGCACCGCTATATGCCGCGCACCGCGACGCGATCCAGCTCAATGCTGAGCTTTTCGCGCGCATCCGCACCGTATACGCAGCAAGACACGACCTCGACCCAGAGGCGCGCTATCTCGTCGAGAGGTACCACGTCGAGGGTGTCCTGGCCGGAGCAGGTCTCGACATGGACGCCCGGCTGCAACTCGCTGCATACAATGCCCAACTCGCGGAACTCAACACGCGATTCGACCAGAATCTACAGGCTGACACGGTCGAGCTTGCCGTCGTTTTCGACAACGCCGACGAACTCGACGGCCTCGACGCCGGTCAGCTTTCGGCCACTGCGGAAGCAGCGCACGAGCGCGGCCTCGACGGCAAATACGTGGTCACGCTCATCCTATTCACCGGGCATCCCTTCCTCACGCAGCTGACCAATCGGGCAAGCAGGGAACGCATCATGGCTGCGTCACGGGCCCGCGGCATCCATGGTGGAGAGCACGACAATCAGCAGACAGTGCTCGAGATCGCGCGGATCAGGGCCAAGCGTGCCGAGCTGTTGGGTTTCGCCAACCACTCCGCATGGGTTGCGGCAGATTCGACGGCGAAAGATCCGGAGGCCATCGCCCGCATGCTCGGCACGCTCGCCCCCGCCGCAGTTCGCAACGCCCGGAACGAGGCCGACGCGCTGCGTGACATCGCCGTGGCTGACGGGATCACGCAAATCGAGGCATGGGATTGGGGCTTCTATACCGAGAAGGCTCGCCAGGCCAAGTACAGCGTAGATACAGCGGCCATGAAACCCTACTTCGAGTTGGACCGAGTGTTGGAAGACGGCGTCTTCTTCGCGGCGACGCGGCTGTATGGCATCACCTTCAGCGAGCGCCCCGACCTGGTCTCCTACCATCCCGACGCCCGCATCTGGGAAGTCTTCGACGAAGACCGCTCAGCCCTCGGGCTTTTCATCGGCGATTACTACGCTCGCGACTCGAAACGCGGCGGCGCATGGATGAACTCGCTCGTCGACCAGAACACGTTGCTCGGCATGGATCATGCGGTCGTCGTCAATAACATGAACATCCCCAGGCCCGCAGCCGGAGAACCGACGCTGCTCACCTTCGATGAAGTCGAGACTGCCTTTCATGAGTTCGGCCACGCACTGCACGGCCTGTTCGCACACGTCAGATATCCCAGCCTGGCAGGCACGAATGTCGCTCGCGACTTCGTCGAGTTTCCAAGCCAGGTGAACGAGATGTTGATGCTCTGGCCCGAAGTACTTGCCAACTACGCCAAGCACTATCAATCGGGCGAACCCCTTCCCCCTGAGTGGATCGAAGCGCTCGAGGCCTCAACCGGATTCAACCAAGGTTTCGAAACCACCGAATATCTTGCGGCCAGTCTGCTCGACCAGACGTGGCATCGGCTCTCCGCGAAGGGTGCCGAAGGGGTCTCAGACGTCGGGTCGTTCGCGGCAGCCGCCCTCGCCGCCGCCGGTGTCGACGTACCCTTCATCCCGCCACGCTATGCCTCCACGTACTTTCAGCACACATTCTCCGGCGGTTACGACGCCGGATACTACTCCTACATCTGGAGTGAGGTGCTCGACGCAGACACCGTGGAATGGTTTATCGACAACGGCGGACTCACCCGAGCCAACGGGGAGCGCTTTCGTCAACGCCTGCTCGGCGTCGGCGGCTCGCACGACCCTCTGGACGCTTACCGAAGTTTTCGAGGTCGAGATGCCGTCATCGAACCTTTGCTGCGCCGACGCGGGCTCGAGTAAGGCGTTTCGTGTCTATTCAGCGTGCCGAGCTCAGTGTCTCGGTCAACGTATCCAGCACGTTCGCCCCTTCGAGGCGGAACACGGTCCACTCATTCATCGGCACCGCGCCGAGCCGCGTATACACGTCGATCGCATCCTGATTCCAGTTCAATGCCCACCATTCGATTCGACGCCAGCCCTTCTCCGCGCACACCTTCGCAAGCGAGGCGATCAAAGCTGTGGCGTAGCCGCGCTTACGGTGCGACGGCGTGACATAGAGGTCATCAAGCCAGATGCCGTTGCCCGTCCAGGTAGAAAAATTGCGATACCAGAGCGCGATGGCCACGATTTCGCCCGCTTCTTCAACCACATGACACCGAATCGGCCCACCTTCTTCAGCAAGCACCTCCGCGATACTCCCTGGCGTGGTTACGACGGCTTCCGGCTCGTGTTCGAACTCCGCAAGTTCGCAAATAAGGTTGTGGATGTGCGCCGCATCTTCCGGTGTCGCGGAACGCAACACCCCGCCGCCGGGAAGCACATGAGGTTCGATAGTCTGCATAGTGGCCACCATACCTGAGTCGACTTGCCGCTTTGAAATCCCCGATGCCCCGAGGCGAGGATAATTGATACCCATGAATACTCCCCTAACGATCCAACCCGAATTCACCCAATGGAGCGTGCCGCGGGCCGCGTTAGGGGCAGAGCTGGCGAAGAGCCCATTGGTTGTGATGATGCACGGGTTCGGCTCGAACGAAAAAGATCTCGTCGCCCTTGGACCACTGTTGCCGAGCGGCTACGTCACCGCAGCGCTTCGGGCGCCCATCTCAATGGTGCAGGGTGGGTATGCTTGGCAGCCACTCGGCGGCCAAGAGTATCCGACTCCAGCCATGTTCTCCGACCCAGCCGAGGCCGTCTTGGAATGGCTCGAGACCGTCGAAGCGGAGTACGGCTCGACCGGAACATCCACCGTGCTGCTTGGCTTCTCGCAGGGTGCGGCGATGGTGGGTCACTTGTTCCGCATCGCGCCCCAACGCTTCTCTGCCGGGGTTTTCCTATCTGGGTTCATAGGCAACTTCACGGTAAGTACTGATGTGGAGCTGGCGAAACGACGACCGCCGCTATTTTGGGGTCGGGACACATCGGATCCGGTTATCACGAGCGATTCCGTCGCGTTCGCCTCAGAATTCCTGCCTGCGCATTTCAATCTCACAGAGCGCACCTACCGTGGCATCGGCCACGGAATCTCACGCGACGAAGTCGAAGAGGTTTCGGCCTTCCTGACCGATGCCGTTATCGCCGACTAGCTAGGCAATAGCGCGAGTCCAGCCGTTGGCAGCGCCCCTGGCTCCACACCACAGGATGAAGGGGCCACTTCGTCACCAGCGGGTGTTCGTAGCCATGTCAGGCCGTCTCACCGCGGGTCTGCCAAAGTATGTGTGGCGCCTATGCGCTGCGATCTTCGCGCAACTCGTCATGGGTGAGGTAGGTCGGCGTTTCGAGGCCATCCACCGCTGCGCTGGTGACGATCACCCGGGCTATCTCGCTGTTTCCTGGCACCTCGAACATCGCAGTGCCGAGCACGTCCTCAAGAATCGCCCGCAGCCCACGCGCACCGGTCTTGCGTTCGAGCGCCAGATCAGCGATCTTCTGCAAGGCCTCCGGTTCGAATTCAAGCTCCACGCCGTCAATGCTGAACAAGCGTTGGTACTGCTTGACAAGCGCGTTGCGAGGCTTTGTGAGAATCTGTGTCAAGGAGTCGGCGTCGAGCGGAGTCACCGTCGTTACTACCGGCAACCGTCCGTAAAACTCGGGAATCAATCCAAACTTGTGCAGGTCTTCCGGAAGCACCTCGTCGAAAATGACCGCCTCATCGCGCTTGTCTTGAAGCGGTGCATTAAAACCGATGCCATGCTTACCGATACGCGACGAAATGATGTCCTCCAACCCGGCAAACGCGCCGGCGCAGATGAACAACACGTTTGTCGTGTCGATCTGGATAAGTTCTTGATGAGGATGCTTGCGACCCCCCTGCGGAGGCACCGATGCGACGCCCCCCTCAATGATCTTCAGCAGCGCCTGCTGCACGCCCTCGCCAGAGCCATCCCGGGTAATCGACGGGTTCTCGGCCTTGCGCGCGATCTTATCGATCTCGTCGATGTAGATGATGCCCTGCTCGGCGCGCGCAACATCGAAGTCTGCAGCCTGCAGCAGTTTGAGAAGAATGTTCTCGACGTCTTCGCCGACATAACCCGCCTCCGTCAGCGACGTCGCATCGGCAACGGCGAACGGAACGTTAAGCCTGCGTGCCAGCGACTGCGCCAAGTACGTCTTGCCACAGCCCGTCGGCCCGATAAGCAGAATATTCGACTTCGAAATCTCGACATCGTCGCGCTCCGCACCGACAGCTGAGGGTGCGGCGCCGGCGCGAATGCGCTTGTAGTGGTTATACACCGCAACAGAAAGCGACCGTTTCGCGTCCATTTGCCCGATGACGTATTCGTCAAGATAGCTGAAAATCTCCTGCGGCTTGGGCAGGTCGATCTCGCTGACATCTTTGCCGGACTCAGCGAGTTCCTCCTCGATGATCTCGTTACACAGCTCGATGCACTCGTTGCAGATGTACACACCGGGCCCGGCGATCAGCTTGATCACCTGTTTCTGGCTCTTGCCACAAAACGAGCACTTCAAGAGATCAGAAGATTCTCCGATCCTGGCCATAATGTGATCCTCTCAGCGTCAGATTTGATTGCTCGAATCCTATCCCGGGCTTCCGACATTTCCGCTTGCAGCCACGCCGCACCAACATCCGCGTTGCACAATTCGCGTCAGCCCCACCCCGACAACCCGTATCCACGCTGCAGGGACCAAGACTTCGTGCCGGGCACGCGCACCCACGCAACACCCGGCACGAAGTGACCGCCTATGCAGGAAGCGAAAGTGCCGCCTTGCGGGACGTCAGAACCTGGTCGATCAGGCCATATTCAAGAGCGTCGGTCGCCGTCAGAATCTTGTCGCGATCGATGTCTTTGTTCACCTGCTCCGGGCTGCGATTCGTGTGCTTCGCGAGCGTCTCTTCAAGCCACGTGCGCATCCGCAACATTTCGGCTGCCTGGATCTCGATGTCCGTTGCCTGGCCGTGCCCTGCCTCGCCGATCGCCGGCTGATGGATGAGCACACGGGCGTTCGGCAAAGCCAGACGCTTGCCCGGCGCACCAGCAGCAAGCAGTACTGCAGCGGCCGACGCCGCCTGACCGAGGCAAACCGTCTGAACCTGAGGCTTGATGTACTGCATCGTGTCGTAAATGGCCGTCAAGGCCGTCATCGAGCCACCGGGCGAATTGATGTACATGATGATGTCGCGCTCCGGATCCTGGCTCTCGAGAACCAGGAGCTGGGCCATGATGTCGTCCGCGGACGCATCATCCACCTGCACTCCAAGGAACACTATGCGGTCCTCGAAAAGCTTCGCGTACGGATCCTGGCGCTTGAAGCCGTATGGCGTGCGCTCCTCGAACTGCGGCAGAATGTAGCGCGCCGAAGGAGCCGCCGTACCGTCGAAAGCCGAGTAGCCGAGGCTCGGGATGTTGTTGTTCGTCATCGTTATTCTTCTCCTCGTCTACTTCGTGCCACCGGTTGTGCCGCCACTGCCAGAGACGTCGCGGGCCGACTCCTGGATGTGGTCGACGAAGCCATACTCAAGTGCCTCCTGCGCAGAGAACCAGTTGTCACGATCGCCATCGCGCAACACATCCTCCACACTCTTTCCAGTCTGTTCAGCGGTGAGCTCAGCGAGACGACGCTTCATACCGTTGATAAGTTCGGCCTGGATCTGGATGTCGGAGGCCGTGCCACCAAAACCGCCATGCGGCTGGTGCAACAGAACACGCGTGTTCGGGGTCGCATAGCGCTTGCCCGGCGTGCCACTCGACAACAAGAACTGGGCAGCCGAAGCAGCCATTCCGATACCAACCGTCACCACATCGTTCGGGATGAACTGCATCGCATCATAAATAGCGAATGCTGCCGTAATCGAACCACCAGGCGAGTTGATGTAAAGATAAATGTCGGCTTCCGGATCTTCGGCGGCCAACACAAGCATCTTCGCGCACAACTCGTTGGCGATATCGTCGTTCACCTCTGTACCAAGCCAGATGATTCGCTCTTTGAGCAACCGCTCGTAAATACTGCTTTCGCGGACGGGTTCCGCCATGACGTTCTCCTCGAAACTCTGGGTATGGATGCCGAGACTGGCTCGGCCTGTAATCGAATCTATAGGTGTGTAACGCGGCACTTAGGCCATGTTCGCCGTCGGCGCATCCAGCGTCACCCGGAGCAATGGCACGAGCTCATCCGAGGCGGCGCACGCAAAAATGTGCCTCAAGGTCGCTGGAGCGACGAATTCCTGCCCCGATTTCGGCGCCACGCGAAAAGTGCGCCAATAACCGAAAAGGGGCGAACGAACTCCCGCGCTGCCGAGTAAAGGGCAAAAAGCTGGGAGCGCGGCGCCCGAAGACGCCACGCTCCCAAAAGGTTTCTGCGGTTACTCGGCGTCCTCATCCGAGGAAGTCTGGTCTGCAGCTTCCTCAGGCGCAATCAGGTCGCTGAAATCGACCGACGCGCCATTGGCATCCACCACCTTGACCGCTCGCAACACAAAGTCGAGTACCTTGCTGCGACCGACCTCGGCGACAACCGCCTGAATCTGGTTGTTCTTGGTGATCGTCTGGATGAACTCGCTCGGCTCCACACCGTACTGGTAAGCGGACTGGACCAAGTAGGACGTCAACTCGTCCTGCGAGACCTTGATCTCGTTCGCCTCACCGATGACATCGAACAGCATCTGCTGGCGAAGGGTCTTCGTCGTATCGATGCGAACCTCCTCGCCATGGGGGTTGTCGGGCTGCATGCCCTCCTGCTCGAGGTGGCGAGCGACCTCAGCCTCAACCACCTTGGTTGGCACCGGCACTTCGGCCTTCTCAACCAGCAGATCGCCGATCTTCTCGCGGGCCTGGGCAAGCTGCTCAAAACGCTTGCGGTCGGCGACCTCGCCCTTCAGGTTCTCGCGCAACGCCTCGATTGTGTCGAACTCACTGGCCAGCTGCGCGAAATCGTCATCCGCGGCGGGAAGCTGACGTTCCTTGACAGCTGTCAGGGTGACCGCGATCTCCGCGTCCTCGCCTTCGTGGTCGCCGCCGACGAGAGTGGATGTGAACGTCGTCGCCTCACCGGCAGTGAGGGTGTCGAGGGCCTCATCTATGCCCTGCAACAATTGGCCTGAGCCGATCTCGTACGAGATGTTCGTCGCAGAATCGATAATCTCGTCGCCGATCTTCGCCTCGAGGTCGAGGCTTGTGAAGTCACCCGTGGTCGCCGGGCGATCCACGGTTACGAGCGTGCCAAACGAGGCACGCAGACGATCCACCTCGGCATCGATATCCGCATCGGTGACATCCGCCGCATCCACGGTGACAGAGATCGAGTCAAGGTCGGGGATGGTGATCTCGGGGCGAACATCCACCTCGATGTTCACCACCAGGTCACCCGCAAGAGTCTTGACATCCGGAAGTTCGACAATGTCAGCCTCTGGCCGGCCGATAGGGCGCAACTCGTTCTCTTTGAGCGCCTGCTGGTAGAACTCATCAAGGTGATCGTTGACGGCATGCTCGATGACAGCGCCACGGCCGACACGCTGGTCGATGATTGCGGGAGGAACCTTGCCCTTGCGGAATCCGGGGATGTTCACGTCGCGCGCGACGTGCTTGTATGCATCTGTGAGCGCCGGCTTGAACTCTTCCGGCGTAATGGAGATGTTCAGCTTGACGCGAGTGGGATCAAGCTTCTCAACGGTGGTCTTCACGACTTCAACGACTCCTGTGTTGCTACTGGGTGGCTTTGTGTGGCCTCGATGCTTCGACAACTGCATCTGAAGCGTGGCCCAACGATCCAGGTGGATCATCGGGTACCGTCGGGATAACAGGATTCGAACCTGCGACCTCACGCTCCCAAAGCGCGCGCTCTAGCCAAGCTGAGCTATATCCCGGTTGATGTCTGTGCACGCTCAGAAACCCAAATTCTCGCGATTTTGGGGGGTTCGGACACATTCCGCGCAGACAACCCGTGCAAGTCTAGCCCAAAAATCCGGTAGACTTCTTTGCTGTTGTGTCGTCACCGACCTCACGTCGGGGCCGTAGCTCAATGGTAGAGCCTCAGTCTTCCAAACTGATCACGCGGGTTCGATTCCCGTCGGCCCCTCTCAACGAACGTATCGGGAGCAGGGATTTCGCCTACTCGCCCCTCCCCCCACGCACAGTTCACGTGGTGGGGCCTAAATGGCGGCCTGCGCCTTGCATCGTTGCGGGACGGCATGGGCGCGCAACTCTCCGAGCCTCAGCAGGCCCCCGCCTCCGTCCACTCTTCCATGCAACGGCAAATCGGCCGGATAACCCAACCTCTTCCAACAGCCAATGAGGCGTAAAATATATGGCACAGGGATGCCCTGCACGACGGAGTGCGAAAAAGGAGCTGACATGACACTTCACTTAGGCGAGACCATTAATGACATCGACCAGTTGTCGACGAACTCGATCACACATTTTTGGTTTGGCGATACGGAAAGCGAGTTGCGGCCAGGCACGAAGCCAGGCCAATGGACGCTACACACGGGCGACGCCGTCCGGGCACACGTTCGACGCCTATTCAGGGGGTACGAGGCGTCATCCCGCAACGCTGGCGAAGGCATTGTCGATCCCGATTGGCGCAGACTCGTTGAGCGCGTTCTCAGCGGCGAACTCGACTAGGCGCACGCGGGTACCCCGGTCGGCGGTCATCTGCGCGTGCTTTCGGTCAATCACATGTCAACAACCATCTCGGCCAGAGTGAAACTGCGTATAAATCCGGTACCGTCCACCACGATTCGTTCCCCTCGACCGGAAATATTTGTTGTAGCCTTTCTACACAAAACACAAGACGGAGCTAGGGGGGAGCTATGGTAGAACCATCTAAGCGATCAAGGTCGAAAGGCCCCGAATCCAGTGTTGGAGGTGAGAAGCGGATGACCCAACAAGCCGTACGAGTGCAGCCATCATTTGATGCGAATGTGGCGACCGCTGTATCCCAATTGTTGGGAACAGTCGTCACTGAATTGACGGCGTTGCAGATCAACGGAAAACAAGCCCATTGGCATGTTCGCGGAAAGAATTTTCTGGCCGTACATGAACTGTTTGACGCATTGGTCGACCACGCACATGAGTGGACAGACCTCGCGGCTGAGCGAGTCGTCGCTCTCGGCCTTCCGGTGGATGCGAGGCTTCAAACCGTCGCCGCACAGACCCAGTCCGCGAAACTGACCGCAGGGTTCGTCCCGGCGGATCAGATCATTAGGGAAGTGCTGGCCCAGATCGATGTTGCCCTCGCCGCAGTGACGCGCGCCGTCACGGGTCTTGGCGAGATCGATCCGGCGAGTCAGGATGTTTCAATCGAAATTCAACGTGGTCTGGAAAAGGATCGTTGGTTCATATACGCGCATATCGCAGAGGCGTAGCGCGCAATAACAGCAAACAGCACAAGAAAGCAACGATGCTTGGTGAGTGGCCCCTTCGGGGGCCACTCATTTTTTTGGTTGATGAAGAACAGATTTGGCGCCGCGCAGGGGTGCGTTCGGGCTGACAGAGACGGGGTGCCGCAGAAACCTGGTCGGACAGCGCGAGACTAGTTGCCGCGCTCGGCCTCGTATGCCGCGATCTGAGCAATGCGGCGCACGTGACGCTCATCGCCCGAGAAAGGCTCTGCGATAAACGCATCGATGAATGCTTCCACCTCAGCGGCCTCGTGCTGACGTGCACCAATAGCAATCACGTTGGCGTCATTGTGCTGGCGTGCAAGCAACGCAGTCGACTCGTTCCAGACCAGCGCGGCGCGAACTCCATCCACCTTGTTCGCCGCAATCTGCTCGCCGTTGCCCGAGCCGCCAAGCACAATGCCGAGGGCCGGTCGCCCTGCGCGTTGATCCGCAACCACAGCTTCCCCCGCGGCGATACAGAAGGCCGGATAGTCGTCGAGCGGGTCGTACACAGTCGGACCGTGGTCGACGACAACGAAGCCACGGCTGCGCAGATGGTCAATGAGTTGCTGGCTGAAGTCGAGGCCAGCGTGGTCTGTGGCGATATGGATGATGGGAGTCTGCGACATCCGTAGGGTTCCTTTCTGTCCGCCGGTCTCAGCCGAGGTCAGCGGTCTCTACTGAGACAGCGAAGATGGGCTCGACAGTGCGACTGCGCTTCAACTCGAAAAAGCCATCGTATCCAGAGGCAAGTACGATGCCATCCCACAGATCGAGAGCCGCCTGCCCCGTTGGAGCCGGCGATATGACCGGCCCGAAGAATGCGTGTCCGTTGACGGCAATCACTGGCGTGCCGACATCTTCGCCGACCAACGTGATGCCGTTAGCGTGGCTAGCTCGCAACGCGGCCTCGGTCTTCGGCTTGTCGATCGCAGCCACGACCGATCCCGGTACCCCTGCCTCGGCATATGCCTCGTCGATCATGGCGTCGACATCGCGCATTTTGGTGAGGTGGATGCGCGTACCGAGGGCATCGTAGAGCGGCTTGACAATGTCCTGACCGCATTCCCGCCACGCTGCCGCAACCGCGATGGCAAGTCGCTTGAGCCGCTCCCCGTGCTTGACGAAGTACGCATCGTCACTGTGTTCGTTGAGAACATAAAGGCTCATAATGTGCCAGGTGACCTCAAGGTTGCGAGCTGGCGCAACCTCATCGATCCACCGGGAGGTAATCCACGCCCACGGGCAGGAAGGGTCGAACCAGAAGTTGACGGCGACAGGTGCAGGTTGGCTCACGCCACAAGCATAAGCGCATGAACGCGACATGCACACGGCGCAGGCATGATCCCTTGCCGCCGCACAGCCGGTGCCCTGCCCGCACACGAAGAGTCGAACTAGACTTGTTCTGGCGTCCGGGAAGCCGGGCCTCATTGCGAAAATCGAGAAAGTAGTCAGACGTGCCTGGAGAGAATCTCACCCGAACCGAAGCAATAGAGCGTGCAGCGATCCTCGAAACGCAGAGTTATGACATCACTCTTGATCTGACGACCAGCACAGAGACTTTTGCCAGCACCACCGTTGCGAAGTTCACGGCCACTCCCGGCAGCAGCACGTTCATTGACGCGATCACGAACACCGTTCACTCGGTCACCCTCAACGGTGCCGACCTCGACCCGGCAGCCGTGGCCGATGGAACTCGCATCCGGCTCGACAACCTTGCCGCAGACAACACGCTCGTCGTTGTCGCCGACTTCGATTACGTCAACACCGGTCAAGGTCTGCATCGATTCGTCGACCCCGTCGACGGCGAAGCATATCTGTACAGCCAGTTCGAGGTGCCAGATGCCCGTCGCGTCTACGCCAACTTCGAGCAACCCGACCTCAAGGCCGAGTTCACGTTTACTGTGACTGCTCCCGAGCACTGGAAGGTCGTCTCCAACTCGCCGAGCGCGGCACCGACACCGGCCGGAGATGGCAAATCCACCTGGCGCTTCGACACAACCACGCGCATCTCGACCTACATCACGGCCATCGTCGCGGGGCCGTACGCCGAAATCCACGACGAATTGACGTCGAGCGATGGACGGGTCATCCCCCTCGGCGTGTTCTGCCGCGCGTCGTTGGCCGAGTATCTCGACTCCGACTACATTTTCGACATCACGCGGGCCGGCTTCGAGTTCTATGAGAAGAACTTCGACTACCCGTACCCCTTTGAAAAGTACGATCAGCTGTTTGTGCCCGAATTCAATGCCGGTGCGATGGAGAACGCAGGATGCGTGACCCACACAGAGGCCTACGTGTTCCGCTCTCAGGTCGCCGATGCGATGCGCGAGCGTCGAGTCGTGACGATCCTGCACGAACTGGCACACATGTGGTTCGGCGATCTGGTCACCATGAAGTGGTGGAACGATCTGTGGCTCAACGAGAGCTTCGCCGAATACATGTCGACACTTGCCACAGCAGAGGCAACGGAGTGGTCAAGCAACTGGACAACATTCAGCTCGTCAGAGAAGTCGTGGGCATATCGCCAAGACCAGCTGCCATCCACCCACCCGATTGTCGCTGAGATCAACGATTTCGCCGACGTCGAAGTCAACTTCGATGGCATTACGTACGCCAAGGGCGCATCAGTGCTCAAGCAGTTGGTTGCATGGGTCGGACGGGAAGAGTTCTTTGCTGGGCTACGCCAGTATTTCGTGAAGCACGCGCACCAGAACACCGAACTCGTCGACCTGCTCACTGAGCTTGAGGCGACAAGTGGCCGCGACCTCACGTCCTGGTCGAAGCTGTGGCTCGAGACGGCAGGGGTGAACACGCTGCGTGTCGAGGTGGAAACCGATGCCGCCGGGGTGATCTCGTCGTTCGCCGTGCGCCAGAGCGCCGAGCCAGACTACCCGACAATCCGGCCGCACAGGATCGGTATCGGCTTCTATTCTCGCAACGGTGGATCGGTAGTGCGCACCGACCGTTTCGAGGTGGATGTCGATGGCGAACTGACCGAGCTGCCGGCGCTGGTCGGCAAGACTCGGCCAGACCTCATCCTGCTCAATGAGGATGACCTTGCGTACGCCAAGATTCGACTTGACGCGAAGTCGCAGGCATTCGCCATCGAAAACCTCTCGCGTATCGACGACCCGCTCGCCCGCACCCTGATCTGGGGCTCGATCTGGGATGCCACACGCGACGGCGAAACAAGCGCAAGCGATTTTGTGACGCTCGTGATCGACAACATCGGTGCCGAAACCGAGTCCACGGCGATCCGCACCATCCTCAACCAGCTGGTCTCCGCCACCAACCTGTACGTTGCCCCCGCCAAACGCGCCGCAACGCAGGAACGTGTCGCCGACGCATTATGGGCCCTGGCGAGCCAGGCCCCTGCCGGGTCAGACCGTCAGTTCCAATTTGTGAAGTTCTTCGCGGCAACGGCGGTGACAGCGGCGCATGGTGCCATTCTTGCGGGCTTGCGCGACGGATCCACAAGCCTCGACGGGCTGAGCATCGACACAGATCTGCGCTGGGAGCTGCTCAACGGACTTGTTGTGCTCGGACTGGCGGATGAGACCGACATCGCTGCGGCGCTCGACGCGGACCACACGGCAACAGGAAGGCAGGCAGCAGCCCGAGCGCGCGCCAGCATCCCGACGCCGGAAGCCAAGCAGGCAACGCTCGAGATGCTGCTCACTGACACGACACTGCCCAACTTGATTGTGCGTAACGCTGCAGCCGGGCTGCTCCGTGTGAACGACCCGACACTGCTCGAAGGCATCGTGGACACATACTTCCGCAGCATCGTCGAGGTGTGGCAGAGCCGCAATTTTCACGTCGCCGAAGACATCATCGTCGGCGCCTTCCCGACG
>JAATGV010000025.1 GCA_015654475.1 Actinomycetales bacterium
ATTCTGGGGGAGGAGGGGTTCGTCTCGGTGTTCCTCGGTGTAGATCCGGTAAGCGGAGCGATCGTTGCCGGTCCCGAGGTCCGGGCTCGCGGGTTCGCCGAGGCCGATGCTGTATTCGACGCGGTCATCCCTAAGATCGAGCGCGCTATTTCTGAGGCGACCGAGTCGGGAACCCGCGACGTGCAGGCTTTGTCACAGGTCGTCCGGCGTACTGTCGGTCGATGGGTGAGTCAGAGTTACCGTCGTCGCCCGATGATCGTGCCAATCGTCACGCTCACTCGGCCACATGTGCAGAATTCAAGTAAATCGTCATAGTAGGCTGGCGGGATGTCTGACGAGAACTTGTCTTCGCTCGAATCCGATGGTTTTGACGCTCCGGCTGAGCTGACTCCCGCCCGCCCGCCCGCCATGGCGAACTCCAGCGACGGTCGGCCCGATGTGTCTCGTGGCCTTGCGATCTATTGGATAATTTCTGCTGCGCTCGGTTGGGTGACGTCGTTCTTGCTGTTCCTGGAGTACCTCGCGCAGCTCAAGGATGAAAACCCGATCGTCAACTGCACGTTCAGCGTCATCGTTTCATGCACGCCTAATCTGTTGAGCCCTGGTGGCAATCTGCTGGGGTTCACGAACTCCATTTTCGGCGTGACCCTGTTTCTCGGCCCGCTTTTCGCCGGCGTGAGCAGCCTCGCCGGTGGTCGCATGCAGCGGTGGTACTGGCGTACCTTCGTCGCCTTCATCGCGGCAGCGTTTATTTTCGTGCACGTTCTCGCCTACCGCAGCGTTTTCGAGTACGGCAGCTTGTGCCCATGGTGCATGGTCGTCTGGCTTGTCACGATTCCATTGTTCTGGGTGACCCTTGGCTGGGCTTTGCGGTCTGGCGTCTTCGGTTCGGCGGATTGGGTTGCTCAAGTCGGCCGCGTGATTTCTGGCTGGGCCTGGGTGATCGTGATCGTCAATTATCTGGTGATCGCGCTCTCGGCGGAGCTGAAGCTGCAAGTGATCGAGAGCCTGTTCATCTAACGTGTGCGGCGTGTATTCGCATGGGAACGCGTCATCCCTGGGATTTGTACACGCCCGCCAGCCTGAGTGGTTCTGCCGGAGGATCCGACTAATCTGAGCGCATGGCGAGCCCGACCAAGAGCGCTTCGCGCCCGAAATCCAAATCGACCACTTCCCGGCGCACATCGCGTGCCGCAGCTGCGACTGCGACTGTAGTGCTTCCGAGCGAGAGGCCGAACATTCTGGTGCGCGCATGGATGGCCTGTGCTCATGCGGTCGGTGGTGCAGCCCGAGTTTTCGGACAAGCGCATTTCGAGAAGGACCAGCGCAGAGACGGGTTCCCGTTTGTGCTTTTTCTGCTGGCGGTTGCCGGCGCCGCGGTGGAATGGTTTCTCCCGGACTCTCCTATCGCACGCACGCTGCATGACGTCACGATAGGTGGCCTTTTCGGCCAGGTCGCCATTGCTATGCCGGTGTTTTTTCTTCTCCTCTCCCTCTGGCTGTTTTGGCATCCATCGACAGTGAGTGAGAACGGCCGAATCGGTATTGGTTTTACCGTTGGGCTCGTTTCTCTTTCGGCGATCTTTCACACTTTCAGCGCGCGACCGGTTCCTGCGGACGGCCTTCCGGCCTTAGCGTCTGCCGGTGGAGTGTTTGGCTGGCTGGTTGCCGAGCCATTGCTCAACATCGTTACTGTGTGGGGCACTGTCCCGATCCTGTTTGTGCTCCTCTCACTGTCATTGCTGATCATGACGAAAACCCCGCCGAACCACATCGGCGCGCGTCTCCGCGAACTGTACGAGTACTTGTTTGCTGTTCAACCGCAACAGGGCGAAGGCGAGGTCGGCGCAGGGAAATCTGCGGAAGCCCCGGCTGCGCTCTCCAGTGACGAGGAGGCGAGGCTGCCGTGGTGGCGCCGCAACAAAGAGCGTCGTGAGGAAGACGTGGCCTATGCTGCGAGCAGCGTTGTCGGCGCCGATCCGTCGGATTCGGATGGTCTTTCGGTTTTCGATTCGATAGGTGAGCCCGAAGCGCCCGCCAAACGGCAACGCACGGATGGCGCTGATGCGGCAAGCGCCGCCCCAACCGAGGTGATCGGCGTTCCCACCGTCCACGTCGTCCCCTCATTCCATCCGGACCAGTTGGACGATGCGCCCACCGAAATCATCGATCCTCCGGAGCATCTTGTGCCCCAGCCCGATGGCCCGGCGCGGCCATACATGCTTCCACCTGTCTCGGTGCTGAGCGAGGGATTGCCTGCTAAGGCGCGCACCGCCGCAAACGACGCCGTGATTGCCTCTTTGACGGACGTCATGTCTCAGTTCGGAGTCGACGGGAAGGTGACCGGCTTCAGCCGTGGACCGACTGTGACGAGGTATGAGGTAGAGCTTGGTCCGGGCGTCAAGATCGAGCGCTTTACGGCACTGTCGAAGAACATCGCCTACGTTGTCGCGAGTGCCGACGTGCGCATCCTGTCGCCGATTCCCGGCAAGAGTGCGATTGGCGTGGAGATCCCGAATACTGACAGGGAAACCGTCTCTCTTGGCGATGTGTTGCGATCGAACGTCGCGATGAAGGCACCGCACCCATTGACCGTCGGGATCGGCAAAGACGTCGAGGGTGGGTTCGTTCTCGCGAATCTTGCCAAAATGCCGCACCTTCTGGTGGCCGGTTCCACCGGTTCCGGCAAGTCGAGTTTCATCAACTCGATGATTGTTTCTCTCCTGCTCCGTGCCAATCCATCTGAAGTTCGTATGGTCCTGGTCGATCCGAAGCGTGTTGAGCTCTCCAATTACGCCGGCATCCCGCATCTCATCACCCCCATCATCACGAATGCCAAGAAGGCTGCCGAGGCGCTGCAATGGGTCGTCAAAGAGATGGATATGCGCTACGACGATCTGGCGAGCTTCGGGTTCAAGCACATCGACGATTTCAACAAGGCCGTTGTCAACGGTGACATCGAGCCGCTCCCCGGAAGCAAACGGGTGCTCAAGCCGTACCCGTATCTGCTCATCGTGGTTGACGAACTCGCCGACTTGATGATGGTCGCGCCACGCGACGTCGAAGATTCCATCGTGCGCATTACTCAACTGGCGCGCGCTTCGGGCATCCACCTTGTGCTCGCCACTCAGCGTCCGAGTGTCGATGTGGTCACAGGCCTGATCAAGGCCAATGTGCCATCGCGCCTGGCGTTCGCTGTGACGAGCGTGACGGATTCGCGGGTCATCCTCGACCAAGGCGGCGCAGACAAGTTGATCGGCCAAGGCGATGGCCTGTTCTTGCCGATGGGAACGAACAAGCCCATTCGAGTGCAGGGTGCCTGGGTCAGCGAAACCGAGATCCATCGCGTGGTCTCACACGTCAAGAAGCAGGCTCGGCCTGAGTACCGTTCTGACGTCACGGCCGGGCAAGCCGCGCAGAAGGTCGTTGACGCTGAGATCGGGGATGATCTCGAGTATGTTCTTCAGGCGGCCGAGCTCGTTGTCAACACGCAGTTCGGCTCGACGTCGATGTTGCAGCGCAAACTCAAGGTCGGATTCGCGAAGGCTGGACGGTTGATGGACATCATGGAGTCTCACGAGATCGTCGGCCCATCCGAGGGCTCGAAGGCGCGCGACGTTCTGGTCAGCCCGGAGCAGCTGCCGCAGGTGCTTGCCGAATTGCGCGGCGAGGCGCCGCCTTCGGAGAGTGTCGCAGTGGTTGAGGGCTCCAGCTATCTGCCTGTCGAACAGCAACCGGACGATGCGGCGGACGCAGGCAAAGCATATGACGACCAGGACAACCCCGGTGGCGAATCGGGTGAAGACGCATGGCAACTGACAGGCCGATGAGTCCCGTCCCACCTAGCCCGTGGAACCTGCCGAACGCGATCACCGTTGGTCGAATCCTTTTCGCCCCCGTCTTCTTGTATTTGATGTTGGTGGATGGTGGCGCTGACGGTGCTGCGCGCTGGTGGGCCGCCGTTTTGTTCATTGTCGGGATCGCGACGGATGGCGTTGACGGGCACATCGCCCGCAGTCGCAACCAGGTGACGGATTTCGGAAAAATCATGGACCCGATCGCCGACAAGATCTTGACTGGGGCGGCGTTGGTCGGGCTGTCGGTTCTCGGCGAACTGTGGTGGTGGGTGACCATCGTCATCTTGGTTCGGGAATGGGGGATCACGGCGATGCGGTTCTGGCTGATCTCCGACCGGGTCATCCCGGCCTCCATTGCGGGAAAGATCAAGACCATCGCGCAGTCTGTGGCCATCAGCCTTGCCATGCTTCCGTTGTGGTCGCTGTGGGGTGAGCCCGTCCATGTGGTCAACGCCGTAGCGATGGCTGCGGCTCTCGTGCTCACGGTCTATAGCGGGGCAACCTACGTCATCGATGCGGTAAGGCTGGGCGCCCACAGCCGGAGCGGTGCACAGGAGGAACGGCACTGATGTATTTGCAAGAGAACATCGTGAATCGGCTCAATCTCTATTCGCTCAAGGTAGCCGTTGCCGAGTCGTTGACCGGTGGATTGCTTGTCGCCGCTCTTGTCGACGTGCCCGGTGCGTCTGCTGTGCTTCAGGGCGGCATCGTCGCCTACCAGAACACTCTTAAGCATCGCCTGCTCGGTGTCGACTCCGAGTTGCTTGCCACATCCGGTGCAGTGAACGAAGAGGTGGCGGAGCAGATGGCGCTTGGGGTGCGGGAGCGCCTTGCCGAAGGTACCCTTGTAAACACTATCGGCATTTCCACTACGGGGGTTGCTGGGCCTGACTGGCAGGACGAGCAGCCGCCGGGCACGGTGTTCATCGGTCTGGCGACACAAGCAGGAACTCAGGTGTTCGAACATGCCTTCAGTGGCGACCGTCAGGAGATCCGAGAGGCCGCCGTTCAGGCCGCTCTTGAGCACTTGCGGGACCATCTGGATATCTGATACTCGGCTTATTTTCAGGTTTGGCGGGCATCGGGAACAACGCCGGGGTGTGCGGCGTTGGTTTTCTCAACACCGAGAATGTTAACCTCAGGTAAAGTTCGGTCTGCTGTGGTGGGTGCTGGTGTCTTTCAGCGCCTATGGTTACAGTAAGAACTCAAGCGTGATGGCTCGTCCCGGTTGACGTATTGGCAGATAATGCAAGGAGGAGCACATGGTACTGGTCCGACAAGAGTTGGGTGATGTTCTGCGTGATGTGCGCCTACATAAGGGTAAGACGTTGCGTCAGGTTGCGGGGCGTGCCAGTGTGGCACTCGGTTATTTGAGCGAGGTCGAGCGGGGACATAAAGAGGCCTCATCAGAGATTCTTGCCTCGGTGGCGGATGCGCTGGATACTCCGATTTCGGAGATCATGCGCGAGGTGAGCGATCGCCTTGCCATGGTAGAGGACATGGAGGCCGCCGCCCTTGGCCGCGATCGCATCATGCCTGGCATCAATACGATTCCGGACGTGGTTCCGCCTGAGTTGATGTCGCGGTTCAATTCGGATTTGATGCGTTCCCGTTAGGGTCGGTTGCCATGCGAATGACGCAGTTCTGGGAGTTCGTATCTCATGAGTTCGGTGAGTCGTATGGCCGTGTTGTCGTTGATGATCTGATTCTGGATGTGCTTGGCGGGGTTACCGGCCGCGAGGCGCTGGATTCTGGTGTCGAGCCTCGCGAGGTCTGGTACGCCTTGTGCGAGGCGTTGGATGTGCCGAGAAACCGTTGGCATGGGCGCGATAAGCCATCTGCGGCTGCTGCGAAGCGCTCGCGTGCGAATAGCGTAGCCGGACAGGAAGGTGTCGCGTGGCCTGCTCAATGGCCTCGCTGACCGGCCTCCTGATCTAAGTTCTTTTGCCAAGGCATCCGTGAGGCGTGTACGACACGCCGAGCCACAGGTCGAACATGTGTTCGACTGTTGATACTGTTTATCCCAGACACACTTTCGACGCACTTTATTCACATTGTGTGTTTACGACGCGCTCGATGTCTGTGGGTAGCCCTACTCTCAGGCCATAACGATTTTCGATTCCACGCGGGCCGTAGCCCGCACCGTATGTGTAAGGGGTACTCATGGCAACTCAGTCAGATCGCAGCAAGGCTCTCGACGCAGCGCTCGCTCAGATCGACCGCCAGTTCGGTAAGGGCTCAGTCATGCGCCTTGGCAGTGACGAGCGCGCTCCCGTTGAGGTCATCTCGACAGGATCGATTGCATTGGATTCGGCTTTAGGGATCGGCGGCCTTCCGCGAGGTCGTATCGTCGAGATCTATGGCCCCGAGTCTTCGGGCAAAACTACTGTCGCCTTACACGCAATCGCGAATGCTCAGGCTGCAGGTGGCATTGCTGCTTTCGTCGATGCTGAGCATGCACTCGATCCGGTATATGCACAAAAGCTCGGGGTCGACATCGACCAGCTTCTCGTTTCTCAGCCGGACACCGGCGAGCAGGCACTCGAGATCACCGACATGCTGATTCGCTCTGGTTCTATCGATGTCATCGTGATCGACTCTGTCGCCGCCCTTGTGCCTAAGGCTGAACTCGACGGGGACATGGGCGATGCCCATGTCGGGTTGCAGGCACGTTTGATGAGCCAGGCGCTACGAAAGCTGACTGGCGCACTGAGCTCAACCAATACCACGGCTATTTTCATCAACCAGTTGCGTGAGAAAATCGGTGTCTTTTTCGGTAGCCCCGAAACGACCTCTGGGGGCAAGGCACTTAAATTCTATGCTTCGGTTCGTCTCGATATCCGGCGCATCGAAACTCTGAAAGACGGCACGGAAGCGGTTGGCAACCGCACAAGGGTAAAGGTCGTCAAAAACAAGATGGCACCGCCGTTCAAGCAGGCAGAGTTCGACATTCTCTACGGCGTTGGCATCTCGCGTGAGGGCAGCCTCATCGACTACGGCGTTGAGCAAGGCATCGTGAACAAGTCGGGCGCCTGGTTCACGTACAACGGCGAACAACTTGGTCAGGGCAAAGAGAATTCGCGCAATACGTTGCGACAGAATCCTGAGCTGGCTCTGGAGATCGAAGAGAAGATCAAAGCGAAACTTGGCATTGGCGTTGCTGTCGAGGCTGAGAGCGATGACGGGGTCGATTCCAATGTCGAATCGATTGAAGCCAAGCTTGCTTCGCGCAAGGGTGCATAGCGGTTACGCGCTGTCACATGGGCACGGTTACTCATCTCGATGCTTGGAAACAGGCGAAGAATGGCGACGCGACCGGCAACGGAGTTCCCGCATCGCGAGGCGAGGTCAATTCGTCCCTTCAGGCTGAAGATCGTGATCCACGCTCCTCAGCCTCTGAAGACGACGCGGTACAACGCTGCTACCGTCAGGCGATCCGTTTTCTCGCGAGCAGCGACAAGACGAAGTCTGAACTGCGACGCCTTCTCGCCCAGCGCGAATACGCGCCGCCCGTTATTGATGAGGCGCTTAGCAGGGTGGTTGCCGAGGGCCTCTGCAATGATGAGGCATATGCCGCTCGATTCGTCGAGAAGGCGGCGCTCCAACAACGCCAAGGTGCTCGAGCGCTTGAACAGGCGCTGGTTGCTCGAGGCATCAGCCGGCAGACCATTGAGATTGTGCTTGCCGAGCGACCGTTAGACGATGCCGCCACCGCACAGCTTGTGGCTGAGCACTATGCGGCAACACATCGCAGTCTTCCAGACGATGTTCTACGCCGCAGGCTGACTGGGCTCATGCAGCGACGTGGCTTCGCCTCGGGCGATGCCCGGGCCGCAATTGAGGCCCAGCTGTCGCAAAACGGGCTGTCGGATTAGGTTGTTTTCTATGCAACCGTCGCGTTTGTGCCCGCAGGCAGTCGCGTTTATGCCCGTAGGTGAGCGTCCTCGCGCAAGCGCCGTAAAATAGGTGGACTATGGGCACATTGACAGCACCTCGCACGTATCAGGTCCGAACCTTCGGATGCCAGATGAATATGCACGACTCGGAGCGACTCAGCGGATCGCTTGAGGCTGCGGGTTATGTGCAGGCTCCGGAAGGCGTCGATGCAGACATCGTGGTGCTCAACACGTGTGCAGTGCGCGAGAACGCAGACAACAAGCTCTACGGCAACCTCGGCTACCTGGCTTCGGTGAAGCAACGACACAATGGCATGCAGATCGCGGTTGGCGGCTGTCTCGCCCAAAAGGACAAGTCCACCATCCTCGCGAAGGCCCCATGGGTTGACGTTGTTTTCGGCACGCACAACATGGGCTCTCTTCCCGCGCTGCTTGAGCGGGCCCGTCACAACGGCGAAGCGCAGATCGAGATCCTGGAGTCTCTCGAGGTCTTCCCGTCAACGCTGCCAAGCCGTCGCGAGTCGGCGTACGCAGGATGGGTGTCGATCTCAGTCGGGTGCAACAACACCTGCACATTCTGCATTGTGCCGTCGCTGCGAGGCAAAGAGAAGGATCGTAGGCCCGGCGACATTATCTCCGAAGTCGAGGCGCTGGTGGCCGATGGGGTGAGCGAAGTCACCCTACTCGGACAAAACGTGAATTCGTATGGTGTCGAGTTTGGAGACCGTGCTGCATTCGCCAAGCTTTTGCGTTCGGTTGGAGCTGTTCCAGGGCTCCGGCGGTTGCGATTCACGAGCCCGCATCCTGCAATGTTCACCGACGATGTGATCGCAGCCATGGCGGAAACGCCAACGGTGATGCCGCAGTTGCACATGCCTTTGCAATCCGGCTCAGACCATGTGCTCAAGGCGATGAGGCGGTCCTATCGCTCGGCCAAGTTCTTGGGCATTCTCGACCGCGTTCGCACACAGATTCCTGATGCCGCCATCAGCACCGACATCATCGTTGGGTTTCCCGGCGAGACCGAAGAAGATTTCCAACAGACCCTCGATGTGGTTGAGCAATCCAGGTTCGCGACCGCGTTCACGTTCCAATACTCGAAGCGGCCTGGCACGCCCGCTGCGATCCTTGAGGACCAGATCCCCAAAGAGGTTGTCCAAGAGCGCTACGAGCGCCTGGTGGCACTCCAAGACCGCATTTGCTACGAAGAGAACGTCGCTCAGATCGGGCGAGAGGTCGAATTGCTTGTCGCAACCAACGAGGGCAAGAAAAACGACGAAACACATCGCCTTTCCGGTCGTGCCCCTGACAACAGGCTTGTGCACTTCCTCGTCCCAGAGGGCAGCGAAGTACCGCGGCCAGGCGACCTTGTCACCACAACGATTACCGATGCGGCCTCGTTTCATCTCATCGCCGACAGCAGCAGCATCATGATCGAGCGGACCGCGTCAGGCGACGCCTGGCAGGCCAGGGACGAAGCCGCATGTGCTGTGCCATCCCCGGGGAAGACTCCAGGAGCAGTTTCACTCGGCATGCCGACTTTGCGCCCACGCCCCGTCTCGTCGTAACCATGCTCGTCGTCGTTGGCGGAGCAACCGGAACCGGCAAATCTCGCATAGCTCTAGACATCGCCGAAGCACTCGGTCGCATCGGCCGACCGGCAGAGGTTGTCAATGCCGACGCGATGCAGCTTTACCGCGGTATGGATATCGGGACTGCCAAGATTCCGGTAACCGAGCGGCGTGGAATCACTCACCACATGCTCGACGTTCTCGACGTCAATCAGGACGCCACCGTCGCTGCATACCAGGCTGCGACCCGAAGCCTCATCTCCACGCTCGCATCCAGAGGAATCACGCCCGTTCTCGTCGGTGGAACAGGCCTCTACATCGACGCAGTCATCCACCGTCTTGAGTTTCCGGGCACAGACCCCGCTGTTCGCCTACATTGGGAGAACGAACTGGCTGCCAGGGGTCCTGGCGCTCTTGCTCAACGTCTTCGCGAAGTCGACAGTGCGTCGGCGCAGGCCATCGACTCGAGTGATGGTCGCCGGCTTGTCCGGGCCCTCGAAGTATGGGAGTTGACCGGGCGCCCATTCAGCGACTTTACCCAATGGGCAAATGTGCCATGGTGCGAGTACCGCATGGTTGTACTCGACGAGCCGCAAGAAACCTTGGCGCAGAGCCTGCGCGAGCGTGCAGACACGATGTGGGCCAGCGGCCTTGTCGAAGAGACCAAAGAACTCAAGGCCAAAGGCCTCAACCGGGGCACAACTGCGGGGAAGGCGATCGGGTATGCCCAGGCGCTCGCTCACCTCGACGGCGGCCTTGACCTTGCCGAAGCGCGGCAGCAGACCGCCACCGCGACCATCCAGTACGCCAGACGGCAACGCACCTGGTTTCGTCGGTACAAGGAGGCCATGCACGAGTCGGCATCGAGCCTCGACAGCGCTTTCGTTGCGCGCAGTGCTGCCGACTAACTGTGCGGCAGGTAGCAGCAGCATGCCCGGCTAGCGGAGACGCCTGGCATTGGTCCTGCCGGCTGATATGTCGGGTATTCAGTGAGATCCGCGCGAGTCCGAGACATCTGAATGGGCGTTAAATAGCGGAACCGCCTGGGCGACGACAACGTCAGCCAGGCGGAACCTGCGATTATGTACCCTGATACCGGTTAGCGATTAAGCAACTCGGGCCGGGTAGGAATACGACGGTAACCATCGCGCGCCGTCTCCCAGACAGTGGCGACAATGGCCGTGACCGCGATGAGACCTAAAACAACTGCACCTACCATGACATCCACGTCCTTTCTCTCTCTTAAGCTAAGACAATTACAACGTATCCAATCATGAAGCACAAGCACACAAAACTACATGTATGTGTAGAATTACTACATGAATTTCGAACGTCTGATGCTGCTCCGCGAACTGGCTACATACGGCACGGTCACTAGGGTTGCGAAGGCAACCTATCGCACGCCGTCCGCCGTCTCTCAGCAACTGAAGGTGCTTGAGAAGGAGGTGGGGGTCAAGCTCATAGAACCTGCCGGACGAGGCGTGCGTCTCACTGAAGCGGGCGGCATTCTCGCCGACGGAGCGATGGATGTGCAGACGGTCCTCAATCGCATCGACGCCGTGATCGATGATTTCAAGACGGAACTGCGCGGAGAAGTCGATGTGAGCACCTTCCCGACTGCAGGCGAAATGCTGCTGCCTGGCACCCTCGGGAGGCTCAAGGACGAGCCGGGAATCCATGTCGTCTGCAGCGACCGGGATGCACTCGCCAACGAGTATGTCGCCATGCTCAGTGACTTTCATATCGTGCTCGCCTACGCGGAATACGGATCAACGCCCTGGACTCATCGAGACGTCATCGCAACCCCCCTGATGACTGAGCCCGTCGACGTTGTGGTTCCCGCGCGGCATCCACTCGCCGCAAAGACAACCCTGACACCCAAAGACGTCATTGGCGTGCCGTGGATCGGCAGCCCAGAGGGATTCCCGTTCGATGTCCGGCGTCAGCGTATCGAGGCGGCCGCACACGCTCAGGCGACTATCGTGCAACGTGTAGCCGACAACCACCTCGCGTCAGCTTTCGTCGCCGCAGGGCAGGGGATCGCGTTCCTCCCGCGATTCACGACGGTGCCGCGAGCCGGGGACGACTTCGTGCTTCGGCCGCTGCGCGGTGTCACGCTTGCGCGAGACATTGTTGGCCTGACCCGGCGTGACCATCATCAGCGCCGAATCATCCAGCGCGTGCTTGCCGCGCTCAAAACGGAAGCCGATGAGATGACCGAACGAAACGGGACCACCTAAACTGGTGTACATGCCCACTACACTCCCCATCGTCAAGGGCCATGGTACCGGAAACGATTTTGTGCTCTTCGCCGATCCAGAAGGAAGAATCGAGCTGGACGACGAGCAGTACGCGGCACTTGCTGACCGGCATTTTGGTGTGGGTGCCGATGGGGTTATCCGCGTCGTGCGCTCTGCCAACATCCCCGAAGGCGCCGCAATCCTCGACGAAGATCCTGCGGCGGAATGGTTCATGGACTATCGGAACGCTGATGGATCACGTGCGGAAATGTGTGGCAACGGAATTCGGGTGTTCGCCAAGTACCTTGAACGCTCGGGTCTCGCCGAGATACCTGCAGGCGGCACGATCGCGGTCGGAACACGCTCGGGGGTGCGCGATATCCAGCGCAGTGCAACCGGTTATCAGGTAGATCTTGGTCGGTGGAAGCTTGAAGACGAGGGCCTCGTACGGACTCGTGGTGGCGAGGTCGCTCGTCCAAGCATCGGCATCAACGTCGGCAATCCACACCGGGTTGTCGCGTTAGCAAGCCGTAATGAGCTCCATGAGCTCGATCTCACTGAGGCTCCGCATCTCGACCCCGTGCCTCCTGAGGGCGCCAATGTTGAGTTCGTCGTACCCGCCGACCCGATGATCAAAGACGGCGTCGGCCGCATCACCATGCGCGTTCACGAACGCGGTGTCGGAGAGACGCTATCGTGCGGCACCGGTGTCGCGGCAGCGGCGCTCGCCATTCGCTACTGGGCTGGACCGGATGCGCCGAACCACTGGCAGGTGAAGGTGCCAGGAGGCATGCTCGGCGTGCGCATGTTCGCTACCCAAGACGGGGAACACGTGTCGCTCTCCGGCCCAGCGGAACTCGTGTTCAGCGGCACCATCACGGTCGCTGGGGACGAGTAGCCTGCCCTCTGGAGCGATCGACAGTTCGGACGGGTCGTAGGACGAGGACCATCAGAACCTACACTTGGTGAATCGCGAAGTCCGCGGAACCGACCCAAACGACCGCTGCGGCGCTGATCGGCACTGTAGCGATCGAACGAAATCCAAGGCCCTGCAGGACATCCACAATGGCCGGGTCAAGGGAGAGCGCAGCGAACCGGGAGTAAACCGGCGAAGCGAGCACGGGGCGAAGCAGATCTTGGACGAGGTCAATGCCGTCCTGTGAGGTCGGATCGACTTCGTCGCTTAGTGCAACGTCCGACAAAATGAGATCGGGTGCGGTGGCGTTCGCGATATTCAAGAGCTCGGGAATAGCGACATGAGCTTGGTTGTCCGTGCCAGCGCCGTTGCTGGATACGGCGGAGTTCGAGCCGCTCGGCATCACACGGGTGCGCACCCTTCCAACGCGTTGCTGTCCCAATTCCCGGGCGAACACTTGGTTGATCTCAGCGCCAAACTGTTGGGGCTGGCACGGTAGCCATAGCGCCGCTGCCTGGATTCCCATTTCGTCTTCCGATAACCAGAGTTCGCCATGCTCAAGAACAACATGGCTGAGGAAGAGCCGAAAGGCAGCACCCTGACTTTCAGCCAGCTCCTCATCCAACTCCTCATCGCCTTCGCGCATCGCTCCTCGGTCGTTGAGGTCGATGCCACCGGCGTCGCGACGCATAAACTGCGCCGCGGCATTCACGTCAACGATTCCTGCTTTGCGCAGAGAGCGTAGGTACTCCGTCATGACGGCTCCTTCACTTGTTGCCCTGGCTCATCCTACGGGGACGTCTTGACCAGAAACCGGGGCGTTGCTGTGAGGAGGCCTTGCGTGCTTTTCAGTCCGCCCCGACGCGCCGGGTGACCTGGATGATCCGGAATGTCTTTTTGGAGGTGGCTCGCTCGACCGAATACTCGGGTTCGAACGTCTCTCGTAACCATCGCAAGAGGGAGTCCGAGCCAAGATGTTTCTGCACCACCAGCCAAGCGCTACCACCCGGCACCAGGCGGGGGATCCAGGTCGTCAAGATTTCGTGCAGGGCGTCTTTGCCCACGTGAATAGGGGGGTTGGACCAGATGCCCTCAAACTGGACTTCGACGGGAACGTCGCCAGGAAGAGCGGCAGACACGTTCGTCGCCCCGACTGCTGCGGAGTTTTGCCGGGTCAGGCCGAGCGCTCGCTCGTTCACGTCAACGGCGTACACGCTTGCCTGTGGCGCCTGGAGTGCGAGTGAAAGGGCTATCGGGCCCCACCCGCATCCAAGATCGAGAAGCGCCCCCTCATGTGGGGGAGGTGGTGCTGTGCTGAGCAGCACGGACGTTCCCATATCGAGCCGACTGGGGCTGAACACCCCCGACGCCGTCGTCACAAGCACTTCCCGTCCGGCAAGGACTACCGGAATAGTCCGTTCGCGTGGTTCACTAGAAGGCTTGGACGCAAAATACTGGTCCGACATGTCTTCCCTTCGGCTACTGGTGAATAATCAGGCTACCGGAATCGCATCACCCGGATGCTTGCTACATGTCACAGTCCGGACGAGTATTGGTAAAGGTTGTGCGGCGAGTCCAGTGCGCCGCATCGAAACGGAGGCGACTGCTCATGGCAGCATCGGATGACGAGCTGGATCGCATCCTGGCGCGGGTCGCGTCGCGGGCGGATGCGGTGCCAGCCCCGGTGGCGGCGTCAGGCGGGGATCAACGAACTGGCGACCCGCTCGCCGCGTCGTCGGCGCAAGCGCTCGACGCTGAGCCCGACGTAGCATACCGCGGTGACGGTGATCAGGACGAACGGGCAGACCGGCACGCTTTGCAACGAGTCGCAGGACTCTCGACTGAACTCGAAGATGTCAGCGAGGTCGAGTACCGGCAGCTGCGTCTAGAAAATGTGGTGCTGATCGGAGTGTGGTCTTCCGGCACGCTCACCGACGCGGAGAACTCGATCGCCGAACTCGCCGCGCTTGCTGAGACCGCGGGTTCTACGGTGCTCGACGCGCTATTACAGCGCCGGCCCAACCCCGACCCTGCAACGTATTTTGGCAGTGGTAAGGCGAAGGAACTCGCAGAGATCGTCAAGGAACTCGCTGCGGATACGGTCATCGCCGATACCGAACTGGCGCCAAACCAACGCCGTGCGCTCGAGGATGTCGTAAAAGTCAAAGTGGTTGATCGCACCGCGCTGATTCTGGATATTTTCGCCCAGCACGCGCGCAGTCGCGAGGGCAAGGCGCAGGTCGAGCTTGCTCAACTGGAGTACCTGTTGCCCCGTCTGCGTGGCTGGGGTGATTCTATGAGCCGCCAGGCAGGTGGACGAGTGGCCGGCGGTGCGGGAATCGGCTCGCGCGGGCCTGGCGAGACGAAAATCGAGATCGACCGCAGGCACATCCACATTCAGATGTCCCGATTGCGCAGGCAAATTGCGACCATGAAGCCAGCGCGCGACATCAAGCGGGCCACAAGAACCCGCAACGACGTGCCGTCGGTCGCCATCGTCGGCTATACCAACGCGGGGAAGTCGTCGTTGCTCAACGCACTCACTGGCGCGGGTGTGCTCGTTGAAAACGCGCTATTCGCGACACTGGACGCAACGGTGCGTCGTGCCGAAACATCCACTGGCCGCGAATACACGCTCACCGACACCGTCGGCTTCGTGCGCAACCTGCCTCATCAGCTGGTCGAAGCGTTCCGTTCTACGCTCGAGGAGGCAGCGGAAGCCGACGTGATTGTGCATGTGGTCGACGGGTCGCATCCCGATCCGGCCGGGCAGATGGCTGCGGTCCACGAGGTGCTTCGTGAGGTTGACGCCTCGGGCATTCCGCAGCTCGTCGTGTTCAACAAGATCGACAAGGTGGACGATGCTCAGCGTGTCCTGCTGCGTGGCATGGTTGCGGGCGCCTCGCTGGTCTCGGTCCACACAGGCGAGGGCATGGACGAGTTCAGGCGCCGTGTCGAGGCTGCGATCCCTGCGCCTGATGTGGTGGTGCACCTGCTCGTGCCGTATGCGCACGGTGAGGTGATCGCAGCCCTGCATAGCGTCGGTGAGGGGCTTGAGACCGAATATGTCGAGGCGGGTACGCGAGCGACGGTTCGACTCATGGAACGCGACGTCGAGAGGTTTTCCGAATATATCGAGGCCGTGGCGTCGTAGTCGTCCTGCCGTTGCCTAGACCGTGCGGAGCACCGCGACCACTTTGCCGAGGATGACGGCATGATCGCCGAGAATCGGCTCGAAGTCGGAGTTGCGCGGCAGTAGCCAGGTGTGCCCGTCGCGTTGACGGAACGTCTTGACGGTCGCCTCGTCGTCAAGCATGGCGGCAACGATGTCTCCGTTGTCTGCGGAATTCTGCTGCCGAATCACGACCCAGTCGCCGTCGCAGATTGCGGCCTCGATCATGGACTCGCCTTTGACCTTGAGCAAAAACAGGTCACCCTTGCCCACGATTTTGCGGGGGAGCTTGAACACGTCGTCTACATGCTGCTCGGCAAGTATGGGAACGCCTGCTGCGATTTGGCCGACGAGGGGCACGAGTGCGCTGTCATCGTCGCCTGCCGCGTCGTCGATCAGGCGTTGGATGCTGCTTGGACCCGGGGATGGGGGTGCCGCTTGTACCGCCTCTGCCTCATCCTGGCTGTTCGCTTCTGCCCCAGGCGTGGGATCAGGGTCGAGGCTAATCAATACTTCGAGTGCTCGGGGCCGTTTGGGATCGCGCCGCAAATAGCCCGCAATCTCAAGTTGGTTGAGTTGGTGAGTGACTGACGAAAGCGAGGAGAGCCCGACGGCGTCTCCGATCTCTCGCATGCTTGGCGGATAGCCACGCACTGCGACCGCACCCTGGATCATGCGCAGGATCTCGCTCTGCTTGAGGGTGAGTTTGCCTGCGCGAAGACTTTCGCTGTGTGCCCTGGTCGCCATGACGGTCTCCTCATTTGAGCCTCACCTCCCACTTCGCCGAGGCCGATGTCGGTGGCTCGTGGTTGAGTTTCTCGTGTTCGATAGTCAGCCAACGCCTTGGCCGTTATCGAAACTGTATCCGACTATGTTCGATCGGTGCCAGACATGTGTTCGAGTGTCGGCCAAAATATTCGAAAATAGTTGCGCATACAGGCATGAACATATGTTCGATCGAATGTATATTCGAAACAGAGCTTCGGTTCTGAGTCCCGGCCGATTCAGAACCGAAGCACTGCACAAGCTGGTCCTATCAGTGATGTGGTTGCGAGGAAGAGGAGCGCCGAAGATGAGTGTTATCGCGATGAACGGCTCGGTTCGCATGGCTACTGCCTTGGGGCAGTCTGCTGGCGCTGCCACCGCACCCAAATCGTCCACGCGTCTGCGGTTGACCGCCAGAGGGCGTCGTGTTTTTGGTGTGATGATCGCTATTCCCGCACTCTTCGGTCTCGGTGCACTCGGCCTATGGAGCACTGCAGCGGTGGCTGGCAGCGAAGCACCTGCCACACTCACGTATGTCACTGTCTACAGTGGTGACACCCTGTGGAGCATTGCTGCTGCGGCAACTGACGATAGCGGTGACGTGCGAGACACCATGACCGAGATTATGAATCTGAACGGCCTTACCTCATCCGCACTGACGCCAGGACAGCAGATCGCCCTTCCGGCGGACAACTAGATAGAGTGCATGTTTTCTCGTGGTGTTGTACGAGAAGTAGTCTTGTTCGGTGACCTCTCTTAATGACCTCCCCCTTCGCGATGACCTTCGAGGCAGCCAGCCTTACGGGGCTCCGCAGCTTCATGTTCCCGTTGAGATCAACGTCAACGAGAACACCTTCGGGATCCCCGATGCAGTAGCCGCAGACATCATTTCGGCCGTGTCCCGAGCCGTCAAAGGAATGAACCGATATCCCGATCGGGAGTTCATCGAACTTCGGTCGGCGTTGGCCGGTTATGTTGCACACGGTGTCACCGTCGACCAGGTGTGGGCGGCCAACGGGTCGAACGAGGTTTTGCAGCAGGTTTTACAGGCCTTTGGCGGGCCAGGCCGTACGCTGATGGGTTTCCCCCCGACGTATTCCATGTATCCCTTGCTTGCCGCCGGCACCCAGACGGCATATATCGCAGGAGTACGTGGCGACGACTATGTCATTGACGCGGATGCCGCCGCAGATCAGGTGTCTCGGCTTGCCCCCGACCTCATTGTGCTGTGTTCGCCGAACAACCCCACGGGTACGGCACTCGACCTCGATGTGGTCCGCAAAGTGTACGACGCCACAGACGGCATCGTCATCGTCGACGAGGCGTATATCGAGTTTGGTGGCCGAGAAGCGCCAACGGCGGTTGACCTGCTGCCTGGCCGACCACGTCTTCTCGTCTCGAGAACGATGAGCAAGGCTTTTGCTTTCGCAGGTGCGCGGCTCGGCTATTTGATCGCCGATCCAGCGGTCGTCGATGCGCTTCGCCTCGTCCGCCTGCCGTACCACCTCTCCGCCCTCACACAGGCGGCTGCAACGGCAGCTCTCGCACACGCAGCAGAGATGCTGACGAACGTCGACGCCATTCGCGCCCAGCGGGACCGGATCGTCGTCGAACTGAGCCGTTACGGTTTCACGCCATATGACAGCGCGGCAAACTTCGTCTTTTTCGGAGGGGTCGCCGATCCGCATGCCGTCTTCACCACGTTGCTGGCCAACGGTGTTCTCATTCGCGACATCGGTATACCGAACACTCTGCGAGTCACGGCGGGAACCGAATGGGAGACAACCCGATTTCTTGAAGAGATCTCAGCTCTCGGCCCGTCGGCGGTCCTGCACTGATAGCCGCATGGGTTGTCTCTGCAGACGAATGCACTGCGATGCCAGGAGACTCGCCATAAACTAGTAGCGCCCAAATAGGGCGGAACAACAAGAAACAGGAACAACACCTTCGAACGGGAGCCGAGAATGAGCCGTACCGCGCACATCCGCCGAGAAACAAGCGAGTCGCGCGTCGATCTGCATCTCAACCTCGACGGCACCGGTGTGTCAGAGATCTCTACGACCGTTCCCTTCTTCGATCACCTGCTCACGGCGCTGTCAAAGCACTCGCTGATCGATCTCACGGTCGATGCCGCTGGTGACACTCCCATCGATGTTCACCACACTGTCGAAGACACCGCGATTGTATTTGGGAAGGCGCTCCGCGAAGCGCTCGGTACGAAGGCCGGTATTCGGCGGTTCGGCGACGCACTTGTCCCGCTCGACGATGCACTTGCTCAAGCTGTTGTCGATGTGTCGGGGCGACCATATCTGGTTCACGGAGGTGAACCAGAGGGCTACGCATACCATCTGATTGGCGGGCACTTCACGGGGTCGCTCGTCCGGCATGTTTTTGAGGCGATCTCATTCAACGCGGGACTGACTGTGCATGTCACGCTACTCGCCGGTCGTGATCCGCACCACATCGCCGAAGCAGAGTTCAAAGCGTTCGGGCGTGCCTTGAGAGCCGCGATTGAGCCGGATCCTCGCGTTACAGGGATTCCGTCTACGAAGGGCGCATTATGACAGCGCGACCTCGCGTAGCAGTACTCGATTACGGTAGCGGGAACGTGCACTCCGCAGTCAAGGCGCTCGCTGCCGCCGGTGCGGACGTCGCTCTCACGGCCGATCGTGTCGCGATCTCCGAAGCGGACGGACTCGTCGTCCCGGGAGTGGGGGCGTTCGGAGCCGTGATGGATGCACTCGAACAGAGCGCTGCCATCCCGGTCATCGAGCGGCGCTTGGCCGGAGGCCGACCTGTATTGGGCATTTGCGTTGGCATGCAGGTCTTGTTCACGACCGGCATCGAGCGCGGAGTCACTACTCAGGGAATGGGCGAATGGCCGGGCACGGTGAAGGAGCTTCATGCTCGACCGTTGCCTCACATGGGTTGGAACACTGTCGAGTCGGAGCCCGGGTCGACCCTCTTTCGCGGCTTGGAAGGCGAGCGGTTTTACTTCGTCCACTCCAACGCTGCGACCGATTGGAGCCTCGAAGCGACCGGTGCTTTTCCGAGCCCGAGTGTGACGTGGGCGGAGCATGGCGGTCAGCGGTTCATCGCGGCGGTGGAAAACGGTCCGCTAAGCGCGACCCAGTTCCACCCGGAGAAGTCGGGAGCGGCAGGCATTGCGTTGCTCTCCAATTGGCTGCGCTCTCTGCACGAAC
>JAATGV010000022.1 GCA_015654475.1 Actinomycetales bacterium
ATAGAAGAACTCAAAATACGTGCCTACGTCGTGAACGACAAAGTTGAACGAGACGCGTACACAACAGAGAAAATGTTCACTGATCTCAACGAGCGTCTTAAACAGCTCGAACGCATCAACCGGCTATAACCAGCCGGCACCCCTCTGTCCCTCACACACCTAACGGCGGGGTCTGGGTGGCTTGTCGACCGTGCTCGCCGCTAGCGCGGCCTGCGCGCGATCGACAAGCCACCCAGACCCCGCCGTTAGTGGTCGTGGCCGGTGCAGTATTGGCGTCGGCGTGGCAGGCCGCAGTCGAGGCAGATACCGCCGCCCACGACTTGCTCACCAACGATCGATACGGCATCCCAGGTGTTGTAGGTGGTTAAGGCTCGGTCGCCGGGGGAATAGAACAATTCGAAACAGATCGGCTTCACGGTGTCGCGCTTGCCGGCAGTCCATTCCTCGAACTCGTTGGTGTCGTAGGTCTTGAACGTGAACATCCTTTTGGGCAACCACAAGCCGACGTTCATGCGCCGCCCGGAGTCGCGCAGCGGGCGCCGGTCCGACATATAGCCACGGCACTCGGTGACCGCCTGCGTGACTTCCCGAATGATCTTGTCGGAGCGGGCCCATGCTGGGGCCGTCCACCGCAACTGGATATCTCTGCGGCGGAGCTGCACGAGGACGTTCGCTACTTCCCATGGCAGGCCCTGAGACTCGCGTGACGACGCGATACCCGTAACCTCATCCATAAGGACATCACAATGCTCAGCGGTGAGCAGCTGCCGCCAGTCCACGAATTTCTCATACATCGGATGATCAGCACCATGCTCATCGACCAGGCGCACGGTCGAGAGCACACGACGACCCGCGTCGAGGCTGGGGATGGTGTCCCTAACCATTGCCAACGACTTCCCGGAGCCGTTCGGACCCACATACGCGTGGATCGGCACACCTCGACGGCGACCAACCTTCTTCGTGCGGTTGATGAGCTTGCGGATAACCGCGTCACGCCCACGCTCGGGCAGTGCTGCGACTGACTCAAGAGCCTCAGAAACATGTGAACCGGACATTTTAGCCGTTACCTCCAACCAGTGGCACGTGGCCTAAAGCCACACGAACAATACGAGCAATGAAGCACGCAAGCCAGACCGTCAACGAGATCCCGAGACAGACCATCCCGGTCGCCCACGGAATCCAGCCGCCAATACCCACCGCCCCATTGAGGAGATCGCCGAACGTGCCGACGGCGGACGTGGAGATACCCGAAAGATCGAAGCCCGGCATCAGCCACCCGACCACCGCGTTCAAGAGGCCCAGACCCCAGTTGATGAAAAAGTTGGATATCACAGGTCGCCCTCCGAGTAGACGGCCGTCTGGGCCGCAACAGGCGACTGGTAGTCGAACACGGCTGCAATATGCCGCAGGCAAGCCACAACCGTGGTGATCACCATCATCGCGGCCGCGATAATATTCACGGCCACCCGTGCAGGAGCCAGCGGACCCGTGCACGACGCCAACAACGTCTGATGAATCTCAGTATCGCCAAGACTCAGATCGATCGGCATCCCCTCACACCCGGACGCCGTCACATGCGGAGTCACATCGTCAATCACGTCAGCGACCTGCACCATCGGAGCGGACTCGCCCAACTCCAGCTGAGCATCGGAGACCGCCTGCTCAAACGCCCAACCATCGGGCACGAAAGCCCACACGAGCGCACACTTCACCGGAGTCAACACCCAATCGAGCGGGTTCGCGGCCTCAGCCCACCCGTCAGACCAGCACGCATCCGACGGAGACTGGTCACCGGTGCCCGGGTCAACCTGGCCGAGACTACCCCCATCATCATCATCGCCCGGATCATCACCGTCGTTCGGGTCCGGGTCGTCCCCCGCAGACGCCGTGTCTCCCGGATCCGTAATCGTATCGCCCGTCGATTGGTTCTTCGGCTTAAACGAATTCTTATACACCTCGCACTTACTCAAACCCAAATCATGGCCGGCATAATCACACTTGTACTTCGAATTCCGGCCAGTCTCTTTCCACCAATTCGCACAAATCGTTTTCTCATCAAAGCACGACACACCCGTACGCTTATCCAGCAAATCAAGCTTGCACGTCCCATTCACACACTCCGGATACTGCGACGCCCAATCCTTCACCTTCTGCGAGGTCTCAACGCACGATACAGACTTCGATGCCCCCGTCTGCTTATTCGTCTCCTTCACACACGTCTTATCCGGCACCGTCGTACCACTACCCGTCGACGTAGCAGGAGGACTCGCAATATTCCCCGACTCTTTCCACGGCGCAGACGCCACACCACACAACTCCACACCAGCCGTCGTCGTACACACCTGAGACTCACGATCAGGGTCCGGGTCTGGCGGTGCTTGACTAACGAGCACATTCCCTGCGCCGTCAACGATCGACATCGGCACCTGATCGAGCGGCAGAAGCATGCCAGTAAGCCCGACCGCGACACAACTATCGCTATTCCTACCATCCCACTGGCCCGTATAGCCCTGAGGCGTTTTGTAAAAAAGACCCGTAGTATTCGGCACCGGCGACGTCGTGACACACACACCTCTCACCGCACCCTTAACATACGACTTCACAGAAATAGAAAACCCACCATAAGAAATATCGCCCGGCAACTCAGAGATATCAGCATTTGGTGAACCTACCGTAGCCTCCCACTCACCACAATCCGCGTGTGCGAGAAAGTTCTTAATCCCATTGAAAAAATCATTACCCCAATCCAACGCACATGTCTTCGAATCCGCATCCCCACCAATAAAAACACTGGCAAAGCCATTGCCGACCACGGAACCGATGTCGTACGCACCCCACGCATTCAGCGCGGTGCCGAGCACCAGTACACCGCCGCGGACCCACCCAATATCTTGCAAGATGCGCAAGTACCCTGCGGCCTTGCTATCGCCAACAGCCTCTTTCAAGGCCGTCAAAACCCCCGCAGTGGTTCGCCCGTTCTGCACCCGCGCCGCCTTTGCCGCAGTCGTCGTCGCACCCTCCGTCAGAACATCGTACGGAGCGGAGAGCTGCATCTGATCCGCGAGTTTAGAGACCGGATAAAAATTGCCCTTCGCCTGAATCTTGTCTTTCGCGAGCTGCGTCGTCGCCTTCGCAAATTCCTCGATGCTCACCCACGTCTTACCGTCCAGCCAGTAGCCAGGAGCTTTCAAGGACTGTGCACGCCCGAATGATGTCACACCACGCCATTGAGCAGGATCAACCTCCGCCAACGGATAATCGCGTTCGACCTTCTTCAACCAGGCGTGAAACTTCTTCGACGTCGACTCCCCGGCCTGCGAGGCCCAAAATGCCCAGTTATCTGCCCACGACGGCAAATCGCCCGCAGCCGCCGGCGACACAACAGCAGCAGTGCCGACAGGTGCAGCAGACACTACGGCAGCCGCAGACGCGGGCACCGTAGGCGCGAACACCAACACAAGCGCCGCCACACCACCCACCACCGCGCGAAACACCAGCCACCACACCTTTCGCCTGAAAAAGAGAACAGGCCGGTTCCCGGCCACCCGAGAACCGGCCCACACACCGCCGAGTGCTTTTAGTGCACGAACCGACGGAAAAGACGCCACCCAGCAAGCAGCAACGCCACAGACACCGCCACAGCAATCGCGCCAGGCGCGATGCTCAACAGCTGATCGCCAAACCCAGAGACCGCCGTGTTGACAATGTCAACCGCATCACCAGTAACAGCAGGAACAATTCCGGCCATGATTCACCTCCTCACGCTGAACAAAGAGACAGCGGCGGCAAAGAGAAGCCCGACCATGTACCAAAGCACAACCTCCGAGGCCAAATCCACACCGATCACCACCTAACCGACCACGCGCCACACGAACGACAGCGCGAGCTTCAAAAACACGTACACAGCCAACCCAGCGACAAGGCCGAGCAACCCAGGCAAGGACTCCATCAGAACCACTTACCAAGCAGATAAATAGTCAGCAGCCCCAACGCAAACGCACCCAACAACAGCAGCACCGTCGCAGACGGCGCAAACTCCTCATAAAACAGATGCCTCGCAGCAGGAAACAACACGGCCTACTCCTTCACCGAGGGAGACCTACGCCGTACGACCCTCACGCGCAAGCGCGGCACCGCATACAACGCAACAACCACCAGCACACCAAGAACAGCGACCGTATAGAACAGACCGATCAGAAACGACAGCATCAGAACGGCACCCCTTCGCGCTGCACCTGCGCAGCACGCTCTGCTTTGCGACGTTCCGCCGCCGACGCGATCTCCGCCTGCCGAGCCGCGAAATCGGGAAACGCGCCCGGTGTATGCGCCACGAGCAAAGGCTCATTCAGATTCACCGATGCCGAGTGCGCCAGCCGACCAGTCCGCGAGTTCGTGTATTCGCGAATGCCAACCGAGAGATTCCCCTCTACAGTTACCGCGTCACCAACCGCGACACCCTCAAGGCCCCACGCCGTGAAGTCCTGCTTCACAACGTCTCGGGTCGCCTCGACGAACCGCGAGACCACAATCACCACACCGCGGTAACTCGCACCGCTCAACAGCCGGGACACAACCCCCGACACCCGAGCAACCGCCCCGTCAACTTCCGACACTTCTGATACAGCCATAACAACTGCCTCCGTCCAGATTCGATCTCTCACCACCCAAGCGGGTGATTTCTGAACCCCATCATTGCACATTCTTGCGTCATTATCTATTTTCGAGTGCATTGCAACTTCTAGACAGAGTTGTGCCATTCGAGCCACCCGACGTCGCACGGCACGACTCGCTCCGCCAAATCCCAGCGTTCTTCCTCGACAGCTTCGAGCAGCTGCACGAGAGCATCGGCGTCCGATTGGATACGCCGCCAATCTTTGCGTCGGATCGCCCACAACACGGTGTCTTCATCCTCCGCCTCGCCCTCAAGGAGCTCATCATCAGAGACCTCGGGCACCTCGAGCAGCTCTTTCAACGAACGTGACCAGACAATCGCCCGCTTTCCCCTGGTCGCCGTCACATATTCGAGCCACAGCTCCCGCCGCTCCTGCACTTCCTCGACGCCGAGCCCATCCAAATCCAACAAATCGAACGGCACCAACGACTGCAGCCGGCCCCTCTTCGTATCAATCCGCGTGAGCTCCTGCGCCACCGGAAAACGCTTCTTCGCAGTCGGCTTAGCCTCCTGGAGCTTTGTAATGTATAAGCCGACAACCTGACGATCCGTAACCTTCCGCACGTCCACACCGTGCCGCAGATTCGGCACCCGGCCACCACGCTTCACCACCATCGACTGCCACCTGGCCGACAGCCACCCATCCGCGTCCGCGATCGCATCCACTGACGGTACCGACCGCAAGAAAAACAGCACATGTAAATGCGCGTGCCAACCATTGCTCCGCGACCAGGTAATCTCCGTCGCCTTCACCTGACCCACAATTCCCAAACGCCCCGCAAACCTCTTCCACGGATTCCCCCGAATCGTCGCAGAAAACGCCTCCGTGAGCGTATCCAAAGAATCCTTCAAACGATCCTGACGCTTATGACGGAGAGTGAACGTCACGAACAAGAAACTACCCTTATACCGCTTCTCCCACAGTTCCGTCCCGACCTCAACCTCAGACGCACGACCCTGACGAATCAACGATGAGCAACACGGACACGCCCAGATCGATCCACAGCTCAACAACCCCACAAACCTCGCACGACCTGAACCCGGAACGCCATTCACCGTCACCATCGGACCGAGAGCATGACCACACTTCGCCGGACGCAACGGCTCCGCAAAACCATCACGAGACCGAGGATCCAGACCCGCCTTCTCCCGCGCATCCTCCACCAACCACCGCGCCGACACCACACGCCGACGAAACCGCAACACACGAAAATCCTCAGCCACAAACACCCCCAAGGGTTACCGATTTCGTCTTGTTACCAAGGGCACCCGGCAAAGCCGGATGCCTCGGGACTTCTCGCCCCGAACCCCCGCTGCCGCGCGCCCCAAAAGGGCGCTTGCCCCTCACGATTCCTCCGTCGGGATGGCATGCCTCATCCACCAGCCAGTCATCGACAGGAGAATCATTCCTTTGACGTGCGTAAACCACCAAAAACTGATGCCAAAGATCGCGACGAGCAGCAGAAGGGACAACCAGCTCTCATCACCAACGACAAACTTCACGAAGCCGAGCCCAGCGAACAGAAACAGCACCGGGCCAGAAAAGATCAGCAGAAAACGCCACCTCGGATACCTCACAATGCGTACCAACCATGAAGCTCTACCCAACACTCACGGGAACACACACCACTGCCGGACACCTGAGCAGACATCCCACACCACACACACGGCACTAACTCATCCGCGAAAGGATCACAATCAGGCTCAAGCCCAACGACGGGATCATCGAAGGGAGAAATCACAGTGCGCTCCAATCCAAGCCCGCAAGAACGGGAAGGCCCTCCACGAGCTCACGATCTTTAATCCGTTGGGCTTCGCGCCAGCGAGCCGCGATAGCACCGTCATGGTCGATCACGACAGAAGCGACATCAACACCACCCCAGAACGCACACATGAACGCTGCTTCCGTCGACGACTTTGCCGATCGGTGATACAGATGGCCGTCAGCCATCGTGACCGTCCAAAACACGGCCTCCGAGAGAAGCTCAACGTAATAAAAACGGGCAAATCCCTGCCAAGCACGAATACCCATAACAGCCCGATAATCACCTTCACGAGACCCGGCATCAGCCCGAGCACGAGCCGCAGCAACACTCACCAACACCAGCGACGGAGGCATGTAAAAACTCATAACCCCCATCATTGCACAATGACACATCATCGCACGGTCAAAATAGCAAAATATGCTAAGCAACCATTGCACAACGAGAGACGCAACGCGAAAATGGTACGCATGACCATCACAAACGCACCTCTAAGCCGATACCACTTCACTCAGGGCGACAGGATTCGTCGCGCCATTCAAACGGCGGGCATCAGCGTCGGTGGCGCCGCAGAAGCGCTAGAAGTCAATCGGAACACAGTGTCCGCATGGATTAACGACCGTTCAGAACCCCGTGCACGAGACATGCGAGCCTTGGCACAGCTCACCGGTGCAGATCTCCAATGGCTGATGACCGGGCACGAGCCCGAAGATGATGGGAAAAGCCACCTGAGAGGGTCGGATTCTCGGGCGGACGATGTGGAGCTTAGGGGATTCGAACCCCTGACCTCTTCATTGCGAACGAAGCGCTCTACCAACTGAGCTAAAGCCCCAAAGGACCTAGGGAAGAATACCACCAATCACAACGACGGCGCGAACGAGCAGTGTGGCTCAGCCCGCATTGCGACGACGCTGCAGAACCTCATCAAGGCTCGAAGTGTTTTGTGCAGCCGCAGCAGCAGTCTCGTCTTCGAGGGCAGTCAGCCAGCCAAAATCTTCTGCACCAGCGAGGGCCGATTCAATCGGCGCCACCGCAGGATCATCGAATTCTGCAGCACGCAACGCCGCAACAGCATCATCCGAAGCCTGGCGCAACTTCTCACGAGCCTCAGAAACATCGGCTCCAGCATCAGTCGAGGCGACAGCAACAAAACCGCCACTCGCTGCGGTGCCGGCCTCCGTCTCCACCTCCACCGAGACCGCAGTCTCCAAAACACCAGCCTCTGAAGCCTCCAAGACCTCAGAACCACTCGAAACCTCGACATCCGCAATCCCCGCAGCTCCCGCAGCCTCAGCCGCCTCCACCGCAGCCGCTTCAGCACGGGCAGCAGCGAGAATCTCTTCTCGCGTCACAGACAGCGGCTGGGGCAAACGCTGCGGAGTCCATTCTCTGCGCTCACCGGCTTCCCTCACTGGCTCTTGCTCAGCTACGCCCGAGGCAGACACCACAGACATGTCCTCAGGGGAAAGTCCCTGCCGCCCGCCCGCCGCGGCACGCGCTGACGATACGACAGTTCCGCGAGCGCGATACGCCCGCGCCGTGCGTGCTGCAGCCTTCAGCATCGAAACACCGGCAAAGACAAGAGCTACGCCCAAGACCAAAACCCACCAACCGGCCAATGTCGACGGCGCCAATATTGCTCCGACCAGCGCAACGAGCAAGCCGATCCCTGTTACACCGGTTGACACAAGTCGCCCCCGTCGAAGGCTGGCCGCACGATATTCAAGCGTGTTGCGAAGCTCCGTGCGGTGCATCTGGCCAGCGGTACGCAATCGTGCACTTTCGATATCGGCCGACATGCGGGCAATCTCCCTCTGCTCTTCACTTCGAATACGTTCAACGCGGGCAAACTCTCGGGTCGCATCCTGCGCACGCGCCTTCTCGGCCCGTAGTGCAAGCCGACGCTGACGTCGCGCTTCGCGTGCAACGATCGCAACCTTGCGGGCGTTCAACTCCGCTTCGACAAGATGGCTGCCCTCGGCAGACGTCTCAGTCATCACACGCAAGGCCTGCTGCATGCGGGTCACCTGGCGTTCGGTTGCCATATATCGCCGACGTTGCAGCCAAGCGGGGACAAGGTAAATCAGCCAGAGAATGGTAACCGCCACAAGCAGTAACCCACCACCCAGTTGATCGAACCCATTCATGTCACCAAAGGTACGAGGTCGAAGGGTCGTCAGCGCCCATTGAGCGCCGTGTGGCGGCAGAATGTCGGGCTCATTCTCAGCCGTCCGCCCCTAACGCACTACCAGAAGCCGAGGGCGGCAATCGGTCTGCCTCAGGGATGGCGGCGGCTTCGGCAGGAGCCTTCCCCGACACGTATCGATTCAATACGCCCTCAGGCACTTCGGTCGACAGTAAAGCAAAGGAGTAGTGATCGCGCCACCGCCCCGCAATGTGGATGTATTCCTTACGCAATCCTTCGTATCGAAATCCCAGTTTCTCAACAACCCTGAGGCTGGCGACATTTTCCGGGCGGATGCAGATCTCCACACGGTGCAACCCGTAATCCCGAAAGAGGTAGTCGGTAGCGAGGGCGACGCTAATGGGTGTGATCGATCGGCCGGCGCTTGCCCGCGAAACCCAGTATCCGATCACCGCAGACGACAACGATCCATGCGCGATCTGGCTCACGTTGAGCTGGCCGACGATCACACCATCGTCTTCCATCACAAACGGCACCCCGAGTCCCTGTCGCATCTGACTCAACAGCATGCGGATGCCCGTCTTCATGTCGATGGGCATACCTCGGATCGGCGTTGTGGCCTCCCACGGGCCAAGCCATGCCCGATTGATCGCGTTGAGCTGTTGCAGGTCTCGCCAATCCCGCACACGAATAGGCCGGATGCTCACGGATCCGTGATTGAGCGGGCTAGGTACCATGTTTCAACCGGATTTCAGCCGAGCGTCTTCACAAAAGACGTCAGCCACTTTGTGAAATCCGGGCCAAGGTCTTCTCGTCCTGACGCGATCTGCACGACGGCCTTCAAATAGTCGAGTCGATCGCCCGTGTCGAACCGCTTGCCACGGAAGACGACACCGTACACGCCGCCCGCGATTTTTTCGTCTGCCGCAAGAACCTGCAACGCGTCGGTGAGCTGGATCTCGTTGCCACGCCCTGGGGCCGTGTGTTCAAGGATGGGAAAGATCTCGGGCTGGAGCACATACCGTCCGATGATGGCAAGGTTGCTTGGCGCCGCCTCTTTGCTCGGCTTCTCGACCAAGCCGGTCACCCGGACGACATCGTTCTCGCTGGTCGGCTCGACCGCGGCAATCCCATACATCGGCACATGCTCAGGGTCGACCTCCATCAAGGCGATGATGCTCGCTCCCCGAGTGGCCTGCTGCTCAAGCATGTGCGGAAGCAGACCTTCCCCCTCACCAATGATGTCGTCACCAAGCAGCACGGCAAACGGCGCCTGACCGACATGCTGCCACGCGCGGAGCACTGCATGGCCGAGCCCAAGCGGGTTGCCCTGCCTGACATAGTGGATGTCGGCAAGATTGGATGCGTGATTCACGGCATCGAGGCGGGCGAAGTCGCCTTTCTGAAGCAAAAGATTTTCGACGATCGGCACGCGATCGAAGTGGTTCTCGAGCGGAGCCTTGTTGCGCCCGGTGACCATCAAAATGTCGCGAAGACCAGCCGCAACAGCCTCTTCGACAACATACTGGATCGCCGGCTTATCGACGACAGGAAGCATTTCTTTCGGCAGCGCCTTGGTTGCAGGAAGGAACCGTGTTCCGAGCCCCGCTACAGGGAGGACGGCCTTGAGCGCGTTGCTTGGACGAGAAGAGGAGATGTTGGCCATCCCATCATTATTGTGCATGAACCTTCTCTTTGATGCGTCTATTCGATGCGTGAAAGTAAGCTGGTGAGATGGATGATACCGTCTGGGACGCCAAGCGAACACTCCGGGCACAACTTCGACAACACCGCAAGCAGCGCGATGCCGAGACCTATTCCGTCGAATCCGCTCAGCTCACTGCACATTTCATTGCGCTTGTTACGCGCTTCGGCACCACATCCGTATCCTGTTATCTCTCAGGCGAGAGTGAGCCAAATACTCGTCCATTTCTCAACTGGGCATTCGAAAACGACATCCAAGTTCTGTTCCCTGTCACCCGCGAAGACGGTTTGCTCGATTGGGCGATCGGCGACGGCGTCTCCGAGACGGAGGGTCTCTTTGGCCTGCCCGAGATCGTTGGCGATATTCAGCCGCCGATGGCGATCTCGACGGTTGGCCTCATCATTGCGCCCGCGCTTGCCATTGACCGTGCAGGCAACAGGCTCGGCCAGGGGCGAGGCTATTACGACAAGGTGCTCGGCTCGATGACGAAGTGCCCCCCTGTCTACGCTGCTATTTTCGACAACGAGTTTCTCGATGCCGTGCCAACTGCCACTGTCGATCGGCCTGTGGATGGGGTGGTCACCCCGTCGGGCATCGTCTCGATCACGGGCCGCTGAGGGCGTCTAAAGACATCTCCGAGGCATCGAGACTGCTCCGGCCGAGAAGCGCGCCACCAGATGTCACGCCATGTACGCGTACGCCACCCTAAACTAGAGCACATTCCACAAACCGTTTCGGAAACAGAAAAGGTGGCAGTTATGCTCAAAGGCTTCAAAGAATTCATCAGTCGCGGCAATGTCATCGACTTAGCAGTCGGCGTTGTTATTGGGGCGGCTTTCACCGCGGTGATCAATGCCGTTGTCGAGGGAGTGCTCACGCCGTTCATTGCGGCAATTTTCGGAAAACCTACTTTCGATAACGTCACAATTCAGATCGGATCGAGCAACCTGCTCATCGGTACTGTGCTCACTCAATTGGTGAACTTCGTGCTGGTTGCTGCAGCCTTGTACTTTTTCGTCGTCGTTCCGATGAATTCACTTGCCAGGCGCAGGAAATCAGCGGCACCTGAAGAGCCTGAAGAAAAGGTCGTCACCGAACTCGATGTCCTCAACGACATCAAGACGTTGCTCGAAAAGCAGCAGTCAAGCAACTAAGACACCGGCCGGGCCCGGCTCAGGCACAACTACCCCAAGCCTCAACTACCCCCAGTGCGGTGGCCGTTGCGCGAGCAGCCATTCATCGTTGTCTTGCGGTCGGTCGCCCCATGCTTCAGCGCTCTCGTCAAACGGAGCTTCGTCCGTACCCGGCTCATCCTGCGCGCCGGGCAGATGGGCTCTGCGCGACGAACCCTGCTTCGAAGTGGTAATACCGTTTTCGGCCTCTGGCACTGGTGGCTCCTTCACTCCAAGCGCTATCGCGATCTCGTCTGCGATGCGCTGCGGATCGCTGAACAAGTCAAAGGTATACACCCGACGGTAGCTCCAGCCAAGCCTCTCGAGAAGTTCGGGACGCAAGCGGATGGTCTCGCGAAGAGTTCCCCGCGCGTACGCGTTGTCGGTTTCGATCACGATCGCCCGCTTGCCGTGATACGCGACGAGATCGAGTTCTCCGCCATAGTTTATTGAGGTGAAAGCGCCGAGAGCATCCAGCCTGTTGGCAAGATCGACGAGCAGTGGTTCGCTTTGTGCCGGCGCGGATGCCATCTCGTCGGCAGCCTCTTGGTTGTACAGCTCGGCAAGAACGCTCGCACCGCCGTCAAGCTTGTCAGGGTTCAGATCCTTTGCCGTGAAGCAGCTCACAACGGTCATCGATCGGCGTGCGCGGGTCAGTGCCGCAGCAATGATCTGGCGACCGTGCGGCCCAGATAGCTCACCGAAATCAGACAACACACGGCCGTGCGGCGTGCGGCCATAACCAACGGTGAAGATCACATGGTCACGGCTTCGAGTCGCGGCCTGCTCCGCCGTGAGCACCACAAACGGCTCACGCTGGTCGGCGGCGAAAAATGCGGCAAGATGCGGCTTCGACTTGAGCTCTTCACGCACCGCTGCGCGCACGCGGCGAGCATGCACAGAGCTGGCCGACACCACCATCAGCGACTCGCGCGGCCGCCACGTGGCGTGCTTGAGTACGAGCTCCACAACAGCCGATATCTCGGCTGGCACTGCCTCGACAATGTGCGTGACCGGGTCGGGAATACCGTTGCCCCGCTCTACGTGAACGAACTCGAGGGTGGGAAACCCAAGCACCTCATCCGCAGAAGGGAGCGCACTGATCCGCCGGTCATAAAAATGCGTATTCACAAAATCGACGACACCACGCCCGCCACGACGGTAGCTTTGCGTCAACGCGAACCGAGGCAGGTGCCCACTGAGCGCGGAGAACAGCGATGGCACATCTGCGCCGGCCTCGCCACTACCAACAGCCGTCGATTGGATGGATGCCGTGCCAGAGGACACGGTGAATGGTGTCGGTTCGCTGATGGCTGGATCCCCGAAAACGATAACTTGGCTTGATTGAGCGATGGGCAACACCGATTCGGCCACGCCGATGGATGCACCGTCGACGAACACCACCGCGTCGAAATGCATACCCGCAGGCACCTGCGCTGCGAACGTGTATGGAGACAGCAACCACACTGGCGCGACCGTTGTCGCTAAGCGCGGCGCCTCAGCGATCAGGTTTGCCGCCGTCAGCGATCCCGCTTTCAAACGGTTCTTCAACGCCTGTGCCTCACGCGGATGGTTCTCGATGCCGACTTGCCAACGCCGACTCAATGCCGACGCGAGCCGCTGCGGGTTGTGCTGCACATGGTCGGCATCCAGGCGTGCGAAGTCGCTCTCCAGCCGCGTCAACACGGAAGTGTCTGCGCCGAGCAAGGCCGGCTCGTCTGCGAGCATGTAGCCGTAGACCGACTGCCACCATGCCTGTTCCAGCTCAAGACGCACCCTCTGTGGGACCACGTTGAGTGCGGCGCAGTCTTCAACAAGCGGTTCAAGCCCATGCGCCTTGAGCGCGGCACGAATCTCGGTACGCTCGCGCAAGTCGCTGAGCGCATCCACATCATCGGAAAGCCGCTTGATGACGCTTGCCAACTCATCCAATGGCAGATCGACAAGACGGCCAAGACGGTTCTGGTCGACAACGCGGGCCAGTTGCTTGATGTCGCTCGCCACGGCACTGAAATGAACATGCAAGTCGCCGATGCCCGACGGCGAGGCTGGCGGTTTGGGGCGCAACGCCACTCGCATCCACCTGTCACGCTGATCTTTCACTGCTTTCAATGCGACATTCATATCGCTGACGTGCATGCCTGGGCGCACATATTCTTTGGCGAGGTGCCTGAGACGCCGACGATTCGCCGACGACATGAAGTCGGACTGCACCGGGTCGGTCGCGATGATGATCTCGTCGAGCGGCCGATCGAACACTTCCGGCAGAAACCGATCGAGGCTCTCGCGGATGCCGAGCAGCATCGCAATATAGTCGCCCATCTCAGATAGCGAAGTTGCAGGCGTGATCTCAACCCTGTCAAACAGAGCACTCGCGCGACGACGCAGCTCGGGCAAATCTGTCTCGTGGAGGCGTTTGGCCACGACGTAGTTGGCTTTGGCCTGATCCGGGTCGTCGAAGTGGGCGCCATACCAGGATGACGCTGCGGGCCCGAAAGCGAACTCACCCAGTTCGGCAAGCCGTTGCAGCATGTCGCCGGCTTCTGAACGGTGTGCAGCGACATAACGTAGCGCGTCACCGTCAAGACGCGCCTTGGTAAGAGGAGCATGAGGCAGAAGCGACAATCGAGCGAGCTCGTTGAGGGTCTCGCCGATCGTGACGCCGAACTGAGTATTGGTGCGCAAGAATGCGTCTCGATAGCTCACCAACACGGACCGGATCCGCGACAGCGCCTCTTTATCAGAACTCTCGACCACCGATGCGGCGCGCTCGTTGCGCAGAATTCCCGCAATGACATTCTTCGACAAGGCGTGACCCGTAACAGCCATCCCCGGCAACCCTGCCCCAGTCAACGTTGACTCGATGCCGCGCAACGCTTCACGGCCCGAAGCAACGACAGCAACTCGCTTGCCCGCCATGGCCAGGCGCGCCACAGCGTTGGACACCAGCCGGGTGATACCGCCGCCAGGAATTGTCTGAACGAGAATGGATGTTCCGGCGGCGATCTGAGCGAGGATGCGTTCATGGTCGCCCGTGCAATCGAGCAAGACCGTGTCTTGTTCCAACGGGCGCTCATCTGAAGAGACCAACCCAACCGTGCGGCGTTGAGCAGCCAATTCCTCTGCCGCACCTGGCACATGAGCAAGCGCATCCAAGACCGGGTGCGCCACAGCATTCATGCGCTGAGTAGTCGCGTAGATGTCGCCGCTCAAAGTGGCGAGCACCGTGCGATGCGCGACCACAAAACTGGGCACGCCTCGAGTTGCCCGAACGAGGTGATCGATCGCTGCATGCGGGTCGAGGCTTGTGCCGGTCACAGCGAGCGTGGCAACCGAGTCGGCATCCATCTCGACGCCGAAGGACTCGCGCAAGACAGACGCGAGCGCCGGATTCACCGATGGGCGCCCAGACAGCCGAATCTCGAAGTCTCCAGGGATCTGTCTCAACGCCACCGGTTGAATGAGCACCGGAGCACTGAAGTCTTCCCCCTCAAAATGCCACGACGCCAAACCGACAGCCATATTGATGGCGTCTATCCCGCGCTGTTCTGATAGCTGGGACGCGTTCAGATCGATCGAAACCATCGCTCGCATCGCCGAATGATAGGCACGATCTTCACGAATCAGGTTCGACAGCTTGGTCACACGGCCAGACAGCAATTGGGCGAGCCCGCCAGGGTGGCCAGAAGTCAGATCGATAGAGCCGCCGTCGGCAGGGTCAAAATGCAGCAACGTGTCTGGGCCGCCGACGGTCCTGACACCATCCCGCCACGTGCTCCAAGCACGGTCGCGAGTATCAAATTCGGTCGTCACGTCACCTCCACGAAGAATCGCCCATGATCAGGCTAGGGCGCGGAGGGCAGAAAACCGGTCAGTTCATCGCCGTTTCGACGAATCGGATGCCCGGCTGTAAGGCAACACGCAGGTTTGTGCAACCAAAGTGGGAGAACCTAGTCGTCCTCGTCCTCATCGTCTTCTGCACCCTCGGCGAACTGATCGACAACCTGTTGAATCACGTCGGGCAGGGCTGCCTCAAGTACGACACCTGCGGCACCCTCATATCCGTCGCGGTCTGACTCACCGAGCATCTCATACGGCCGAAGCAGGTCGAATTCTTCGCTGGCTTCATAAAGTGCCTTGCCTGCAGCGACAAGCGCCTCCGAGAGATCAACCTCGAACGTCACGTCCTCGTCTTCGTCACTCACAACAATCCACCTATCGCTCGATGCGTAATGCGGCGCGCAACCGCGCATCCGATCCTACGGGTTAAAACTTCACTTAAACACCACCGGCCCATCAATTCCGCACCTCTGGGCCTCCGGTGCGCGCTCGACAAAGCATTCGACAAACCTCACAGTCGCCTGCTTCGCGCAACGCTACCCGTTGTAAGAAGCGCTGTGCCGACCTGCCGCACTTTTCACGTGCATACGGCCAGGCGCCACCGCTCCAAACCGTGAGGCGAACGTCCCACCTCCCAAATCGAACAATGGCCTCACCCCCACCTGCACAAACGACACGAAGCTATAGCCGAGCATTACCGCGTTGACGGTAACCAACGCAGGCGTGACCACCTCGTTCCACGGCAGGTTTGCCAGGAATGCGGGATGGAACCACGAGGTGTACAGCAAAAGATTCGCGGCCGTATAGGCGACGATCGCCCACAGCGGGATGGCAAGAACCACGAAAAAAGGAATCAGCCACAAACCATACTGCGGCGAATCAACCTTGCCGAGCAGCATGTATGACACCGCCATCGCGCCGGCGACACCGATCCAGGGAAAATCCCCCGTGCTACGAAACCTGCGCCAACCCAACCAGAATGCGAGAGCACAACCACACAAAATCGCCAAAGACGTTATTGCCGTTGCAAGAGCGAGATACCTCCCATCGATGCCATTCGCATCATGGAAAGGGAGCGTCCACCAATACCAGATGGACAACGTGTTGCCAGAGATCGCGCGATAGCTCTGAAACCGGAACGACGCCATCCACCCCTCAAAACCGAGAATCGCAAACGGAAGATTGCCTGCGATCACCACACCCACCGTGATCAACACAGGTCGTGCCGCAGCAGCGACACGATCCCGCAGGTCTCCCCCACGCCGTAACGCAAGCCACAAAGCGAGCGGCAAAACAAAAAGCGCCGGATAGAGCTTGAACAAGCATCCGATACCGAACAGCACCGCGGCTGCCACGCCCCGTTTACGGTCAGACCACGAAACCGGCCCGCGCAAAACAAACGCAAAGCCAAGCACCGTTGCCAGCACCGGGTAAAGATCCCAGTTATACGACGCATACAGCAGCAGGAGCGGAGAAAAGGACCATACATACGCCCAATTGCCGACAAGAAACACCAACGCGAGAGCGACACAGGTCGCCAGCAGGCCCGCAACAATAGTGCTGATCAGAAAAAAATCGTCATACGTGGTGGAGGGCAGCGCCGTCAGCCACATCGCAAGCCCCGAGAACACTGGATACTCCACCGCTCCGTTGCCTAAGCCGTCTGGCGGCACGAACGTGCCCACAATGTACGGAGGCACGTGCAGATACAGCTGACGCCCTGCCCACATTGTGTACAGGTCGGAGTAGCAGAGGTAAGGAATGTATTGCGAGATCCACTCATAAAAACCACTCGGCACGGCGCACGCGGTTCGCAAGCCATACCCGATGCCGGTCAGCGACCAGACTGCCATCACATTCGATAAAGCAAGTAGCACCAGCTCCCGACGCCGCATATGACCATCCCTCCAGTTGCACCACTGTCACACAAACTACCCAATATCTGGTTCGTCGTTGCTTCTAACAGAGGAAATGCCCCGCCTCCGCGAGAATAGTGGCTTCGACCCCGGGCATTTCCTCTGTTAGAAGCAACCAGTCTCACAGCACGCAGCAAGCTGGGCGGGGCAGAGCATGCGAAACAGCAAAATTCAGGTGGGGAAGCTCTCTGCCAACATCACTGAGGCAACGAGGCAACGAGCACAGGAAACGGGAGCGAGGCAGGAGGCGGCAAGCGCAGAGGAGCCGAGCTAACGCCCGACTCCCCAATGTTCATGTGGTGCCACCGACAGGATTCGAACCTGCGACGCGCAGTTTAGGAAACTACCGCTCTATCCCCTGAGCTACGGCGGCGAGAACAACAAGTTTAGCGCTCCAGCAAGAGCACCTACCGAATAATATGTGGGCTAGCAACCGGCGATGCCTGTTGCTCCGTGGGCCTTGAGCCACTGCAACGGATCAAGCATGGTGCTTCGTTCGGAGACTGACGTCTCGCCAGTACTTGCATCATGAATTTCCAGATGCATATGAGGCCCAGTAGAAATGCCGGTGTTGCCCACCTCGGCGATCTTCTCGCCTGCAGTAACTTTCTGTCCCGCGGTGACGAAGACCCCGTCTGGGTATTCGTGCAGATAATAAAAATCGACTGTCTCGCCCGTGGCCAGTACAGATCGAATCTTGGCATAGGTCGCGCCGGCCGCGTTTCCGATTTCCGTCACAGTGCCATCGGCGACCGCGAAAATCGAAGTCGTCAACGGGGCCGCAAAATCTTGGCCCGTGTGATAGTCACCACGACCAAGCGCGGAGACGTACCGATACCCGATGCCCGAAGTGAGGTGGTACGAGCCATTGGGAAGCGGATAGACGATGCTTCCGCTTAAATCCGCACCTGCGACAGTGCATGCTGCCGTGAGCGCCGTCGAATCGTCGGCAGCCGCCGCCTCCTGCTGCAGCCCCATCGCGTCACGAGTCAAGCTCGCCCCGCTGGTGGCACCAGACGTGTACGCCTGCTCGGCTTCGGCATGTGCAATCGGCACAAGGGTTGTCGGGGCCACTACCGAGACCTGAGTGGGATCGGCAGCGTACGCAGGCAGACCCGTCGTCACGAAAATCGTCGTCGCTGCGATTGCCACGAATGTGCGGTTCCACCGCGTCCATCGATTCACAACGGGAGCGGAGACAGCGACACGACGGCTGTTGCCCAGTCGAGAGGGGACCCGCGAAGGATCATCGGAATCGATGGAGGCATTTCCCATCGGTTGCTGGTCGCGGGTACCGCGCGTCGATGCGGTTTGGCCCGTGAAAGCAGTTCGGCCGGCAGCGCGGGCAACAGCCGGGACCGGGGAGGTCACAACAGAATCGCTTGCGTCGACCGGCGGCTTCGCCACCACGTCGGGCTCCGTACGCAGATGCGAGACGACCAGGCTCGCCGCGGCGATGGTCGCCGCCGGAAGGGCTGCTGCATCGTCTTCTGGAGCCACCGGGCTTGCCAGAGGGCTACCCACAGGAGTGTGCTGGATGCGTCGGTTGAGCAACGGTTGTGCAGTACGAGCAGAGTTGGGAGGGGCCGAACGGGACAAACGACGCTCGGACACCAGTGTCGGAGTTGCCGCTTGGGAAGAAGTCGAGGATGTGGTGAAGGGTGAAGCTGTGGTCGACGAAGTGGTTGTGGAGCCGGGGGCCGCTGACGGAGCTTCGCCCGCAGCAAGAGCCGCATGTCGAGCCACGTTCACACTCCCAAAACTTGCATCGAGGTCCTTGCAGACAGAGCCCTCCCTGCTGCAACCAACACGCATCCCCTCGGCGCGAGGGCCACGTGTGACCCCTGTTGGACAATAGACCCACTCTATGCGACAAGAAACCAAAAGTCACATTTCGGTCACGAAGCAGGGAAACGCCCTGCCTGCCTGCGCGATTTTAACGCGATGCGACGTAAAGGTGCGCCCCGAGATCGACCGGAAACCGAATCGTCTCGGTCCCGCCGGCAGGCGCGACCACAACGCTACCCGCTTCAATCCAGGCCTCAATCTCGACGCCAGGTTTTACCCCGATCTGCTCCAACTCGGCGAGCAGCCCCGGAGCGTATTGAATCGGTTCGCCAAGCCGTCGAACCACACCGGATACCGGAGCGTCGGAATTTTGTGCCAGCGAAGTTATCGAAACCACCCCATCGGTGAACAGAGGAGCAGGTGCTTCGCCGAGTTCTTCGAGCCCTGGTATCGGATTGCCGTAAGGCGACTCTGTCGGCACATCCAGCAGCGTGATCAGCCGTCGCTCGACATCGTCGCTCATGACATGCTCCCAGCGGCATGCCTCGTCATGGACAAGGCTCCACTCCAACCCAATGACATCGCTCAGCAACCGTTCTGCAAGTCGATGTTTGCGCATTACCCGAACTGCACGGTCACGTCCGACTTGAGTCAATTCAAGATGGCGATCGCCGGAAACGACCACAAGATTGTCGCGTTCCATGCGTGCGACCGTCTGCGACACCGTTGGGCCGGAATGCCCGATTCGCTCGGCGATTCGGGCGCGCAACGGAATGAGCCGCTCCTCTTCGAGTTCGAGGATGGTGCGCAAATACATTTCAGTTGTGTCGACCAGGTCAGTCATGGAACTCCTCCGTCAGTCTGCGGTTCGCATTGGCTGAGTACGCGCGATTCTCGAATTGGTGACTACGTTAATGACTACATTAAAAGGATACCGGCGCCAGAACTATTCCCCGTCCTGCGCCCATCCGTCGAGTCCCGCCCTCATTACATAGAGTATCCGATGACTCGGACATCACCACGGAAGCCGAGCTGCAGCGGCCAGGCACGGCCCCGTTCAGCGGTAGCCGTAAACTTGTGGCATGCCATCCACCACCGTGATCCCTCCTGAACTTCTGCCAGCTGATGGGAGGTTCGGGTGCGGTCCTTCGCGGGTGCGTCCTGAGCAGGTCGCTGCAGTGGCGGCGGCCGGTGCCACTTTTCTGGGCACCTCTCATCGTCAGGCGCCCGTCAGGGATCTGGTCGGTCGCATTCGCTCCGGGCTCTCTGAATTGTTTGCTCTACCGGAGGGGTACGAGATCATCCTCGGCGACGGCGGCGCCTCTGCCTTTTGGGATGCCGCATCCTTCGGGCTTATCGACAAGCGAGCGCAGGCGGTCAGGTTTGGCGAGTTCAGCTCAAAGTTTGCTTCGTCGGCTTCGGCGCCCTGGCTGGAGGCCCCAGATGTACGTTCCGCTGCGGTCGGCACACTTGGCTTCGCTGAGGCGACCGCCGGAGTCGACGTGTATGCGTGGCCGCACAACGAGACCTCGACGGGCGTGTCCTCGGCCGTTGTGCGAGTCGCTGGCGCTGACCCCGATGCTCTTGTCATGGTCGACGGTACTTCCGCTGCGGGGGGCATCGCCTTCGATTCCTCACAAGCCGATGTCTACTATTTCTCGCCACAAAAGAATTTCGCTTCAGAGGGCGGGTTGTGGCTGGCAAGCGTTTCCCCTGCCGCCATCGAACGCATCGAGCGCATCGCCGGCACAAACCGATACATCCCTGCGTTCCTCAGCCTGAAATCAGCTTTGAGTAATTCGCGGCTCAATCAGACCCTCAACACCCCCTCCCTGACGACCCTGATTCTGTTGAATTCTCAGATTGAGTGGATCCTTAGCAATGGCGGGCTTGCCTGGGCCGACGCGCGCACCCGGGAGTCGTCGGCTTTGCTCTACGACTGGGCTGAATCCGATCCACGAACCACCCCTTTTGTGGCCGATCCGACACACCGGTCCCCTGTGGTCGTCACCATCGACTTCGACGACTCGATCGATGCTTTAAGTCTTGCGGCAATTTTGCGCGCAAACGGAATTGTGGATGTGGAGCCGTACCGCAAGCTCGGCCGCAACCAGTTGCGTGTCGGGACCTTTGTCTCAGTTGAGCCTGAGGATGTGCGCCAGTTGATCGCGAGCATCAGGTGGGTGCTCGATAACGCGCTCGCCGCATCGCACGCATAAGGCTGAAACGCCGCCGACCGAATCGCCGGCGCCACGCTGCGTCTGTAACCCGCGCTGCTTGCGCCACGTGCGACGAAACCTCGACCAGCCGAGCACGCGCATGTAGGCTCAGCCCGACAAAGGCAGGGTGCTTTAACGGCGATTATCCGCATCAGTGAACGATTGTGCCTCGGGCAGCGGGATGGGCCCGGTCTCGGGATGCTCGATCGGCACCCCATGCACATCGTTCGAAGACCCAACCAAACGCCCGGCAAAGGGAACCCTGCCGGCCAGTTCAGTGAACGTGGTTGCGCCGACCACGAGCGACCAGAGAACGGCACCGACGACCGCGACAGCGCAGCCGATGGCGCCGACCCAAAATGTCGCGGCCGGGCTCACAACGTCGCCGATCCAGCCAACGAGCGGAGCACCGATGGGGCTGCCGCCAAGAAATACCGCAAGATAGATGGCCATCACTTGGCCGCGCACTCGAGCAGGTGCGCCCAGCTGAATGTAGGCATTCGCGCCCGTGGCAAGCCGAATCATGAAGAACCCTGCGACAAGAAGTATGCCTGCGAAGACCAGGTAGTTTTTGGTCAATGCTCCGGCGGCAAGAGCCAGCCCCAGCCCTGCGGTGGAGGCGATCAGCGTGCCGATTCGGGGGGCGCGGGAACTTGCCGCGAAGAGGCCACCTGCGATCGAGCCCACGGCCATCGCCGAGTTCAGAAGCCCAAAGTCTCCGGCACCGCGGCCAAACTCAACCCGTGACATCAAAGCGATGGTGACCTGGGTGTTCATTGCTGTCACCGAAACGACAAACATGACGGCTGTCACGACGACCAGCCGAGGGTTGTCGCGCAGATACTTGAAGCCGTCGCGAATATGCACCGTGCCCGGTGCAGGCCGAGGCGGTTGATGCAGTTCGGAGGTACGAATCATGCGCAAGGCGACGATGGTGGCGATATAGGAGAATCCATTGATGGCGAGCGCTACGCCAGGCCCGACCAGTTCGATGAGGATACCGGCGAAGGCCGGCCCGATCAGGCGAGCGCTGTTGAATGAGACGCTGTTGAGACTCACCGCGTTGGTGAGGTTCTCGTGTGTGACCAGTTCAGATACGAACACGTTGCGCGATGGTGCATCGACGGCGGCGATCACTCCGATCAGCGCGGCAAGAACGAACACGTGCCACAACTGAACGACACCGGTAAGAACGAGAATCGACTGCGCGAATGCAGTAAGACCGAGCCCAAGCTGGGTGCATAGCAGGATCGCGCGCTTCGAATACCGATCGGCGAGAAATCCGGCAAGTGGTGCGAGAACAAGTTGCGGACCGAACTGCAACCCGATAGTGATGCCGACCGCGAGGCCCGAATTCGGGGTAAGCATTGTCAGAACAATCCAGTTTTGGGCGATCCGCGCCATCCACAGACCCACATTGGAAATCAGGATGCCCACAAACCAGATTCGATAGTTACGAACTGTAAGTGACTGGAATGTCTGTTTCACGGCTGGGAGGTGTGCACCTCTGCCCCATGGTCCGGAGTCTCTGCCAGAGCGGATTTGCTCGCCTCGTCTGCGGGATCCCCGACGACAGGAAGCGATTCACCGACACCGACGCCAGCCGGATCGACTTCTACGACAGGCTCCACAGAAATGTCTGGTTCTTCGCCAGCCGGCTCATCGGAGTTCGAATCGACTTCGCCCCCAGCCCCCGGTTCTGCGTCTTCTGAAGCATGTGCACCGTTATGCTGCTCGGCGATTTCGGCGAGTTGCTCGCTCCAGGGGCGCCACTCTGGGCTGATCAAAGCGTTTTCGCCCGGCAGCAATTCGACTTCAAGAACGGTGGGCAGCGAATCCGGTGTAGCCCGCGCGAGCGCGGCAGTCCAGAACCAGCCCGTGTACGCCCGGGTGAGGTTGGCGAACCGCATAAGAACTGCACCATCGGGCAGAACCTCGTGGCCGGCAAACTCGCCGACGGCACCGGCTGGAGCAATCTCGACTAGCGCAGCCCTCGCAAGGGGCTCGGCAGCAAGAAATACTGCGATGTCGGCATCGGTGAGCACTACAGCAGGCACCTCTACCGCAGGAACCGCCTCAGCTTCAACTGCAGGCCCAGCTTCAACTGCAGGCTCGACCGCAGATTCGTCAACGAGCGCGACCTGCAACTCGCTTGATGCATCCATCGCATCGCCGTTCTCTGAATCAGGCGTCAAAGTCATCGGCCACCTTGCGCAACAGCGCGGCGACCTTGCGGGAATGCGCGCCCTCTGGGTAGCGACCTCGCTTGAGCCCACCGCCGATTCCGTCAAGAAGCTTGATCAGATCCTCGACCACGATGGCCATGTCCTCGGCCGGACGGCGAGACATCTTCGACAGGCTCGGCGGCTCAGAAAGAATGGTGACTGAGAGCGCCTGCGCGCCGCGTTTGCCGTCGGCGATGCCAAACTCGAGCCGGGTGCCCGGCTTCACACTTGTCACGCCGTTCGGCAACGAACTGGCGTGCAGAAAGACTTCGCCGCCCTCATCAGAGCTGACGAAGCCAAAACCTTTGTCCTCATCGAAGAACTTCACTTTGCCTGTAGGCATGGAGACCTCTCTATTCTGCGCGAAGGAGCATATTCACGTTCACGCATCCCTTCATTCTACGGAATGAGCGGCCGGCCTGCCCGATATTCTGCTTTGCACGAAACCAACGAGGCCAATTCCACCGTATTCTTGAAGGATGACCTCAGAAAAGCGCGACTACGAGCCATCGTCCTGGGAGCGCAGCCTCGCCGCGATGGCTGTTGGCCTCATGGCCTTGGGCGTCCTTGGGATTGCGCTGACGCTTGTGGCGGCGGCGTTCCAATGGTCGGGCAGCTTCTGGCCTATCGTGACCATGACGGTTCTGATCTCTCTGCCGCTTGCCATATTGCTCCTGATCGCGCTCGTTGTGACCGGCATCGTACGTCGACGACGAAACTAGTCGCGTCATGCCCGATGCAATCGCAGTCACACGACTTCTCGAGTCACTGCCACAGGATGCCATCGCTCAAGCTTTGATCGCATCCGAAGTGACGCTCAGTCATGCGAACGACGTGTACGACGCTGCCGAGCTGCTTGCCAAAGATGAGGCGGTGGATGCTCGACTACGTTGGATCGGCCTGCCCGACGCCCTCAGGTTGCGCGATCTTGCCCGCGCCCGCAGCACGGCCGCCGAGGTAGACGACGAGTCCGTGGCAGTCGCTGAAGATCAGGTCGCTGAAACGCCTGGAGGTCAGGAAATCGATGAGGCGCTGCGCAGACTGGTGCTTGTCGACGCCTCAAGGCGACCGCTTCGCCGCGTCGTCGACCGCCTTGACGCGCTCGACCTCAACTTCGACCCAAGCGACCCCAGCGACGGGTCCGACACATCCACCGCACCGGCCACATCCACCGCCCCGACGCCACCCGAGGCCACCACTAACTCCGGAGACGACCTGGTCGATGCCGCCCAACGCGGATTCGCCACCACCCGGCTCACCTATGGCCTTCTCGTCTCGATCAGCGGCCGGCCCCCTCACGCGCTCGGGCAGGGCGGCCTCGCACGCGCTGATCGCCTACAGCTTGCCCACTTTCTTGGCGTCGATGCCGAAACTCTCACCGTGCTCATCGCATTTGCCGCATCCGCGCGCCTCATTTCCCGCACGCCGCGCAACACTGTTGCGTTGACTTCGCGGGCACGCGAGTGGATGCACGCCTCTGATTCGGAACGACTTGTCGAGCTTGTGGATGGGTGGAGCTCTGCGTTGCCCGGGCCGCTGCGCGACACGTTGCTTGCGGTGTGGGCGACAGCCGACACACCGGACTGGTGGCAGCTCGTCGCCGCGCGCCTTCCCTTTGGCGGTAAAGAGCGTGACGCATATCGGCAGCCGATACTCGCTTCTGCTCTGCTGCTTGGGCTGATCGATGACAACGGGGTTACTACGCTCGCCCGTTCCATCGTGGACCCCACGAACCGCGATATAACCGCGCTGGCAGACTTCGAGACACCAACCATCGACTATGTGTATCCACAGGCCGACTCGACAATAATCGTGCCGGGTGTGCTCGGCCCCGATATTGAAGAGAAGTTACGCGACTGCGCTGTTTGCACGCAGTTCGGCGACGCAAGCGTGTACACGCTCAGTTCGTCAAGCATCTCGAACGCCCTCACCGCTGGGGCGAGCGCCGACGAACTGATCGATTTTCTGGATGGGATTTCCCGCGGCGGGCTGCCCCAGCCGTTGCGTTATCTCATCTCTGACACGGCTGCGCGATTCGGTGAAGTCCAGGTGGTGGATGCCGGCTCGCGTAGCCTCATCCACACCGCGACGGCGCCATTGGCGGCGACTTTGCTGCACGACAGGGCGCTGACTGTGCTTTCTCTGCGACCTGTGGACGAATCTGAGACCAGCATTACGTCGCCGATGCCGCCCGAGGTGGTGGCAAACGCGATCATGGATGCGCGGTATTCGGTGATCCGGGTGGATGCTGAGGGGCGGATTCAGGGCGCAGGCCCGGGTCGAATAGTCGCGGATGACGCGTCACAACCCGAACATCTCAGCACGCTGTTCCCCAGTTCTGAGCCCGACCCGCGTACCGTGGCGAATGCTCGGGCGATTGCCGAAAGCATCCATTCGCATGTCTCCGATGCGGATCCGTCGGAATTGCAGTACGAACATCTCTCACGGCAGCTTCAGCTTGCCGTCAAACGACGCCAAACCGTGCAAGTCGTTGTCAAGATGCCTGACATGTCTGAGGTGACGTTCATGCTTGAGCCGACCGGGATCGGTGGCGGCCGTCTTCGAGGCAGAGATGTGCAGGCGCAGACCGAACGCACCCTGCCGCTCAGCAACATCGTGTCTGCAGAAGTGCTCGCCACCGACTGACGTTGGTTGCTCTGATCGCTGGCCGTGTCGCTCCGCTGGTGTGCCCTGGGCGCTATCCTGCCCTGCGGCGCTTCGGGTGCCGCGAGACTTCGCGACTCTCACATACTTGACATGACGATTCCGCATTCTGTCCAAGCGAATGCACCACCATGCCCCCAAGCGCAACTAAACACGCCAGAAACAGGTGCAAGTACAGGATCGCCACAGCAACTGTCGGAACATCTGTCATTTCCGGAGGATGCCAGCCACCAGAGATGACGTAACCGAGTGCAAGAAACCATATCGCGGCACACAGCAGAAGAACGACCACCAGCGCACTGACCAATACCTGCTTGTATCGAATAACAGCGGTTCCGTCGACTATGAAATGGAGATACCCGCCGTCTACCACAACTTTGTCTCTTTGCCCCTCCTCGATTTCGTCGTCCCCCTCCTTACGAGAGCTACCTCCACTAGCGGCGGATAGCCACTGAAAATACTCATAAATCGTGAACATACATCCGACGCTTAACCCGCCCGCCACAAGCATAATAATATTATGCCACCGAACTAATCCGCCTGCGCCTCTATCACTTCGCTCACACATGAACGTCAGTCCCTTGACAGGTTCCCACCAAATCTGCGGGATGCTCAAAGTCAAGATTCCTTTAGGGAACCGACACTAACGCAAAGGTGTTTCAAGCCAGTAACACACCCCGCCTTCATACCCCAACCGCACCAGTCTTCCCACCTGTACCCGTGAACACAAGATCGGCAGTTGGCTTGCCCCGTTACTCTGCGGACCGTTTGATGAGTTCTATGGATGATCCGTGAGGTTCATTAGGTCTCCACCTCCAGGGCCAGGACGACGTTGAATAATATGCGGGTGCGCAGGCACGCTCTCGAACATTCCTTTACCTTTAGCAACAACAGCACATCGGCAGTACAGAGAAAAATCAGAATGTACTGTCACATACCTGATGGAGAAACTGGATCCCCACTACTCGCCATCCGCCTCCTGGCAACCCGCAAGTCGCCAACTCGACCGGAAGGCTAGGATCCACCAGCAACACAAACACTTCATCAACGTTTCTATTGCGGTACTGCCTCACAAGTCTGACAACACGAGCAACCGAAATTCCACCAGAATCAGACAACGCCTCATTTTCGCTAAAGACCTGTGCCGCCCATTCTTCGGGCGCCAGAGACGACCCCCAATCGAGTTTTCAGTTCCCTATCGAGACCTGAGGCAAGACTTGGGCAAAGATCCATTCATCTGCTCTTCCGTGTATAGCCAAAATGAGCCCTCGAAGTTCTTTGCTTCTCTTCCAGAAGGGTAAGCCTTGGAGGGCTCTCCGTATGACACAATTCCTCGAAATGGTTAGGGCGCTGGGCAAACAATCTGCCCCGCACCGTTCGAACGCAATCTCCGTATGGAGTTCGAGCGTGGTATCCGCCGTGACCAAGTACATACCACCACTCGCATCGAATGCGTATCGCACGTCTGACCAATACTGATCCTCAAACTCATTGACATCTCCCGTCCAGTACTCGAGATGCCACCCGGCTTCAACTAGAGCAAACGGGCCATGAACGACATTGCGCAGAATCAAACGGCTCTTCTTCATCTGTTTAGTCTCCCTTCCAAAACGGTCATATCCAATTCTCCATTTATTCATTCCTGACACGCAGGAAGGCGTGGAAGAAGGAGAATCCAAGCCAGCGGCTGTTCTGCTCACGTCTCAGGACTTCCACAAAGATATCGCTTTTGTTGATGGGTCTTAGCGAGGCAACTCACCCTCACGAAATGTGGCCGAATTGCATGCAGATGATAATGACGCTCATCTAAAGGCCCGCCTTCTATTCAAATGGTGGTTATTTTCCGTGTTGATGCTTGAGCGAAGTATGCGCTTGAGCCTTTTCGTCGCCATGCGCTGCTGCATAGACTATCCAACGACGTCCCGCCTTTGGGTCTCCGAGGATTTGGATGAGAAGCAGGCCCAAGTTATATGCGCTATAGGCGTCACCCATCCGAATCCCCTCTTGATAAGCCTCCGCTGCCCCAACGAAGTCGCGTCTTTCATCTTGAAGGAAGTTACCGAGAACGATCGCGGCAGACTCCTGACCGCGGGCAACCGCATCGCGAAGTACTCCCTCCGCCTCATCCAGACGCCCATCTTCCCAAAGGAGGCTCCCTAAATCTGCGGCAGCATCTTCATACACAGCAGCACCACGCCGTAGTAGCTCTTCAATACGGCTTCCACGTTCCTTGAAATGAGAGAAACGAATACTCCCCGCAATACCCGCCGAACGACGAGAGTGCTCATCATCTCCAAGAGCCGCCACTTCTTCTGCCACACGCAAAGCCTCAGGGAGTCGGCCAAGAAAATACAGATTTTCGGCAACCGCCTCTCCCGATAGCGCGTCCCCATCTCGCTCCCACACCTGGACAAAAAGCCCGAGAGCTTCGTCGAATCGCTCCGCCGACCACAACGCCACCGCAGCGTTATACAAAGAACCCTCTTGTCCCAACGAATCCGCCACCCGGTAATGAACTGCAGCACTTTCAAAATCTCGCTTGCTCAAAAAGGCGTCGCCCATCAACGCCTGCACAAAACCGGTATCGTCACTGTCGATATCATCAAGCATCGAAAGGGCCTCGTCATAATCTCCCGAAGCAATCAGTTCTTGCACTCGTGCTTCACTCGGACCTTCGCTCACCATCAAAACCCCTCAGTAAGAACTTTTCATCGCATGAATTGGATTCGACCGGTTAAGGCTACGCCCGCCTGCGCAGAGCGCGGGTGAATGTTATTGCGGGATGCGGTGTCGATAGTCGAGAAGACTTCGGAAGAACTCAATGGAATCACGGGATTCTTTGCCATATCTCGTGAACTCCGTCCGGAAACGCCGTACTCACCAAACATCGGCACCCCGTCTAGTGTCACCAACCTGATAGCCACCGAAGTTGTCAGTGGCATCCCTCCGTCGGTCAACATGGTGTTCCGAGTTCTGGTCATTGGACTCTTGAGTTCTTGAGCTCTTGAGTTGAAGCTTGACGAACGTTCGGAGTTGGGCAAGCGCCTTACAAACTCAAGATAGTTACCAGTTGTTCTGCTTGCATTCGTGATGATTTGGGGAGACTCACCGTGCCTCGAAGTATCAGATTGCGCTTGCCCGACGTCCGCACAAAACACAGCATTCGAAAATTAGTCCCAGGAATCCAAGACCTCCCCCCAGCAGTGAGAATTCCGTCATACGGCAAGGACAAAACGTCGGTGATATCGTCACGCAAAAAGACATAACCACGGAACCACGACACCACGACCACCTTCGTAGACGTCACGTATGTTCCCCAGAAAAAGCTCAGCACCCCCATCCAACATATGACCGCTGGAACCACAATGACGAAAAAGATTCCCAGCAGATCTGGGGGTACCCTCACAGCTCCTTGGAACACGGCTCGGGGCCAACCAATCAAAAATAGGACAGCCGCGGGTTGAACTGTCATACGCAAAAGATTGCCGCTCCTCCGCACCCTAACCACAACAATCCTCACGCGATCCGGCAAATCCAGCTGCGGCAGCGTCCAGATTGCCTTGCCTCCGACCCGGCACACCCTCCGCTAAGCGTGCCTACAGTTGGAGTCCGCCGTTTCGTCAACCTGACATTGTCGGCACGATATCTCGCGTATGCGATCTCTAGCCCCTTCTCCGACCCGCATAAGCCACGGGGATTGTCAGTCCAGACGCTACACTCACCAGACCCGGAACCATGGAACCGACTATAAACACCGCTCACCCATCGATTGTTAGCAATGATATTGGAAACATTGCATCCCCAACTTTTCTAGCTCGCGTCGTTTTGTTGATCGGGTCTTGGGCCAGGCACCACCAACCGATTGGGCGTCGCACCGCCTTCCCGATTTCCCCTGCAAGTTGTGACGTCTGCACAAGTCGTCTGCGACTGGCACAAGGTCCCAGAGCCGAGTTCACAGCGTCTCTCTTAGCCAGTCCATTTCACCGGCCGACCGTAACCTGCTAGGGCTCCTCCGGAACCTTCTAGCGTCCGGGCCTGTGTAGATAATCATTTTCTTTATTTCCTCCCCACAGAACTTAGCCTCATTAAACGTGTAGAGACCGGAAACGCCCTCACTCGGGGTGAGTGCGGAGATGCCGGAGGCGTTTGTGTGTGGATTCGTCCCGAGGCATCAGTGACCGGTCGCGCACCACGAGTCCGCCAGGCTCAAGGTGCTCGTCGAGCACCAACCATGCTCGTTCATGGAAACGAAGAAACTGACCCGTTCTGAGCCCCACCCACCAGAGGCCACGACTTGGGTCAACCTTCGCCCCAAAGTCTGCACTCTCTGACGGCACGCCTCGCCCATATCCTTCACCGGCGTGTAAGCCATCGGTCGAGCTTAAGCTCACCTGCATCAGCTCCTCCGGGAGGCACAATTCAGCCCGCCCGGTCACATCCGCAGACAACGAATCGACCGTGACAGCCCGCAACTCACCATTCGTAAGATCGAAGAACGCCGTCATATTCGGAGTAACAAGGTATCGCCAATAATCCACAACGTAGCGAACCAGCAAGTCCGACGTACTTTCCTCGTTCTGAGGAAGGATAAGCGCCACTCCTGCGGTGGGTGACAGTGCCCGAGACCAGGCCAAAGGTGTGTGGATCGGATCACCAGAGTGGTCTGAACGGAGCACTGCATTCCCGCGCCTCATGGCAGGCTGAAACCTTTCCCAGGAATCCGGTTCGTTCTCTTGATCAATCCACATCAACGCCAACAACTCATCCTCGAGTTGCGTCACGCTCGTAGCGTGGATTTCGCCGATACGAGACAAGAACTCATCAAGCGCACTTTTCATGTCGAAGGACTCTTGAACAATCCCCACGGGCGCCCCGCGATCAATGAAGAAGTTGTCATCCTCCATAAACATCGGGGACTTTACCCGAACAGACCCCAAAACCGCGTACTCTCGACGGCGTTTTGCCCCGGGCCGACGAATGCCTAAACGCACCGAAAACTCGGTCGCCCAGCATCCGCCCGCAACACCGAATGTTGAATCGTCCTCACGACGCCCGTCGATCGCTTCAAACCAATCAATCAGACGTATCGAAAGCCCCTCATCGCCCGAGAGCCCCTCTAACTCAGAATTGGAACGAATACTATTCACCGCCATCTCCGAACATTCAGCTCTCCAAGCATTCTTATACGCTTCACGTACGCGCCCACTTCAAAAAACCGTGCAGACACAGTATTTGCCTCTGCTTCGTGCTAAACGACCATGCTTGCGGAACATCCATCTTCGACGTGCTAAACATCAATGGCGGTTTCGACCAGAAGACGGTATAAAAACTGTGACAGGGGTCTACCGTGCCAGATCTCGGTGTCGGGGACTTTAGCAACGTCTAGCGCCATGAAGGCAAGCTTAGGGTGGAATCTTTCTTGTTTGCGAAAAGCGACGTGGACTCGGCCAGGGTGGGCTGTTGTCCGGGCCGACGAAACAGGTACCCGAGAGGGCTCCGGATGTGAAGATGACAGAACTCTTCCAGCTACCAGAATCACGAGGCCGTCAAGAGTACGAATGCCCGCAATCGGATGACAGCGAAAACCGTGAACACCAAGACCAAGATCAGCACGGTCGGGAGCGAAATCCCATGGGACCGTCGGGTTAAGGTCGAACCGCGATCGTAAGAGAACGCCAGCGGTATCTGGGCGAGATCTCTAGGTTTTAGGAGACGAAGTAGATCACGTGGTTCACGAGGAGGATGGTATAGATCGCAGCGACCACGATGGATAGCGACAACCCGATCAGACTAGACGCGAGAAAAACCCGTGTATCAGCAACATAGTTGAGTTCCGTTGCTTCAATAACATCTGGGGCCGAGTAATAAAAGTTGAGTCGGTCACGCAACTCACGCGAGTTCGTCTTCGTTCGCTTAAGATAACGATGATATCGGTGACGAAGCTCGGTCATCCCGCAAAACATCGCTAAAGGCAAAGCAAGAACAAAAACCCCACAGACGAAGACAATGATCGTAGAGATGCTATTCGTGTACAAAAGCGTTAAACCAACATAAATCCCACAAGGTCCACCAGATATCCTGACCCAGAGGTAAAAGTCTTCGCGCATTTCTTTGACGCATGCCCGTGGTTGAGAAAGCATATTCAATGCACGACTGTACCCATGGAGTTTAGCGACACGGCGTTTCGACCCGCCGAAATACCACAGAGAAAAAGTACGCAAATAGTTCAGTCGGGCTAGTAGTACCAATTCCGACGACTTCTCCCTGGCGCAATCGTCCTCTTGCTTGTCTGCCTCGACCGATAGCTATAGGCCGTGTTGAACGACGAGTACGCCCAGACGCCCCTATCCACGCGACGCCCAACTCGACGCGAGCCATAATACACTCGCCGGGCAGCACGCGACTCGCGCACAACGGACCGCGTCGCCCCGCGGCCAAGCCGCGAGATCGCCCGACCAACATGATAATATGCATTCCGCACACGCCCGAACAGCCGCCCGATGGGGCCAGCAAACACCAAAACACCGTCGACGACCTCTCCAGCATTGCCCGTCGATACACCATGTACAAGTCGATACACCATGTACAACTTGAGCGGCGCTATAAGCCAACAACCCAAGTCCAATGATCCCGCACACTCCGCAAGCGACTAGGGCGACAGCTCCGGCGACGACCAGCACCGCGTCCCATCAGCCGTACTCCCCGCTGATGTCGTCTTTGTTGATGGGGTCTTGTTCGTGCACATAAGCGTCAGACCAGTCCAGACTCCTTTGTTGTCAACTCGCGGAAGCGGCGGGGGGTTTTCATAGCAGTCAGTTCAACCGTGCGAGACTAGGTCGTTATTTGTCTTTTCCCCTAGTCTTTCTACGTAGAACAATGACTCGGCATATCGAATCGAAAACGAAAAATAAAATTAGTATGCCAATCAGCACCATAATAATCTGAACGAGTAGCATCCACCCATCGGCCGGTAGCTGGAACGGCCAGACAACCAAAGCTATGCCGAGAGCTGCCATCCATAAGAGCATTCGATGGAAAGTAAGTCCTTCATCCACCGTCAACGAGATCAGCCTCCGATATAATTTGATCATAAAGTTTCTCATGTTCGAAAGAAATTAAATCACCAATATTCCTCCTGGTAGCGTATCCTCATGCGAGGAAGGGCAATTTTGTCTTGGCTATGACCTTTGCCCGGTACATTGCAGGGCAATCGTCGTCACCGCCAGCGAAAATGGAGTCGCGAATACCTTGGGAGAACAAGCGTCAGCCTCCTAATAAGAGCTTCGAAAGGCGCTCTGTTTCAGTTGCGTGGTGCATTCACGATCCGTGAGAACGTTGTACGTCTCAAGTTTAGTTACGAGGCCGCTGCTGCCTGAACAGCTTTGACCAGAGTCCTCGCGAGGTCAGGAGCAGTTTCGACTTTAACCGTTCGTATTCATCAATATCGACAGGTCGTAACGCAATGGCAAAACCCTGAAGCCTACCCTTGGGACTAAGAGCTAAATATAGATTTTCATAAACCCGATAAAATGTGGGATCATCGAAGGATCCAACGAACCAAATCCGTGTACTAACATCGATAGCAGGATTGCTGTTTTCCAATTCGTAGGTTACTCCCGAAGGAATAAACTTGTTGAAGCGCAGATCATGCGCAACACGCGAATATTCCTCGGGCAGGTCCCATGGAAATTCTTTTTCATCGATTCCTAGAAAAGTTGAGAATCCTTCGATATCAACCACTTCGCCGTTTTTCTCGCTAAACCAGATCGACGCGTTATCTGAGAATGAAAGCCCGAAGCAGTGAACCAGGGGAGATTCTTCAAAGTCAATAGTTCCGCCGTCCTCAAGAATTTCAATCATACCAATATGGTACTTATGAACGGAAGAACTATCGGAGCCCGCCGAGACAGTAACTAGACCCGCAAATTCCTCACACAATATATACTCACCTATTTCGCCTAAAGCTAGATTCTTCTTATGGGTCGTCGCCGAACCGCCCTGAACATTTGTGAGCGTCATCTGTCGCTGGACTCATACCAGCCACGTGGAGTTTCACCATGCTCTGTCCGGGGTATTCCGGGTTGGGCACCCCGTCAATCCGAATCCTCGACACTGCGAAGACTCGGGAGTGCCGCCGTATGGTCTTATCCGTATATCGGAACGTGTCTGAACTTCGCACTACTCGGCAACGTCGTCATTTCCTGAGAAGCGCAGAGTAGCTGGAATTGAACCTATGGCGTAGATGATACCGACGTATCGTTGGATCTACAACTTGCCAAAAAAAGAGTGTAAATATATGAAATCGATGTTTCCTCAACCATAGGATTTCGAGCGTAAGTGACCAAATGGGTCGGCATAGCTCAACTCGCCAAACCAGAGGAACAACATCTATAAAGCTCAAAACCAAATTAACAACGTCCCCATTATTCGGAAATTTGAGCATGCGATATTTCATCGGAATCTCTTCGTTAACAAAGTCTGTTTCTATACATGCCACATAGAGGGCATCATTAACATCTTCCTCACGTACCGGGGCGCCATAAACCGCGACCTCCTGCTTAATAGCCTCAAGATCGCTCGTCGCCTGTTGCATCAGCCGTATGACAATCTCATTCCCTATAACCTCATCTCGGGAAAGCCCAATCGAACAATATTCACCGTCAGCCTTAGAACCCGCATACCACATGTCACGCGCCTCTATCTTAAAACAGGTTTTGCCACACCTCGTTGAAGAAATTCAATACCGACGAAGCAGCTTAATTATCGCATGGCAATCTCTAACACCTCCCAACGCAGGGGCTTACATTGAAGATGCATCTAACGGCCATGGATATTCTATGCTTTCGTGTATCCCAGAATCTCATTTGACTGCACAGCTTGCAGCACCCCCTAGGTCTGGCGTTCGTCCGGGGTGTGGCGGTGTCGCCGTACCCAATCGAACACCAACACCCCACCCAACTCCACCGCCCCGCTCGTTACGAGAGTTGCCACCGCCACTTCAGTTTTGAGTCTTTCGGCCCAGGTCCGACAGGATTAGCCCGCAAGGTTCTCTGTTGTCATCAAGGAGGAGCCAACTACTTTCCGAGATGCGAATCGGCTTTCCCCTCTCTTCCCCTACCACCCATAGCCCACGTCTTGCATCATGGCGAGGCCGTTCCGTTCCCTTAGCAAATGGCTCCCCACGTCCCACGCCATCACCGGCTTGCAGTTCGGAAGCCGAACACCGCACATCTAACGCCGAGACGAGAGGCAGTTCCACCGGAATCCCCCCGCGCCGCACAGCCATACCGCTTTGTCGATATGTGCCCGCCCGCAAAGCACCAGACGTAGAAGAAAGCAACCGATAGATAGGCAAACTCGTAACGCCAGCACCCATTGAACAGGGATAAAAAACTCACGTCATCGATCGCGTCCGAATCAAGCACCAAGACACCTGGCCCTGCGCCGAAACTATCACCCTCCGTCCAATCCACCGGCAAAGTTGCCGGCACCACAAGATCTGACCGGCGCATCCGCGACGCTGACCGCACAAACCGACCTTGAACCCTTGACCAGAGTTCCAAAGGAGCAAAATCGTCTTCGTCAATCCACATGACCTGCTCAAGTTGTCGCGTGAGTCCCTCGGCAGAGTCACCCCGCGCAGCAGCCACACGTTGACGTAGCCAGTCAAGGCAGACCTCCACGTCCAGGGAGGCCGCCACCAATCCGACAGGGCAACGATCCTCCAGAAACCGCTCATCGGTTTCACAAAAGCGCTCAGAACGTATTCGGAAAACCCCGACAAGAGGAAAGCTAGGAGAGCCATCACAGAGAACCTCAACTTCAACGTCCACATCCCAGGCCCAAGAAAAACCCACCACACCACAATGCGCAAGATCACCCACTGGTTCACCATCAAACACCTGCACCACCCGGGCACGAAATTCAGACACTACAGCTCCCACCTCATCTCATTACTCGCACATGCAGATTACTCGCGGCCCGCTTACCGCCATTCCACGTGCTGCGAGAATAGCCGGGCCCTCCGCTCGCAGCACGCTTGTAGTTCGCCACATAGCCGCCACTTCTTTCTATCGTGGCTGGCCGATACCGGCGAGTTTGAGCCGACCGACGTTGGTTGCACTGACCGCTGGTTGTGCCGCAGTCTGCCCGCCAACCCGCTCGCTTGGGGCTGGGAGCGGGCGCAGCATCCCTCACGTTGTGATGGTGCGGAGAACTGCGCGTCTATTTAGTGCGTTCTTCGCGTTGCCAAAACCACAGTCCGATAACGAACAGAACGACCCATACGGCCGCGGCGGCAAGCAGCAAGCCGGTGGAGTCGATTACATACGCAACACAACCAACCACACCAGCAGCAATCGCTACAGAGAACAAGACGATATGCCGCCGGACAAAGCTTGGCTTTGATTCAGGATGGAGATCAACCTTCGGCATCGGCGCGGCCTCAACCGACTCTCGCACGTCTTGAGCTTGGGCGTCTCGAGATTTGGCAACTCTCAGATAGATTAGAACGCCGATTAGCCCGGCTATTCCACAGATGATCGCTGAAATGACATAGTCACCAGCAGTGTCCGCCCACGTCACAGATGACAACACACCTATGAGAACTCCCCCCAACAATCCTCCGGCTAACCTTTTGATTAAGAAACCTCTAGCTGATGCCACTTGACCCCTCATCAGTTCTATTCTTTTCCGAGCTGTCTGCTGTCGACGGCACGCAGTTCTTCCTGAAAGCGTCGACGACGACGAAGCCAAGACCAGACCATCCCCAGCATAGAAAGCCCAGTAATCACGGCAAAGATAGTTGAAACACCAACCTTATCTGATATAGTGGACCCGATAGCGGACAGTACGAATACTGTCACCCATCCCCACGGACCATCTTCCAAATACTGATCTAGAGTGTAATCTTCGGTAGCTTCTCGATTTTTCATCAGAACATTCTCTTATTAATTCGACGCCAAATCTATCCTGCTTTTTTCCCGACATTTTTCAATATATATTTACTTAAATTTTTTGAATCGACTTTCTTGGGTCCAGCAACTATTGAATTCACCAGGTAGTTTACCGCCTCTTACGAAGTGGTCTTATGCTTGAAAACCTTGTCAACCGCGAGCTGCGCCACCGTAGTAGGTAGCATAGCAATCGCAACCGAAGCTATTGCGACGCAGGCTATTCCGGCCGTCGCTCCGCAAGCCGCTACCGCGAGGACTGCTGAGCCAGAAGCCACGAGCCCCTTCACAGCAGCTTGGGTGATTTGACGGCCGTGCTTCTGCACCCAGCCCCAGACGCTAGAAAGCCACGACTCCCCAGTCAGATCGATTTTGTTGATGGGGTCTTGGGGATACGTGTAGTCAGAGTAGTGTTGCCGCCTTCGACTGGGTCTACCGAAGTGAACAGACCCGTGATCGCGTTGTACAAACGGGCACCCATCAGAGTAAGCCCAGACGCATCCAAGGCACGTTCTTTAAAACCTAACCCCCCATCCAACAACGCACCCGTATCCGCCCGACGTGTGGTCGTATTGCCATACTCATCAAACACCGACACCCCCACCCAACTCCACCACCCCAGCCGTCACCCGAACCGTGGCCACCACAGACCCCAACAGATCCGCAAGGGTCAGGTGCGGCAACACCGTGCGGGCAACACCGCCAGTGGGACTAGCCGCTCACGACGGGTTATCCGACGAACCCCTGGCCCCCGAGTCACGGCCAACTAGGCATTCAGGAGCCGCATCGTTCCTCACGTCTACTCCACCGGAAAAGACCCGACAGCGTTCCCTCAAAATCTTGAAGCACGCCAGGGGAAAATATGTACTCGATTCTCCGCGGGCCACAAATCGACAGACACCCTAAACAACACATTACTCGCGTCGATTATAAAAAAAATGAAACAGCACAGACGACACCAATGCAATAAAATTCCATGCTCCAACCACGAGTAAAGTAATATAGTCTAATACACCGTCGGCACCAGGGAGGACATAAGGGATATCCCAAAATACACTAGCAATTCCCAATGAAAATAATAATATTGTTGGCAATAATCCAATTAATGAATCCTGAAGAAAGAGGGGGAGTCCGGAGTCTCTCGAATACACGATTTCATCTTCAGGATTTCCACTATTTAACTTCTTACTTCTTTGCTTGAGTCGAAGGTCGAAATCATCCCATTTCCAAAGTTCGAATATCATACCCACGGTCGCAAAAACGACCCCAGAGTTTCCAATCTCCATTCCGCTTATCGCATATACAGCAGTCGTGGTGATTAACGAGAATATCACAAACCTCAATATAGATATCCAGAATGGCGCCGGTTCATCTTTTCTCATAAATCATTTACCTTAAAATATATTTCTTCGCCCGAAGCCACGCCAATGTTTTGCTGTCGAGTACGCGTATTTTAAGGTACCCGCGTATGCACGCGGTCTAACTATTGCATGACGTCCTCGAGCGGCACCCCTCCAACTCAAAGACTTGTACCCAAAACGCACCTGACGAGAATAAATACTCGATGCCTTCGCATACCCAAGTATGCCATTGACCGCACCGCTGGCGGCCCCACGAATAAAGGACCCAGCATAACCCGAAAATGAATGTTTCCTAGAGTTTACCTGATAGTTTGCCAACGACAATCCTGCGCCGACTGCGGCCCCAGCCAACACTGCACAACCCATGCCAGCAGTGCCGATACAAATTGCGGATACCGCCAGCGTAGTGGCAATCCCACGAACCCAGCCGCTCCTCAGCCCCCTCTTTACTCCGCTCCACACGTTCCTCCACCAGCTTTCTCCGCTGATGTCGTTCTTGTTGATGGGGTCTTGCGGATAGGTGTAGTCGGTAGTGTTGCCGCCCTCGACCGGGTCGACCGAAGTGAACAGGCCGGTGATGGCGTTATAGAGGCGGGCACCCATCAAAGTCAGACCAGACGCATCCAAAGCACGCTCTTTCGCACCCAACCACCCATAGGAGACCACACCAGTGTTTGCCATGTTGGTG
>JAATGV010000034.1 GCA_015654475.1 Actinomycetales bacterium
CGCCGATCATGATCACGTAGATGAAGAAGCCACCGAAGACCAGACCCACGAGAATTGGATAGTTGACCACCCAGTCGTAGGTATTCGCGATGCCAGTCGCGATCCAGTACCCGATAGGCCCGAAGACGAGCATCATCGCTGGAACCATCACGCCAACCGATATCAGCGGTACGAGCAGAAATTGCGTCACCTTGGGCAGGTACTGCTTCAACGCCTTCTCCAAGTACCCGAATGCCCACATGCCCAGCAGCATCGGAATCACCGTGTTGCCGAACGACTGGGCGATGAACGGGATCCCGAACATCTCCAGCCGGGCCCCGTCAGTTGCCACCGCGACGAGACCGGGTTCAAGCAACGACGCACCGATCAGAGCACCGACATAGGGATTGGCGCCGAACTGCCGGGCTCCGGTGAAGCCTAGGAGTACGGGAAAGAAGTAAATCAGTGCTGTCGGGATCGCCACCATGATCGTGTAGGTGCTCGATGTCGTGGAGAGCCATCCAAAGTTCGTCGCAAGGGTCAGAAGGCCTTTGATGATACCGACGCTGGCGAGGAGGGGGATGTAAGGCGTGAAGATCGCGGAAATGGTCGCGAGTACGCGATCGACGACTCGCGGCTTCTTTGCTGGTGACACTCGTTCGCCGCCGTCGGTGCTTTGGATCTCGTCGTTGGATGACTCCACTTCGCCGAGCCCATGCACGCCGGGAACTGCCACAACATCCTTGTAGACGTCGGCAACGTTCATCCCGATGATGACCTGGAACTGCCCTGCCGCTTCCATTATTCCGAGAGACTCGGTCAACGATTCGGCTTTCGCCTTATCGGCGGCCTTGGGGTCGACAAGACGAAAGCGGAGGCGAGTCGCGCAATGCGTAACTCCCGCCACGTTCGCCGCGCCGCCCACCGCGCTGACCAGTTCCTCCGCGTACTTCGTGTGCTGCGCCATCAGAACGCACCGCCGATCACGCCAGTAGCGGCGTCAACAGCACCTGAGGAAAAAACTGATAGATCTGCCCAATACAGATCGATAATGAATTGGACCACTTTGTCCTCCAAACAACACAACCGATGTGCATCAGAAGGCGATAAGCCAGGGGTGCCATCGATCGTCATCAACCGAAGAGCCAGAGGTCTTGCCTCAAAGAGTGACACCCAGTGGCGGCGAGGCGTTTCTAAGAACGGCCGGCCACGAGGAACTCTAGCCCATGTCGCGATCCTGAACAAATCGCTTCCTGCGCACTGTTCGGTAGGGAACGGGCGGGACTACGACAAAGGATGCCTCACCGGAGGCATGATCCGAGTTTTGGATTCGGTTCCTGGTTTATTTGTTTCTTCTCTTTTGCGGGAGAGGTTCGTATGTTCTCAGGCGGCCTCCGCGTCACCTGGGGGAGACAGCGGTACTATCCCGAACAATCAATCGAGCTGGGATGATTATGTGCCTGTTTGTGACCGTGTTATCCCGCTCTGCAATAATCTGTTGAACCGCGGCTTTTGCTATCTCCTCGAAAGGCTGACGGATCGTAGTCAACGGTGGCGCAAGGTACGGGGATGGGTAGGTATCGTCATAACCGATCACGGAAAGGTCCTTAGGGATTGAGAGTCCATGTTCCTGGGCTGCGCGGTACGTGCTTAAGGCAGTGGCGTCATTGAGAGCAAAAATCGCCGTTGGCGGTTCGGGCAATTCCAGCAACTGGTTCGCTGCCAAGTACCCTGCCTCGGGCTGGTAGTTGCCCGGCCGGATATACGAGGGGTCTATATCGACCTTTGCGGCCTTCAGCGCGGTCTCGAATCCAGAAAAGCGGGCGCTGGCGGCCTGGGACTCCGAGGGTCCGCTGATGACGCCGAACCGCTTGTGTCCAAGCGCCAGAAGGTGTTGTCCTACCGTGAGGCCTGCGGTCCAGTTGTCCACGCTCACCGACATCGCCCGAGAATCCAGCTCTCCGATCTGCCCGATAATCACGTGTGGAATTCTTCTGATTTCGAGAAGTCGTTGCTCCTGCTTCAATGGGCGGTACAAAAGAATGATGACGCCTAGAGGATTTCGATCGAGCACCTTGCTCATAACTGCTGTCGATGTCTTTTTATTGACTTGGGTGATGCCGATGTTGACGTTGTTGGCCTCAGCGCAGGAGATAACACCCTCCACCACTCGATTCCCGGCGATTTCCTGCAGATGGGGCACAAGTATCTCTATGGTTTGTGTGACTTTCGTGCTGACGAGCTTCTTGCTGTACCCGAACTCATTCATCGCCTTCTCGACTCGCTCGCGAGTCTCATCCGAAACGTCGTGACGGCCGTTGATGACCTTGGAAACCGTAGATGGGGAAACTCCGACCAACCGCGCGAGATCTTCCACGCGCATAGCTTTCCCCGATGCGTCTGCCATTAACTAGGTTTCCTGTTCTTGCTGTCGCTACTTGTCGTTCGATCATAGCCGGGTTTCGAAAGTTTCGAAAAGCTGAATTGGAGATCTTCGCAGCCCAGCTTGCCCTACTGCTTGGACTGTTGAGGCGTGCCACTTGCGGGCCATTACCGAGTTCCGGATGAGGGAGTATGCATCCATTTGTGGGCCACGAATATTTCGTGTATCATTCGAATGATTCGTAAATTGGCTCGCCTCGGCGCCGTCGCAACCAACGTCGGTTGTGGGATCACAAGCTCTCTTGCAATGTCGGAAGGAGAAATCACATGGTAGCCACCGGATTTGCCGTACTGTTACTGGCGACACTATTCCAGGGCAGCTTCGGAATCTGTTTCAAGAAGTATCAGCCGTTTTCGTGGGAAGCGTTTTGGGTACTGTTTTCCATAGTCGGTGTCTTGCTGATGCCGCACATATGGGCATTGATAGGGATAGGTGGCGATTACTTCTCATACTTGGCATCAACGCCCCTGCCACAACTTCTCGGCGGAGCACTCGCCGGGTTCTTCTGGGGCATTAGTGCTATCTGGTATAGCCGTGCCATCGATATTCTCGGTGTATCCCTGGTCACCGGCATCAACCTCGGCTTGTCAAACTTGCTGGGCTCGCTGGTTCCGATGTTCATCTTGGGTACGTACCCATCGCCTTCCACCCTTGTATTGATTCTGGTTGGACAGGCGGTACTCATGGTTGGCGTCTACTTTCTTTCCCGCGCCGGATTCATGAAGCGGACTGAGATGGGCAACGACGAACACAAGGCCGAAAAGAGCAGCGGCGGCGCAAAGAGTTCCCTTTTCATGGTTGGCTTCATCATGGCACTCGCCTCCGGCGCCGGATCGGCCGCCATCAATATCGGCGCATCGGCATCCAATGCCCCGGTAGACCTCGCCGTGGATGCCGGAGTCGACCCGATATTTGCCAGCCTGCTTCAATGGACGGTTGTCTTCGCAGGCGGCTTTGTGGCGAACTTCTTCTACGCTCTGTACAAACTCATCAAGAACAAGACCTACACGGATTACGTCAAGCCGGGTGCGGCCATTGCATACGGCAAGGTATTGCTTACCTCTTTCGTATGGTTTGCAGCTCTCGGCCTCTACGGCTTTGCCTCCTCGCTGCTCGGGAGCCTTGGCCCTGTCATCGGCTGGGTCATGTTCAATGGCCTTGCGCTCATCGTCGCAAACCTCTGGGGATTCAGAGATGGCGAGTGGAAGGGATTCGTCAGGCCGCGCAACGTCGCACTTATCGGCAACGCGATCATTATCGTCGCACTAATCGTTTTAGGTGTGAGCAACGGCATATAGCCAGGAGAAAACTGACGGAACGGTAGCACGGGATTCATAGGTGCGATCCCGTCCCAATTCCTCCAAATAAATAAAATTCGAGTTTATAGCTGCACATAGAAAGATATTCAAAGGAGAACCATCATGGCAGTTGACAATGTTTCGCGTCTCGAAGAGCTCAACTACGTTCCCGAGATGCCTGAAAAGCCACGCAACATAGTTTCGATTGGTGCAGGCGGTATCGTTCAAGGATCTCACTATCCGGCGTACAAGCTGGCGGGCTTCCCAGTAAAAGCCGTATATGACCTGTCCCCAGAGGCCGCCAAGAAGGCAGCGAACGCTTTTGACGTTCGTCATGTGGCCTCAACTGTCGAGGAATTGGTCGAGTACGGCAAGCAGTACGACGCGATCTTTGACATCGCCACACCAGCGAACGTCATTTGTGAGATTCTCGAGAAGCTTCCGGACGGCAGTGGAGTGCTCATCCAAAAGCCGATGGGGGAGAGCATCGAAGAGGCGAGGGCAATTCTTGGCCTTTGTAAGAGCAAGAACCTGACCGCCGGCATCAACTTCCAATTACGTCAGGCTCCATACATGCTCGCCGCTCGTGACCTCGTGAACAGGGGAGTCATCGGCGAGGTTGTCGACATCGATCATCGGCTCATTGGAGCACAACCATGGAACCTGTGGCCATTTCTCTTCCCGAAGGACCGAGTTGAGATCAACTACCACTCGATCCACTACATCGACAACATTCGCAGCTTCGTCGGTGATCCGAAGACGGTCTACTGCAAGACGATGCAACATCCGAAGATGCGTGACCTTGCACAGACTCGAACCGCAATCATTATGGATTATGGACCCGACTTGCGCGTGAACCTCCACATCAATTTCAACCACGATTACGCCAAGAAGTACCAGGAGTCAATCCTGAAGATCGAAGGTACCGGGGGCGCGATCCGCGTCAAGCTTGGTCTCATGTACGACTACCCCGAAGGAGAGCCGGACAGCGTCGAGTACATCACCTCTGAAGAGGGCGAGTGGAAGACTTTGCCGGTGCGCGGGAGCTGGTTCAATGAGGCGTTCATCGGCACGATGGGCGGTTTGATGAAGAAGCTCGATGATCCAAGTTATACGTACATGAACTCGGTTGAGGACGCCTACCACACAATGTGTGTGGTCGAAGCATGTTACAAGTCCAGTGCCGCGGGCGGCGTCTCGGTCGACTACTCGGAGTAGGGGCTGAAAATGGAGATCATCGACACTCATGTTCACCTCTGGGATCTTGCCAGATTCCGATTGCCTTGGGTCGAGGGTGCAGGCCCGGTGCTTGAACGCAGTTGGAGCTACCAAGACTTCCTCGATGCACAGAATCCGCAGTCTGGGTACTCGATAAAGAAGGCGGTTTATATAGAGGTTGATCTAGCTCACGACCAACGAGAGCTGGAGAACTCCTTCGTCGTAGATCTCGTGGCTGATCAGGGCAACGTCTTTACAGGCGGATGCATTTCCGGAGACCTCACCTCCACTGGCTTCGCAGAATACCTCCTTCCGTGGGCATCGCGGCCGGAGATCAAAGGAGTACGGCAGGCACTTCACGTACCTAGCGCCGTTCCAGGCACCTGCTTGACTGAGACGTTCTTGTCGAACGTCAGGCTCCTGGGCGAGCACGGGCTCGTCTTTGAAGGGTGCGTGCGCAACCCCGAGCTTGGTGATCTGGCGACGTTGGCATCTGAATGTCCCGACACCACGATCATTGTGGACCATATGGGAATTGTGGATGCTGACGTCGCCGGCAGTGCCAATCCAGATGCAGATGAGCGCGCCTATTTGCAGGCCTGGCGACGCAACATGACGGCACTCGGCCGTCTTAGCAACACGGTGTGCAAAGTGTCAGGGCTGAACCCGAGCCAACCTTGGACAGTGGAGACGTTGGGACGTGCGGTGGGGGTTGCCTTGGAGTCTTTCGATTCGGACAGGGTGATCTTCGCCAGCAACTTCCCTGTTCTGAACGTGGCACTTACTTTCGATGATTGGACAAGGTCGATGCTCACATTTACCGAGGAAATGAACCCAATCGATAGAGAGGCATTTTTTTCAGGAAATGCGGAGAGAGTCTACAAAATTTAGCAGATTATGTCGGTTTATGAATATCATATTTTTATATAAGTACGAATAGGAGTTTTCGCAATGTCAACGCAACATCCACTCCGCTTTGGGAGCGTCTCTAGAACAGATGGATCCGCAGGATACAAGAAATACAGAGATTTTCACTCTGCTCCATTTGAGGGGGTCAACGAAATGATCAAGGCCTGTAACCTTCAGAATTATTCGATCTATTACTATGACGGCCTTCTATTTTCCTACTATGAATACATAGGTGACGACTACGAGGGCGACATGGCCAAAATGGCCGCAGATCCCGGTACTCAAAAGTGGTGGGCGGCCGTCGTACCACAGATGAATCCACTTACCAGCGATGGGCCATGGGTGGATATGGAAGAGGTTTATCACCTCGACTGAGGTAATAATTGATCCCCCTTCTGAATTCTGGCTGGGTATTCTTTTGTTTGCAAACTGAGTGGGTAGAGCCGGTTTGCCGCTCCCAGCGGATAAGTAGGCTGCTCCGTGTCACAATTCAAAGCGGATATTCCGCAATGGCGTTTCGACACCGGGAATTCGTAAATGAACATGTGAAAGGAAAGGAAGAACCATGGAAGGCCTATACGTCGCCTCAATTGTACCATTCGACGAAGAAGGTAAGGTAAACGATGACAAGGTGCGGGAAATGGCTGAACTGCAACTGTCGCAGGGGGCAGCCGGATTCTTTGTAGCGGGATCATCCGGAGAGTGCTTCTTGTTGAGCGAGGCGGAACGCCTTCACCTTTTCGAGCTGTTTGCGGAGTATAAGGATCGTTGCGTCCTTTTTGCACACGTTGGATCGATGGGAACGGATGAGGCGATTCGCTATACGAACAGCGTTGTCGAGATGGGATATCAGCGTGTGGCGGCTACGCCGCCGTTCTACTTCGGTCATTCCCCCAAGGCAGTCGCTGGGTACTTCGACGATATTGCGGCCGCCGCAGGTCAGGGAATCTTCTACTACAACATCCCAATGAACACCCATAGGGCTCTGAATCTTTATGACCCAGACACTCGAGCGATGTTTTCCAGCGGTTCAATCGCAGGGGTGAAGCAGACGAATCTTGACCTTTACGAGATGGATCGTCTACGTTCCATCAACCCCGAACTGAAACTTTTCGGCGGATTTGAGAACGAAATGGTCTCATTCCTGGCCATGGGATGTGAGGGGTTCATCGGGTCCACTTTCAACTTCATGCTTTCCCACTATCTGAAGGTGTTTCAGGCCTACGTCGCAGGGAAAACAGAGGAGGCGCGCATACTTCAGGAGAAGGCAAACAACATTATGGAAGTGATCATGGGAGTGGGCTTGTTCCCATCCATCAAACACATCCTCAATCGCCGCGGTGACAATGTGGGTCAGTTGCGGCGTCCATTCCTCGCACTTTCCGAAGAGGCGAGCCGCCGCGTCGACCAGGTCGTTTCAGAAAACCTGGTCGAGTAGTGGCAGCGCGGGTCAGGAAATCGACTGGGAATTCAGGAGAGGATTAGTCAATGGCAGTACAACTCAAAGGAATCACGTGGGGACATAGCCGCGGCTTCTCATCGATCGTAGGAGTCACTCAGCGGTATTCGGAAATGTACGAGGGATTCGACATCACATGGGACAAGCGTTCGCTAAAAGACTTCGAGAGCAAGCCGATTAGCGAACTCGTGGCGGAATACGACCTGCTTGTGATCGACCATCCTTGGGCAGGATACGCTGTGCAGCACAATGTGTTGTTGCCACTGAACCAGCTTCTACCAGAGGAATACCTGAAAGACCAAGACGAGAATTCCGTGGGCGCATCTTTCCGGAGTTACGACTTCGACGGGTTTCAGTCGGCGCTTGCCATTGATGCCGCCTCTCCCGTCAGCGTGTGGCGTCCCGATCTAATTGCAAGGGAAGACGTTCCGACCACATTTGCTGAGGCAGTAGAACTGGCAGATGAGGGCAAGGTGATCTATGCAGCGACACCGATCTACCTGCTTATGGATTTCTATGGCTTTTGTAATACGGCCGGAGGAAAGCTCTTTGACGAGTCTGATCCGGAACACGTTGTCGATAAGGACACCGGGGTCGCGGTTCTTCGCGATATGCGCAGACTCGCAGCCGGTTGCCCGGAGGTGATTTTCGAATCGGATACCATCCGGTTGCATGAGATCCTATCGACTTCGGACAGGTACAGCTACTGCCCGTTCGTCTACGGTTATGTGAATTATTCTCGCCGCGGCTACGCTGCTCATTTGCTGAAAGCTGGCAACATCGTCAGTTATGGACGCAGACTTCTCAGCGGGGTGCTTGGCGGCACGGGATTGGCGATCTCCGCTAGCACCAAACACCCTGAAGAAGCTGCCAAGTTTGCGATGTACGCTGCCAGCGGCGAAATTCAAAGCACCTTGTACGTCGACTGCGGAGGGCAGCCGGGGCACCGGAAGGCGTGGCTGGATCAGGAATGCAACCGGGCAACACTCGACTTCTTCAAAGATACGCTGCAAACACTTGATGCGAGCTACCTGCGCCCCCGCTACAACGGATACCTCAGATTTCAGGACCATGCTGCCATCCACATCCAAAAATACGTGCGAGAAGGAGGGAACCCTGAGAAAGTGCTTGAGTTGCTAGATGAAATCTACGTGGCATCCAGGGGCTGAGAATGATGGAAGGAACCCGCGATACGCTGCCATTGGCCGGCCTTATTGTCTTAGATTTTTGCCAATACCTCGCTGGGCCGTCAGCGGCAATGCGTTTAGCCGATCTGGGGGCGCGCGTCATAAAGGTCGAAAGACCTGGGAAGGGCGATGGTTCGCGATCCTTGGCATTGGAGGGGCTCTTCTCCGATGGAGACTCCGTCAACTTCCATGCCATCAATCGCAATAAGGAAAGCATCGCCCTCAACACCAAGGAACCGAAAGGTCTGGCGATGGCCAGGCGGCTGGTCGCGCAGGCGGATGTCCTAATTGAGGCTTTCCGCCCGGGAGTCATGGATAAGTTGGGCCTAGGGTACGAGGCAATCAAGGAAATCAACCCTCGAATCGTCTATGCCTCGGTCAGTGGATACGGAAGGACGGGGCCTTGGGTTGGTAAGCCTGGTCAGGATCTGCTCGTACAGTCGCTATCTGGACTTGCGTGGCTCAACGGAGACGCGGACCAGCCCCCGATGCCATTCGCGCTTTCCTTGGCCGACTCTTATACCGGTGTCCACGTCGCCGAGGGCATTCTCGCCTGCCTTATTCGTCGCGTGACAACTGGAGAGGGCGGACGGGTAGAGGTCAGCCTGTTGTCGTCGATTCTCGATATGCAATTTGAGGTCATCACTACATACCTAAACGACGGTCATCGGCTGCCGCAGCGCAGTGCCCTGCACAACGCACACGCTTACCTGGCTGCCCCCTATGGCATATACCCGACTCTAAACGGGTATATTGCGTTGGCCATGAGCCCCGTATCCCGCGTGGGCGAATTGATCGGCTCCGCAGTTGTTGCGGGGCGCACCAATCCAGACGAGTGGTTCACTGATCGCGACAAAATCAAGCAGGATATTGCGGTGGTCTTGGAGAAGGAGACGAGTGAACACTGGCTTTCAATCCTCGAACCTGCCGGGATTTGGTGTTCTGACGTCTACACGTGGGAACAGTTGACGGAATCCGCGGCGTTCAAAGCCTTGGACTTTCTCCAAGACGTGGCGCGTGACGATAGCGCGAGGCTGATCACTACCAGGTCGCCGATCAACTTCGTGGGCGAGGGCATCCCTGCATCCAAACCAGCGCCGCGATTGGGCGAAAACACCGAAGCCATCATTCGAGAGTTCGATTTGGACAACCTAGGAGAGCAACGATGAAACCGCTCGAAGGAATCACGGTTCTCGACCTTGGACAGTTCCTGTCCGCGCCATCGGCTACTCTGCGTCTCGCCGATTTGGGAGCGCGAGTGATCAAAGTAGAAAGGCCTGAGATAGGAGATATCTGTCGCACCCTATACATCTCTGATTGCGTTCTGGATGGGGACAGCTCGTTGTTCCACGCGATCAATCGCAATAAGGATGCGGTCACTCTCGATCTCAAGGACGCGGGCAGTCGTCCGGCCCTGGAACGCCTCATTCGAGCAGCAGACGTGATGGTGGTCAACTACCGTCCAGGGGTGGCGAAGCGCCTTGCCGTCGACTACGAGACCGTCGCTGGAATAAATCCGTCTATCGTCTATGGCGAGATTACGGGATACGGAACAGAGGGTCCGTGGGTCGGGAAGCCGGGCCAGGATCTGTTGGCTCAAGCCTTATCGGGCATCTGCTGGCTAAACGGCAACGCCGATCAGCCTCCGACGCCATTGGGATTGTCCGTGGCCGATCTTTTTTCTGGCCAGATACTGGTCCAGGGAATTCTTGCCGGAGTGCTACGCGCCAAGCTCTCTGGGAAGGGTGCTCATGTTCGCACGAGCCTGCTTGAGGCACTTTTGGATGTACAGTTCGAAGCATTCACCACGTACTTGAACAATAATCGGAAACTGCCACAGCGCAGCAAAATCAATAATGCGAATGCGTACATTGATGCTCCATATGGAATATATCCCACGTTAGATGGGTACCTGGCCATCGCGATGATACCGGTCCCGAGCCTCGGAAGACTAATTGGGTGCGATGCGCTCGGGGCTTTCAGCGATCCAACGAGCTGGTACTCCCGTCGTGACGAAATCAAGCGGATCCTTGCCGATTTCTTGGTGAAGCAGGCTACCGGCCATTGGCTCTCAATACTTGAACCCGCTGATGTGTGGTGTGCGGACGTGCTTACATGGGACATGCTCATGCAAACCAAGGCGTTCGCTGAACTTGACATGGTCCAGAGGGTGAGTCGGCCAAATGGGTTCTCGCTCGAGACAACCAGTATTCCGATTCAAATTGACGGCGAGCGGTACAAATTCCCACGTGCAGCGCCTGCGATTGGGCAAGACAATCAGGCGGTTCTTGGCAAAGTCAGCTGACAACGGTTCTGATTAGGCTCGCGGACAACCAACCATCTATAGCAAGGACAGATCGATAAGGAGATTTCTCGTGGATGAGAAGGCCTACTACTTCGAGGATTATCAGCTTGGAGATGAGCGTGTGACTGGTGGTCGCACCATTACTGAGGCGGATTTCGTTATTCATGCCGGGCAAACCGGTGATTTCTTCCCGCATCATATGGATGCGGAGTTCGCAAAGACCACCGATTTTGGGCAACGGATAGCGCATGGAACCCTCACCTTCGCCATCGGCGTAGGGCTCACTGCGTCGTTTATCAATCCAGTTGCCTTCTCCTACGGCTACGACCGGCTGCGGTTCACTGCACCCGTGTTTATTGGTGACACAATCCATACCAAGGTGACGATCCACGAAAAGAAGGACGCCAAAAAGCCGGGTCAAGGGATAGTCACCGAACGTCTCCAAGTGATAAACCAGCGCGGCGAGCTTGTAATGGTTGCCGACCACTTGTTGATGTGTCAGAGAAGAGAACCCGGGTCTAACGCATGATCTTATGACGGTCCTTGCCAGGCAGTACTCTTCCTTGCGACGCTACCCATTAGCCTCCCCCTTCCTCGACCAAAACATCACAACCTCGCGAAGACATGCAATAATCTGCGTGTGGATGCAGATACGCAGGTATTCGGGCTCGACCCGGACCCTCAATATGTCGAACTCGCTGTCGAGGTGTTCGCCATGCTCGCCGACGCGACCCGGGTGCGGCTGATTCTGGCCCTTCGGCGTAACGGAGAGCTATCGGTGAACCACCTAGCCGACATCGTCGGGAAGTCCTCGGCGGCGGTGTCGCAACATCTTGCGAAACTGCGCCTGGCGAGGATCGTCTCGACCCGTCAGGACGGGCAGCGAGTGTTCTACCGGCTGGAGAATGAACATGCGTCGCAGCTCGTCTCGGACGCGATCTTCCAGGCTGAGCACACCCTCGGTGGTATACCCCGCCACCACCAGGGTGAGGCGGACCCGGCATGACTACACACAACCACGATCATCTCCACCACGACGCTCGTGAGCACGACGAGACCACGCACATCCACAATCACGACGACGCTCATACTCACCAGCATGAGCATGAGCATGCCGGTCATGATCACGGCGGGGAGCATGGGCACACTCATCCGACCGGGTTTAAAGGCTTTCTGCACGGCCTCTTCGTCCCGCACTCCCACGACGCGTCCGATTCGATCGACAACGCTCTGGAGGCGAGCACGGAAGGAATCCGTGCGCTGAAAATCAGCCTTCTCGTGATGCTCGCCACCGCGGTCGCGCAGGCCGTGATCGTAGCGTTCTCTGGCTCAGTGGCGCTACTGGCGGACACGATCCACAACTTCTCTGATGCTCTCACTGCCGTCCCGCTGTGGATAGCGTTCGCCCTCTCCCGGCGGAAGGCGACCCGTCGCTACACCTACGGCTATAACCGGGCGGAGGATCTCGCCGGTCTATTCATCGTCGCCATGATCGCACTTTCCGCGGTCATCGCGGCGTGGGAGGCTATCGGCAGGATCATCCACCCAAGACCGATCGAGAACATCTGGTGGGTGGTCGCCGCAGGCGTCGTCGGATTCCTTGGCAACGAGGCCGTCGCGATCTACCGCATCCGAGCCGGGCAAAGGATTGGCTCCGCCGCCCTCGTCGCTGACGGCATCCACGCCCGCACCGACGGCTTCACTTCCCTCGCCGTCGTTCTTGGCGGCATCGGCGTCCTCCTCGGGTTCCCTCTCGCTGACCCGATCGTGGGACTGCTCATCTCCGCGATGATCGTGGTCCTCCTGGTCGGCACCATCCAGTCCGTCGGTCGTCGGCTCATGGACGGAATCGAGCCCGAACTACTCGACAAGGCAGAACATGCTCTCGAGCATGTCCCCGAGGTTGGCAGCGTCGACCAGGTTCGACTCCGCTGGATCGGGCATCGCCTCCACGGCGAAGCCATCATTCGGATTCCCGACGTGTCGCTGACGGAAGCGAACCGGATCGCCGCCGCTGCCGAAGACTCCGTCAAACGGCACCTGCCAAACGTTGACGACATGGCCATCCGTACAATCGCCCAATGATTCTGTCGTGACTCGGAAGCCCTGGCAGCTCACAAGCCCAGATAGGTTGAAATCGGTCGTCGTCGCCAAACTCGTTGCCGGCTTCGGATAGATAACGTCCTTTCCTCAGCTCCGCACAGCCCACTCCCAGGATTCGGGAGGCAGGCGCGCGGTTCACCAGAGGGAAGAACGGACTCGTCCGCTCAGCTGGCGCGACGCTCGCGCGCGGTTGCGCATGCGATACAGGTCGACACCTCTGGATGGGCCGCAAGACGGGCCGCAGCTATCGGGTTACCGCAGTCGACGCACATCCCATAGACGTAGGCCGCGAGCCGGCCGAGTGCGGCTTCGACCTCAGAGATCGATTCCTCAGCCGCGGCGAGTTCCGCCTTTGCGAGGGACCACTCATAGGAGAGGGTGGTCCCTTCTGGGTCGTGCTCGTCGTCCATGACAGCCCCCGAGCGTTCTTTGAGCACCTCCGCGATCTTCGCCTGTGCTGCCGCGCGCGCGGCCTCCGCCTCGGTGCGTAACATCTCGAGCCGGGCGCTAACGGAATCTCCAGGGGAGATCGACGCCGTGCCCCCAGTCATGGCGTCGATCCTAGGAATCCCGGGTCCCAACACAGAATCAGCGACCGCGGTCGAGAGGTGGCCGGAACCGTGCCGATCAGGCACTCACCGCCGAGTTCTCGCGCTCCAGCCAGTGGTCGAGCGCCTTGAGGGAGTGCGCCTGGTACTTCTCCTGGAACTCCGTCACGGCCTTCGGATCATCATGCTCAGAAAGGTGCATGTACATGGTGGTCAGTGGCATGGCCCCAGTCATGTTGACGTCGATCACAGCAGGTTTGCGAGCAGCCTTCGCAGCCGCGAACGCCGCGCGAGCCTCGTCGAGGGTGTTGACCGTGTAACCGACGGCACCCATCCCTTCGGCGACCTTTGCCCAGTCCGCGTCGATGAGGTCGACGCCGGAGAGGGGCTGATGCGAGTCGTCGCGTTGCTCGGCCTCGATGAAGCCGAGCGTGCGGTTCGAGAACACAACGTTGATGACCGGGAGGCCGTACTTGACCTGGGTGAGTATCTCCTCGTTGAGCATCGCGAAGCCGCCGTCGCCGCTCAGGCTGTACACCGTCGCGTCGGGGTACTCGAGTTGGGCGGCGAGTGATGCTGGCACCGCGAATCCCATGGTGGCGTGCCTGCCGGAGGTCGCCCACTTGTTCGTTGGGACGAGGTGGGCAAGCCGTGCGAAGTTGATATTCACGTTGCCGACATCGATGAGGAAGACATCATCAGGGTTGGACTGCTGGTTGATGATGTCGAATATCGGTTCCGGCCGTAGGGGTTCGCTCGTGTCTTCGGCAAACGAGGTGACCCACTCGTCCCAGTTGTTCCTGTTGGCGAGGCTCGCGCGGTAGAACGCAGAGCCGGGCAACTCGTCGCTTGCATCGATGATGGCCCGCAGTGCGAGCTTTGCGTCGGCGAGAATCGGGACCTCGATCGGGAATCGTTTGCCGAATTTCTCGGCGTCGACATCCACCTGGATAATGCGCTTCCCTGGCGCGACCATCTTGGAGGCGAATGGGATGTCGTTGCCAACCCAGAGGATGACGTCGGCGGCGTCGAGCGCCTCGACTGCAGGTTTCGTGGCGACCCGGCCCGCGGATCCAAGGTAGGCGGGGAAGCTGTCTTCGATGATGCCCTTGCTTGGGTGGGTTGCGATGACAGGAAGCTTGAGCTTGTCGGAGATCTCGATGATCTCGTCATGCGCTGCGCGCGCTCCGAGCCCGAAATAGAGCAGGGGGGCTTTGGCGTCGGCGAGCAGGGCAACTGCCGCGGCGACTTCCCGAGGATCGGGGGTCGGATGGATAGGCCTCCGGTAGTAGGCGGCGGTGCTCGGCAGATCGTCGTCGATCTCTGCCCACGCGAGGTCCTTAGGGATGGTGATGACTGCGGGTCCGCGATGGGTGTATGCCTGGCGGATCGCCTCGTCAATGAGGCGGGGGAGACCCTCGGCAGTGGTGGCGGTGCGGTTGTAGACGGCCACGTCAGCGAATATCGGCTCCTCGTCCATCGCCTGGAAATAATCGATGTTCATGAATGCTGTCGGTACCTGGCCGACCAGGGCAAGCATCGGCACCTGATCTTCGCGTGCGTCGTAGAGCCCGTTGAGCAGGTGCACCGCACCGGGGCCGGACGAACCGAAAGTCACGCCAATGCGCCCGGTGAGCTTCGCCTCGGCGCTTGCGGCGAGCGCGCCCGCCTCCTCGTGCCGTACTTGGATGAACTCGATGTTGTTACGCTCCTCGTGCAACGCGTTCATCATTGAATCGAAGGATCCTCCGGGTAGCCCGTAGATGTGCTTCACCCCCCAACTCTCGATCACCTTGAGTGCCAGGACTCCTGCTTGAATCTTGTCGGACACGTCTATTCCTTCTTCCGTTCGTCTGCGTGTGAGCACCGGCCCCATTGCTGCCGACTCACAGAGGAACTAACCGATCGCGGCGGAAAATAATTTCTGTATGGCGCGTTTCGTTATTCTTTGGCATCTTCCTACAATGGCAGGGTCGTGAGGGGTCGTTGAGGATGTGCGTGGTTTATGCAACCTACTAGGTACTGGCTGCGGAACCCGATGGATATCTCATCTCGATCTCGTATTTGAGCGGCAGGATGCCCGGAGTGCGGCCACCGGCAGTGAGGCGAGTTCCGCCCCGGAGCGAACACCAACAGCACCCCCCCTCGGTGCTTGCCCGAAAGCGGTCGTGCTCGACGCATACTGCATCCCGCTCGACGTGTGAAGGCCCTCTCCGCGGGTGTCTTTCGTATCGATCCTGTGACCCCCGCCCGTTGGATCGTATTCGTGCATGATGGATGTGTGACGATACGTAAACATGTCACCGTGTATGGCAGGGTTCAGGGCGTGGGCTTCCGGTTCGCCGCGGTCTCCGAGGCCGAGCGGCTTGGCCTGGCGGGCTGGGTGCGCAATTGCCCCGATGGCACGGTCGAGGCTGAGGTGGAGGGCGGGAGCGAACCTGTTGCCGCGATGATCGAATGGCTGGGGCACGGCCCCCGCTGGGCGTCGGTGACGCGTGTCGATGTCCGCGATATTGCGCCACGGGGCGACACGGGATTCACAATGTAGCCGATCATCTCCTGGCCGGCCGTGGCCTGTTCGACCACGCGCCGCTGGCGAACACGGCCGCGAGTATCGCCGAACCGAAATTAATCAGGCAGTGGGGGCGTTCCGAAGTAAAAATTGCGGCGTGTGAATGGAACCCATGGCTTTTCATAGCGGAGTAGTCTGGATACCGTGCCATTTGAGAATGAACCCAAACTGACTTTTGACCGTATCGCTGCCTACAATTCTGACTTCGTCGGCAACCCTGAACTTGTGCGCATGCAGAACGCCGTCACACGCGTCAGCGTCGACGAGGTCGCGTTGCGCCACGAGCGGGTTGTGTCATTGCCGACGTCAATGTCGAATCGTCTTGACGACTGGACAGTGACCGACCAGAAGAAGTCTGGTCGCTGTTGGTTGTTCGCGGCCCTCAACCTGTTCCGGTACGGAACGGCGAAGAAGCTTGGGGTCAAGCAGTTCGAGTTTTCGCAGAACCACGCAATGTATTGGGACAAGCTCGAGCGAGCCAACATGTTCCTCGGCGACATCATCGAGACGGCCGATGAGCCGGTGGACGGGCGGCTTGTGTCCTTCCTGCTCGAGACCCTTCTTGGCGATGGCGGCCAATGGAACATGGCGATGAGCGTGTTCCTGAAGCATGGTGTCGTGCCGAAGGAGGCGATGCCCGAGACACAGTCGTCGTCCGATACGGATCGCATGAACAAATCGCTGTGCTCGGTTCTGCGTCAGGGCGCGAAGGCGCTGCGCGATGCCATCGGCCAGGGCGCGAGTGCGGAGCAGATCGATGCATTGCGCAACGATTACGTGGCAGCCTCGCATCGTATCCTCACTATTCACCTTGGCACGCCGCCCACCGACTTCGACTGGCAGTGGACGGACGATGCGAAAGAGTTCCATCGTGCCGGGCGTATCACTCCGCAGCAGTTCTTCGCCGAATACGTGACCATACCGGTCGAGCATTTCGTATGCCTCGTCGACGACCCCCGTCCAGAGCATCCCAAGGGTTCTCTTCTGACGGTCGAGCATCTCGGCAACGTGGTCGGTGGTGAGCCAGTCATCTACGTGAACTCGCGCATCGATCAGATGAAGCAGCTCGCTGCCGCAGCGATCGTCGCAGGCGAGCCGGTCTGGTTCGGTTGTGACGTGGGTCAGCAGATGCAGCGCACCGAAGGCATCTGGTCCGCTGACCTGTTCGACGTTGGCGGTGTGTATGCGACCGATTTCACGATGGACAAGGAAGCACGGGTTCGCTATGGCGACTCGCTGATGACTCACGCCATGCTCCTCACGGGCGTCGACTTGGTCGACGGCGTGCCGCGCCGTTGGCGCGTCGAGAACAGCTGGGGCGATAAGAACGGCGACAAGGGCTTCTACACGATGGACGATTCTTGGTTCGACGAGTACGTGTTCGAGGTCGCGGTGGATGCGCGTAAGCTTCCAGACGACCTTGCTGCCGCCCTTGGTACCGAGCCGATTTCTCTTGCTCCGTGGGATCCGATGGGCGCACTCGCGGCGAGGTGATCCTTCTGGGCATAGTTCATCGGATCACGAGCGCGACGAATCGGGTTATTGCGGTTGCGTTGCGCACCAAGCTGGTGCGGGCATTCCTGCTGTACACCGAGCACCGCGGTCCGATGCTTGCCAACGCGATCACTTATCAGGCGTTGTTCTCAATCGCTGCGGCCGTCTTCGTCGGTTTTGCCGTCGTAGGCATCTGGATCGCAGGCGACCAGCAGGCACTGGACGCAATCGTCGATGCCTTGAACCGGGTGATCCCGGGGCTCGTCGGCGATGATGCCCTCATCCATCCGGACAACCTCATCCACCCCCTCTCATTCAGCATTGCGGGACTCGTGGCGTTCGGAGGATTCGTGTGGGCCGCGTCCGGAGTTGTCGGCCAGACCCGTTCGGCTCTGCTCGAACTCACCGACACTGTGACCGACAACGTGAACGTTGTCTGGGGCATCGTGCGCAACCTGCTACTGGCTCTGATCTTCGGCATTGCCGTCCTCGTGTCGGCCGGGCTCGGAGTCGCCGGCACGTGGATCGCTGACTATGTGTTCGGGATATTGGGGTTAACCGACGACTCCTGGCTCGTCGCGACCACCTCGACCGCCATGCCGCTTGCTCTGACGTTCGTGCTTGACGTCGTTATCCTGGCACTTCTGTTCTGGGCGCTCGGCCGCCCACGCGCCGACGCCCATGCGCTCTGGCCAGGCGCGTTCGTGGGCGGGCTTGGGCTAATTGTGTTACAGACCCTGTCGCTGTGGTTCGTGGGAGGCGCGACGAACAACCCGCTTCTCGCCTCCTTCGGCTCGCTCGTTGCTCTGCTGCTGTGGATCAACCTCTCGTGCCAGGTGATGTTGATCGCAGCGGCCTATGTGCAGACGGGAACCGAGGATCGGCAGGGCGGCGGTCGGGCCCGCGCGGTGGCAGCGACGTTCCCTGAGCGCCGAGTTGTGCGCGCGAAGGCACGACTTGCTGCCGCGGAAAAAGAACTGGCCGATGCGCGGAAAGCGGTTTCGGACTCGGTCGAGAAAACGTAGCGGCGACGACGGCTACACGCCTGGCGGTAGTTTGTCGAGCATCAGGCTGCGAAGGTTGAGGGTATCTCCGTCTGCCACGAATGTGCCGTCGCCGTTGGCATGAATGCGACGGCGCTCCTCCCGCGTGTCGTCGATCCATGCGCGTGTGCCTTGCAGAATGAACATCCCCGGGAATTCCAGGTATTGTGCCACGCGGCATTCGAGACAGGCGACGCACTCGGCGATGAGTGGGGCAGAGACATCGCTGGCCGGAAGCGGCGTCAGACCGAATTTGTCGAACTTGTCCACCTGAGCGCCGGAGCAGTCGCCGATGCCGACCACCTTCTCGGCCAGGTCCACCGTCGGGATCGCAAGTACGCACTCCTTGGTGTGGATCAGGGCGTCGAACGAGTGGTTCCATGGCCCGGTAGTCAACGCGATCCGAGGCGTGAAATCCATCACCATGTGCCAAGTGATCGTCATGATGTTGTCGCGGCCATTCTCACGGGTCGTGACCAGGATGACCGGCCCTGGCTCGATCAGCATGAATGCCTTCTCGATGGGTAGTTCTGTCATTGGCATTTCGGCACCTCGTCCTCACTCCAGCCTGTTCATTCCAGGTATACCCCCGAACTAGCGGTGGTGCATCTGCGAGCCAGCCACTGGGGGAGCACGAAATGTGCAACGACTCGAAGACGCGGAAATGGCTCAAGGACAAGACAGAACGGAACTCATCGAGAGTTCGGTTCTGCCGATTCGAGAGGCATTTCGTAAACCCAATGGCTGTTCTGTTGGAGTCCACCGCCGCGGGTGTTCAAGTTGCGCTGGACTACGTTCACTATCTCGCGCAACGTCCCCGGCGGTCGTCGGCGTCGCCCACGGAACGAGGACATCCACGATCAGTGCGATTTTGCCTGCCGAGCCCGAACCGGCGGTGAGCACTCGGTAACCGGGGGTTACAGCGAGCCGTGCGCGAGCCGTTCCGACTCTCCCTGCTCCGAGAATGCCGCTCTGGGGTCACTTCGTTGGTCACGCGCGTACTGCCTTGCCCACCCTTGACGATGTTGACGGGATGACTCCCCGTGGCCGGCGACACCCCCTATTGCTCGTACCCTGCGTTCTCGGCACCGATGTCTTCGAGCACCTCAAACGGCGACTCAACGTCGCCGCGCCATGCCTTGATACCTTCCCGAATCGCGAGCACCACCACTACAAGCGCGGCGACAGAGTCCGCCCAGGCCCAGCCGAACAGGCTGTTCACCAGCAGTCCGATCAGCACCGTGCCAGAGAGGTAAACGCACAGCAGCAGCTGCTTTGCGTCGGCCTGCACGCTCAGCGACCCGAGCTGGCGACCGGTGCGGAGCTCATACCAGGCAAGCGTCGGCATCACGATCAGACTTGCTACGGCAATGCCGATGCCGACTGGGCTGTGTGCGACCTCTTGCGCTCCCGTCAGAGTAAGAATTGCGTCGATCGTGACATAGGCGGCGAGAGCGAAGAATGCGATTCCGATTGCCCGCACAGTCGGTTTCTCCCATTTTTCTGGATCTTTGCGTGTGAACTGCCACGCCACCGCCACAGCTGAGGCGACCTCGATTACAGAGTCGAGGCCGAAACCGATCAGTGCTGCCGAGGAAGCGACCGCCCCTGCGGTGATGGCGACGGCCGCCTCGATCACGTTCCAGCTGATAGTGAAACTGACGATGAACTTAACGCGACGGTGCAGCCGCACGCGTTGTTCTTTGGTCAAAGCCGTGGCTGTCATTGGGCGGCTTCCTTAGAATCGCAGCAACCGAGGACAGCGCATGTCGGATCCATACAGGGCGCGCTCTCGTCGACCGCGAGGGTGACATCGACGAGTGCGTCCAGTGCAGCACTCAGGTGCGGGTCGGCTATCTCATATCGGGTCTGCCTGCCCTCAGGCTCGGCGACGACGATGCCGCATCCGCGCAGGCAGGCAAGATGGTTCGACACATTCGTGCGCGTCAGGTTAAGATCACGTGCCAACCTCGCCGGATATCCCGGCGTCTCGAGGAGGGAAAGAAGGATGCGAGAGCGGGTCGGGTCAGCCATTGCCCGGCCGAGCCGGTTCATGACATTCACCCGCGGAGATAAGGTCAGCATATGGTGACTATACAGCGGTCACTGACTGAATGGAACCGGGACCGATGACATCGTGTGCGCATCTTCCATCGGGTCGAATCGGCGAACACTTGGTGAGGTCTTCGCTTGACGTGGTCGCGTGGCCGGTGCACGGCCTCGCGGGATAGCCGCTAGGTGGGTGTTCCCGCGGCCGAGGCGAGACCCTATCGCTCACACTCGTTATGGTATATCGTTGACTATCGTTCACGATTTTTAGAGGAGGCAATCATGGGCAATTCTTTCTCAGCGGGCAGCGGGTTCCGAGGCGCGCAATCCGAGGGCATGTGGCAGGCGTTTGAGCATCTGCGCTCGACTTTTGACAATCGCGGCGGCACGCGCGGTGGGTCGCGGATGGGTCGAGGAGATGTTCGTACGGCTGTGCTTGCACTGCTTGCAGAGCAGCCGATGCACGGCTACCAGATCATTCATGAGATCGACGAGCGCAGTGGCGGCAGCTGGAAGCCGAGCCCCGGTTCCGTGTACCCGACGTTGCAGTTGTTGGCGGACGAGGGGCTGATCAGCGCCGAAGAGTCCAACGGTCGCAAGACCTATACGTTGACGGATGAGGGACGCGAGGAGGCCGCTGGCGCCGATGCGTCGGGGCTTTGGGGAGGCTCAAGCGGGGCAGGTCCCCACGGCGCTCTGCCGAAGGCGGGTATCGAGCTCGCTCAGGCTGCTGCCCAGGTGCGCCAGAGCGGCACACCGGAGCAGGTGGCTCAGGCGGTGACCGTGCTCGATGAGGCGCGCCGTAAGCTCTATTCCATTCTGGCTCAGGACTGAACCGGGTGTCGTCGGGTTCTCAACCTCGGACAGATTCGCTGGGGCATCACGTTCCGAGCGGGAGTGCCGCCGTGGGCCGTGCGCGCTACCGTCGCATATTGCGCTTCGCCTCGTGGTATCTCGCCGTGACATGGTGGTTCGAGGTGTTCCTCCCGCGCGTCGGGCTTTCGAAGGTGTCCGAGCGCGGCCGCGCGTCTCGGCTGCGCACGTTGGCGCAACGCTTTCATGCGCTCGCCGTCGATCTTGGTGGCTTGATGATCAAGGTCGGTCAATTCATGTCCTCCCGGCTCGATGTGTTGCCGCCCGAGATCACGACTGAACTTGAAGGGCTGCAGGATGAGGTTCCTCCCGTCGCATTTGCCGAGATCCGCGCGCTCGCCGAGGCAGAGCTGGGCGTTCCTCTAGAACAAGCGTTCTTGACGATCGACGAGGCTCCCGTTGCGGCGGCGTCCCTCGGCCAGGTGCACCGCGCGAGGCTCGCCTCGCCCATTGCCGCTGACACGGGGCTCGACGCGGTGGTGCTCAAGGTGCAGCGGCCAGGAATCGGTTCCATCATCGATGTCGACCTCGCTGCGTTGCGCAAGGTGGGCGGATGGCTGAGTCGTGTGCGGCTTGTTTCCGATCGCGTGGACGTGCCTGCCCTCGTCGAGGAGTTCGCGCAGACGAGCCTTGAGGAGATCGACTATCTGCACGAAGCAGCTAGCTGCGAGCGCTTTGCAGCGGATTTCACCGGCGACGAGCGGGTGTCCGTGCCCGCCGTGGTCTGGGAGAGAACCACGCGTCGCGTTCTCACCCTCGAAGATGTCACGGCGATCAAGATCACTGATACGGATGCGCTTCGTGTGGCGGGCATCGACCCGGCGCAGGTGGCTCCTGTTTTTGCCGAGGTGATGTTCGATCAGCTCTTCTCGAACGGGTTGTTCCACGCGGATCCACACCCAGGAAACATTTTCGTCACTCCAGCTCCCGAGGGGTCGAGCGGGCGGCCGTGGAAGTTGACCTTCATCGACTTCGGCATGATGGGGGATGTTCCGGCCACGACGCGTAGCGGCCTGCGCAAGCTGTTGATCGCAGTCGCGTCCCGCGATGGCAAGGGCCTGGTGGATGCGGTTCGCGATGTGGGCATGTTGCTGCCGTCGGCAGAGACCACCGAACTTGAGGTGGCCATGACGCAACTGTTCGCCCGGTTCGGCGGAATGGGGCTTGCAGAGCTGCGCGATGTGGACCCGCGGGAGTTCCGCGATTTCGCGGTGCAGCTCGGCGACGTTGTGCGCTCTTTGCCATTCCAGTTGCCGGAGAACTTCCTACTCATCATTCGAGCCGTGTCGCTCGTGTCTGGGGTGTGCAGCGCGCTTGATCCCGCGTTCAACCTCTGGGATTCTGTCGAACCGTATGCCGCGCAACTGCTGCGCGACGAGGGTAGGAACGTGGTGCAGGATTTCGCCAAGCAGGTCTTCGATGTGGCTGGCACGGTCTGGCGGCTGCCTCAACGGGTAGATGCGCTTGTCACCCAGATTGAGGAAGGCTCTCTTGCCGTCAAGACGCCGGTGCTCGACCGGAGGGTTGCCCGATTGGAGCGCGTGGCGCGGCGACTGGTGTCTGCTGTACTGTTTGGCGCGTTGCTGATCGCTGGGGCGGTGCTTCGTGGGAATGAGGCTACTTTCGGGACGGTGCTGATGCTGCTATCCGTGCTTCCGCTGCTTCATGCGCTGTTCGCGGGACGCCGCCACCGCTGACCTGACTGGTATCGCCGAGCTCATCGCTTCCTCCGGAGTTGGTTGTAAGCGCCGCGCTTACGCTCGCGCTGTGCGCGCCTGGTGCCGCGTGCGCCTGTGGCCTGCGCACGTGCACGGCTGCAGCGCCGCCGCGCAGTGGATTTTGTCCGATCACGCGTCAAGTTCCGACCCGCGTATTTCGGTCACGTAAATATTGGGTGCCATCGCTTGCCGGCGGGAAGAGTGTCGCCGTATGGTTTTGGACACTTGTCCAACTTTGGCATGTGGGGAACCGCGCTGGGCGAATCGATACCGACAGATGGGCGGGTCCAGTGACCGAAACCGATATGCAAGCGCAGGAAGCAGCAAGCGACCAGCCACAGGTGAGCCGCGGGTGGATAGTCGCGTTCGTCATTGCGATCGTCGGTGTTGCCGCTGGCTGGTTCGGGCCGATCCAGATCCTCCTGCCGGCACAGTCTGGTGCGCTCGCAGACGCGGGCTGGTCCAAGGAAGCCATTCTTGCACTCGTCACGGGCGTCGGGGCGGCGGCGTCGCTCGTCGCCAATCCGCTTTGGGGAGCCATTTCCGATCGGACCAGGTCGCGTTGGGGCCGCCGTCGCCCGATCCTCGTTGCTGGGGCGTTGCTTGGCGTTGTGGGGTTCGTCGTTCTTGCGGCAGCGCCCTCAGTGGTATGGATGCTTGTCGGCTGGATTGCGGTGCAGGTTGGCCTCAATGGGCCGTTCGCCGCGCTGGCAGCGACGATCGCCGACCGCGTGCCTGAACATCAGCGGGGGCTGGTCGGTTCGCTTTTCGGCGTCGCCCAAACCGTTGGCGTCGTCTTCGGCACCGCCCTTGCGGTCGCCCTTGGCGAAGGCTCGCTCGGATATGTCGCGCTTGCGATTGCCGTGCCTGCGCTCAGCATCGCATTCCTCATCGTGCATAAAGAGCCGTCGACCGACTCTGCGGACGCCGGCGTCGCCTCACAGCATGTCTCGCCGAATGTTCGCGCGTTTTTCTCCGGGCTGCGGCCGACGAGACTATTCGTGTGGGCGTGGGTGATTCGCCTTCTCATGAACCTCGCAAATGCTCTCGTGCTGCTCTACCTCTACTTCTATCTTTCTGACGGTGTCGGTGTGGATGCGCCGGGCGACTGGGTACTGATCGTCACTCTGGTGAGCGTGCTTGTCACCGCAGCGGTTGCGAGCGTAGCCGGACCGTTGTCCGACAGGCGGAAGCGCCGTCTTCCTTTCCTCGTGATGGCAACGATCATCGGCACCGCCGGTGCGCTGCTGATGGCGTTCGTGCCTGTGCTTGAGGTCGTTGTTGTCGCCGCTGGGCTCGTCGGCGTCGGGTGGGGTCTGTATATCGCCGTGGACCTTGCAATCATCACGTCTGCGCTCAGCGACGATGCCACACACGGCACGATGCTCGGTGTCGCGAATATCGCCAGTTCGCTGCCACAGGTGATCGCCCCGGCGGTTGCCGCCCCGATTGTGCTCAACCTCGGAGGCTACCCAGCGCTCTATGTTACCTCGGCGATCGTGTGCGCGGTCGCACTGCTGCTTGTTCCACAGTTGCGCCCGATGCGCTGAGCTGGTGTTCGTGAGCCGTGAACCGCGTCTCGCCCGAGCCCGAAGGGAGAATTCTGTGCCGCGCACCATCGCCGAAACTGTTCAGGAGCTGACGCTCGAGGAGAAGGTCCTGCTCATCGAGGGCAGCCAGTCATGGCATACGCACCCGATCCCGCGGCTCGGTATCCCATCGATCACCCTCACGGACGGCCCTCACGGCGTGCGCCTGGTGAGCGACACCGGAGGCGGTTTCGATATCGCTGTCAATGCGCAGTCGACTGCATTTCCGACGTCGGCGACTGTCGCATCCAGTTGGAATCCCGACAACCAGCAACGTATCGGCGCCGCCTTAGCCCGGGAATGCCTCGGCGTGGGAGTGCACGTGTTGCTCGGGCCGGGAATCAACATCAAACGCAGTCCGCTGTGTGGACGCAACTTCGAGTATTTCTCTGAAGACCCTCTCGTCTCTGGTGCCTTCGGCGAGGCATTCGTTCGGGGTGTGCAAGGCGGGGGTGTAGGGATCTCGCTCAAACATTTTGCGGCGAACTCGAACGAGGAGTTTCGGTTTGTTGGCGATAGCATCGTCGACGATCGGGCGCTTCGCGAAATCTATCTGCGCGGGTTTGAGCGAGTGGTCAAGACGGCGCACCCGGCGACCGTGATGTGCGCATACAACAGGGTGAACGGCACTTTCGCATCAGAGAACGAGACACTGCTCAAAGGCATCCTGCGCGATGAATGGGGTTTCGATGGCCTCGTCATGACCGACTGGGGTGCGACCCATGACCGCGTCGCAGGAGTCGCCTCCGGATGCGATCTCGACATGCCCGGCGATGTTCCGCACAACAGGCGCAGTGTTGTGGCTGCGGTGCGCTCCGGTGCTTTGTCCGAGGCGGACCTCGACCTCTCAGTATCCCGCCTGCTTCGGCTGATCGAGCGCACCGCGGTGCGAGACGATTCGGTGGCCATGCGTGTGCCGCACGACCCAGCCGAGCATGCCCGTATCGCGGCCGAGGTCGCTGCCGACAGTGCCGTGCTGCTGGTCAACGATGGCACGCTTCCGCTGCCCTCCGGCTCCAGTGCCCCCGAGCTCGCCATTATCGGTGATCTCTTCGAGCGCATGCGCTTTCAGGGCGCGGGCTCGTCTCTCATCACTCCTCCCGAAGTCGTGACGCCAAAGGATGCGTTCGACGCCCGAGGTGTCCGCTACCGATTTGCGCGTGGCTATCGAGAGAGCACAGGAGACCGTGACCCGGCTCTCGAGGCGGAGGCCATCGATCTTGCTTCCCACGTGGATACGGTGCTCTTCTTCGGCGGGCTCACCGATCTCGACGAGAGCGAGGGGTTCGACCGTTCCTCCATGCGTCTCGCAGACAACCAGATGCGGCTCATCCAGAGCCTGATCGAAACCGGCGCAAAGGTGGTCTTTGTGCTGTTCGCAGGAGCACCAGTCGAACTTCCGTTCGCCGACAAACTCGCTGCAGTGCTTTCCATGATGCTACCTGGACAGAGCGGGGGAGAAGCCGCCGCTGCCCTGCTCTTCGGCGAGGTCACACCGTCGGGAAAGCTCACGGAGAGCTGGGTGCGCAGCGCGGAGGAGTCCAGCGCGGCCGCAGATTACGACAAGGCGGTGCAGGCCAGATATCTCGAGTCGATCTACGTCGGCTATCGCTATTACGACGCATCGCACACGCCCCTTCGGTTTCCATTTGGGCATGGACTGAGCTACACAACATTCGAATACCGTGATCTGGATGTTGTGGTGAGAGACGGGCAAGTTCACGTGACGGCGACGGTGCGCAACGCGGGGCAGCGCGACGGCGCCGAAGTTGTGCAGCTCTATGTGCGTAACAACGACGGTGCTGTATTCAAAGCGGAACAAGAGTTGCGGGCATTTACGAAAGTTTTCATACGAGCAGGCGAGGAGTCGACTGTCGAGCTGACTTTCGCCATTGCCGACCTCGCTTACTGGGATGTCGTCGACAAGGACTGGCGGCTTGAGAACGGCGATTACGAGGTGCGGTTGTCGGCGTCGGCGACGGATGTGCGGCTCAGCGGGCCTCTCAGCATTTCGACGGGTGTCGAGTCGCGCTCGCCATACCCTGCAACCGTCGATCGCGACTACGCACGACCGCCCATCGGTGTTCCCGGGAGCTTCGAGGACCTCGTCGGAAGGCCCATCGTTCTCGAGGTGCCGCCGAGGCGCCTCGCCCTCGAGTCTCGTTTCACCGACGCGCGAGGCACCCTGCTCGGCCGCATCATCGACAACCTTATCTCCGGGCTGATGCGCAAGGACTACCGTGCGGCTCTTGCGGAGCCCGAATCTCTCGAGCGTGACGCGCACGTGAAAAATGCTTATTTTCTTGTCAGGATGATGCCGTTCAGTTCACCGCGCTCTCTCGCGATGTCGTCGTCGGGCCAGTTTCCTTATCGCGTCGCCCTCGGCCTTGATCTGATCGCTCAAAGGAAGGTCCTTGCGGGCATAGCTACCTTGCTCGGCTTGCGCTCGAGTATTGACCGTCGCTGCCGCTGACGGTCGCCGACTGAAGACACCGCGATTCTTTCCCCTCGCGGCTGCACGTTCGGTGTCGGCCGCGGCGCGCCTTATTGGTGCGTGTGCGACTCAGCGGAGTCGCCGGTGGGGTCGGACAGGTGCAGCCTCTTGAGCATCAGAGCGTTGACCGCGACGATGACGCTCGACCCAGACATCGAAAGTGCAGCAATTTCGGGACTGAGGGTGAACCCGATTGGGGCAAGCACCCCTGCGGCCAGTGGCAGTGCAATCGTATTGTACCCGATCGCCCAACCCAGGTTCTGTCGCATCTTGCGGAGCGTGCCTCGTCCAATGTGCAGGGCGGTCGGCACATCGAGCGGATCGGATCGCATCAACACAACGTCGGCGGTTTCGATCGCCACATCCGTGCCTGCCCCGATCGCGATCCCAAGATCGGCCTGAGCGAGGGCCGGCGCGTCATTGATCCCGTCGCCCACCATGGCGACAACTCTTCCTGCCCGCTGCAGCTCGTCGATCTTCGCGGCCTTGTCACCGGGCAAGACTTCGGCGATCACGGTGTCGATTCCCAGCTGCTCCGCTATCCGTTCAGCCGTGGCCGCGTTGTCACCGGAGAGCATCACGACGCTGGCCCCGAGATCGTGCATGGCGCTGACCGCGGCCGCCGACGTTTCGCGCGCCGCATCGGCTAGGCCGATTGCCGCGACTGCGTGGCCGTCGATCGCAACCAGGATCACCGTTTGGCCGGCAGAGGCAATGCTGTCTCGACCTGCGAGGATCGTGTGCGTGTCGACTCCCTGATCGGCGAGAAGCCGTTCGTTGCCGACCACAAGCGCATGACCATCCACCGTTGCCATCGCTCCTTGGCCGGGGATGTTGTGAAAACTGGTAGCAACCATTGCGGGGGAGCCATGTTGTTCGGCGTAGGCAACCACGGCGGCTGCGAGGGGATGCTCCGACTCGCGTTCGAGGGCAGCGACGAGGGGAAGGAGTTGGCTGTCTTCTCTCGAAACTGTGACGATCTGAGTGACCTCAGGTGTGCCCTTCGTCAACGTTCCCGTCTTGTCCATCACAACGGTATCGATCTTCGCAGACGTCTCGAGCGCTGTCGCGTTCTTGAAAAGCACTCCGCGGCGTGCGCCAAGCCCCGTGCCAACCATGATGGCGGTCGGCGTGGCAAGGCCAAGGGCGTCCGGGCAGGTGATCACCACAACGGTGATGGCGTAAAGCAGCGCTGCCTCAACCGTCGCACCGAGCAACAGCCAACTGATAAACGTGATTGTGCCGCCGATCAGCGCAACGAGAACCAGCCAGAACGCTGCACGGTCGGCCAACCGCTGACCGGGCGCCTTGGACGACTGTGCCTCGCGCACGAGCGCGATGATCTGCGAGAGCGCCGTATCTGCGCCGACTTTTGTGGCACGTACACGCAATGCGCCCGTCGTATTCATCGACGCGCCGATGACTTCGTCGCCGATAGCCTTCGACACCGGCAGGCTCTCGCCAGTGACCATCGACTCGTCGACCTCCGCCTGGCCGTCTTCAACAACACCATCCACAGGAATCTTGCTACCGGGACGAACGAGCACGATGTCGCCGACGATGACCTCGGCCGTGGGGATCTCGGAAGTGATTCCATCTCGAATGACCGTGGCATGCGGCGGGGTGAGATCGATCAGCGCTCGGATCGCGTCGTTCGCGCCCCCACGGGCGCGCATCTCAAACCAGTGACCGAGCAAAACGAATGTTGCCAAGGTGGCGATCGCCTCGTAGAAGACCTCGCCGCCCCCGGTCGCGGTCACATACAGGCTGTAGAGCCATCCGGCGCTGATCGCCACCGCGACGAGCACCATCATGTCGAGGGTTCGTCTGCGCAGTGCGCGGAATGCCCCATCAAAGAAGATCCATGCGGCATAGAAGACGACGGGCAGACTCAGGATGAGGGCCCATACATCGTCGCGCAACCCAAACGGTGCGGCAACGCTGAAGCCAAGACTCCTGCCCATCGGAGACCACAACGTGATTGCTACGGCAAAGACGGCGGCAATGATAAATCGGTTGCGCATGTCGTGAGCCATGCCATCCATCGACATCTCGTCGTGGCCGCCGTGCCCCATCATCTCGTGGGGTGAGTGGGGGTGAGGATCCGCACCCATGTTGGTGTGTTCCGGCATATCCTGATGGCTGCTCGTGCCAGAGTCGCCATGGTGAGTATGGGGGTTCGGCTGCATACCGCCATGCTGCGGCTCAGGACCGTTGCCCATTGTCATGTGATTCATGCTGTTCTGAACCCACCTGTTCTGATCGTTGTGCGTGTGGGCACGAATCGGAGGTGTGCTGTGTCCATTGCTCGCGCGCCTAAAGCGTGAGGGGGTATTCGGCCGCTCTGGCCTCGATCCCGCCACGGCCTCGCAGAACGAGTACAAACAGACTAGCGTGATGACACCGAACGTGATGCCTCGCAACTCGGACAGAGGCTTGCGGGTCCGGTTCAGCGCTGACATTAGAGAGACCGATGGCGGCGTGACGGGGGATGGTCGGTGCGGTCACGAGCGTGAGTTCGCCTCGACCATCAGCCACCGCTTCTCATCGCGAAGCGACTCCACCCGATCTGCCTTTGCGATCCGAATGGCGGGGAGCGTTCCCGCAAGAAAAGCGAAAGCCATCACGACGGGAATAATCGTGTCGATCGAGATCGGGCCGAAGGCGATCAGAGTGAGCCCGGTCAGGTCGCACAGAATCGATTCCGAGGGCGCCGCGCCGCTGCCGATTCTGTTCAGCTACCTGTTCCTGCTCGGGTTCTGTATCGCCCTTGGCATGCAGATCTCGATCTTGAGCGTGCAGAATTCTATTTCCCAATAGGGAGGTCGGTACGGCGACAGCGGGAACAACTTTTTCCGCGAGCTCGGTGCATCTCTTGGGGGGGGCGATTGCCATGCGATGAGGGGGTGTCAGATGTTAGGCCAGAGCAGGGCGTGTTCTGCCTTGTTCGGGCAAAGGCTGGGGAACAACGACGATGCGTTCCTGGGATGTCGCGGGCTCAGTCCACGTCCGCTCGATGTCTTCGAGTCGCACGCGGCGAGCCTCAATCATGAATGCGTTGCCGCTCACCGCCTTGGCGAGTTCGGAGAGCTCGGCCACGATGCCTCGCGTCGAGACCGAGCCTTGCCCGCTTCCGACGATCTGCAACCGTGTTGCCCGAAGCGCAGCGGCGGGGATGGCCGCCTCTGCCCCTGCCACTGAGCCGACCTGTATCCATGCCAATGATTGGGCGTCGTCGGTGCGCCGGGGGATGATCGCGCTCATGGCATCGTGCGTTGGTTCGCCCCACAGATAGTCGATGACCACGTCGACGTCTTTGGCAGCGTCGCCAAGTTGGTTGGTGACCGCGTTCTTGTCGCTTTCGAGCGCGACCGTCACGTCGGCTTCGAGTAAACGGAGCGCATCCACGCCGCGACCGACCGCGGTGACGTGGCCTGCCCCAAGCGTCTTGGCGACCTGTACCGCGAGTCGGCCAGCGCTGCCGGTCGCGCCGAGGACGAGCACGTTCTGGCCGGGCGTAAAGCTGATGCGCCGACGCAGAGCGATCCATGATGACATCGCCGGGTTCATTGCGGCTGCGATCTGAATGGGGTCGGCATCCTGCGCGAGTTCGATACTGCGCCGGGTGTCGATGACGGTTTGCTGCGCCATCGATCCCAGGGATGTGTCAGGAAGCACGAAGTAGACGAGGGCTCCCTCGGCCGTGCGACCGACCCCGTCGATACCGGGCACCAAGGGGAGTTGGTCGGTGCTGGTGTAGTGAGTTCCGTCCGCCTGGGCTCGCACCCGCGGATGCAGGCCTGCCGCGAGCACCTCGACGATGATCTCATGTTCGCCGAGTTGTGCGGGGAGGGCGAAGTCTTGGTAATGAGGCGGTTCGGTGAAACTGGTGACCACTGCGGCCTTCATACTCTAACTCCCTGATAAGATTCGTAACACCAACTAAAATAGTTTATATTACGAACTAATGCAAGAGAGGCTTGTGCATATGATGGATGCTCGCGCCCGTGGCGTCGATGCGCAGACGGCCACCACGCAACTGATCGACATGCTTGCACAGTCGGCGTTTATGACCATGGGCGTGCTGACAAGGCTCTCCGCAGAAAACGGTCTGTCCCTTACGCAACTACGTGTGCTCGCGATCCTTCGCGACAGGCGGCCCCGCATGAGTGAACTCGCCGTTTATCTTGGTCTTGAGAAATCCACGCTGACCGGTCTCGTCGCCCGTGCCGAGAAGAGGGGACTGATTGCACGCTCCGCAAGTGCCACAGACGGTCGCGCAGTCGACGTTTTTCTCACCGACCGCGGGATGGGCCTCGCCGAACAACTCACCGGGGAACTGACCGACCTTCTCGCCCCCCTCGCCACTGCCCTCAGCCCGGTCGAGCGCACCCAGTTGGAGAGCCTCCTGGCCAGGATGCTCGATTTGCGTCAGGTGTGAGAGATTCCGGGCCTGAGTAGACGCCCGGATAGAAGTTTGTTCGGAAAAGGGGAGGGCCATTCATCCATGTCTCTGCAGACGCCCCCACCCGACCACTCGATCCCTCGAGACATGCTATGGCTGAGGCCCGAAATGCCGGGGAACACGACGTGCCCCCGCTGCTGACAAGGGTTCCGAATGGGGGCGTCTGCATTTCGGGTGGTCGGACAGCGCCTGGTGTGAACGCTGCCCCAGCCCGAAGCCTCTACAAATTAGTCCGGAGTCTCTACAAATTAGTCCGAAGCTTCTACGAACTAGTCCGAATCCGCTACAGATCGGGCCGTGATCGGCAGCCGAAAGCCCGGCGTCAACTCAGTAGCCCAAAGCCACCGCAACTATGCCACGCATCCGTCGAAGCGATGCAACCCCGGTCCACACTATTCTGAGACCATGGAGTCGTCCCTGCTCAGCCTCGTCATTCTGTTCGTCGTGGTAGCTGTGGCGCCGCTGGTTGCGGATGTGCTCGGCCGGCTAATCACCGTGCCTCTTGTGGTTGTCGAGATCGTTCTCGGCCTTCTCGTCGGGCCGGATGTGCTCGGCTGGCTTCAACCGGGGGAACTCACCAACACTCTGGCCACCTTCGGTGTCGCCATGCTGTTTTTCCTCGCGGGCAGCGAGATCGACCTCGCGGCCATCAAGGGCAAGCCGATCATGCGAGCGGGAATGTCGTGGGTGCTCTCCCTCGGCATGGCCATGATTGGGGGAGTCCTGCTCGCTCCGTCGCCAAGCGCAGGGATCTTCGTCGCGATCTGCCTCACATCCACCGCTCTCGGCACGATCATGCCTGTGCTGCGAGATGCGAATGAGATCAACACTCCATTCGGGCGCCTTGTGATCGCCGCCGGTGCCATCGGACAGTTCGGCCCGCTGCTAGCCCTCGCGTTGTTTCTCAGCGGGCGCCACCCCCTAGTCTCTGCAATCGCGCTTACCGCCTTCACTGCAGTTATCGCGCTCGCTATGTGGTGGGCCTCTCATGGACTCCCGTCGTGGCTGCGCCGCATCATGTCCGGCACCATGCGCACGAGCGGACAGTTCGCCGTTCGCCTTGTGATCGCCGTGCTCGTCGTACTCTCCTGCGCGAGCATGGCACTCGGACTCGATATGCTGATCGGTGCCTTCGCTGCTGGTGCGCTTGCCCGTGTGTTACTGGGCAGCGTCGCGCCTGCCGAACGTGAGACGATCGACCGTAAACTCGAGGCGGTCGGGTTCGGGTTTCTCGTCCCGATCTTCTTCGTGATGACCGGGGTACGGTTCGACCTCGCCGCGCTGCTGTCAGACCCTCAAACCTTGCTATTGATCCCAATCTTCCTCGGGTTGTTTCTTGTCGTCCGCGGGCTTCCGAGCCTGATCGGTGCGCCAGCGGGTTCAACGTGGAGTGACCGGGGAGCCATGGTGCTGCTCACCTCCACTGCGCTGGCCATCGTCGTCGCCGTGACCAATATCGGGGTGGAGGCGGGTGCGTTGAGCACGGCGATGGCGTCGGCTCTTGTCGGGGCCGGGCTGTTCTCCGTGTTGCTCTTCCCGCTTTTCGCACTTTTGCTCAGGAGACGCTCGGAAGAGCGACCGACCAACGCCGGAGCATCCACCGCCTTGCCCGACGGCACGAATGCGCGACCGGATGGACCGGCGTCAGCCGAGCAGTGATGCCGCCTCGCGGTCTGCAACGACGACAAGATTCGGGAGCGTGCGCAGGATCGTCGACGGGAAGTCTGTCGAGACCTCGCGGCTCATCATCTGCGCGAGTGCGTTGGCCTTGCCCGCGCCGTTGACGATGAGCAGCACACGACGGACCTTGGTGAGCATGGCCGCGCCCATCGTGACGATCTCCGACGGCACCTCGATCCCCTCCGGCATCATCCGGGCAGCGTCGGCGTACCAGGGATACTTCTGATCGACTGGGTATGTGTAGATCTCCTCGTCGAAGCGTGTGCTGACCGGCATATTGCCGCAGAAGTGCCCGTCCGCTCCGAGGCCGATGAGCATGAGGTCGAGGCCGCCGTTGCCGTGCAGTTCCTGCCGGATCGAGTCTGCCGTTTCGATGTTGAGCTCATGGATGTTCCGCTCGGCGACCTGGCCCGGACGGTACAGGCACTCGTCGAGCGCGGAGCGGGTCATGCCCCGCTTCTGCCCGCTGAGCGGGACTTCGTCGAAGTTGTAGAAGTGCACGTCGCTGTAGGCCTGCGGGTTCCGGCGTAGTGCTTCGGTGACGATCTCGTATGTGCCAACCGGGCTGGCGCCCGCGGTCAGCGACATGTTCACTCGCCTGTCGTGGAGCATCTCGCCGAGCACGATGTCTGCTGCGGTCCGGCTCATCTCGGGGTAGCTGTCTTCGATCACGATCTTCATGGAGGCTCCTTTGCGCTCAGGGGCAAGATCATCGCCGACGAGGCTATCAGTTATCTCACGGCTCTGTTGCCGCATTCGTGGCCAGCGAGTAGGAACTGGCCAGCGCGCGCCGTAGCACGGGGATATTCCGCCGAGAGGTGTGTCGCTGGCTGCCGGGCTAGTCGGGGCGTCGGAATGCGACCGCGGTCGCGCACGTTGACACCAAGGTGAACGGTGAGGTGCGTCGAGCGACAGTTGTGGTTGTCGGCGCAGGTCAAGCCGGGTTGTCTGCTGGTTTTCACCTCAAGCGCGCAGGATTCGTCAGCGCCGTTGAGCACCCGGAATCCAACCGCTCCTTCGTGGTCCTGGATGCGAACACGGCTCCGGGCGGGGCGTGGCGGTTCCGCTGGAAATCCCTCACGATGGCGACCGTGAACGGCATCTTCGACCTGCCCGGCTTCCCAAAGCCATCCATCGATCCGACCGAGCCGAGTCGAGATGCGGTACCCCGCTACTTCGCTGCATTCGAGGAGGCCGCCGGCCTGCCCATCGTGAGGCCCATCCACGTCACCTCGGTGCGCCCCGCAGACAACGATCCCGACGGGGACTTGATGATCGAGACAAATGCAGGAGGGTGGATAGCGCGGGCCGTGATCAATGCGACCGGGACTTGGACAAACCCGGTGTTGCCGCACTACCCGGGCGTCGAGTCTTTTCGTGGCAGGCAACTTCACACCCATGAGTACGTGGATGCCGCCGAATTCGCAGGCCAACGAGTTGCCATTGTCGGCGGCGGTATCTCGGCCATACAACAGCTCGAAGAGATCTCGCGGGTGGCAAGCAGCTTCTGGTACACGCGTCGCGAACCGGTGTTCTTCGAAGGCGAATTCGAACCGGAGACGACCGGACGGGCCACCATTGCCAAGGTGACCGCTGACGTGGAGGCGGGAATGCCGAGCAGCAGCGTCGTCTCATATACCGGGCTCAGTTGGTCGCCGTATGCGCGGGCTGCCAAAGCGCGGGGAGCGTTGGAACGTCGGCCCATGTTCACTCGCATCGAGCCGACGGGAGTCATCGAGCTTGACGGGTCCTTCACATCCATCGACAGCATTCTTTGGGCAACCGGATTTCGGCCAGATCTTGCCCACCTCGACCCTCTCGACCTGCGCAACGAACGTGGCGGCATCGCCATGCGAAACACTCAGGTGCGCGCCGACCCTCGCATCCACCTGATCGGATTCGGGCCGTCGCAGTCGACGGTCGGGGCAAACCGTGCCGGGCGGGATGCAGTGTCGGCGCTGGTTCGTCGCCTTGGGCAGAGCGTCGTCGGCTAGATCGTGCAGTTCTCATTCGGTTGCGCGGGTGCGGCTGTCGTGCCGGACGCTGTTTGGGCTGCCAGAATCGGATGCCGCTCGCTGGGCTATCCGATACCGGTCAGTTAAGCTAAGAAATAGACAAAACAGCAGTCTCAATGGTGGAGGACAGGAATGGCAGTCAACGGCTTGGGCATGTTGCTCAGCCTTGTGCGCCAGAACCCAGGGGTGACGCGGTCGGAGCTCATCGAAGAGCTCGGATGGTCACGGGTGACGCTGGAGCGGCGCCTCAACGACCTTGTCGACTCCGGCTTCATCGTGGCGGCAAGTCAGCACGGGTCCGCAGGGGGCCGTCCGCCCGAGGGGTTCCAGCTTGATGCCGACCACGGAGTCCTCCTCGCTGCCGACATCGGCAGTTCGGCAGCGCGATTCGCTGTCACAGACTTTCTCGGCGACCCTTTGATATCGGTGACCCGTCCGTTCGACACTGAGCTCGGTCCTACCAAGGCGCTCACCATCGTCAGGAACCAGTTCCGCAGCCTCCTCTCTCAGGCGGGATTCGAGACAGACGCAGTGCTCGGCATCGGAATCGGTCTCCCCGGACCCGTTGACTTTGCGGCAGGAAGAGTGGTGCACCCTCCGACGATGCCTGGCTGGCATGGAGTGGAACCGGCGGTGGTGTTCGAGACGGAGTACCCCGATGCACCGGTGGTCGTCGATAACAATGCCAACCTCCTCGCTCTCGGCGAATACCGGAAGATGTGGCGCGACCGTTCAGACCTGATCCTTGTGAAGATCGGCCAGGGTCTCAGCTCTGGACTCATCCTCGATGGACACATTTATCGCGGACCTGGCGGCATGGCGGGGGAGTTCGGTCACCTCTATTGTTCGGAGGGAACTCAGTGCAGGTGTGGACGCTTTGGGTGCCTTGAGTCTGTCGCGGGAGGCTGGGCGGTGCAGCAGCAGCTCCAGTCTGTTGGCAACAATGTCCAGAGCGGCGAGGAGGTAGTGAGCCTTGCGATGCGTGGCAACTATCTCGCCCTTGACCTGCTCGCACGTGCGGGCGAGCTCATCGGTGAGGCCCTCGCTCCGGCGGTCTGCCTGATGAACCCCTCGACGCTCGTGCTTGCAGGCGAACTTGCTCAAGCCGGTGAGATCATCGCGGTGCCGATGCGTGCCGCAATCAAGGCCCGCACGCCGGAGTATCTCTTCGAACGGCTCACGATCCTGCCCGCGCGATCGGGGTCCGACGCTGGGGTGAACGGGGCGGCATTTCTCGCGCAGGATGCCGCGTGTGTACGGCATGATTTCTCGGCAAAGCGCGACGCGTCGAAGAACTGACAGCGCCGCACCGTAGTTTTGTCTATTTCTGGACAAAATTCCCTCGTCGTGTTAATGTTTCACTGTGCACCCGAGCAAGGGCTTCGCGCGAAAGGACAATGATGACCTACGCAAGTATCTCAACTGCATTGCCGGACGAAGTGTTCGCACTCGACGCGGTCGCAGACAGCTGGCGCGCCGCGCTGCGAATCGCCGGTGAGAAGCTGACAGCGGGCGGGTTCACCACTTCTGCCTACACCGACGAGATGATCGCCGCCGTCGAACAGCTCGGTCCATACATCGTGGTTGCCCCCGGCATCGCCTTCGCCCATTCACGCCCCTCGCCAGCGGTTTTGCGCACAGGGATGAGTTGGGTGCGACTTTCCTCTCCCGTTGAGTTCGGCAGCGCGAAAAACGACCCGGTATGGCTTGTGATCGGTTTGGCAGCTACCGACGAACAGGCTCATATCGGCGTGATGTCGCAGCTCGCCACTGCCCTCGCCGACCCGGGCAGTAACGAGGCCTTGCGCGTCGCTACGACCCCGGAAGAGATCAGAGCGACGCTAGATTCCACGAAGTCCCCCCAGAGAGAAGGAAAATGATGAACATCATTTGCGTGTGCGGTATGGGAATTGGCACCTCGGTATTGCTGAAGATGAACGTGGAACAGGCCGCCAGTCAGCTCGGCATCGACGCGGATGTGACGACCGCCGACATCGGCAGTGCGAAAGGCGCGGCCCAGGGCGCTGATCTGATCCTGACTTCGGAAGAGCTCGCGGAAGAACTCAGCGGGGCGTCGACCCCGGTCGTCGTGATCGACAACTTCCTGGATAGCGGAGAGATAAAGGAAAAGCTGCAGGAAGCCATCCGCTGATCTAACACCTCACAACTCAAGAAAGCTACGCGGGCGCACTGGTGCGCTGGTGCGGTGTTGTGCGCCCGGATACGTCCACGTCGTCTCAAAGAAGAAAAGTCTGTACCCGCAAGAGCCCGCAAGAGCCATTTAGTTATCTAGAAAGGACTAGAGCAATGGATTGGTTAGTTGCCATTCTCGATTTCATCAGCAAGCAAATCCTCAATGTCCCCGCCTACCTCATCGGCATCGTCGCCGCGGTGGGTCTCATCGCGCTGAAGAAGTCGGCGGGTCAAGTCGTCGGCGGAGCACTCAAAGCGGCGCTGGGCTACCTCATTCTCGGTGCCGGAGCCAACGTGGTGGTGGCGGCACTTGCTCCGTTCGGCGACCTCATCTTCAAGGTGACAGGAGCCCATGGCGTCGTGCCTACTAACGAGGTCATCACCGCGCAGGCGGCGACCCAATATGGCGCAACCTCCGCTTATCTCATCGTGCTGAGCTTTATCGTGATGCTTCTGCTGGCGCGTTTCACTCCATTGAAGTACGTGTTCCTCACCGGTCACCACATGGTGTTCATGGCAACGCTGCTCGCGGTGGTGCTTTCGGTTGGCTTTGGCCCAGACAATACGCTGCTGGTCGTCTTGGTCGGCTCGTTGCTCATGGGCGTCATCATGGTGGTCATGCCTGCCTTCGCGCAGCCGTTCATGAATCGCGTGACGAAAGACGACAAGCTGGCAATCGGCCACTTCAATACTCTGGGTTACATCACCGCGGGTGCACTCGGGGCAGCAGTCGGACGCACCTCGCGGTCGACTGAGGATGTGAAGTTCCCCCAGGGTCTGAAGTTCCTGCGCGACTCGATGGTGTCCACCACGCTGCTCATGGTGATCCTCTACCTGTTCTTCGCAGTATGGGGTGCCATCGCGCTGCCGCATGACGAGGCGATGAAGATCTTTGCGGCTGCGGCGACACCGCCAACTGACTTCGGCGGGTACTTCATGGCCGCGTTCGCCGAGGCGCTGCAGTTCGGCATCGGCGTGAGCATCATCCTCTATGGCGTTCGAATCATCCTCGGCGAACTGGTGCCAGCCTTCCAGGGCATTGCCAACAAGGTGGTGCCCGGGGCACGTCCAGCGCTCGATGTTCCAATCGTCTTCCCGTTCGCACCCAATGCGTCGCTCATCGGCTTCATGTCGTCGTTCGTCGGTGGCCTCGTCGCCCTCGGCGTGATCGCCGTCTGGCTCGGCCCCGCGTGGGGCGTTGCACTCATCCTGCCCGGAATGGTGCCGCACTTCTTCGACGGTGGTGGCGCTGGAGTATTCGGCAACGCAACCGGCGGACGCCGTGGTGCGGTTGTTGGCGCATTCGTCAACGGGCTGCTCATCACCTTCCTGCCAGCACTGCTGCTAACCGTCATGGGCTCCCTCGGCTTGGCGAACAGCACGTTCGGCGACGCCGACTTCGGCTGGTTCGGTTCTGTGGTCGGCATGTTTGCCGGGCTCGGAACTGTGGGCGGTGCGGTCACGTTGGTCATCTTCGCCATCGTGCTGTTCGGCGCGGCATGCCTGTACAAGGTCAGGCTTGTCGACACCGGATGGGTGCCAGGCAAGGCACGTGCGGAATGGGTCGATGCCCAAAAGGCCGAGGCCAAGGCGGGTAACTGACCATGAAGGAGACCCTGGCGGCGGACGCATCCACGGGGGATTGGTCGTGGTGCAGCCTTGACGATCTGGCAGTGAACACCGCCAGGGCCCTCACCATGGACGCCGTTGAGCGTGCGCATAGTGGCCACCCGGGCACGGCGATGAGCCTCGCACCAGTCGCATACGTGCTCTATCAAAAGATCATGCACGGCATCCCCGCGCAACCGGACTGGGCGGGTCGCGATCGCTTCGTCCTGTCGTGTGGGCATGCCGGTTTCGTCCAGTACACCCAATTGTACCTGGCAGGATACGGAGTGGAGCTCGACGACATCAAAGCAACGCGGCAATGGGGCTCGTTGACGCCAGGCCATCCCGAGCATGGGGTCACGCCTGGAGTCGAAGCCACGACCGGTCCGCTTGGATCGGGGTTCGCGACGGCCGTGGGCATGGCGATGGCGGCGCGGCGCGAGCGGGGTTTATTCGACCCGAGCGCTCCCGCCGGGGCCAGCCCTTTCGACCACTTCGTCTATGTGCTCTGCTCGGACGGCGATCTCGAAGAAGGGGTGTCCTCAGAGGCGTCGTCACTTGCCGGGGTGCAGCAACTCGGCAACCTCATCGTGCTGTGGGACGACAATCGGATCTCGATCGACGGCTCGACGGATGTCGCATTTCGGGAGGATGTTCCGGCGCGATACGCCGCATACGGTTGGGATGTGCACAATGTGGACTTCCACTCGGCCGACGGCGGCTACCAAGAGCGTCCGGAGGCGATCTTCGAGGCCATCCTCAAGGCCAAGGAGGTTTGCGACAAGCCCTCATTCATTGCGGTTCACACCCGTATCGGCTGGCCGTCACCCAATATGTCTGGCACCGAGAGGGTCCATGGCGCACCCCTCGGAGCCGCAGAGGTGGCGGCCACCAAACGCGTGATGGGGTTTGATCCTGAGCAGAACTTTTTCGTCGATCCTGAGGTGCTCGCCCATACGCGGCAGCTCTCGGATCGGGCACGCGACTGGAAGGTCCAATGGGATGCGGCGATGACCGAATGGCGTGTGCGCGAGCCGCAGCGTGCGGCACTATACGACAGGCTCGTGGCCGGGTCGCTTCCCGAAGGATGGAAGGAAGCCCTGCCTCGCTTCAGCGGTGCCGAGACCCCCGCGATTGCGACCCGCACCGCATCGGGCAAGGCTCTCGGCGCACTCGCGTCGTTGCTGCCGGAATTGTGGGGTGGCTCGGCCGACCTCGCGGACTCGAACAAGACATGGATCCCTGGAGAGCAGAGCTTTCTGCCCGCCTCTCCGCAGGTCGACGGTGTTGACGCTTCGCCATACGGGCGCATGGTGCACTTCGGGATACGTGAGTTCGCGATGGGGCTGTCGCTCAATGGCATGGCCCTCCATGGACCGACTCTTCCGTTTGGCGCGACCTACCTGGTCTTCAGCGACTACATGCGGGCCGCCGTTCGGCTCGCGGCGCTGCAGCGGCTGCGAGTGATCTTCGTCTTCTCCCACGACTCAATCGGCGTGGGAGAAGACGGCCCAACCCATCAGCCGATCGAGCATCTCGCCTCACTGCGTGCCATGCCCGGCGTCGCAGTGGTTCGCCCGGCCGACGCGAACGAGACCGTCGTGGCCTGGTCCGCCATCCTGGAGCGTCGCGACGGTCCGGTCGCGCTGGTGCTGAGCCGACAGGATGTGCCCGTGCTTGCCGAGACGCCTCAGATCGGGGCGCCGGGAGCCGACGCGGTCGGCCGTGGCGGGTACATTCTCGCGGAGGCCACGCCGCCGTCGGGCGACTCGTCGCACTGGGCGCCCGTCATCCTCATCGCCACCGGATCCGAGGTTGCGCTCGCTCTGGCCGCGCGCGAAACCCTGCAAGCCGCCGGTGTACCCACTCGGGTGGTATCGATGCCGTGCGTCGAATGGTTTCTGGAGCAACCGGACGAGTACCGCGAGGAGGTTCTGCCGAGTGAGGTGCGCGCACGGGTTGCCGTCGAAGCCGGCGTGGCCGATTCGTGGTTCCGCTGGGTGGGCATCGACGGTGAGATCGTGAGCATCGACCATTTCGGTGCCTCGGCCCCGAACACAGAACTGTTCGAGCGGTTCGGGATCACCAGCGACCATGTGGTCGCTGCCGCGAGGCGGACGCTGGACCGCTGCCTTGGACGCGGCGTTGTCGGGTAGTCGACACAACGCGATCCCGGGCCGCGAGGCAAAATTTGGTGACTCCGGGATGTCGGCTCGCATCAGATTCGCCACCGGTGAAGAATATGTACAGTGGTGACACCTCAAGCCGTTCCGGTCTATTTCTACTCGTCCGTGTCGAACCTGACACGGCGGTTTGCCGAGCACATCGCCGAGCGAGGCAGGCCCGTTGCCGATCTGTCCGACCCCGCCGTGCGCAAGTCTGAGACCACGAGCCCATGGGTGCTGCTAACGCCGTCGTACAAGGCGGGCAACCAAGCAAACGTGACCTTGCCCGCCGCAGTGCTGAGCTTCCTGAAGTCTCCTGTCAACCGCCGTCACCTCGTCGGCATCCTTGGCACAGGCAACCGCAACTTCGGCGAGTACTACCAAGCGGCCGCCCGTGAACTGGCCCGCACCTCCGGCCGTCCCGTGCTGTTTGAGTTCGAGCTATCTGGCACGCAAGAAGACGTTGAGCGTTGTGTGGAGATTCTCGAAGAGTTGGATGCAGCGCTCGCGGCACGTGCGCGCTGAGCGGATCGTATTCTCTCCGTCAGTGCTGCGCGCGTTTAGAAACAGCAACAGTTACGCGGGATACGAGGCTCAGCGCCCCTGCCGTTTTTTGAATGGTTTGGGTTCGCCCTTGACCACGGGTGCGCGGCCCCGGCCCTTTGACGCTTTTGCCTTGCCACCTGTCTTTGGCTGCGTCGGCTGAGGAGCCTTCGCCACTCGGCCCCGCGCCTCGATGCGAAACGCCAAACCGGCCTCAGTGAGTGCCACGCCTCCTTCAGTCTCGTCCACGAGGCGCTCGCCGCGTTCGTTCTCAAGAGCGGCGATGGATGCACGAATGGTGAACTTCGACACGTGCTGCGCATTGGCCGCCCGAGAATAGTCATTCTCGTCCGCGACCGCGAGAAAGTGGCGGAGTTGGCTGATTTCCATGGTCTTCAGGGTACGCGACCAACACACTAAGCCGGTTCCGACCACGCCGCTCCGCAGACCTCAGAGAACCGTGATGCCCACACGCCGCCGGCAAGATCCGCACCGTGCTTCATGATGCCCGTGGCCCTACAGGCCCTGTGCCCAGTGAACCTCCGTCTCGATTTCTGAAGCACGAGTGCTACAGCGCTAAATCACCAGGTTGCATACGCGGCGCCCATCGGCGGCGGCTTCCGGCACGAGCGTCCACCCCATCCCGCCCGCGGTGGCAACAAGGTCATCGAGTGTTTCGGGGGCATGATCGAGATGAAGCAGGTCTCTGACGAACAAACCCTTAGCATGCTTGTTGGCGTGCGAAATCGTTCGGACGTGGCCGTTTCCACTGCGCGCGACCACCCGGATGGTCACCGCGTGATTGCCTACAGGGGCAGGACCGAGTTTGACATAGCCTTCTGATCTCAGATCAAGGACCATGCCCGGCTGCTCGGTGAGTTCACGCGTGATCGCCTGTCGCCAATGTGCCGCGAGGCTGAGCCCCGGTAACCGCGAATTATGCGAGAGCCGGTATGCCGGGATCAGGTCGTCAGCGCGTACTATCCCGAAAAGCGCAGAATGGATGGCCACACGTTCGGTTGCATGCATCCTGGCGGGCGCATCCAAGCCGGCAACATCCAGCGCATCGAAAAGCACGCCGGTGTAGCGCTCAATCGCCTGCATGGTCGGTGACGACGCG
>JAATGV010000042.1 GCA_015654475.1 Actinomycetales bacterium
CTTGCGCACCGTGGTTTGGCAACCAATGCCGTAGAGAACACCATCGCGGCTTTTAATGCCGCGATTGCAGCAGGAGCCGAGTACATCGAGAGCGACATCCACGCAACTGCCGACGGCATCGCCGTACTGTTCCACGATCAAGATCTTCTTCGCGACTTCGGTGTTGCCAAGAAGATCGAGGAACTGACATCACCACAATTACGCCGATTGACCGAATCCCGAGCTCACATACCCACCCTCGCCGAGGCCCTTGACGCGTTTCCGCACATTCGCTGGAACCTCGACGTGAAAACATCCGAGGCAATCGCGCCAACGATCGCGACGATTCGCCACGCGCGTGCGGCCGAGCGCATCCTCATCGCCAGCTTCAGCGGAGGCCGATCTCGGCGCGTATCCCGTGAACTACCCGGGGTGCGTCGCTCCCCCGGCAGCTTCCGTATGGGGGCGATCCTCATGTGTGCGAAGCTCAGCCTTACCCGCCTGGGCTCTCGCATTCTGCGCCGATTCGACGCACTACAGGTGCCGGAACGCATGGCCGGACTGACCCTGATCTCAGAGAGGCTCATCCGCAGGTACCATGCCATGGGCGTGGAAGTGCACGTGTGGACAGTCAACGATGTTGCCGACATGCGCAGGCTCCTCACAATAGGAGTTGACGGCATCATCACCGACCGCGTTGACCGTGCGATACCCATCGCCGCCGAGTTCCGCGCAGCGAGCCAATAAGCTCGCCACGCCAAGGCCATCGGAGCAGATTCGTGCATGCCGAAACACAACATCTCGTAGCGTCACAAGCGGATGGGAACAAACGCAGACCCGGACGTGTTGCAGATCAAGGACACTGCTGACAATGCAGGTTCGGTGACGAGAGGAACTCCACACAATGGATCATGGTTTGCGAGGCACCCGTATTGGTGCACACACGGTTTTCGGCGGTTTCGACGGCGAACTGGAGCCACGTGTCAGCTATCTTTTCCGTTGCGAGCACAATCACGAGACAACAGTCACTTTTTCGGCTGAAGCAGAATTGCCCGACACCTGGGGGTGCCGGGTCTGTGGTGCCAGCGCGACCAGGATCGCTGACGACAAGCCAGTCGATCTCGGGGTTTCCGACGCTGCTGCGCCCCGCACCCATTGGGACATGCTTCTCGAACGTCGTTCGTTGGAAGAGTTGGAAGAACTTCTTGAGGAGCGCCTGAACTTTTTGCGCGAACGCAGAGCCACCGCTCTCGCCGACATGCGCGCCAACAGCTGACTGAAGCATTCTGCGGCGTTGCACGCGCTGCCGTCGCTTGTACCGCTACCTGATCTTTTCCACCACGAACGGTAGCCGTCCGGTTCGGGTCTGAATGCCCCACCGGAATACCTGGACCAGGGCCTCACCGATAATGTTTCCTGTCATCTTTGAGACCCCCTCCGTGCGCTCGGTGAACACGATCGGCACCTCCGTTATGGTGAACCCACTGAGCCGCGACCGCCAAGACATCTCAATCTGGTAGCAGTAGCCGGCAGAGGTGATCGAGTCGAGGTCCCAGTTGGCCAGTGACGCGAGCCGGTAAATGCGAAACCCGGCGGTGATGTCCTTGATCTTCGCGCGCAGCAGCACGCTCGCATAGATCGACGCCCCGCGCGAGAGCCAGCGTCGGTAGAACGGCCAGTTTTCGGTATCTCCCCCAGCCATCCACCGTGACCCGATTGCAAGGTCGGCGCCGGCCTGGTTGGCGGCATACAGCGCGGGCAACGCTTCAGGATGATGTGAGCCATCCGCATCCATCTGGGCGAAATAGGCGAAGTCATTGTCTCGCGCCCACTGGATCGCCGCACGATAGGCCGGCCCAAGACCTTCCTTGCCCTTGCGGTGCAGCACGTGCACCCTGTCGTTCTCGGCGGCGAGTGCATCAGCGATCCGCCCCGTGCCGTCGGGAGAGTTGTCATCGACAATAAGGATGTTCATGCCGGGATCGGCTGCGAGAGTGCGCATCACAATTGGAGTGATGTTGTCCTTCTCGTTATATGTCGGGATCGCGACAACGACATCTTTCATCAAACAAACCTTCCAGTGCGCTTCTTCGCGCGAACAACCCGCGACCAGCCAACGACACATATTACTCCCACACTGAAGCCCACAGCCGCGAGCTCGACGACAACGTTGACTATGGTGCCGGGAGCTATCGCGTCGACTTGCGGAACATCGGCCGTCAGGGACATGCCCTCAAACCTCGGAACCGAAGAAAGCACAGCTCCGTCCGGCCCATAGATTGCGCTGTATCCGACCGTAGATACGCTCACCACCGAACGACCGTTCGAGATCGCCTGCATCCGGGCGATCGCAAGCTGCTGGATGCTCTCATCACTGTCGCCGAAGTCGGCGTTGTTTGTCTGCGAAAGGATGAATGAGGCTCCGCCGAACACTGCGTCACGGAGGATGTCGTCATAGGCGATGTCGAAACATATGTTGACGCCGAATCTCGCGCCGCCCGCATCAAAGACACCATTTGTCGTGCCGGCCGTGTAGTTGCGTTGGACGAGGTTCACCAGGTCAGGGGCAAGAGCCTCAAAAAAAGAGCGATTCGGCATGTACTCGGCGAATGGCACAGGGTGACGTTTGTCGTAGACCGCCACGATCCCCTGATCCGGCTTCCATAGGAGCGAGCTATTGAAGTACTGGGTGCCGCGATTCTGAATCGTGCCAAATACCAGAGGAACGCCCGTGCTACCTGTCAGTTGCTGCAGGGCAGCGTAAGCGTCTGCATTGGCCTGTGGGTCGATATCCGACGAGTTCTCCGGCCATACGATCAGATCTGCACCCGTGAGATCAGTTGATTTCGTGACAGCGAGGTGGTTGGCAAGCCACTCCCCCCTATCGTGCTCAGCGAAGAGGCCTGCTTTGGCATTCCCTTGAATCGCGACAACTCGAGTCGTCGCCGTTCCCGAGGCGAAGAGCGTTGCCCAGCTTGGAGCGAACCCCGCGCACAAGGCAACAGCCACAGCGCTCACGCCGAGGACTCGGCGACGCCCCTCACCCGCATCCCGATCGGCCTCTATCTGGCTGCGACTGCACCGCCACCAGACAAGCACCACCGGTACGCTCGACAACCACACGATAACAAGCGAGAGCCCAGAGATCCCTACCCAAGACGCGAAGGAAGCAAACGGGGAATCGGCCTGCGAAAGCGCAATCCGCCCCCAAGGGAATCCCCCGTACGGCCCCAGTCCGCTGAGCACCTCGCGCGCCACCCATATCACCGCGATGACACCGGGGATCCAGACCGCCGCTGTGTGTCTGTAGCGCCGAAGCAACCACGAACACGTCCAGCCGGTCACCGCCATGCCGATGGAAAAGAAGACACCCATCACCACAGCCAGCGCCAACCATGGAACCGGGCCGAGGTACAGATTCAGCCAACGGATGAGCACCGCCCAAAATGTCACTCCGCCGACGAAACCGACCGCAAGTCCCGCGAAGAAACCGCGGCCAAGCACCGTCGAGACCGCCCCAGCGACACCGACAAACGCAAACGGCCATATCCCCTGGCTGGGAAAAGAGACCGCAAGCGCAAGGCCGGAGAGCAGGGCAATCGGGTAGGCATAGCGAGCCCTCATCTTCGCCACGTCAGACAGGTGACCAGCCGACACTCTTGACCCCATCTATTGTCCTGCGTTCGAATACAAGACAACACCGCGTCTCAGCGCGGTCGTGGCCGCCTTCGCCTGATCGGCAAGCTCGCCATCGTCCGCGTGCGTAATCTGATCGAGCACGTCGACCACCTGCTTCATGCGTCGCACGAAGTCGCCGGCGGTCAACTCACCGTCGCCGAGAACCCGGTGCAGGGATGCGCCGGAGGCCCAGCGATGCGCTGCGAACGCGAAACCGGCCGACGGCCGGCTGCTTCCCGGCATACCGCCGTCGCGCTCAAGGTCGTCAAGCTGCGCCCAGTGCCCGAGCAACGTCTCGTATCGCGAACGGAATAGCCCGCGCGGCATTGCCGGCGCCTCATCCTCCTCTTCGCGACGCGGTTCATGAACCATGACGCTGACGAGCGCGCACAGCGTCGGTACATCCACACCAGACCAGATTCCCTCTCTGATGCACTCCGAGATCAGGAGATCGCGTTCGCCGTAGATTCGCTTGAGACGCTCGCCGTCTGCGGTCGCCGCGAGTCGGCCATCGGCCGACTGCCCCAAGTACCCGAGGCGTTCGAGGATGTCGGTGACCCGATCGAACGTGCGCGAGATGGCCCCAGTACGCGATCGAATCTGTTTTTCGAGAGTGCGCGAGCGTTTCGCAAGTGCAAACCAGCGCTCGGCCCAGCGTGCGTGCTTCTCCCTGTCTGGACATTGATGACATGGATGTCGCCTCATCTGGCGCCGCAGCTCATCCAGTTCACGCTTGACCCCGTCGCTGCGTGAACGGCTGGCCTGTCGGCCAGCAGCGCTCGAGGACTCGCGCTCGAGCGTAGAGATCGAGTTTCGAATCGAGGCATACTCGGCGAAGTCGCCGCGCGAGCAGTGGAACGAATCGCTATACCCTTCGAGCGACTCCCTTTGTTCCGCCAGCTGCCGTGCCAGGCCCACCACCTGTCTGTCGGCCTGAAACTGTGCGAACGACGACTCAAGGATGTTACGTGTCGCGTCCCGCCCGATGCGGTCGATCAAGTTGACAGCCATGTTGTATGTCGGCTTGAAGCTCGAATAGAGCGGGTATGTGCGTTTCGTGGCAAGCGAAGCCACATATTCAGCATTCGTATCGTCTCTCCATTGGATGATGGCGTGGCCCTCAGGATCGATACCACGCCTCCCTGCACGCCCCGTGAACTGCGTGTACTCACCCGCAGTAATCGGCGCGCGTTGCGTGCCGTTGAACTTGTCGAGCCTTTCCAGCACGACGGAACGTGCCGGCATATTGACGCCGAGGGCGAGAGTCTCTGTCGCAAAAACGACCTTGACGAGCCGTTTGATGAAGAGCTCTTCCACGACCTCCTTGAATGTTGGCAGCATGCCGGCGTGATGGGCGGCGACTCCTTGCTCAAGGGCGGCCGACCAGGACCAGAAGTCGAGCACTCCTAGGTCTTCCTCGGGAATGTCGGAGCACGCGGCCTCGATGATGCTGCGAATCTGAGCCTTCTCCGACGAACTCGTCAGATGGAGGTCGGCGTGGGCGACCTGGTGCAGTGCCGACTCACATCCCGCTCGACTGAATATAAAGAAAATCGCGGGCAACAGGCCTTGGCGATTCAAGATGTTGATGGTCTGCCAGCGGTCGATTCTGCGTGTTGATGAGCCACGGCCACTTCTTCTGGAACCACTATTCCGGCCGCCTCGTCCGCCGCCTCGACCACTTACCCCACCGAGGCGTAGCAAGGATTCGTTGATCACGACCTTTCCACTTGCACTAGTGGTGAACAGGTCGATGAGCTCATCGCCGACCAGAACATGCTGTGTAAGTGGCACCGGACGATATTCGGAGACGACGATGTCGGTTGCGCCGCGCACCTCGGCGAGCCAGGCACCGAACTCCTCCGCGTTAGACACCGTCGCCGACAGCGAGACCACGGCGACACTACGCGGGAGCTGGATGATTATCTCTTCCCACACTGCGCCACGGAACCGATCGGCCAGGTAATGCACCTCATCCATAATCACGAATGCGAGATCGGAAAGCAGCTCCGATCCCGCATAGATCATGTTGCGCAGAACTTCGGTGGTCATGACGACAATGCGAGCTGTCGCGTTGATGTTGGTGTCCCCGGTAAGAAGCCCGACATTCTCGGCACCGTATTTGGACTGCAACTCTTGAAACTTCTGGTTGCTCAGTGCCTTGATGGGAGTCGTGTAGAAGACTTTGTCGCGGACCGACGCGATTGAACAGTACACCGCGAAATCGGCTACAACCGTCTTGCCTGCGCCCGTAGGAGCGGCGACCAGCACTCCCCTGCCGTCGGCGATCGACTCGCAAGCGGTGATCTGGAACGGATCGAGCTGAAAGCTGAGGGTTTGCGCAAACGCCCTGAGCTTGTCCGAAAGCATGGGGGCTTGCCGCGTATCGGTCACTCTGTGACGCCAGAGGTTACGGGCACATCAAGAAGTTGCGCCGTGCGTTTGCGCACTCGCCTGTCGTGGAGCAACCCGATAGTAGCAGCCGTGAAATAGAGCAAAACCATCGGGAGGGCGAGAATGAACATCGAGATGATGTCTGCCGCCGGCGTCGCGAGGGCAGTAAAGACGGCAATCAGAAGCACTGCTACTCGCCAGCCCCGAAGGATCGACTGACCGGAAAGCACCCCAACCAGGTTGAGGACGACAAGGAAGACGGGCACCACAAAAGCGATCCCGATCACGATCATCAGTCGAATGACGAAGTCGAAATAATACGGTGCCGTGATGATCGACGCATCTTCTTGCGGAACGAATCCCGTCATCAGCGTCACCATATTTGGCAGCACGAGCCAGCCGGCGAAACATCCAAGCAAGAAGAGTGGAACGGCCGCACAGAGAAAGCCGAGCGCACGAATCCGCTCTTTTCGCGTCATCGCCGGCGTGATGAAGGCCCAGATCTGATAGAGCCAGACCGGACTGGTGATGACGATGGCGATAAAGAATGAAATCTTAAGCTTCACGTCGAACGCCGAGGTGATGTCGGTGTAATTGAGCTGGACTTCACGCCCCTGCATTTCCGCCACACGACGGATGGGTTCTCTCAGCAGGTCCCAGACAACCGGTGTCAGCAACCAGCCGATCACCATGCCAAGAACTATCGCAACCACAGAAATGACGAGGCGCTTGCGAAACTCTCGAAGGTGGCCACCGAGAGACATCCGCGCCTCCGGGTTGGCTTTTCGCGACGAAACCACTGCTATGAAGCGGGCTTGTCGTGCTCAGAGTCGGGAGCATCCTTCTCGGCGTTCGCGGAGCCCTCAGTCTGCGCCTCTTCTTGGTTCATGGACTTTACTTCCTTGCGGAAGATGCGCATTGACTCGCCAAGGCTACGCGCAAGCCCGGGCAGTTTTGGCGCCCCGAACAAAAGCAGGATGATGACCAGAATGATGAGAAAGTGCCAGCCGGTGAGGTTGCCTAACATCAGTGCTCCTATTTTGTCGGTTCCACCCGACCGTTTTGGTTGGGCCAGGCATCGGTACAGTCTATTCGAGAGAGGTTACAGTCCGAACGCAAAGCAGTGAAAGCCTCAGCACATCCTAATCGTGTGAGGCCGACTGCCCAGTCGCGATAACACGCACCTGCTCGACTGATGCGCGGGCGCCGTCGATTCGCGCCGTCAACTCCGCCGCCCCCTCGATCACTGGCTCAGTGAGTTTGGCCAGCTTCGAGAGATCGTCGCCGATACCGCGCAGGCTAGCGAAAATGTTCCAGGCGATCCACGCAAACAGAAGCACCGCGAACAGACTGATCCCGCCCCAGATGAATATCCACGCGATAGGTTGCATGACAGCCATTCTACGTCTGTTCGGAGTACCGGGCGAGGGCCGTCGCTGCGCGCACCTCGACCGCCGCACGAAGCTCATCTCCATGCTCGACACGAACACGCCCCGGATACGCCATCATCGAGCGCACGAGGGCATCAGTGCTTGAATAGCTGATCTCCGCGATGACCTCCCCCGTCGCAACATCGACAGATCGCGGCGCGTCCGCGTACCACGACAGAAATCCCAGGGCAGTCGGATGAACGCGTACCGTTGCGGTCATCACCCCAGCATCCGATGCCAACGCGAGCATGTCCACGGGGTGTGCGGCGAAGACGTCACCGGTGTCGGTGAGGTCGCTGATGCGTTCGACGCGGAAGGTGCGAACCGCTTCGGCAGAATGACTCCAACCGCGCAGGTACCAGCCTTGGTCATATCGATCCATCCATAACGGATCAACCAACCGGGCAGCACTCGCCTCACCATGCGCATCGATGTAGGAGAAGCGCATGGTGTGGGCGTTCTCAATGGCATCGCGCAGGACACGGATGTGATCATCGAGGTGCTGATGCGCTGGCTCCGCCGCAGAGCGTGGTGCCACATTCAGTTTGCGCAATATGCTCGCTGCCACGGCTGCCGATGTTTGATCAAGGGTGGCGTCGAGAACCTGCAGCCCGGCGATGATAGCCACGATCTCGACGTTCGTCAGCCTCGGCACCCGATCGATGACGATTGTCCGGGTGAGGATCACCTCCCCCTGATCGAGCGCGTCCCAATCGATGTCGAAGAGGTCGTTATCTTGATATGTGGCCGTCTCGCCAGGCACACCGGACATCGCAATCGTCCTGACGAGCTCGGTGACCACCTCCGGCGTCAGATCGAATCTCTCGGCCAGCTCCCCTACCGTCGCCGATCCTTTATCGATCAGGTAGGGAACCGCCGCGACCATGAAGGCGAATCGGCGCCCCGCCGATGTTGCGCCAACGTTCATGCCCGCGCTCCGCCTGCTGGCGCCGTCATAGACGCCAGCCTTTCAATGACAAGGTCGCGCAGGCTTTGCGGCGACTCGACCACGACCTCCGGCCCGTAGGAGCACAACTCGTCCGCGAACAGTGCGGAATCGATGTAGTGGATGCGGAGAAGCGACTCACCTGGATTCTCGGATCTACGGGAGAGTCGGATCTCCGCCTCGGAGCGCGGATCAACCCGGATCTCTGCGATATTGCGTGCAAACAGTTCGTCGAGGTCACTGATCACTGCGGCCTCGGAAGCCGCCTCCGGCACATCGTGCACACGATTATTGGTTTCGACAACTGACCCGATAATCCTGCTGACAAGATAGGTCCTGAATACTTGCGACTGCAAATTCCAGGCGTACAGGTGCCACCGATCGTGATGAAGAAAGACGTGAATGGGCAGCACCTCACGAATAATCGGGTTGTCGTATCCCGAGGCAAGATACTGAAATCTGACAGGCTTCTGTTCGGTGGCGGCGACCGCCAATGCCTCGACGTTCGGTTCATTCACGACAAACCGGATAGGTGTCTGCCCGCTGCTTCGCGACACGTCAACACCAAGACCTCGCAGCTTAGTCAGTGCGAATTGTGCTGGGGCGGTGAGGGAGCCTCGTTGCCATACCGCCGTGGCGAGCGCGATGAGACGCAATTCGTCGGGAGTGAACTCGAGGCCTTCCGGCAGCTCATACTCTTCTTGGGCAATACGGTAGCGCTGCGATTGGTTATCGCTCAGAGCGGGATCGTCGTGCACATCGATGGCGATCCCAAAGCTGCGGAGAAACTTCTTGTCCCGTTCGAATAGGCGCTCGATAGCGATCGTATCCGAGGGATCGTAGACCTCGGCAAAACCCCGCACCGACGAAAAGATCTCGGACTTTGTCAGCCCATGGCGCGTCGCCATCAGGGCGACAACGAGATTGAAGAGCCTCTCTTCTGATCTGGTTGCGGCCATGCTGCAATGCTAGCCGCAACCAGCCGTTCGAAGGCTAACCGACGCTCAAGATGTCAACCACGAACACCAGTGTCGACGATGCCGGAATGCTTCCCTGCGCCGTGTCGCCGTAGCCATCCTTTGGCGGCACGATGACGATCACCTGCGAGCCGACGGTCTGACCTTCGACCGCCTTCCAGAATCCGGGGATGATTCCCGAGCTCGACGCCGAAAGAAGCTGTCCTGTCCCCCACGACGAGTCGAACTGAGTGCCATCGCTCCACAACCATCCCGAGTACTGCACGATTGCCGTGTCCGTTGCACCAACGGTTGCTCCATCGCCCTTCTTCAGCACGCCGATCGTTGTCTCCGTTGGGGCATCGCCCTTAGGCGTGCTAATTCCCGGTTGACCGTCGGTGGCAAGAGTCACTGTGGGGAAAATATCAGAGACCGATTGAGAGGATCCCGTCGCGCGTGCATCGGATCCCCCCAGAACATCCAACACAAGGACCATGCTCGCCGTGGTGTCCAGGCTGAGTCCGGATGCTGCACTCGCGTTGTCAGCCATGCCCATCACGATGGCAAATCGGTCGCCGACGTTGCCACAAGCGAGTGCCTCGGAAAGGCCTGGCCACGATGTCGTCCAGCCAGACGGCTGCAAGACGACTGGAGTCGTCGAGTTGCTATCGCTGGAGGGGAACCCGTACACACCCGATGCGGTGGTTGAGGAGCCGGAGAAGAGGCTGAATGCGACGCTCCACGCGGAATCGCTGTCGAGTTGCTCGCCGTCACCCTGGATCAGCGTTGACACCTGGGTGGTCTCAGAAACCATTGGAGTGGGGAACGTCACGTCCTCAGGTGTCGCTCCAAAGCTTCCCGACGCCTTCACCGAGTCCGACAACTGCCCGGACGTGGCACACGAGGCAGATGTGTTTACTGCCTTCGACGAATCACTGGACGACTCGGAGCCAGCACAGCCGGTGAGGCCCAGTGCGAGGACGACGCTCGCGGAAACAAGAGTAAGACTGCGGGAAAGATTCACGTTATACCTTAACGTTTGAATTGGACACGATATTCGGACGAAGCATCATCGAGGTTAGCTCATTCACCTTGGCCTTCGGGACGAACCACCTGTGCCGCAGCCCTTCTAGCGGCTTTCCTCAGCCGTTTGTCGCTTGGCACACGCTCGCCCACTGCCCCGGGAGTCCATGCTTCGATGTCCGCATCCTCGAACCCACCCTTGGCCGGTCGACGCCGAAGCTCTGGCAATTTCGTGCCGGCAGCAAGCAGACGGGCCTGAACCAGAAATCCTGTATGTGCCACCATCCGGTGGTCTGGACGCACTGCGAGTCCCTCGACGTGCCAGCCCCTCACCAAAGTCTCCGATGCCTGTGGATCGGTGAACCTGCCCGTGTCGCGAAGCGCCTCCGCGACACGAGACAGCTGCGGCACCGTGGCGACGTAGCACACCACCAATCCTCCCGGCACGAGCGCATCGATCACGGCGTCCACACACTCCCACGGCGCGAGCATGTCAAGCACAACACGATCCACCGAGCCCGGCTCGACCACTCCACCCAGTTCGTCCGACAAGTCGCCCACATGCAAATGCCAATTGTCGGGAACCCCGCCGAACACGCTGTCGACATTGCCCGTCGCGATGTCAGCGAACTCCTGGCGGCGTTCAAACGAGTGGAGCTCCCCTGTCGGGCCTATCGCGCGCAGCAGCCAAAGGGTCAGCGCACCAGAACCGACTCCTGCCTCGACAACTCGCGCGCCGGGAAAGATGTCGGCCTGGATAGTGATCTGAGCCGCGTCCTTCGGATAAACGATGGCCGCGCCCCGTGGCATCGACATGACGATGTCGGCGAGCAAAGGCCGCAGCGCCAAATATTCGTATCCACCCGTCGATCGCACGACCGACCCGTCAGGGGCACCGATCAAATCGTCGTGCGATATTGCGCCGTTGTTGGTGTGAAATTGCTTGCCGCTCTCGAGAACAAAGGTATGCAGGCGCCCCTTTGGTCCAGACAGCTGGACCTTCTCGCCGACCTGAAAATCGCCGCGCCGCGCCATCAGGAACGACCAAGACGTGCAGACAGAATGGGAGCAAGATCAGCTGGTGACTTGTCCTCGAGCGAGTCCCAGATAGTGATTCCTTCGATGTGGGTGAGATCGTGAAAAAGCGGAACGGCGATGGTCGCCGCGCCGGAGGCTACGGCGGACGTGACACCAGGAATCGAATCCTCTATCGCAACGCATTGGGAGACGTCGACGCCGAGGCGATTGGCCGCAAGGAGATAGGGCTCGGGGTCCGGCTTGCCTCGTCGCACATCATCCCCGGAGACGATCGTCGAGAACACCTCGAACCCAAGCAGCGACGCCGCCTTATGCGCAAAATCGTTGGCATTGAGCGAGTACGACATCGTGACGAGAGCGATCGGCACCTGCTCTGCGTGCAGCGCGGTCACCAGCTCGCGCGCACCGGGTCGCCAGGGAAGCGTGAGAGCGACTTGTCGTTTGACGGAGTGAGAGAGCCTATCGATGACCTCTGCGGGAGGAAGCTCTACTCCGGCGTCGATGAGGATCGCCGCGCTGCGATCGAGAGAACTGCCAACCAAGGCCGAAGCGTGTTCCTCAGTCCATTCGCCGCCGAATTCGTCAACAAGTTCGCGCTCGGCGACGAGCCAGTAGATCTCGCTGTCGATCAGTGTGCCATCCATATCGAACAGCACGGCCTTGGGGAGGTTATCAATCACAAACATCAAGTCTACGGAATCGGTGGACGCGGCATACCCCGAGCCATGCACATGTCTTTCACGCCGCCAGTCAACTATCCTGGAGGTTCACGCTAACTACACGAAATACTTAAGACGGGACGCACATTGATGGGTGAGCACAGCCCGCTCTCTGGGAATCTTCTTCTTGTTGCCTTTGAGGGGTGGACGGATGCTGGCAATGCCGCAACTGATGTGCTTCGGTTCGTCAAATCACAGGGAGCGTACACCCAGGCATACTCCGCCGATATCGATCGGTATCTCGACTACCAGTTCACTAGGCCGAACATCCGCACCGACCGCCATGGAAAGCGGAAAATCGACTACCCGTCCGTCACTCTCTATCGCGAAAAAGAGAAGCAGGAGCCAATTCGCGAAGGTCGACTCCACCTGCTCGTGGGCGCAGAGCCCGCGAGGCGCTGGAAGCAGTTCACGACAAAGATGTTGGCAGAAATTCAGCGGCTCGACATCAGTGCGATCGTGTTCCTCGGTGCGCTACTCGCGGATGCTCCGCACACCCGCCCAATCATGGTGCAGGCTGAGAGCGCGAATGAAGACCTGCGCCACCGCTTTGATATTGAGCGGTCGACCTATGAGGGGCCAGTCGGTTATCTGACGGTGCTCGCACATGAGGCAGGACAGGCCGGTATCCCGAGCATCACGATCTGGGCTTCAGTGCCGCACTACGCACACGGAACGCCGTCTCCCAAGGCCACATCCGCTCTCATCACCAAGATCGAGCAACTCACTGGGGCCGAGATCGCCCATGGCGAATTGGACCTGCAGGCCGCAATGTGGGAATCCGCTCTCAACGCGCTCGCCGAAGACGATGCTGACATGCGCGGGTATCTCGAACAGTTGGAGCAGGCCCGCGACACGCAGGACCTTCCATCGGCCAACGGCGAGAGCATCGCTGCCGAAATCGAGAAGTACCTGAGGCGAAAAAACGACGGACACGGCTCAGACCAGGGCACCTTCGAATAGCGACTGGCGCGAACGGCCGGTTCAGCTCGCGCCTGCATCGAGAAGCGTTACTCCCGTCAGTGCGCTCACGGCGTCGGCAACGACAAGGACGTCGGTAGGTGCGGCAGCCCAGTCGTCGAGGATGCTCCACGCCGTCACCGTGTCGAGGTCGTTTGCCAGGGCGGCCGCAAAGTCCTGTGCAACGGCCCTACCTACCCCACTGCCACTCGTTACCTTGTGACGCCCGGCCAGGGCCGCGTCGCGCCAACGCCGCAATCGAACGGACGCTGTGCCAAGAATGGCATCGTGCCAGTCCCACTCGTCACGGTAATGATGGCTTAACACTGCAAGCCGGATCGCGGCCGGATCGACGCCTCTAATGCGCCAATCGCGAATGAACACAAGGTTGCCGAGAGACTTACTCATTTTTTCGCCACCGAGCGATACGAGGCCGACGTGCGAGAAAACCCGGGCCAACGGGCGGCCGTAGATTGCAGCAGCGTGCTGAGATGAATAGTCGTGATGCGGGTATCTCAGGTCGGAGCCTCCGCCCTGAACGTCGTAGGGCAACTGCTGCGCACCGGCCGCGATCACGGCGCACTCGACGTGCCACCCCGGCCTTCCGCTCGGCAAGCCGGCTACGTCCCAGGACGGTTCTCCCGGCCGCTGCGAACGCCACAGCAATGAGTCGAGGGGATGCCTCTTGCCGACGCGTCTGGAGTCTCCCCCATGCTCGTCGAAGGTGTGCTCAGCCGAGGCACCTGCAGGCAACAACGCGCCGAAAGACCAGCTGGGCGCCGCGCCTGAGGCCGCACGGACATCCAAATAGATATCCGGCTCCGCGTGATCGCTCGGCACAGGATATGCGAGGCCGCAAGAAAGAAGGCCAGCCACTGCAGCCGAGATCTCGAGGATACGTTCGCTCACTGCGACATAGTCCGTCGGCGGAAAAACACTCAGGTACTGCATGTCCGCACGAAAAAGATCGGTCTGCTCACGAGCGAGCTCCTGCCAGTTTTGGCCGGTCGCAACGGCCCGCTCGAGCAAAGGGTCGTCGACATCAGTGACGTTTTGCGTGTATCGAACGGTTCGCCCGCTCGCGTGCATGAGCCGAATCAGCAAGTCGTACGTCAGGTATGTGGACGCATGCCCCAGATGAGTCGCATCGTAAGGCGTGATGCCACACACATAGAGTGAAAACGTTGCAGACTCGGATGCGTGGGTCAGACCCCCTGTCAGCGAGTCTGAAATCATGACCGGAGGGACGAGGACTGGCATCGGACGAATGCCTGGCACCGGCCAAGACTCCATACGCTCCTCCATTTCGTGCGACGGGTAAACTGCCATGACGCGCGATTACGCGACCGCGACCGCGATCTGCCAGATCAATAACACACAGCCGAGTGCGATCCGGTAGATGACGAATGGGGCGAAGCTGCCACGGTTCAGGTAGTTCATCAGCCAGCGAATCACGAATAATCCGACGCCGAACGCGACCACGGCCGCCAGTGCGGTCTCGCCGAGCGAGAACACCTCCGGCAGGCAACCGGCGTCCCCCGGAGCGCACGGATGCTGGAGCACCTTATACAGCTCGTAGCCGCCGCTGCCAACAACGGCGGGGATCGCCAGCAGGAATGCATAACGCGTCGCGGCGGACCGCCGGTACCCGAGAAACAAGCCCATGCTGATGGTGCCTCCCGATCGAGAAACGCCAGGGATGAGCGCCAACGCCTGAGCGAGCCCATACAACACGCCATGAGTGAAGGTCAGGTCGGACAACTTTTTCGTGCGCGAGCCGATCATGTCGGCATAGCCGAGGATGAGACCGAAGAAGATCAGCGAGCCTGCGACGATCCACATGCTTCGCAAATGAGTCTCGATCGTGCTTTGAAAGATCACCCCGAGAATCACGATGGGTAGCGACCCGATGATAATCAGCCAACCCATCCGGGCGTCGGGATCATTACGCGGTACGCGGCCGAAAAGCGAGCCCCACCATGACACGATGATGCGCAAGATGTCTTTGAAGAAGTAGAGGACAACAGCGGCCTCAGTACCGAGCTGGATGATCGCAGTGAACCGCGCGCCAGGGTCATCGCCCGAGCCGAGGAGCGCTCCGACGATCCGCACATGTGCGCTTGAGGAGACAGGGAGAAACTCGGTGAGCCCCTGGACGACTCCGAGGACGAGCGCGATGAGTGTCGACACCGTTTTTTACCCTTCCGTAGCTACTTCGAATCAAGATCCCAGAATCAGGCATCAATAGGTCAGCAAGAGATCGGATATCACCTTCTGGCCAAACTCTAATGACTCTAGGGGCACACGCTCGTCAACGCCGTGGAACATCCCGGGAAAATCGAAACTGTCGGGAACGCGGAGCGGAACAAAGCCGAACCCCCGGATCCCGAGCCGCTGCAACGCCTTGTTGTCCGTGCCCGCGCTGAGCAGATACGGCAGGCAGACAGACCCCGGATCGTGTCGCGCAAGCACTCCCGCGATTGCGTCGACCAGGTCGCCGTCGAACGTCGTCTCGAACCCGATGTCGTCGACGTCAACCGACACCTCGATGTCGGGGCCGAGAAGTTCTCGAATCGACGCCAGGACATCGACATTCTGACCAGGCAGTGGCCGGACATCGATCAACGCCGTCGCGGACTGCGGCACAACGTTGTGCTTGTAACCCGCATCGAGCACAGTGGGGTTGACCGTTGTCTGCAGACTCGCATTCACGAACCGCGCGGCGAATCCCGTCCGGTCCCCGATGACGTGCGGATCCTCCGCCGGATCGCTGCCAGTCAGCCGTGCGACCTCATCCAAGAGCAGCCTCGTGGTCGGGGTGAGCTCGACCGGCCACTCCACGTCGCCAAGGCTCACCAGGGCACGCGCAAGCTTGACGATCGCGTTGTCGTGGTTCACGTGCGAACCGTGACCAGCGCGCCCCTGCGCTGTGAGACGCAACCACATCAGCCCCTTCTCCCCCGTCTGGATCATGTATGCCCGTTTGCCCGACAATGTGACCGAGTACCCGCCTACCTCACTTAGTGCCTGTTGCACGCCATCGAACAGGTCAGGTCGTTCGGTCACCACGTGGTGTGACCCGCGCACGCCGCCAGCTTCCTCGTCAGCAAAGAACGCGAGCACGATCGTCCGCCGAGGACGAGCCCCACGTTCGATTGCGTCTTCCACGGTGGCGAGCACCATCGCATCCATATCCTTCATATCGACCGCGCCCCGGCCCCACACACATCCATCGGATATCACGCCCGCGAACGGATCGACGCTCCACTCCTCTGCCTTGGCAGGAACCACATCCAAGTGTCCGTGCACAAGTAAAGGCGGCAGTGATTGGTCAGTCCCTTCCCACCTGGCGATTACCGACGGCCTGTCTGGTTCGCCGGCGGCAGTATGAGTCACAATCGTCGGCTCGAGGCCAATTCTCTCGAGAAATGCCACCACGTATTCCGCAGCCTCCGACTCGCCCGTCGCGCGACCGTTGCCGAAATTGGAGGTATCGAATCGAATCAGGTCTGCAAGAATTTCTACGGTTCTTGTGGTGGCATTCATAGCTCAAGGCTACCTGCGTTCGTACGGAGGTAGCAGGTCGGGTCGATTACGAGTGCGCATTCATGATAAAGTCGTGCGGTTGGTGTTCAACACCGCACTCGGCCCGGGTGGCGGAAATGGCAGACGCGCTAGCTTGAGGTGCTAGTCCACTATTACGTGGGTAGGGGTTCAAGTCCCCTTTCGGGCACAACTGGTCTAGGCCTCCCTGTGAGGCCTAGACCTTTTTCTTTGCCGGTGGTTTTTCTCTACCGGCCTACGCCGCTGTTCGGTGGCACGACTCAGGCGGCGGTCACCTCCGGCTCGTGCTCAATCGGGAACGACACCGAGCGCGATATGAAACAGAGCGACGGCACCTGGTCGTGAAGCTCCTCGGCACGACGGATGTTTGCGCCGTCTGCGACCACCACTCGCGGATGGAGTGTCGCAAGCGTGATTTCTCCACTTCCATCTGGATGAGTGACCAGCGTCGCGTGTGCTTTGTCCGAATATGCCGTCACGACGATGCCTGCCACGGATGCGAGGTGCAGGTACGTCAGCATGTGACATTCGGAGACAGCGGCAAGCAGCAGCAGTTCAGGGTTATGCCTAGTCGCGTCGCCGTGGAAGTGCCGGTCAGAAGAGCCAAGAATAGTGGGCAGCCCTGCCACGTCGATTGAGTGCGAACGCGAATACGAACGGTAGCCCGACGTCCCGTCACCGAGATTTCCGGTCCACCTTACATCGAGATCGAATTCGTGCTGCACTGCGTTTCCCTCTCGCAAGACATCGCCACGCACTCGCTGCACGGCGTATCCGTATCAACGCGCGCAACGACCAGTACGCCTATCGTAGCCAGGCCGCCGCGCGATCGAGACTCTTCCGCATGCTTGTGCGATACTCGGAACCATGGTTTCCCAGCACCCGTGGCGTCGTTATGTAGCAATTGGAGACTCTTTCACCGAAGGCGTCGGGGATGTGGAACCGAAGAGCCCAGGCGGCCTTCGAGGGTGGGCGGACCGGGTTGCCGAAGTTCTGAACGATGGCATCGATGACTTCGCATACGCGAACCTTGCAATCAGAGGCCGGCTTCTCCAACAGATCATCGACGAACAAATCGAACCTGCGATCGCGATGCGACCAGACCTGATCACGTTCTGTGCCGGCGGCAACGACATCATGCGACCGGGATCCGATCCGGATGTGCTTATGGACAAATTCGATGATGCCATCACCCGGCTCAAGTCGACTGGCGCCACGATCGTCTTGTTCACCGGCATGGATACCGGACACTCGTCTGTGTTACGCATCCTGCGAAGCAAGACGGCCATCTACAACATGAACCTCTACCGGCTTGCCCACAAACACGACGCCATTGTTGTTGACCAGTGGGCGTTCGACTTTCTCAAGGATCCACGCATGTGGTCGGAGGACAGGATTCACCTCAACTCGCTTGGCCACCACAACCTGGCCATTGAGGTACTCAATGCGCTGAATGTGGAGAACGATCTTTCCCTCGATCTGCCTGAGCCGCTCCCCCCGCTTCCATGGCGTGAGGCCCGCGCCGAAGACCTCGTCTGGGCCCGCGAATACCTATGGCCGTGGGTGTTACGACGATTACGCCACGAATCCTCAGGCGACGGTCGGATGCCCAAGAGGCCGGAGACCGACTTCCTCAGCTAGAGAGAGTCGGTTTCTCTTCTCGGACGAGTTCCCACAGGCCAACAGCGGCCGCAGCCGCAACGTTCAACGAGTCGACCCCATTGCCCATGGGAATGGTGGCGAGCACGTCCACAGCCGAACGAGCTGCTCTGGTAAGACCAGAACGTTCCGTGCCCACGACGAGGGCTATCCCTCGGTCCCTCGGAACATTACGGATGTCTATCGCGCCATCGCCGAACCCCATCCCGACCAGCGCCAAATTGTGTGCATGAAGGGCATCGCGCGTATCCGACCACGTGGTTGTACGCGTCCACGGAACTTGCAGAACCGTGCCCATACTGACTCGCACTGAACGGCGGTAGAGAGGGTCTGCACATCGCGGCGTTACGAGAACCGCATCCGCTCCAAGCGCGGCCACCGAGCGGAAGATGGCGCCAACGTTTGTGTGGTCCACGACGTCCTCGATCACCACGACGGTCTTCGCCCCGGCAAGCACTTCGGCGACCGAAGGAAGCTCGCGCCTGTTCATCGCCGCTAGCGCGCCGCGATGCAGCCGGAATCCAACGATCGATGCAAGCACTTCCTCAGTCGCAACGTACACGGGAACATCGCGATCGCTCGCCCACCCACTCACCGACTCGAGCCAAGCTTCTTGGATGAGAAACGATCGTGGCTCATACCCGGCGTCGAGTGCGCGACCGATCACTTCGGGAGATTCCGCCATGAACAGACCACGAGGTGTCTCAAGTTTGCGTCGCAATGCCACATCGGTGAGAGAAAAGTAGTCTGCTACTCGAGGGTCAGTCGTATCGGTGATGAACTGGACTGTTGACACCGTCATATCCTGTCACAGGGGGCTGCCCCACAGGTATGCGTAACACCCCCGAAAACTGCGATTGCTAGGCTTGAGGCCCTTCGGAAAGGTGACTGGCGATGGTATTTTTGCCCGTGCGCAGCAGCCAGAGACAGATAGATACTCTGGACGAGGCCGCTGCGTTTTTCGCAACGCGGCAACGCATTGTGGTGCTCACTGGAGCAGGGGTGAGCACCGATTCTGGAATTCCGGATTATCGCGGTGACGGCACACCACGACGCAAGTCGATGACACTCGATGAGTTCATGAGTTCCGCACAAGCACGACGCCGCTACTGGGCAGGATCCCACCTTGGCTGGGCGCACTTCAATCGAACCAGGCCAAACCCTTCTCACTACGCAATTGCGCGCATGCAACAGGCCGGCAAGCTGACAGCCGTACTGACACAGAACGTGGATGTACTACATGAACGGGCCGGCACCCAGGGCGTGGTTCACATTCACGGCACTGTCAACACGGTGTCCTGCTTGACGTGCGGCGCGACCTATGCCCGAGGCGATATTTCCGAAGCACTGGTTGCTGCCAACGGTGACTATTTTGATCAGGCGGCAGTTATTCGTCCCGATGGCGACGCCGAGGTCTCCCCTGGCGACGACTTCGTGATCCCCCAATGCGTACGATGCGGAGGAATTCTCAAACCCGACGTCGTCTTTTTCGGTGAAACCGTCGACCCAATGATCACCGCTCAAAGTTTCGCTTCGATCGATGCCGCCGATGCTCTGCTCGTCGCTGGTTCTTCACTTGTGGTCAACTCGGGGATGAAGATGGTTCAACGCGCTCGGCGAGCCAATGTTCCGGTGATCGTCGTCAATCGCGGCGAGACCAAAGGAGACCGGTATGCAACGGTGCGCCTCGAAGGCAGCACCTCTACGATCCTTCCTGTTCTCGCACAGGCACTATCGTAGCCAGATGCCCGCTCGCTCTGAGCCCCGCTACATTCGATGTGAGGCGCGCCTAGGCATGCACGCATGCCTACGGTCGGCGCACTTGGCTCGGTGTGGAATGATGAGAACGTGACTATTCTCAGCCTCGTTCGCCATGGCCAAACCGACTGGAATCTGCAGCACCGCATCCAAGGGTCCACCGACATCCCCCTAAACGAGACAGGTCGCGATCAGGCCCATCAGTCCAGCCGCGCATTGGCGGCAAGCCACTGGGATGCAATCTATACAAGCCCACTGTTGCGGGCGGCCGAGACCGCCGAGATCATCGCGCAAGATCTTGGGCTTGCGGCACCGAAAATCGATCCACGTATCGTCGAGCGAAGTTTCGGCGAAGTCGAAGGCATGACCGACACCGAACGTTCGGTCAATTTCCCTGTCGGCTCGATCGTGCCCGGCGCCGAATCGCGCGAGGATCTGCGCAAGCGTGGTGTCGCAGCGATCAACGACATCGCCGATGCACACCCGGGCCAACGCGTGATCGTTGTCGCGCATGGTGGCGTGCTCGGTCAAATACTGAGGCACATCAGCAACGACGCCCTTCCCGGGCCCAAAGACATGATCCCGAACGGTTCATCAACCGTCGTGCGCCGCGACGAAAACGGCAATTGGCACATCGTCAGCGAGTCAATCGTTCGCGGTGTACGCGACCATGCACCGATTATTTAGGGAGTCTGTCCAAGAAGTCGACTATGGCGGCCGCAGCCGCACCCGGTTGCTCGTAGTGAATGAGGTGACCGACGTTCGGCAACACGACAAGTTCGCTATTGGCTATCGAGTGAGCAAGCCGCTGCTGGTCACTCGGAGTCGCCACATCATCGCGCTCCCCCGCGATCAGGAGCGTAGGCGTGGTGATTCGCGCTGCGTTCTCGCCGACGGAGCGATGAACTGACTCGCTGAAAGCCTCGCCTACTCCCGCACGGGTGGTATAGCTGCCGTAGAAATTGTCGTGCTGGCGATGGATCCACCGACGCAGCTCCGGATTGTCCGTCTTCGCCATCGTGACGCTCATGATTCGCGTATGAATCGGAGTGCGCAGGATCCAATTGCCCGCCTTTTCAGGTAGCACCTGGGCCAGCCGATACAAGCCCTCTGCGGCACGGGCGGAGACGGGATGCGGCCCGTTGTTTGCGGCAACCGCCACCGGGTTCACGAGAATCGTGGCTCGAACATCCGTTGCCGCGGCCTCAGCCACGATGATGCTTCCGAACGAGTGACCGAGAATGACATGTCCAGTCAATCCGAGGGCGCCGACGAACTCAGTAAGCCAGGCCGCATAGTTGTGGACGCTGTCGCCTGCAGCGAGGTCAGGCGTTCCGCCGAACCCCGGCAACGCCGGGATGAGCACACGGAACCCGGTGAGCGCGCGGGCAATCCGATCCAAACCCTGCCAGGTGCCGCGTAGCCCGTGCACCATCACGATCGTGTGCTGCGCATCTATTTCGGGGCTGCCATACTCGGCGTATATCTGTTCTCTGCCGCACATTGCAACGGTGCGAAGGCTCGGGCCAGCTGTCATACTGCCAGTCTACGGTCGGTCGCGAGGACGCATGTCAGGGCATACCCGTATCCTTATGACGTGCCAGAAAATACGTCAACCCCCATGCCGGAATGGGCAGCAGAACTCACGGTCTTCGACCTCGAAACAACCGGAATCGACACTCGAGAGGCCCGCATCGTCACGGCGTGCGTCGCACGCATCAATTCTGCCGGCGAGGTGATCTCGCTCAACAACTGGCTTGCCAATCCCGGCGTTGAGATCCCCATCCAAGCGCAACGCGTGCATGGCGTCTCTACAGAAGTCGCCATGCGCGACGGTCGCGCGGCTACCGAAGTCGTCGCGGAGGTCAACAGCGCCGTGCACGAGTCCTTGCGCGCAGGCATTCCTGTAGTGGCATATAACGCTCCCTACGACTTCGGAGTACTCCGCGCGGAATGCAGGCGATACGGGATACCTCCCATCGGCGACCCGGCTCCCGTCGTCGACCCGTTGGTAATCGACCGCGAGGTGGACCGCTACCGCAAGGGCAAGCGCACACTCACCGTTGCGTCGGAGTATTACGGTGTGGTTCTCGAAGACGCGCATACCGCGAGTGCTGACGCCATCGCTGCTGGGCGCATCGCGCTTGCCATGGCCCGGCAATACTCAGAACAACTATCGATGTCTGCAATGGACCTGCATCTGCGCCAACAAGAATGGGCCAGACGGCAGGAAGACAGCTTTGCGGAATATATGCAGAAGACCGGTCGCAACAGTTTTCGCGCTCGATACGGATGGCCACTGGCGCGATAAGCACAGCGGAAGTCAGGTGTTGGGGCCAGGTTTCATTCGGGTCCTTGCGTCCGGTGTGCTTCCTCGCATCCACCGATTCCTGGACCCGCTCCAATAATGCGTTGAGGCCACACGCACAGCCATGCGTGTGGCCTCAACGCATAAAAATGCGCTGCTTGCGCCAGTAGCCGCTCCGCCGTGAAAACATCATCACTGGAAGCGCCGCCGGCAAAGCTGCATTCGGTGTCTAGGCGCCGAACCCTTTGTAACGAGACTTGAACTTCTCGACTCGCCCAGCGCTATCCATAATGCGCTGCTTGCCCGTGTAGAACGGGTGCGACTCAGACGAGATCTCCACGTCGATAACTGGGTAGGTGTTACCGTCTTCCCACTCGATCGTGCGCTCGCTGGTGGCTGTCGACCGGGTCAGAAACGATGCGCCTGAAGCCAGGTCGCGAAAAACCACGGGCCCGTAGCTCGGGTGAATACTTGCCTTCATGAAAAATCCTTGGGTTGGTTCGAAGTGGCCTTGTGCGTGGACGAATTGGGCCGACCCCCAACTATAACAGGAGGTTGGCCGCGATCCAAGCCGCGGCGCGCTTAGTGCGCCATGTCAACGGATTGCTCTCGCCCAGTATCGGTCTTCGTCGAAACTGAGGTGAAGCGGCATACCGAAGACTTCGCTCAATGTGGCCGAGGTCAGGCTGTCGTGTATCGAACCCGCCGTCATCACCCGACCTTCGGAAAGCATCAGAACGTGCGTGAAACCAACGGGAATCTCTTCGACGTGATGGGTGACCATGATCATGGCCGGTGCGAACTCGCTCTGCGCATAGCCAGAGAGCAACGACAGCATCTCTTCCCTCGCGCCGAGGTCCAGATTGGCACTCGGTTCATCGAGCAACAACAACTCTGGATCGGTCATGGTTGCTCGGGCGATCTGAACTCGCTTGCGTTCACCGTCGCTCAGGCTGTCATATGAGCGATCTGCCAGTTCTGCAAGGCCCCATTCAGCCAGAACGCGTGCGGCCCGTTTTTCGTCGATTGCGTCGTATTGTTCGTTCCAACGTCCCGTCACCGCATACGCAGCAGTCATCACAAGATCGATGACACGCTCAGACGGCGGAAAGCGACTGGCAAGGGCACTCGATGCAAAACCAATGCGCGGACGAAGGCTGAAGACGTCAACAGCACCGAGGCGTTCGCCCAGAATGGTGGCTGTACCGGAAGTCGGATGCAGGTTGCCTGACGCAATGTTCAGCAATGTGGTCTTGCCAGAACCGTTCGGCCCGACAATTACCCATCGTTCACCGTCTTCTACTCGCCACGTAACCCCGTCAAGAATGGGTACCTGCGAACGGACAACCCGCACATCCGATAATTCCAACACCGCGCTCATGCCAACAAGGTTATGCCAAAGCTCGTACTGATCGGTTCAGCGAAGCACCCGCGTATACGTGTCGATCGTCTTTTCGGCAATCGTGCGCCAAGAAAAATGTTGCTTTGCACGTCGCCGACCTGCTTGCCCCATCACATCGGCTGCTTCTGGATCGGCGATCACCCGTGTCGAGGTCTCGGCGAAGTCGTGAATGAACTTCTCGGCATCCAGGGGTGTACCCGTGCCGTCGTGGGCCTGTTCGATCAGCACGAGCTCGCCTGTGACCCCGGGAACGACCACTTCAGGAATCCCGCCCGTCGCCGTCGCGACAACCGCCGTGCCACACGCCATCGCTTCGAGATTGACAATGCCAAGCGGCTCATAGACCGACGGGCAGACGAACACATCGGCCGCGGAAAGCAAAGACATCAATTCGTGCCTCGGAAGCATCTCCTCGATCCAGAAGATGCCGTCCCGGCGTGCCCGCAGCCCCTCCACGAGGCCGCGCACTTCGTCCATGATCTCGTCGGTGTCCGGCGCACCCGCACAGAGCACGACCTGCACGTCGGCCGGAAGCAGTGCAACCGCTCTGAGGAAGTAGGACAACCCTTTCTGCCGGGTAATCCGTCCCACGAAAATCGCCGTCGGGCGACTCGGGTCAATACCGTAGTGAGCGCCAACCTCGCTGTCTTCAGTTGGTCGCCAGAGTTCAGTGTCAATGCCATTGTGGATGACGTGCACGTCATCGGGGTCGACGAAGTCGTATGCGGTAAGAATGTCGTTGCGCATGCCCGCGCTCACCGCAACTATGGCGTCCGCCGTGCGGTATGCCTCACGTTCGATCCATGAGGAGAGTCGGTATCCACCGCCGAGTTGCTCTGCCTTCCAGGGGCGGAACGGCTCGAGGCTGTGTGCCGTCAGCACATGGGGCACGTCGTACAGCATTGCGGCGAGTTGACCGGCATGGTTTGCGTACCAGGTGTGGCTATGCACAAGATCTGTCCCGGCAATGTCATCGAGCATGAGCAGGTTCACTGCCATGGCCTGGCTCGCGCCGTTGGCGGAACTCGGCAAAACATCGCCATACCCCGTTGTGTGCTGCTCATCGCGACTCTCGCCGAAGCACCGAACCTCCACGTCGATGAGTTGACGAAGTGCGCGCGTCAACTCGGTGACGTGCACTCCTGCGCCGCCATAGATGTTCGGCGGGTATTCTTTGGTCACCAAATCCACCCTCATGTGTCACACCGTAATACAACGGCCTTGGAACCCGGTAATCTCTTGTTTATGGCAAAGACGCGCATATTTGGAATCGTCCTGGCAGGCGGCGAGGGGAAGCGTTTGATGCCGCTCACCTCCGACCGTGCTAAGCCAGCAGTGCCGTTCGGAGGCGGGTATCGTCTGATCGATTTTGCGATCTCTAACCTCGTCAACTCCGGCCTCCGGCACATCGTGGTGCTGACCCAGTACAAGTCCCACTCACTTGACCGACATATCAGCCAGACCTGGCATCTATCGCCCATGCTCGGCCAGTACATCACCTCTGTCCCTGCTCAACAGCGGCTGGGCAAGCGCTGGTTCACCGGAAGCGCAGATGCGATCCTGCAAAGTCTGAACCTCGTTGGCGATGAGCAGCCGGATATCATCGTCGTGGTCGGCGCCGACCACGTGTATCGCATGGACTTTCGCCAGATGATCGATTCTCATATCGCCAGCGGACTGCCGGCGACCGTCGCAGCAGTGCGGCAGCCGGTCGAACTCGCCGACCAGTTCGGTGTGATCCTGCCGAGCAGCGACAGCAGCGTGATCGAGAAGTTACTCGAGAAGCCGACTGACCCGCAACCGCTCGCAGACGACCCGACGCAGGTTCTCGCATCCATGGGCAACTACGTTTTCGACACCAAGGCGCTCGTTGACGCGGTGAAGGCCGATGGTGACCGCACCGATTCGTCGCATGACATGGGCGGCGACATCATTCCCGCATTCGTCTCGCAGGGCAAGGCGGGCTACTACGACTTCACCCTTGGGACAATCCCCGGGGCAACCGATCGTGATCGGTGCTACTGGCGGGATGTGGGAACGATCGATTCGTATTATGACGCCCACATGGATCTGATTGCGGCCCTGCCGATATTCAACCTGTACAACAGCGAGTGGCCCACGTTTACGCAACAGCTCAATCTTGCGCCGGCTAAGTTCGTTCGCGACAGCGCAAACACGCTAAGCCAAGTGGTCGATTCGATAGTTTCGCTCGGAGTGCTTGTTGTCGGTGGATTCGTGATCCGCTCGGTACTCGGCCCGCGCACTTTTGTCGACAGCGGCGCACGGCTGGACCACGCCATCACCTTCGACGGCGTGAAGATCGGGGCCGGAGCGCAGGTGAACAAAGCAATTCTTGATAAGTTTGTCACGGTCGAACCCGGCGCAACCGTTGGGATCGACCGCGACCTCGATATCAGACGAGGTTTCACCGTCACCGATTCCGGCATTACCGTCGTAGAAAAGAACACTCGGATATCTCCATGATCTCGTTTCTCCTTGTTGCAGATGTTGACTCAACTCTCATCAAAGACGAGGTGATAGAACTACTTGCCGATGCCGCAGGCACGAGGGACGAAGTCGAACGCGTCACTGCGCGGGCGATTGCAGGAGAAATCGACTTCGCCCACAGCCTGCGTGCGCGTGTTGCTACTCTCGCTGGCCTTCCCACCTCGGTGATCGAACAAACCATCGCTCAGGTTCGACCGAGCGACGGCCTTCCCGAACTTGTCGCTGCCGTTCATCAACGGCATGGCAAGATCGCAGCGGTATCCGGCGGATTCAGCCAAGTGCTCGACGTGCTCGCGCCCCGATTCGGGCTCGATGTGTGGCGCGCCAACGATCTGGAAATAGTGGATGGCCTACTGACAGGACGAGTCACCGGCACCGTCGTCGATGCCGAGGTAAAGGCCAAGTCTCTTCAGGAATGGGCGCGCGCCTGGTCGGTGAGCCGCAACAACACGATCGCCCTAGGCGATGGCGCGAATGACCTCGTGATGATGGATCGCGCCGGGCTCTCCATCGCCTATTGCGCGAAACCAATCGTGCGCGAACGTGCGGATGTCAGCGTGGAGATTGCGGATCTGCGGCATGTGATTGCCTATCTGCCGAGCTAGTACATCGGCATGCAGTAAGGCCCACCATGCCTGCGACCGCTAATGGCCCATGCCCAAGCCACCGTCCACAGGGATGACGGCACCCGAGATATATGCCGCATCGTCGCCGGCGAGCCACGCGACCACGCGCGCCACCTCTTCAGGCGCCGCAAACCTGCCCGCAGGAATGCTCTTCTTGTATTCGTCCTGAATGTGTTCGGGCAAAGCGGCGGTCATCTCGGTCTCGATAAAGCCGGGAGCAACGACATTAGCCGTGATACCTCGCGAGCCGATCTCGCGGGTGATCGAGCGAGCGATTCCCACAAGGCCCGACTTCGACGCAGCGTAGTTGACTTGGCCACCGGATCCGTAAAGCCCGACGACGCTCGAAATAAGCACAATCCTGCCCCATTTCGCTTTCAACATGGACTTCACGACTCGGCGCACCGTACGAAAAGCTCCGGACAGGTTGGTGTCGATGACCGTTTCGAAGTCCTCATCCGTCATGCGCAGCAACAACGTGTCGCGGGTGATGCCTGCGTTGGCAACGAGCACATGAATGGGGCCGAGGGTGCGCTCGACCTCGGCAACCGCCGCATCCAGGCTGTCGCCGTCGGTGACGTCCGCGTGCACGGTGAGCGCCCCATCGGGACCCTCGCCCGAACGTGCGGTTACCGCGACCAGGTAGCCGCGGTCGATGAACTCACGAGCGATCGATCGGCCAATCCCACGGTTCCCGCCTGTCACAAGGACGACGGTTTCTTCTGGACGATGATCGTTCACGATTTCCCTCTCATTTCGTCGACGCAAACGGGGCCGTTCGGTCCCTCTCGCCGTAGACTGGTTGCCCAGCCACCGAAAGTACTTTACCGGCCATTTGCAGGAGGCGCTGAGCGAGATGAAAGACTATCGACCGCCTTCGATCACGTCTGCGCCTGCATCTACCGACCAGGATCGCCATAGGCGCATGGTCAACTATGGCACCGCGATGTCAATTCGCGCGGTTTGTATCCTTGCAGTTTTCGCTTTGCCTGGGTGGTGGCGAATCATTCCAGCATTTGCTGCGGTTTTGCTCCCTTACGTGGCGGTGATCGGCGCAAATATGCCACGGCCGACTACTCGAACGAGCACCCCTCACGATCCACGTGACCTCGCTTCCGGAAGGAAGATCGATGATTGAGCCTTCGGCTGCGACGGGCGATGTGATCTGCTCTCGTGCCGAATGCACCAACGAGGCGACGTGGCTGATCTATTGGCGCAACCCCCGCATCCACGCGGCAGATAGAACGAAAACCTGGTCTGCGTGCGACGAACATCACGAATTCCTTACCCGTTATCTCGAGTCGCGTGGGTTCCCTGTCAGCACCGAATCGAGGAGCACGCGGTGAAGGACTTCCGGTTTTTGCTCTCACGGGAGTGGCTTGGATATTTCGCGTTTCTCGTCGTGTTCGCGATCGTCTGCGTGATGCTGAGCAATTGGCAGTTCTCCCGCGGCCAAGAGGCGGCAGAGCGGAATGCCTCGATTGCGGCGAACTGGGATGCGACGCCGCAACCGCTGAGTTCGATCATGGCTTTCGATTCGGTCGTTGATGATTCGACCCGATATCACCCAGTGCAGATCACTGGCACATATTTGCAGGCAGCGGCCCTGCTTGTGCGCAACCGCACCCACAACGGGCAAGCAGGTTTCGAACAGATCGTCCCTATCAGGGATGCGGCAACCGGCCAGTTATTCGTCGTCTCTCGCGGATGGATCATCAGCGATGCGAAGAACGGGGTGCCCGCGTCGGTGCCTTCGCCGCCTAGCGGCACGGTCACGGTGGTCGCCCGCCTCAATGCCGGCGAGCAGAGCCTAGGCAGGCAGAGCCCGGCGGGCCAGATAGCAAGTATTGCCCTTGGCGACGTATCGGAGTTTCTGGCCGACCAGGGCATCACTGATCCGCTCTTCACCGGTGGCTACGGTCTGCTCGTCACAGAAACTCCTGCGGCATCCGCGTCACTAGTTCTCGCCGACCCGCCGAGCTATAACGAGGGGATGCACTGGTCGTACGCCATTCAATGGGTAGCGTTCGCCGTGCTTGGCGCGATCGGCTTTGTGTACGCGCTACGCACGACTCGAAGGCAGCAGCGCGAAGATGCCGAGGAGCCACCAATCGCCGAGGAGACAGACAGCACCGACCCCATCGAGGCCACATACCGAGAACCTGCCGGCACCGGCGCGAACTACCGCGACTCACATCAACGTGAGCGTCGTCGACCGCGAAAAATCGATGAAGACTCCGCATATGAAGACGCCATACTCGAATCGGCTAACCGAGACTGAAGCCTCAGTTAAGCGAGACTGACCAGGTCGGCGTAGTCGGCATGCCAGTAGTCCTCCGTGCCATCCGGAAGAATCAGCACGCGCTCGGGGCTGAGCGCCTGCACCGCACCCTCATCGTGAGTCACCAGCACAACGGCGCCCTCGTATTGCCGCAACGCATCCAATATCTGCTCGCGACTTGCAGGATCGAGGTTGTTGGTCGGCTCATCGAGCAACAGCACGTTGGCTGACGATACAACGAGCATTGCGAGCGCGAGGCGCGTCTTCTCCCCACCAGAGAGCACTCCAGCAGGCTTGAACACATCGTCACCGACGAACAGGAATGAACCGAGCACACTACGGCATTCCGTTTCGGAGAGGTTAGGAGACGACGAGACCATGTTCTCAAGCACGCTGCGCTTCACGTCAAGGGTCTCGTGCTCCTGCGCGTAATACCCGAGCGTTAGCCCGTGGCCGGCGATCACCCGTCCAGAATCTGGTTTGTCAATGCCTGCCAACATGCGAAGAAGCGTTGTCTTGCCTGCACCATTCAGGCCAAGCACGACCACTCGAGTGCCTCGATCGATCGCGAGATCCAGACCAGCAAAAATCTCGAGCGAGCCATAACTCTTCGACAATCCCTCGGCTTGCAGAGGCGTCTTTCCACATGGCGCGGGCTTGGGAAACCGCAGTGACGCGACTCGCTCTGACTGGCGTTCCTCATCCAACCCATCCAAAAGGCGCTCGGCACGAGCGAGCATCTGATGTGCGGCCGCAGCCTTGGTGGCCTTGGCCCCGAACCGCGCTGCCTGCGCCTGAAGGGCGCCAGCCTTCTTCTCCGCGTTTGAGCGTTCGCGGCGGCGCCGCTCCTCGTCGGCAGCCCGCTGCCGCAGATACAGCTTCCACCCCATGTTGTAGATGTCGATCACAGAACGATTGGCGTCCACATAAAAAACACGGTTGACCACGTCCTCCACCAGATTCACATCGTGACTGATCACAATGAGCGCACCACGGTAGCCGGACAGGAAAGTTCGAAGCCACACAATCGAATCGTGATCGAGGTGGTTCGTCGGCTCGTCAAGTACCATCACGTCAGCATCGCTGAACAAGATTCGGGCAAGCTCGATACGGCGACGCTGCCCGCCGGAGAGCGTCTTGAGCGGCTGGCCGAGCACACGATCGTCCAGCCCAAGATTGGCCGCGATCGTGGCCGCCTCAGCTTCGGCAGCATAGCCCCCCGCAGCGACAAACTGTGCGTCGAGATTGCCATATTTACGCATAGCGTCCTCAACGACGGCAGGATCAGCGGAGGCCATGTCATTTTGGGTCTTCTCCATGCGAACCACGAGTTCGCCGAGGCCCCGCGCATTCAAGATTCGAGTCTTCGCAAGCTCTTCCGGGTCGCCGACGCGCGGATCCTGCGGCAAGTATCCGAAGACACCGCGCGTCGTGACCTCACCGGAGGTCGGCGCAAGCTCTCCGGCCAACACGCGTGTGAGAGTGGTTTTGCCCGCACCATTGCGGCCAACGAGCCCAACCCGTTCGCCTGCTTCCACGGTAAATGTCACGTCGCTCATCAGCGTTCGGGCGCCGATGCGTATCTCAAGGTTTTTAACGGAAAGCACTAAGGAAAGCCAATCTTTTGGTAGCTGGGAACACCCGAATGGAACAGAGCCCGACCTAGTATATGACTATCGACATTCAGGAGGACCTGTGACTATCGCTGCAGCTGGGCGGATCCGCCCCGTACTCATTGACCGGATCGTCTCGCGAGGCGTGGGCGTCTCGGTTGCGCTCGTTGGATTCGGAGTGCTTCTCATCGCCCTGCTTGCTCAGGTGAGCATTCCGCTGCCCTTCTCGCCTGTGCCGATTACCGGGCAGACACTCGGCGTCATGCTCGTTGGCGCCGCGTTCGGGGCCAACCTCGGTGCGATCACCCTGCTGAGCTATGCCGTTATCGGCGTCATTGGTGTTCCCGTGTTCAGCGACTTCTCCGGTGGCCTGCACACAGTAACGACTCCCACATTCGGCTACATTGTCGGCTTCATCGCTGCCGCCTACATCATCGGATGGCTTTCGGAGCGCCAGTGGGACCGCACGCCGATTCGAGCGATCATCGCCTTCGGTGTTGCAAGCGCGGTGCCGTTTTTGACCGGAGTGCCTTATCTCGCGTTCGCGTTGAGCGCGTCCGGCTCGCCAGTGGACGCCGGGCAAGCCATACAGCTCGGCCTCATACCGTTCATTTTGCCAGGCATTGTCAAATGGGCCCTCATGGCAGCCCTGCTTCCCGCTGCGCACGCAGTTCTGACACGGATAAGCAAACGGCGCACGCAGGGGTGAGTAATTGCTGGCAGGCGCTAGCTGCTAAGCGAAGGCGGTAACAGCCGAGGCCGCAAGGCCATCGAGAATATCGTTGATGCTCGTCGTCACGGTGGTCAACGGATGACCGGCGGCGGACATCTCTGCCGCGATTCGCGTGATTACCTCTCGCCAGATCAATGCACCCGCCGCCGTGACAGCGACCCTGCCCGCTTTCATGAACGGTAAAGCTGCAAGCTCGGCGTGAGCCATCCTACTGAGTCGGTCGGCAGAGGCCAGCACGGTCTCAACAGGCAGCTGGACCCCGTGTACGCCGCCTGCATCCGGGTCGCGCAAGCCGACAGCATAGGCAGTAACCGTCGCGATCGTGCCGGATACGCCAATGAGGTGACGAGCCGCGGCAACCGGCACCACAGCCAAAGCGCTGTCCAGCTGAGACGCGGTATCGGCGACCACGTGCGCTCGTTGCTCCTCGGTGGCTGGATCGTTCGCAAACCAACGCTCCGTGAGCCGCACACTGCCGATATTCATCGAATACGCTGCCGACGGAGTATCGGTTCCCGCCACGATCTCAGTGCTTCCGCCGCCAAGGTCGACGAGGACACAAGGCTCCCCCGCCAGTTGAGGCAACGATCCCAAAGCGCCGGAAAAAGAAAGCGCAGCCTCCTCTTCCCCCGAAATGATCTCGGGAGCCACGCCGAGGATGCCCGTGACGGGATCGATGAAGGACGCTCGATTCGACGCGTCGCGCGTTGCCGACGTCGCCCCAAACCGCAAAGCCTGAACGCCGTACTCGCGGCACAACGCCGCATAGTCGCGCACGACCGCGATACTGAGTGCCAGCGCTTCGCCGTCGAAGGCTCCCGTTCGGTCGACACCCTTGCCAAGACGCGTGATCGTGTTGCGCCGTAGGAGCTGCTCACCGTCGTGGCCGACGATCAACAGCCGAATGGAGTTGGTGCCACAATCAATGCCGGCCCGTATGGTCACGAATCCAACCTAAATCGCGAACCCGAGGGCCCGCATCATGTCCCTGCCCTCGTCAGTAATGCGCTCGGGCCCCCAGGGAGGCATCCACACCCAATTGACCCGAAATCCATCCACAATGCCGTCAAGAGCTTGCGCGATGTCGTCTTCTATCATGTCGGTGAGTGGGCAACCAGCGCTTGTGAGCGTCATGCTGATGATCAGAACACCCTCATCGTCGAACGTCAGGTCGTACACGAGACCAAGGTTGACGATATCCACCGATATCTCAGGATCGTAAACCGCGCAAAGCGCCTCTTCGATCTGGTCGTACTTGGCCGCCGGAATGACCGTTTGCTCAGTTGGTTCAGGTGTCGTCATGATTTGCCTCTACGAGAGTGGTGTTCCTGCAGGAAGGTAACGATCGTATCCCTCATCTTCCAACCGTTCTGCGAGATCAGCGCCGCCCTCTTCGGCGATTCGGCCATCAACGAACACGTGCACGAACTGGGGGGTGATGTAGCGCAGGATACGGGTGTAGTGCGTGATCAACAGCACGCCCATCTGCGTCTTGTCATGCACACGGTTCACGCCCTCTGAGACGATACGGAGCGCATCGACGTCGAGTCCGGAGTCGGTCTCATCCAAAATCGCGAACTTCGGCTCAAGAAGATCCATCTGCAGAATCTCATGTCGTTTCTTCTCGCCACCGGAGAAGCCCTCGTTCACATTCCGTTCGAGGAACACCGGATCCATTCGCAGATCGCTCATCGACGTCTTGACCCTGCCGACCCATTCACGCAGTTTGGGTGCCTCCCCCGCCGTCGCCGTCTTGGCCGTACGCAGGAAATTGCTCACCGTGACTCCGGGGATCTCCACGGGATACTGCATCGCGAGAAAGAGACCGGCACGCGCGCGCTGGTCGACCGTCATCGCAAGCATGTCTTCGCCATCGAGCACGACACTGCCTCCAGTGACCTTGTATCGAGGATGGCCTGCGAGCGAATAGGCAAGAGTCGACTTGCCCGATCCGTTCGGGCCCATGATGGCATGGATTTCGCCCGTTCCGATGGTGAGATCGACCCCCTTGAGGATCGGCTTCTCCCCCTGCTCGGTCTCGACGCTGACATGCAAGTCGTTGATTACCAAAGTGGACATGTTCTCATCTTCCTTTATGTAAAGCTTTCTGGCGCACTACTCGGGTTTCGGCAACAGCGCGCCCTGTGCGCTGACGTAGATATCGCCGTCGCGAATCTCTGTCTCAAAGACAGGAACCGGTTCATAGGCGGGAAGCGTTGTTGGCCAACCGGATTTCAAATCAAACTTGGCACCGTGAGCCCAGCACTCGATCTCGCAATCTTCGACGAACCCTTCCGAGAGCGAGATGTCACCGTGCGAGCAACGATCGCCGATGGCAAAAACATCTCCAGCGGAATCACGCACAAGCGCGACATCAACATCTCCAAGTCGCAGCTTCAGCGACTTGCCTGGCTGCAAATCCTCAAGCGGGCACACAAGCACTTTGTCGTCGGACATTGTCTCTAGCTGTTCCTCTTTCATATGCGGGGCATGTTTCAGATGACGGTATGGGCGAGTTCTGCCTCAAGTGCCACAACAAGCCGCTCTTCAAGTGCGGCATCGCCGATTTGTTGCACTATTTCCATCAAGAAACCCTGCACAACGAGACGGCGCGCCTCGGATTCGCTGATGCCACGCGATTGCAGATAGAACAAGTGCTCATCATCGAATCGGCCTGTCGCCGAGGCATGGCCGGCACCGACGATCTCTCCCGTCTCGATTTCGAGATTGGGTACGGAATCGGCTCGTGCACCATCCGTGAGGATCAGGTTCCGGTTCTGCTCGTAGGTGTCGGTCTGGTACGCATTCTCCCGAATCAGCACATCCCCGATCCACACGGTACGAGCCGACTCGCCCTGAAGGGCACCCTTATAAGTGACCCGGGACACACAGTTCGGCTCGTTGTGGTCAACGAAGAGCTGCTGTTCGAAGTGCTGGCCAGCATCGGCGAAATACAGGCCGAGAAGCGATACGCTGCCGCCTGGGCCGCCGAAGTGTGCTGAGGGAGTGATGCGGACGAGATCCCCACCAAGTGTCACGATGATGTGTTTGATGACCGCGTCTCTGCCGACCTTGATGAAATGCGTTGCCGCGTGCGTCGCGGTGCGATTCCAGTCTTGAATGCTCACAAGAGTGAGACGCGCGCCGTCGCCGACAACGACTTCGACGTTCTCCGCGAGTCGCGCTAGACCGCGGTTATCGAGCACGACGAGTGCAGACGAACCGCTGCCAGCCGTTATCACCGTGTGTGCCGCGCGCGGAGCATCTCCGAGCTCGCTGCGGCTGACGACGACAGACTCGGCCAGCGAGGCGTCCTTGTCAATATTCACGACGAACGCCTCGGCGAAGCTCGACCACGCCGACGCCGACACGCGATCTTCCGGAACTTTGCCGGAGGATCCGATCACGGAATCGTCGCGGGGCACCCACCCGCTCGACACGCCAGCGACACTCGACGCAGCCAGAGGGTACCGCGACCCGTCAAGATCTCCGAGAAGCGGAGCAAGCCGATCTTGCGGGGTCAGCTTCCAGAATGGCTCCCTGCCCGTGATCTCGGCGAAATCCTGAACATCATACGAATGGAACCGGTCGGATCGAGTCTGTACCGGCTTATGCCACTGGCCATCGGAGTGGGCCTCGATCCCATGCTGCGCTGCCACGGCCTAGCCCACCGACCCTTCCATCTGAAGTTCAATAAGTTTGTTCAACTCGAGGGCGTACTCCATGGGCAGCTCACGAGCGATCGGCTCGATGAAGCCACGAACGATCATCGCCATCGCCTCTGCCTCGGCCATACCGCGGCTCATCAGGTAGAAGAGCTGCTCCTCGCTCACCTTCGACACAGTGGCCTCGTGGCCCATCTGCACGTCATCCTCGCGAATGTCCACGACGGGGTAGGTGTCGGAGCGTGAGTGCGCATCGACTAGTAACGCGTCGCAGCGGACGGTGTTCGCCGCGTGGTGCGCGCCGCGCTCGATGCGGACCTCGCCGCGGTAGGACGCTCGACCGCCAGCACGCGCGATCGACTTGGAAACAATCGACGAACTCGTGTGCGGCGCCATGTGAATCATCTTCGCGCCAGCATCTTGATACTGACCCTCGCCCGCGAACGCGACGGACAACGTCTCACCGCGGGCATACTCGCCGACCAAGTACACGCTCGGGTATTTCATCGTCACCTTGGAGCCGATGTTGCCGTCGATCCACTCCATCGTTGCCCCTTCGTGGGCGATGGCGCGTTTAGTGACCAGGTTCTACACGTTGTTCGACCAGTTCTGGATGGTGGTGTAACGCACCCGGGCATCCTTCTTGACGATGATCTCAACAACCGCGGAGTGCAGTGAATCGGACTTGTAGATCGGCGCAGTACAACCCTCGATGTAGTGCACATAGCTTCCCTCGTCGGCGATGATCAGCGTGCGCTCGAACTGCCCCATGTTTTCGGTATTGATACGGAAATAGGCTTGCAGCGGAATCTCGACGTGCACACCCTTCGGCACGTAGACGAACGAGCCGCCAGACCAGACCGCGGTGTTCAACGCCGCAAACTTGTTGTCGCCGGCAGGGATCACCGTGCCGAAGTACTCTTTGAAGATTTCCGGATACTGCTTAAGAGCTGTATCGGTGTCGAGGAAGATCACGCCTTGTTCTTCCAGATCCTCACGAATCTGGTGATACACCACCTCAGACTCGTACTGGGCGGCGACCCCGGCGACGAGCCGCTGACGCTCTGCCTCAGGAATTCCGAGCCGCTCGTACGTCTCGCGAATATCTGCCGGTAGCTCTTCCCAAGTGGATGCTTGACCCTCGGTGGACCGAACGAAGTATTTGATGTTGTCGAAATCGATCGCCGAAAGATCCGCGCCCCACGTCGGCATCGGCTTCTTCTCGAACAGTTGTAACGCCCGCAGCCGCCGCTGCAGCATCCAATCCGATTCTTGTTTAATGCCCGAGATGCCGCGAACAACCTCTTCACTCAGACCACGCTGCGCAGCCACCCCCGCGGCGTCGCTGTCATGCCAGCCGAATTCGTATGACCCGATCTCTTTAAGACCGGGATTCTGCTCAAGAATGTCAGACACGTTTCACCTTCCTGCCCTATCGATCAAACGGTTGTTGCCGCCGGGCTATTCCACGCACCAAAACCTCGAAACTGATTTCGCGGGACACTTCAGTGTACTGACGTTGTATCGGGAATCCCAGGGTAACGCGAGCAGAAGCTCGATTTTTATGGGCTCTAGACTGGAGGGGTGTCCCAGACAGCAATAATCACTCGCGCCACTCCTGCCGCCGATTCCCGAGCGCTTCGCGTGCTCAGCTGGCTCAATCTCATCGGAAACATAGTTATTGTCGGCACAGGTGGCGCGGTGCGACTCACCGGGAGCGGGTTGGGATGCCCGACATGGCCTCAGTGCGCTGCGGACTCGTGGATTCCCACCCAAGAACTTACGAGTCATTCGGTGATTGAATTCAGCAACAGAATGATGAGCCCTGTGCTTGGGCTGCTTGCCCTTGCTCTAGTGGTCGTGGCGTGGAGGGTAAGGCCCGTTCGCCGCGACGTGCGCATCCTGTCTGCCGTAGTTCTCGGCGGCATTCTCGCTCAAGCGATCGTCGGCGGCATCACAGTGCTCACCGGGCTTAACGCAGCGATCGTCGGCTTTCACTTTGTCGCATCCGCCGCTCTGGTCGGCATTACAACCGCACTGACGATCCTGATCTACGAACCTGCGGGCGAACGCACGTTATCCGTACCGCGCTGGGTCGCCGGCCTCACGCACGCAATGTCCGGGGTGCTAGCGGTCGTCGTCGTGCTTGGTGTGTTCACTACGGCAAGCGGACCGCATTCGGGCGACGACACGGTGATAAGGGACGGCACGCTGTGGCAAGTGTTTGTCGGGATTCATGCCATAAGCGCGTTCATCCTCATGGCCGTGACGGTGGCAATCGTGTTCGCGGCGCTCCGATTGGGATTGCCGAAGTCTTACCAGAAGCCGGCCATCGCACTTCTTGGCGTGCAAGTCGTCGAGATGATAGTAGGAATCACGCAGGCACGCCTTGGCATTCCTGGCGGGCTTGTCGGCATCCATATGGTGCTTGCGGCAGTTCTCGTCGCAACGGCGACCGCCACATTGCTGCGCCTGAAGATCCGCAAGCCATTGCCCGCCTAAATTCCGCTAAGCGCAGAGGCAAGCGTCGCATCCTCGAAAACGAAGCCGCTCTCGACGAGTACCTGCGGGGCCACACGCTGATCAGAGAAGAGAAGTTCGCGGCCCGCCTGTCCAAGCAACAGCACCACCGCGAACCGCGGCGCGATCAACGTGATGGGACGGTGGACGCGTTCGGCCACCGCTTTGACGATATCGCCCGACGTGTTGTCGGCGGGAGCCGCCAGATTCACTGGCCCCGAGATCGCGTCGTTCGCAATGAGGTGGATGATCGCCCTAGCCTCGTCCTGCAGCGAAATCCACGGCCACAGTTCACGCCCACTCCCGAATCGGGTTCCCGCGAACCAGCGAGTAGATCCCACAATCAGCGGCAGCACCCCACCGGCAGTTGAAAGCACGAGGCCCGTTCGCGCATAGACCACACGCACCGATCCCTGTGCCACACCGGCTGCCGCCTCCCAGCTTTGGGTGACCTGGGAGAGAAATCCCATGCCGGGCGCGGACGCCTCGGACAACCTCTCGGTCGGTCGATCGCCGTAGTACCCCACTGCCGATCCGTTGATGAGAACGTCGGGCGGTGAAGCACTGGCGTTGATCGCCGCCACGATCGTCTTCGTCGCATCGATGCGAGAACCGAGAATGGCATTCCGCCGACTGCGCGTCCATGGAATACGTGAAATGGGGGTGCCGGCGAGGTTGACCACTGCATCGGCCCATTCGATCGCCGCCGGATCGAGATGCCCAGTTTCCGGGCTCCACGTCCACCCGAGCTCGGGAGTCACCTGCCCGCGTGTGAGAACCTTTGTCTCCCAACCCCGTTGAGCGCACTCGTTTCGCACCGCTGTCCCGATCAGCCCTGTGCCACCGGCAAGAAGTACTCTCATGGGTTCACCCTCGCATCTGCAATGCGCCGCGCTTTATGTCAAGACCACGGCTTTCCCCAGGAGCTTAACCGCAATCCGGGAATCCTGTGACTCTCATCAACCTGATTCCACGTCGCATCAATATACTTGTCTTTGGCCTTCTTGCGTCCCACGCTCCGGGCCTTGCTACTTTTCCGCATGGATGGTACCGGTCAGTTCTAACGGTTACACCCAGTATTTCTAAGGAGAACCAGTCGTGCCTCAGCTTCCCTGGAGCCTACTAGACAAAAAAGCGGTGGACACAGTTCGGGTCCTTGCCGCGGATGCCGTGCAAAAGGCCGGTCACGGGCACCCTGGCACGGCAATGAGCCTCGCGCCGGCTGCATACCTGCTGTTCCAGAACCTTATTCGGCACGACCCGGCCGACTCTCATTGGGTGGGTCGTGACCGATTCATCTTGTCCCCAGGGCACTCGTCGCTCACGTTGTACCTGCAGTTGTTCTTGTCCGGTTACGGGCTGGAGCTCAGCGATATCGAGAGTCTTCGCACCTTCGGCTCGCTCACGCCAGGACATCCGGAATACGGTCACACCAACGGAGTTGAGATCACCACCGGCCCGCTCGGACAGGGACTCGCCTCTGCAGTCGGCTTCGCGTACGCTGCTCGCTACGAGCGTGGCCTCTTCGATCCGGATGCCGAGCCAGGTACCAGCCCGTTCGACCACACCATCTGGGTGATCGCCTCCGATGGCGACCTTCAGGAGGGAGTGACCAGCGAAGCATCGTCGCTTGCCGGCACACAGGAACTCGGCAACCTCGTCGTGCTTTACGACGACAATCACATTTCGATCGAAGACGACACGAACATCGCGTTCACTGAAGATGTCCTCGCCCGGTACGACGCGTACGGTTGGCACACTCAGCGCGTCGACTGGCTCGAAAGCGGTTCGTACGAAGAGAACGTTCAGGCGCTCTACGACGCGCTGGTCGCAGCCAAGAACGAAACGGGTCGCCCCTCGATCGTCTCGCTCCGAACCATCATCGGCTGGCCGTCGCCAACCAAGCAGAACAGCGGCAAGATACACGGTTCCGCGCTCGGAGCCGACGAGGTCGCGGGGCTCAAGAAGGCTCTGGGATTCGACCCTGAGAAGTCGTTCGACGTCGACCCGGAGGTGCTTGCTCGTGCACGCGAGGTCGCCGTGCGCGGCGCAGCGGCTCACGCGCAATGGAACGTCTCGTTCGATGCCTGGGCTGCAGCAAGCCCTGAGAAGAAGAACCTCTTCGATCGCCTTGCCGACGGCACGTTGCCAGAAGGCATCGTCGATGCCCTGCCGGTATTCGAGGCAGGAAAAGATATCTCGACGCGTGCGGCGAGTGGAAAAGTCATCAACGCCCTCGCTGCGGAATTGCCGGAGCTGTGGGGCGGGTCCGCCGACCTCGCGGAGTCGAACAACACAACGATTTCCGGCGCGAGTTCGTTCGCTCCCCCTGCGCGCACAACCGATGCCTGGTCGGCATCGGTCTACGGCCGCGTGCTCCATTTCGGTATTCGCGAGCATGCGATGGGCGCGATTCTCAATGGCATCACCCTGCACGGAAAGACTCGAGCTTTCGGCGGCACATTCCTGATCTTCAGCGACTACCAGCGCCCGGCACTGCGTCTTGCTGCGTTGATGCAGATACCGACGACCTTCGTCTGGACGCACGACTCCATCGGTCTCGGAGAAGACGGGCCGACCCATCAGCCTGTCGAGCAGTTGGCTGCACTCCGAGCAATCCCAGGATTCGATGTTGTGCGACCGGCCGATGCGAATGAGGTTGCTTGGGCATGGTACGGAATCTTGCGTCAGCACGCTCGACCGACCGGAATTGTTCTTACCCGGCAGAACATCCCCGTGTATGAACGGGGCGAGGAGGCGACCGGAACGACCTTCGGCCCGGCTTCGGGAACCCTGCGTGGCGCGTACACCCTCATCGACGCATCGGATGGATCGCCATCGGTGATCCTCCTCGGCACCGGATCCGAGGTTCAGATCGCCGTGGCCGCCCGCGAGATGCTCGAGGCCCAAGGCGTTGCGACCCGCGTTGTATCGGTGCCGAGTTTTGAATGGTTTGCCGATCAGGATGCCGAGTACCGCGAATCGGTACTGCCCTCAGACGTCACCGCAAGGGTGTCCATCGAAGCGGGCATTGCCCAAGGTTGGTCGGCACTCGTCGGTCCATTCGGCACATCGGTGTCGCTCGAGCACTATGGCGCTTCCGGTGCATACCAGACCCTGTACAAAGAGTTCGGCCTCACTGCAGATGCCGTCGTGGCAGCAGCTACGTCACTCATTTCTCCAACTCGTTAGTCCTCACCCCAAAGGAAACACAACTCATGTCAACCAACAAGAATCTCTCAGATCTGTCTGTCGCAGGCGTCAGCATCTGGCTCGACGATCTCTCGCGTGAGCGCATCCGCTCCGGCAGTCTTCAAGAGCTGATCGATACGCACAGCGTTGTCGGCGTGACGACGAACCCAACCATCTTCGCGAACGCGCTCAAGAATGGCGATCAGTATGCCGACCAGATCGGTTTGCTCGCCGGCGAGGGCGCCGACGTAGACACGGCGGTTTTCGAGCTCACCACAGGCGACGTCGCAGCAGCATGCGAGATTTTCGCGCCCGTGTATCGCAAGTCGGGCGGCATTGACGGTCGTGTTTCTATCGAGGTGGAGCCCAGGCTCGCCCGCGACACCGACGGGACGGTTGCCGCGGCAAAAGTTCTGTGGGCAAAGGTCGACCGCCCCAACGCCATGATCAAGGTGCCGGCAACGCATGAGGGCCTCGAGGCCATCACCCGTATCACGGCCGAAGGCATCAGCGTCAATGTGACTTTGATCTTCAGCCTTGATCGCTACCGCGAAGTGATCAATGCGTATGAGCTCGGGCTCGAACAGGCCAAGGAGGCGGGGCGGGACTTGTCGACCATCCATTCGGTTGCCTCGTTCTTCGTCTCGCGAGTCGACACCGAGATCGACGCGCGCCTTAGCGCAATCGGAACCCCTGAGGCACTTGCTCTTACCGGCAAAGCAGCGATCGCAAATGCACAACTCGCATACCAAGTGTTCCAGCAGTCGATCGAGACCGAACGCTGGAAGACCCTTGCCGCGGCAGGTGCCAACTTCCAGCGCCCGCTCTGGGCGTCCACGGGGGTCAAGGATCCCGCCCTTGCAGACACGGCATACGTTCTTGAGCTCGTCGCCCCGAATGTGGTCAACACGATGCCAGAGAAAACATTGCTTGCGGTCGCGGATCACGGCACAGTGACCGCGGACACCGTTTATGCCTACGATGCGGCCGGCCGGGTACTTGATGCCATTAGCGCAGTCGGCGTCTCATACGAAGACGTCGTCGCCAAGCTTGAGGACGAGGGCGTGGATAAGTTCATTGTGTCCTGGAACGAGTTGCTTGACACCGTGCGTACGGCTCTTGCGGAGGCAAAGTAAATATGGCGCTTTCAGTAACATTGGGAGCCGATCTCGCTCAGATCGCACACCCGCTCGAAGAAAAGCTCGCTTCATCTGGCATCGCGCAGGCGATCACAACGGGCGACGCAACCGCCTGGGGGCCTGAGGCGGCCTCCGAAGCCTCGATTCGGCTCGGCTGGGTCGCTGCCCCTGAAATCAGCGCACCCCTGGTCGCTGAGATCACTGCGCTACGGGACCGATTTATCTCAGAGGGGATCACCAACTGGGTCCTTGGAGGTATGGGCGGTTCCTCCCTCGCACCGGAGCTGATCACACGTACCGCGGGGGTGGCATTGACGGTTCTCGATTCGACCGTGCCTTCTCAAGTCTCTTCTGCTTTCGTCGATCCGGAGCACACTGTCGTCGTGGTCTCATCGAAGTCGGGTTCGACCGTAGAGACCGACTCTCACAAACGCACTGCAGAACAGTGGTTCCGCGATGCCGGAATCGATCCCTCCACTCGCATTGTGATCGTCACCGATCCAGGGAGCCCTCTTGATGTCTCGGCCCGTGAGGCTGGCTACACGGTATTCAACGCCGACCCGAATGTCGGCGGACGGTTCTCAGCGCTTACGGCCTTCGGCCTTGTTCCGTCGGGGCTCGCTGGCGCCGACATTGCAACGCTGCTTACCGACGCTGCATACGCACGCGAGCTTGTCGGCCTAGACGAGGCCACCAACCCCGCGATCCGTCTTGCCGCTGCGCTCTCAGCACGAGTGCCAAGCGTTGACAAAGTGGCCATCGTTCCGGACGGAACCCCACTTGTTGGCTTCCCCGACTGGGCCGAGCAGCTTGTCGCCGAATCTCTCGGTAAGAACTCCACCGGGGTCCTGCCGGTCGTGCTCACGCCTTCGGCTCCCGAGGTCAGCACTCCGCCGAGCGATGTCGTCATTGCACGAATCGTCGCAGAACCAACGCAGCCGTCTGCTAACGAAATCTCGATCTCTGGCTCTCTCGGCGCTCAGATCATGCTGTGGGAGTATGCGATTTCGATGGTGGGTGCCGCACTCGGAATCAACCCATTCGATCAGCCGGATGTCGAGAGCGCGAAAGCTGCTGCGCGCGCCCTCCTGGCCGACCGCCCCGAGCCTGCGCCGGCCGCTCTCGTCGAAAACGGCCTCGAGGCACGAGGAACGTCAGAGGTGCTTGCGGACAGCAGCACCATTTCAGAGGCGCTTGAGCAGCTCTTCAGCAACCTGTCCCCCGAAAGTGGATACCTCTCTGTGCAGGCGTATCTCGATCGAAAGGCCATCCCGGCTGCCGCGGAGCTTCGTGATGAGCTCGCCCAAGTGACAGGACGGCCAGTGACATTCGGATGGGGACCACGGTTCTTGCACTCCACCGGCCAATACCATAAAGGTGGACCGGCGGAAGGCGTGTACTTGCAAATCACAGCCGACAGTCCCGTCGACCGAGAGATTCCAGGGTTGCCGTTCACTTTCGGACAACTCGTCGAAGCACAAGCCGCAGGCGACGCGCACGTTCTCGCAGAGCACGGACGCCCAGTGCTCTCAATTCACATAGTTGGCCCAGTGGATGCCGGAGTTGAGGCATTGCACGAAATCATCAACTCGGTGGGGTAAGTTCGCGCCCGTGAATAATTCTGAATTCTTCCGCCCTCTTCGACTGGATGGCGACACCCGGTTGAATCGCATCGCCGGGCCTTCTGCCCTCATCCTGTTCGGTGTTACTGGGGACCTCGCCCGCAAGAAGTTGCTTCCTGCCATCTATGATCTTGCCCATCGTGGCTTGCTCCCCCCGGGATTCTCGCTGGTGGGTTTTGGCCGACGGCCCTGGAGCCATGACGAATTCGCGGCGCAAGTGCGCGATGCCGTCGAGACGCATTCGCGTACGCCTTTTGACGAGCAGACGTGGAAGCAGTTGGCCGAAGGCATCCGCTTCGTTCAGGGAGCGTTCGACGACCCCGAGGCGTATCGATCGCTATCGCAGACGCTCGACGAACTGCGACGAGATCGGGGAACGGGAGGTAACCATGCGTTCTATCTGTCGATTCCTCCCCGCTCGTTCCCTGTCGTGTGCGAGCGTCTCTCCGAGTCCGGACTCGCCGCGTCGACCCCGGACTCGTGGAGCAGGGTGGTCATCGAAAAGCCGTTCGGCTCCGATCTCGCGTCCGCACAGGAGCTCAATCGGGTTGTCGAGACAGTCTTTGCATCTGACTCGATCTTCCGCATCGACCACTACCTTGGCAAAGAGACGGTACAGAACATCCTTGCGCTTCGATTCGCAAACACGATGTTCGAGCCGTTGTGGAATTCCAACTACGTGGATCATGTGCAGATCACAATGGCGGAGGATATTGGCATCGGAGGCAGGGCAGGGTACTACGACGGCATTGGGGCTGCACGAGACGTCATCCAGAACCACTTGTTGCAGCTTTTGGCACTGACAGCTATGGAGGAGCCGATTTCCTTCGACGCGAAGCAGCTTCGTGCCGAGAAGGAGCGTACCCTTGCTGCTGCGACGCTTCCCGCAGACTTGGGAATTCACACTGCCCGCGGTCAATATCTCGGCGGCTGGCAGGGCGGCGAGCATGTGCTCGGATACCTCGAGGAGGAAGGCATCACGCCCGGGTCGACCACCGAGACCTTTGCCGCGATGCGCGTCGATATCCAGACCCGACGCTGGGCGGGCGTTCCCTTCTACCTGCGGGCAGGCAAGCGGCTCGGCCGAAGAGTCACCGAGATCGCGGTGGTCTTCAAGACCGCGCCACAGCACCTATTCGGTCCGAGTCAGACTGGGGCTCTCGGCGCAAACGCACTCGTGATCCGGGTACAGCCAGATGAGGGAATCACCCTCAGATTTGGCGCGAAGGTGCCCGGCTCGGCAATGCAGGTCAGAGACGTCACAATGGATTTCGGCTATGGACATGCGTTTACAGAGGCAAGTCCCGAGGCATACGAACGCCTGATCCTCGACGTGTTGCTTGGCGATCCGCCGCTGTTCCCTCGCCATGAAGAGGTGGAGCTGAGCTGGAAGATCCTCGACCCCATCGAACAGTACTGGGCCGAACACGGTTCGCCGGACACGTATCGGCCAGGGACGTGGGGGCCCGCGTCGGCGGATGCCATGATTGCGGCGGACGGCCGGAAATGGAGGCGACCATGATCATTGATTTGAATCGGACCACGACGAGTGAGATCTCCAAGAAGCTCGTGGCGATGCGTGAAGAGTCCGGCGTGTTTTCGCTGACGCGTGTGCTTACGCTCATCGTGTCGTGCTCGGTGCATGACAAAGAAGCGGCTATCGAGGCAGCAAATCTTGCCTCCAACGAGCATCCGATGCGAATCATCGTCGTCGTCCACGACGAAGGAGACGATGGAGATTACCTCGATGCGCAGGTTCGCGTCGGCTCCGATGCAGGTGCCTCCGAGGTCATCGTTCTTACCGCGCATGGAGAGGTGTCCGACGACGAGGAAAGCCTCGTCACAGGGCTCCTCCTCCCCGATGCGCCCGTTGTCGTCTGGTGGCCCGGTGACGCTCCCCATGTGGCAGGCGCATCACCGCTCGGCCGGCTCGCACAGCGCCGGATCACCGATGCGGCGGCCTCCCGCGATACGCTCGCTGCTCTCGAAAATATCCGTCAGACCTACACGCCCGGCGACACCGATCTTTCGTGGACGCGCCTTACCGAGTGGCGTACTCAGATAGTCGCCGCGCTCACTTCCGCGCATGCCGAAGATGTAACATCGGTGCGTATCGTTGGTGCGACGTCGTCCGCCACAATCGAGCTACTCGGCACCTGGCTTGGTAGAAGCCTGTCGGTGCCAGTCGAATACGCACAGCCGCCCGCAGGCTGGACCACTGGCAGCATCCACTCAGTGACAATCTCAACGACCACAGGCGACTTCCGGCTCTCACGCGTGCCAGACACGAACCTCGTGCTGGTGGAGAGTCCCGGTGTGCCTTCGCAGGAAGTGTCCGTTGTAAGAAAAAACCTCAGCGAGTGCATCGCCGAGGAGCTTCGACGGCTCGACCCCGATGAGACATTTGGCGAGGTTCTTCTCGCCTGTTCGTCTCACAGAAGCACTGAGGCCGTCTGAAATGCCCCGCAGCACCCACAACATATCGAATCGCCAAGGATGGGGAGTCAAGTCTTGACTATTGAACTATCAGTTTTCCCGAACAAAGAACTCACCGCCGGTGCGCTGGCCGAGAGCATTGTCGACTCACTCGCAGCTATCTTGCTCGAGCAAGATGAGGCTCACATAGTTCTTACCGGCGGAACAATGGGAATCGCAACGCTCGAAGCGGTGGCCACCCTGCCTACAGTTGCAAGTGTTGCCTGGGACCGAGTGCACGTGTGGTGGGGCGACGAGCGGTGGGTAGCCGCGGACTCGGAAGATCGCAACGACAAGCAGGCGGAAGATGCGCTCCTCAGCGGTTTGCCTCTCGACCGTGCGAAAGTACACCGCGTACCGTCCACCACCGATTTCAGCGATGATCTTGATGACGCCGCTCTCGCATACGGGCAAGAAATGTACCGTGCAAGTGGAGAAGAGGGCACGACCCCAGAGTTTGATATTCTGCTGCTCGGCATCGGGCCAGACGGGCACATCGCGTCACTATTTCCTGGGCGAGCCCAGGTCTACGATAAGGTTCAGGGCGCCGTGCCTGTGTATGACTCCCCCAAGCCGCCACCTGAGCGAATCAGCATGACATTGCCGACGATCAACCGTGCGAAACGGATCTGGTTCGTCGCTGGAGGCGCTGACAAGGCCACCGCAGTGCACTTGGCACTTCGCGGCCTCTGGTTTGTCGATCTCCCCGCTTCGGGAGCGAAAGGGACGCTTGAAACTCGCTGGTTCATCGATGAGTCGGCGGCATCAGAGCTAGACGACGAGATCCGTGCCGAATACCAAGACTGAGACGGGTCACGACGAGTTGTGATCGTGCAGGGGGCCGAGAAGGTCGACCCTCGAAAGTGACGGGTAATAAAAGAGGCGGCGTTTTACGGGCGCACGTGGCCTGTAGCTAGCTCATTCATGGCCCGGCTGTGGAGCTACTTCGATTCCTTGCTGAACTCCGCAAGCGCTCGAGTGCGCCTCGCCCGTAAGTTGCCGAGAGCCTCTTCAAGCAAAGCCTCTGCCTCTTCCGGCGTGCGCCGTTCCTTGACATAAGCCAGGTGCGTCTTATAGGGCTCCTGCTTGCCAGTGTCTGGCGGAGCATCGCGGTTCTGGCCGGCTGGGACTCCACAATTGGGGCAGTCAATCAGTGTAGGAATGTCGTCTGCTTCGACGGTCGCGAGAAAATATGGGCTAGAAACGTGCCCGTTTACGCACCAGTAATGCACCTGGATGCGATCAGCCTGTACCCCATGGTCCTGTTCGCCCATCGGTCCTGCGCCGACACGCGACCCCCGAATTGCGCTACCACCCGATGCCATGATTTACAGCTTTCCCGACGCTTGAAGCGCGAAAATCACGTTCAAGAGCACAATCGAAACCGCCCAGACAGAACTAATCACGACCGTGATTCTATTCAGGTTACGCTCCGCAACACCCGATGCCCCGAGGTTTGAACCGATCCCGCCACCGAACATGTCGGAAAGCCCGCCGCCCCGACCCTTGTGCAAGAGGATCAAAAGCGTCAACAACGAACTGGTGATTGCGAGAATCACACAAAGAATCACAGAAATGATGGTGGTCGTCACGGAAAACCTTTCATAGCGGACCGGGCATGCGCCGCATGGCCAACATCCATTATATCTGGGACGATGGCATGCGCAGTTCGACCTGCGGGATGATCTGAAGCCGCACAATCAAGCACGGCCGGTTGCGTTCCGGGGACATCTACAGAAAATCTCCTGTGGATGTCCCCGAACGCAGCGCAGGACCGACTATACAGTGACGTGCTTGCCAAACTGGGCGATGCCCGCAAACTCGTCGACGTCGAGACTTGCGCCACCAACGAGCGCTCCGTCGACGTCCTTCTGCTTCATGAATCCAGCGATGTTAGCCTTCTTGACCGAACCGCCGTACAAGATACGCACCTTGTCGGCCGCCTCGGCACCAAGAATCTCGGTGAGGGTCGCGCGCAACACGGTCGCGACCTCGCCCGCCTGCTCAGCGGTCGCGGCCTTGCCAGAGCCAATCGCCCACACCGGCTCATACGCCACGACAAGTGGCGCATCCTTGGGGAAATCAGCTAAAGCAGCCTTCACCTGAGAAACGGGAACAGCACTTGCACCGAATTTTTCGAGGTCCTCTGCGGTCTCCCCCACGCATAGCACCGGGACGAGGCCGTGGCGAACCGCAGCAAGCACCTTGCGACCGATGAGCTCATCGGACTCATTATGGTACTGGCGGCGCTCCGAGTGCCCGATAATCACGTACGAGCAATCCAGTTTTGCCAGGAACGCACCCGAAATCTCGCCGGTGTACGCGCCGGAGTCGTTCGCAGAAATATCTTGACCGCCATAGGCGATCTCCAATTTATCTGCCGAAACCAACGTCTGCACTGAACGAAGATCGGTGAATGGAGGGAAAACCGCGACCTCTGCATCAGCAAAATCGTGGTTTGCATCTTTCAGCGTCCACGCCAGTTTCTGCACGAGTGCGATCGCCTGGAGGTGGTCTTCGTTCATCTTCCAGTTGCCGGCGATGAGCGGGGTACGTGTTACTCCCATCCGAGAACCTCCAGGCCCGGCAGGACCTTGCCCTCGAGGAACTCGAGGCCAGCGCCACCACCAGTGGAGATGTGACCGAATGCGTCATCCGCGAAGCCGAGCTTGCGCACCGCCGATGCCGAGTCACCGCCACCGATCAAGGAGAAACCGTCAGTGTCGGCAAGTGCCTGAGCAACGGCCTTGGTGCCTTCCGCGAAAGCAGGGAACTCGAATACGCCCATGGGACCGTTCCAGAAGATCGTCTTCGACGACAAGATGGTTTCGGCGAAATCCTTGCGGGATTCTGGACCAATGTCGAGGCCCTGCCCCTCCACGCCCCACTGCGTCGACTCGATCGCCGAGCTGGCAACCGACTCGTATGGCGCATCGGCAGCGAAACCACTAGCAACCACCGTGTCGATGGGAAGGTGGATCTCAACACCAAGTTCCTTCGCCTTAGCAAGGTAACCTTTGACAGCCTCAATCTGGTCGACCTCAAGCAGGCTCTTACCAACCGAATAACCCTGAGCGGCAAGGAAGGTGTAAGCCATGCCACCGCCGATGATGAGACGGTTGACGCGAGGCAACAAGTTTTCGATCACGCCAAGCTTGTCTGAGACCTTTGCCCCGCCGAGGATGACGAGATATGGCTCTACGACATTCTTGGTGACCTTCTCCATCTGTTCGACTTCATAGGCGACGAGTAGGCCGGCAGCGCTGGGAAGCGCCTGTGCGAGTTCATAGACCGACGCCTGCTTGCGGTGCACAACACCGAAGCCGTCCGAAATGAAGACATCACCAAACGCAGCGATCTTGTCTGCGAAACCCTTACGAACGGCCGCGTCCTTCGACGTCTCTTCGGCGTTGAACCGAAGATTTTCGAGAACGGCGATCTCACCAGGTTTCAGGGCGGAGACAATGGCCTTAGCGGACTCGCCGACCGTGTCTTTCGCGAGTTTGACCTCCTGGCCAAGCAACTCTGACAGCCGAGCCACCACAGGAGACAACGAATACTTCTCTTCAAACCCTTCGCCTTTGGGGCGACCAAGATGAGAGAAAGCGACGACGGATGCACCAGCATCCAGAGCCTTCCTTAGAGTCGGAATCGACGCGCGAATACGCCCGTCATCTCCGATTACCCCGTCAGCAAGCGGGACGTTGAAATCACAACGAATCAACACCCGCTTGCCTGCGAGATCTCCAAGGTCGCTCAATGTACGAAGCGACATAAGAGTGTGCCTTTCTGGCTAGAGCTTGCTTGCGACGAGCTCGGTGAGGTCGAGGAGACGGCTGGTGTAGCCCCACTCGTTGTCGTACCAGCCGATGAGCTTGACCGTGCGCCCGATGACCTTGAGCAGCGGGGCGTCGAACACTGTTGACGACGGATCGCCGACGATGTCGCTCGAAACCAGGGGCTCTTCGCTGTACTTGAGCAGACCCTTGAGGGGGCCTTCTGCCGCAGCGGCCTTGTACACGGCGAGGATCTCATCCTTGGTGACGTCCTTCGACGCCTCAACCGTGAGGTCAACGATCGAGCCGGTAGGAACGGGAACGCGGATAGCGAAGCCATCCAGCTTGCCCTTGAGCTCAGGGATGACAAGACCGATCGCCTTAGCAGCACCAGTCGATGTAGGAACCTGGTTGATGGCAGCTGCACGGGCGCGACGAAGATCGCGGTGCGGCCCGTCCTGCAGGTTCTGGTCTGCGGTGTACGCGTGGATGGTGGTCATCAGGCCGCGCTCGATGCCGAAGCTCTCGAGGAACGGCTTTGCAAGGGGTGCCAAGCAGTTGGTCGTGCATGAAGCGTTGGAAATGATGTTGTGCTTCGCGTTGTCGTAAAGGCCGTCGTTCACGCCAATGACGAAAGTGCCGTCCTCGTTCGATGCAGGAGCCGAGATGACGACCTTCTTGACGCTGCCGCCGAGGTGAGCCTTCGCCTTGGTTGCATCGGTGAAGCGTCCGGTCGACTCGATGACGATGTCTACGCCGAGGCCCGCCCAGTCAATCGCTGCCGGATCCTTCTCCGCGAAGCCATGGATCTGCTTTCCATCAACAAAGATGGATTCGCCGTCGTTGGTGACCTCATTGGGAAGCACGCCCGAAATCGAGTCGTACTTCAGAAGGTGCGCTGATGTGTTCACATCGCCGAGATCGTTGAATGCAACGATCTCAAGGTCGCTGCCCTTCTTCAACGCGGCGCGAACAAAGCTCCGGCCAATTCGTCCAAAACCATTGATGCCGACTTTCACAGTCACTGCAATCTCCTACTAAATAGGGCGCTCACGCGCTATACCACTACAAGAACCACTCTTGCAGTGACCAACCGTCTGTTGTACTTCTCGCCTCTAGGCAAGCAACAATCCGTTGGTCTTCTCTCTTGCCGTCGTGAAACGATTCGAGACATTCTCCCAATCCACGATGTTCCAGAACGCCTTGACATAGTCAGGTTTGACGTTGAGGTAATCCAGATAGAAAGCGTGTTCCCACATGTCCAGCAAAAGCAACGGCACTGTTGCAGCAGCTAGATTTCCTTGGTGGTCATAAAGTTGCTCAATGATGAGCTTGCGGCCGAGGGATTCCCAGGCGAGTACCGCCCAACCCGAGCCTTGGATTCCTAGGGCGGCAGCCGTGAAATGGGCCCGGAACCGATCGAATGAGCCGAAGCTGTCATCAACGGCTGCGGCAAGCTCGCCCACGGGCTTGTCCCCGCCGTCTGGGGAAAGGTTTTCCCAGAAGACTGTGTGATTAATATGACCCGCTAGATTGAAGGCGAGGTCTTTCTGAAGTTTGTTCACAAATGAGAGGTCGCCGCCGTCTCGGGCTGCCTCAAGCTGTTCGAGCGCGGTATTCGCTCCGGTCACATAAGCGAGGTGGTGCTTGTCATGATGCAGCTCCATGATTCTTCCGCTGATGTTTGGCTCAAGTGCCGCGTAATCATAGGAAAGTTGCGGTAGCGAATATACCGGCATCCAGCGACTCCTCCTCATGCAGATGGCTTTTGAGCACCTCCAGCCGAAAGTCTACCTTCCCGCCGCCATAACTTCTCGTCAACTGTGCCGAATCTACCAATATCTGGCCAACTAATCGAGTGCTTCTAGCTCTTCCGACAGTACAACATCGGTATCCGGAATGCCCAACTCTTCTGCTCGCTTGTCCGCCATTGCAAGCAGCCGCCGGATGCGCCCGGCGACTGCGTCCTTCGTCATCGGCGGATCGGCCAGGTGACCAAGCTCGTCGAGGCTTGCCTGCTTGTGGGTGAGCCTCAGCGTGCCCGCATAGCGAAGATGCTCGGGAATGTCGGAGCCGAGAATGTCCATCGCCCTCTGCACACGAGCTCCGGCGGCGACAGCGGCCTGGGCGCTCCTGCGCAGGTTTGCGTCATCAAAGTTGACCAAACGATTTGCCGCTGCCCGATTGACACGGCGTCGACGCGCATCGTCCCAGATCTTGGCGGTCTCAGCCGCGCCGATGGTCTCAAGCAACGAGACGATGGCGACCGATTCACGCACAACCACGCGATGAGTCGAACGGACCTCTCGCGCCTTTGCCGGGATCTCCAGGCGACGCGCGGTTCCGACAAGCGCCATCGCCGCTTCGTTGCCCGGGCACGTCACCTCGAGAGTGGCCGACCGACCAGGGTCCGTAAGTATCCCGCGTGCAATGGCCGCGCCACGCCAGACCGCAACGGTCACCTCTTTTGCCGCACTGACAAGGCTTGAGGGCAACCCACGAATTATCCGATTACGCGAATCGATCAGGCCGGTCTGTCGCGCAAGAGTCTCGCCGCCCTGAGCAACCCGAACCACGAACCCACCGTGGGTGCCGAGTCCGCTCACGCCATCGAGCACTTCCACCTTGGCGCCGAACAACTCCGCGAGGTCGCGAGAGATACGGTTGACCACAGCCTCAGATTCGCAATCCACCTCGACGACCATTCGACCAGAAATTCGATGAAGCCCGCCAGCAAAGCGCAGAATCGTCGCAAGCTCTGCAGCACGAAGCACGCCCTTCGGTTCGCGATACGCGGCCAACTCGTCGCGCATCTGTTCGGTCAATCCCACAGCCACTACTCCTTACCCAAGTCCCGGTGCTTCACTTGAACCGCGACACCATCTAAACCTTGCAATTCGAGACCAATCTTTTCGGCCACCGCGACGGATCTGTGCTTCCCGCCGGTGCACCCGATCGCGACGATCGCATGATGCTTGTTCTCACGCTGGTATCCATCGATTACCGATTGCAACGCTTCGAGATACCCGTGCAAAAAATTGTCGAAACCCGGTTGGCCAAGCACATAGTCTGCCACCTCGGAGTCCTTGCCTGTGAGCGACCGCAACTCCGGAACCCAAAATGGGTTCGGCAAAAACCTCATATCGGCGACCATGTCTGCATCGAGAGGAATACCGTACTTGAACCCGAAGCTCATCACCGTAAGCTGCAGGTGTGCAGCACCGGCCTCGGCAAAATAATCGCCGATCTGGGTGGAAAGTTGATGGACGTTGAGATCAGAAGTGTCGATGATGACATCTGCTTTGTCTCTGGTGCTTTTCAGACGGCGACGTTCGGCGCTGATGCCATCAAGGATCGTGCCGTCCGATTGCAGGGGGTGAGGCCGACGCACCTGCTCGAACCGACGTACAAGGATGCCGTCGGATGCTTCCAGGAAAAGCAGCCTGACAAGCACGCCTGACGATCGCAAAAGATCAAGTTGTGCATCAATGTTCGAGAACAGCGATCCGCCCCTCAGATCGATAACTACCGCGATCCGAGGAAGCGACGGAGCAGAGGCTTCAACGATCTGAAGCAACGGTTGTACCATCTGCGGCGGCAGATTGTCGACTACGAACCAGCCGAGGTCTTCAAGCGCATTGGCGACCGTCGATCGGCCCGCTCCAGACATACCGGTAACCACAAGGAGTTCGCTACCTGCTGTCTGCGATTCTCCAGGTGTCATGCATCCCTCCCTCGCAGTTGGTGAGTTACTAGCCTATTGCTTTGCTTGCCGGATGAGTGTCTCAAGAATTTGGCGTGCGAGTGCGGGACCGATTCCAGCGATCTCCTGCAACTGCTCTTCCGATGCTGCGGCGATGCGGGAAACGGAACCAAACTGTCTCAAGAGCGCCTGGACGCGTTGCTTGCCGAGACCAGGGATATCGGACAGCTGGGTTTCGAACTTTTTGGTTCGTGTCGAGCGCTGATACGTGATCGCGAAGCGGTGAGCCTCGTCGCGAAGACGCTGTACCAGGAAGAGCGCCTCAGAGTTTCGCGGCAAGATCACCGGGTACTCCTCACCAGGCAACCACAACTCTTCGAGCCGTTTGGCAAGGCCCGCGACGGCAATGTCGTTGACGCCAAGATCAGTGAGCGCCTGCTTTGCAGCGGCTACTTGAGGCGCTCCCCCATCCACGAGCAGCAATCCGGGACGGTATGCAAAAGAACGCCTCTCGTTGTCGGCCACTTGACCGCTCTCGGCCTCAAGCTCCGCGCTGACTAGGCGCGAGATACGACGAGTGATGAGCTGGTACATGCTCTCCGTGTCGTCTCGCGTACCTTGGATCGAGAACTTCCGATACTGGTTCTTTTTGGGCAAGCCGTCTTCGAAGACGACCATTGAGCCGACGACATCCGTGCCGCCTAGATGGGAGTTGTCATATGCCTCGATGCGCAAGGGTGCTGTCGCGAGACCAAGCGCATCCTGGAGTTCTGTTAGCGCGGCCGACCGCACTGCATAATCAGATGTGCGTTTGCTCTTGTAATGCCGCAGCTTCTCGTCGGCGTTCTCACTCACCGTCTTGAGCAAGGCCGCCTTCTCGCCCCGCTGCGGAACCTTGACTTCGACACGGCCGTGCCGAATGCCGCTCAACAGCTGCGGGATGCTCTCGTCGACCGGCTCGGGCACGTAGATCACTGGCGGAACGCTCTCGTTCGTCCCGTCGTACATGCTCTGTAGCGCATACGTCAGCAGTTCGCTGTCAGTGGTCTCGATCTCAGTGTCGACGACCCACCCCTTGACGCCACGAATGCGCCCTTGTCGCACACGAAACAAATGCACTGCCGCAGACAGCTCGTCACGAGCAAGGCCGACGAAATCTGCGTTGGTGTCGGCGCTCATGACGACAGCAGTTCGTTTGAGGACTGTCTCAAGAGCATTGAGCTGGTCACGATACCGAGCAGCGGACTCGTAGTTCTGATCGTCGCTCGCCTGCTTCATCTGAGCTCGAAGCTTGCGGATGTAGCCTTCATCACGTCCCGAAAGAAATTGGCAAAAATCTTTCGCAATATCCCGGTGCTGTTCAGCCGTCACGCGCCCGACGCAGGGTGCCGCGCATTTGCCGATGTCGCCGAGCAGACAGGGCCGCCCGCTACGTTCGGCGCGGTCGAAAGTAGCCTGGTTGCAGCTTCGCACAGGGAAAGCCTTCAGCATAAAGTCGAGGGTTTCCCTGACCGCACCGACCTTCACGTAAGGGCCGAAGTATCGGTCCCCCTTCTTATGTGCCGATCGTGTAATGGTCGCGCGAGGGTACTTCTCGCTCATTGTCACTGCAAGGTATGGGTACGACTTGTCGTCGCGAAACACCACGTTGAACGGCGGGTCGAACTCCTTGATCCAGATGTATTCGAGCTGCAGTGCCTCGAGTTCCGAGGCAACTATTGTCCATTCGACGCCGACTGCGGTTGTCACCATTCGCCTGGTCCGCTCGTGCAGACTGGTGAGCGGCCCAAAATAGTTACTCAACCGGGCGCGCAGGCTTTTCGCCTTCCCGACATACAGCACACGACCGCCCTGGCCGAGAAAACGGTACACACCAGGTTCAGTGGGGATATCCCCGGTCTTCGGGCGGTAGGGAAGCACGTCAGCCATGGCTCACGACCCGAGGATCGTTCAGTGCCTCGGCCAGAAAAGCTCCGGTGAAGCTTGCCTCGACTTTGGCCACCTGCTCAGGTGTGCCGGCAGCGACGATTGTGCCACCGCCAGCCCCTCCCTCTGGCCCGAGATCGATAATCCAATCGGCGGTGCGGATCACATCGAGGTTGTGCTCTATGACGAGAACGGAATTGCCCTTCTCGACCAGAGACTGCAATACCGTGATCAACTTACTGACGTCATCGAAGTGCAGACCGGTCGTCGGCTCGTCGAGAACGTAGATCGTGCGGCCGGTGGAGCGCCGTTGCAGTTCGGTGGCCAACTTGACGCGCTGCGCCTCGCCGCCCGAGAGCGTGGTCGCCGCCTGGCCCAGCTGAATGTATCCGAGTCCAACCTCCACCAACGTGTTCAGATAGCGAGCAATCGACGAAACGGGCGCAAAGAAGTCGGCAGCTTCTGCGATCGGCATCTGCAACACCTCGGCGATGTTCTTGCCCTTGTAATGAACCGCGAGGGTGTCACGGTTATACCTGGCTCCGTGACAGTCTTCGCACAAAACATACACGTCGGGCAAAAAATTCATTTCAACCCGAATCGTGCCGTCGCCCGAACATGTTTCACAACGACCGCCCTTGACGTTGAATGAAAACCGCCCCTGCTGGTATCCGCGCACCTGCGCCTCAGGAGTTTGAGCGAACAACTTGCGGATGTGATCGAACACTCCCGTGTACGTGGCAGGGTTGGAGCGCGGCGTGCGCCCAATCGGACTCTGATTGACGTGTACGACCTTGTCGAGATGCTCAAGCCCGGTGACTCTGCCGTGCCGGCCGGCAACGCCACGCGCACCGTTGAGCCTATTGGCGAGCACCTGGTAAAGGATGTCGTTGATCAGTGTCGACTTGCCTGATCCGCTCACCCCGGTGACAACGACAAAGACTCCGAGAGGAATATCGACCGTGAGATGTTGAAGGTTGTTCTCCCATGCGTCCTTGATCGTCAAAAACTCGCCTTTACGCGGTTTACGCCGCTTTTCCGGAGTGGGAATCGCCTTGCGGCCAGACAAGTAATCGCCGGTGAGCGAGCGCTGGTTTGTGAGAAGCGAGTCGAGTCTTCCCGAGTGCACCACCTCGCCGCCCTCGACGCCAGCGCGCGGACCGATGTCTACGATCCAGTCGCTTGCTCGAATGGTCTCTTCATCGTGCTCGACGACAAGCACCGTGTTTCCCATGTCACGTAGCTTGAGCAACGTCTCGATCAGCCGACGGTTGTCGCGCTGGTGCAGCCCGATGCTCGGCTCATCGAGCACATAGAGCACCCCGGTGAGCCCCGACCCGATCTGCGTCGCCAAACGGATCCGCTGTGCCTCACCGCCGGAGAGCGTTCCTGCCGCGCGATCGAGGCTGAGGTACGAGAGGCCGACCTGAATGAGAAACTGCAACAGCGACGTGATCTCTCGCAGCAACGGCGCGGCAATCGCACTCTGCCTCTGAGTGAGTTGCACCGCCCCATAGAATTCGAAGGCGTCGAAGAGGGACATATGGCTTACATCCCAGATGCTCTTACCGTTGATGGTTACAGCAAGTACCTCTGGCTTGAGCCGCTTACCATGACAGGTGGCGCACGGGATCTCACGCAAGTAGTCCGAAATGCGCTCACGCTGGCCGTCGTTCTCGGCCTCCACATAACGCCGTTCGAGGTAGGGCATCACGCCCTCGAATCCCGAGGTGTATGTGATCTCACGACCGAACCGATTGCGATACCGCACCTTCACCTTGAAGTTGTTTCCGTGCAATACCATGTCCTGGATCTCAGCGGGGAGTTCGTCCCAAGGAGAGTTGAGAGAAAAATCGTGCTCGACCGCCAGCCCGGCCAAGAGGTGCTCGAAATAGTTGAACAGCCCTTTGCCCCCGCCAGTGGACCACGGCAGGATAACGCCTTCATTGATGCTCATTGTGGGGTCGCCCAGAATGAGATCGGGATCCACTGCCATTTTGGTGCCGAGACCGCCGCACGTAGGGCAAGCACCGAAAGGCGCATTGAACGAGAATGTGCGGGGCTCGATTTCGGTGAGAGCGAGCGGATGGTCGTTTGGACACGACAACCGTTCTGAAAAACGCATGAAGCGGTCGTCGCCCTGCTGGTCGACCCGTTCGATAACCACCGTGCCCTCGGCAAGGCCCAACGCCGCCTCCACGGAATCGGTGACGCGAGTAGCCGCGTCAGGTCGTGCGACGAGCCGGTCGACGACGACGCTGATGTTGTGCTTGATCTGTTTTTTGAGGGGAGGCACATCGGCGATCTGAAAAACCTCGCCATCGATTTCGACACGCGAGTAGCCGCTCACCGCCAGGTTCTTCATGAGGTCGACAAATTCGCCCTTGCGGCCTTCGACAACGGGCGCAAGTACGTGGTAACGGGTTCCCTCAGGTAGCTCAAGCAGCCGATCGGTGATCTGCTGCGGAGTCTGCTTGACAATCGCCTCACCGCAGATCGGGCAATGCGGTTCGCCCCCACGTGCCCACAGAAGCCTCATGTAGTCATAAATTTCGGTGATAGTGCCGACGGTCGACCTTGGATTGCGGTTGGTGCTTTTCTGATCGATCGATACAGCCGGGCTGAGACCCTCGATCATGTCGACATCGGGCCGGTCGACCTGACCGAGAAACTGCCGAGCGTAGCTTGAGAGGCTCTCGACATATCGACGCTGGCCCTCAGCAAATATGGTGTCGAATGCCAAGGAAGACTTGCCTGATCCACTTAGCCCGCTAAAGATCACGAGAGAGTTTCGCGGAATCTCTACGTCGACGTTGTGAAGATTATGTACGCGCGCGCCGCGCACGCTTAACGTTGGCTCTTGCGGTGTCTCAATCACGAATAGAGTCTAGGCGTTGCCACCGACATGGTGAGGGTCTTGTTCACGCAAAGCGATAGCGTTAACCACATGCCTACCGAAACCGCCGCACAGCTCGTCGACCGACTCACCGCTGTTGTTCCCGACTTCCCCTCCCCCGGAATCCTATTTCGCGACCTCACGCCGGTTTTCGCGGACGCCGCAGGACTCAGGGGGGTAGTTGACGAACTGGTCTCCCCTTTCGCCGGCCAATTCGACGCCATCGCAGGCATCGAAGCTCGAGGGTTTCTGCTCGCTTCCGCTGCGGCGTATGCGACAGGCGTCGGCGCTGTCACTATCCGTAAAGCGGGAAAGCTGCCCGGGCGGGTTATCTCGATGAACTATGCGCTGGAGTATGGAACGGCGACGCTCGAAATGCATCCTGAGAGCGTTTCCGCCGGTCAGCGTGTGCTCGTCGTCGACGATGTCCTCGCAACCGGAGGCACGCTCGGCGCGGCCGCGCAACTCATTGAGCACGCCGGAGGAATCGTCGCCGGGATGTCGATCATCCTTGAGCTTGCGGCTCTCGATGGCCGTGCCACGCTTCGGGAGCGCTCCTTGCACAGCATTGTCGCCGCCTAATCGAGCAAACGAGCAACTACCGTGTGCTCTGTCTAGAACTCGGTCATCCCCATTCGCGCGAGCACCACGCCCTCGATCAATTGCACGATGGCGTAAAGCAAAACGGACACAGCCGTGATCACGACAAGGAGGCCCCAAACCATCGAAAACTGGGCCTGTGGGATCGCGCGTTGGACAGCACTGCCTATGCCTGTGCCTGTTGCAAGCCACTCGGCAAGCAGCGCCCCAGTGATCGCACCAGGAACCGAGATTCGAATAGCCGCGAAAAGCGACGGTAACGCGTTGGGCAACGCCACTTTCCTCAGCATCATCCACTTGCCTCCGCCATTCACGACAACCAAGTCATTCAATTGGGGCGACGTATTGCGCAGTCCGAAGGCTATGTTCACCAGAGCGGGAAACAGCACGACAATGCCACCAATCGTCGCAACCACCGCCGTGTCGCGGCCCACGATGAGAATGATCACCGGTGCCATGGCGATGAGCGGAACAGAACGAAGCAACATCGCGATCGGCATCACGGCGTTCTCAAAGCCCTTCGAAAGCTGAAACAAGCTCGCCACAATCAATGCCACGATGAGACCAGCCAAAAAGCCGATCAGTGCATGCTGAAGAGTCACGATCAATTGCTCGAAGATGACGCCACGATTTTCCGCTGCCTTCGGCACCACGAAAAGAAACTCGAAAACCACCACCGGGGATTTCGCAACCATCGGTTTGAGGTTGAAGGCCCAAATTGCTCCAACCCACAACACGAGCACGGTCACGATGGTAGCGAACAAGGTGAAGAGTCCGCGTCCCGATGCCGCAAGCACCGCACGTGTCGACTGCACGCGCAACGCCCTCCGCAACTCAGCGGTGCGTCCTGCAGAGGTAGTCTCGGAAACCGGATCGCTCATCGGTCGGCACCTCCCGCCGACCACGGCGCGACAAGTCGTGCGATCAGGCCCACGAGTAAAAATCCCGCAAGAGACACAGCACCGCTTGCGAGAGCGAGGCCCCATAATTGCGCCGAGTTCATTGTCTGTTGAGCGGCAATCATCGCCGGTCCGACCCCGGCGTTGACCTTGCCGAAAAACTCCCCAAGAACAGCGCCGAGAAATGCCGCAGGCACGGCGATCTGCAAGGCGTTGAGTACGTAGGGCAACGCAGTCACCAGCCGAACCTTACGCAACTGCGTGATTCGGGATCCGCCATAGACCGTCACGAGATCGAGCGAAGACCTATCCGCAGACTTGAGACCAAGCAGACTGCCGACAACCGTCGTAAAAAACACGCTCAATGCGGCGAGGAAAATAGCTGTGCCGGATGGATCGCCGAGTTCCGGCGGCTTGATGACGATGACCGCGATACCGCCAATGACCACAGTCGGGATGCAATACGTGATAGTGGCGATCTGCATCACAACACCTTCAAGCAAAGGAAACACAAGTACGAGTGCTGCCAGAATCAGGGCGATCCCGTTGCCCCACAGAAAGCCGATGCCCGCAGCCTTGAGCGTGACAGTGAAATTCGTGACGTAGTAGTCGAGACCGCTGTTCCCGAATCCGAGCAAAACTTCAAGCGGAGTGGGGACCGCCCCGGTCTCTACGCCGCTTGCGGGAGCGAAGAAGGTGACCGAAATGAGCCACCACACGGCAATAAGAACGATCACTCCAAACACACCAACCAGCCAGCTGGGAAGCCGTACGCGTCGCGTCACTGTCAGTTCCCCTCCTCCAGGCTTGGGGGGGTCTGCCCGAAAAGCAACTCCGATGCATGGTCGACGTAAGCATGGAACTCGGGAGTGCGTTGCATCTGCGGGGTCCGCGGCCTCGGGAGATCGATGTCCATCACCTCGAGCACGCGCCCAGGACGCGGCGTCATCACGGCCACTTGGTCGGAGAGAAAGATCGCCTCGGAAATGCCGTGCGTGACCAAGAGTGTGGTGGCCGGTTTCTCTGTCCAGATGCGAAGAAGCTCGAGATTGAGACGCTGACGCGTCATATCGTCAAGCGCCCCGAACGGTTCGTCGAGCAGTAGGACCGACGGTTTGAGGATGAGAGATCGGGCAATCGACACCCGTTGCCGCATGCCGCCAGACAACTGCGCGGGCTTCGCCTTCTCGAAACCGGTCAACCCGACAAGATCAATCATCTCTGTGACGAACTGCTTGTCGACCGTAAGACCGGCTACCTCGAACGGCAACCGAATATTTGCTTCGACACTGCGCCACGGCAACAGCGCAGAATCTTGAAACGCGATACCGAGCTCATGCGCGGCACGCAATTGCTCTGGTGACTTGCCGTCCACCGATACCGAACCGGAGGTCGGCGATTCGAGGCCAGCGAGAATTCTCAAGATCGTGGACTTGCCGCAGCCCGACGGCCCTAAGAGGGCAAGGAACGTCCCCTTGTTCGTGTGCAGGGTCGCTTCGTCCAATGCCGCGACTTGCTTACGACCGGTTGAGAAGACTTTGCTGAGTTGCGAGATGGCGAGGCCGGTGCTCGGGACAGAATCCTGAGCACCGGCCTCCATATTCGAATTCACTGCGTGATGACCTTTGGTGCGTGTCTTATTTTGCGTAGTTCTTCAGTTCGGGATGCTCGGCGTAGACCTCATCGAGCAAGCTCAGATCGAACAGATCGGCCTTAGAAACCGTGATGCCCGCACCAGCGAGGCTGGCGATCGTCTCGTCTTGGAGCTTGTCCGAGATAGTGAACAGCCCGTTGGCCTCTGTCTCGTCGGAAGTCACCAATGACGACGACTGCAATGTTGAGCCTGTCTTCGAGCTCTCAAGATCGAGTTTGAGATCCTTTCCGTAGGTGTTCACGGCAAGCTCGGCGCCACCCTCCGGGTCGTTGACCGCGTCGGTCCAACCCTTGATCTCGGCTACCAAGAACGCTTTCAACTTCTCGCGGTCGTTGGCGATGGACTCGTCCGTCACCGTGACAGTCTCGGCGACAAAGGGCAGGCCGTTGTCTGCGAACGGCAGGTTGACTGTGTCATAGCCAGCAGCCTTGACCGTAATCGCCTCGTTGGTGACATACGCAACGAATCCATCGACTTCGCCCTGCTCAAGCACACTCGGATCATACTGAACAGGAACAATCGTCAAATCGCTTTCCGCAATACCATTTGCAGCGAGAAGCGCCTTGAAGAGGCTTGTGTTGGAGTCTTGGACACCGATCTTCTTGCCGACCATGTCTTGAGGAGTCACAATGTTGCCTTTATCGGCAAGCGACAGAATGGTAAACGGGTTCTTCTGGTAAGTCGCACCGATGATCTTGAGCGGCGACTGCTCGTTAGCGATTGCCGCACCCACTGACACTGCGTCGGACAGCGCCACATCTGTGGTACCGGACACCAGTTCGGCAGCACCTGTCGAAGGCCCAGGAGTCAACGTCACTTCTGAAAAGCCCTCGTCCGCGTAATAGCCCTTCGAATCGGCGAAGTATTCCCCAGCGAATTCCTCATTCTTGATCCAAGATAGCTGCACGCTAATATCGCCATAACTCGCGGCACCTGCGCTTGACTCGGCCGGCTCTGATGCGCCGGATGAACACGCGGCCAGCCCAAGGGTGGCAACACCGGCAACGGCTGCGACCTTAGTCAGCAGGATGAGGCGACGGCGAAAGCCATCAGCAACGGATGTGGTCATAAAAATGCTCCTGTGTGTGATTACGAGACCGCTTGGGGAAAAGACTTCACATGCGCCACGCACACGGAAAACTGTGAACAAACCGTCCGCGTGCCGCACTAGACCATTCGACAATAGGCGGATGGTGTTTCAACTGCGTTAACTACCCACCCATTTCTATGTGGACCGCTGTAGAGATCGCAATTCTTTTTTGACATCTGCCAACTCATCGCGCAACCGTGCGGCGAGCTCGAACTGGAGTTGCTCAGCAGCGGCAAGCATCTGAGCGTTCAGCTGCGTGACGAGCGTCTGCAATTCGGCAGCTCCCTCTATTCCCGTTCGATGTTCTATGGCCGGGCCATCGGCCTCGGCGCCGCCCACAAGGGCAACGGCATCGGCCGACTCGCGAATGAGAGAGTCGGTGATGTCGGCTATCTTCTTCCGCAACGGTTGAGGATCTAAGCCATGCTCGAGGTTGTATGTGACCTGGATCTCTCGCCGCCGGTTCGTCTCATCGATGGCACGACGCATCGAGGCCGTCATCACATCGGCATACATGTGCACCTCGCCAGAGACATTTCTCGCAGCGCGACCGATGGTCTGGATAAGCGACCGTGCCGAGCGGAGGAAGCCCTCCTTATCAGCGTCGAGAATGCTCACAAGCGAGACCTCTGGCAGGTCAAGCCCCTCACGGAGCAGGTTGATTCCCACCAATACGTCAAATGTTCCTCTGCGCAATTCAGACAAAAGCTCAACGCGGCGCAACGTGTCGACATCGGAGTGCAAATACTCGACCCGGACTCCCGCGTCCGAAAGAAACTCTGTCAGGTCTTCCGCCATCTTCTTGGTCAGAGTCGTGACAAGGACACGCTCGTCTTTGGCTGTGCGGATCTGAATCTGTTCCAGAAGATCGTCAATTTGCCCCTTGGAGGGTTTCACGACAATCTTCGGGTCGACAAGACCTGTCGGCCGGATTATCTGTTCGACTACTCCATCGGCGATACCCATCTCGTAGTCGCCTGGTGTGGCAGACATGTAGATCGTCTGGCCGACTCTGCTTTGGAACTCGGACCACTTAAGCGGCCGGTTGTCCAGTGCACTCGGCAACCGGAACCCGAAATCCACAAGGGTGCGCTTGCGAGACGAGTCGCCTTCGAACATGGCACCGATCTGAGGCACAGTTACATGGGATTCGTCGATGATGGTCAGAAAGTCGTCGGGAAAATAGTCGATCAAGCAGTGGGGTGGCTCGCCTGGAGCACGCCCGTCGATGTGCCGCGAATAGTTCTCAATGCCCGTGCAGAAGCCGATCTGCTCGATCATCTCGAGGTCATAGGTGGTGCGCATCTGCAGCCGCTGTGCTTCGAGAAGCTTGTCTTCCTTCTTAAACGCATCAAGACGGTCGGTCAGTTCCGCACGAATGTCGACTACCGCCCTCTTCATAGTCTCGTCGGTGGCGACATAATGCGACGCCGGGAAGATGGCCACTGAATCCACCGTCTTCAGGATGTCTCCCGTCAGAGGATGCAGCGACGAAATCGACTCGATCTCGTCGCCGAAAAACTCGATACGAGTCGCCAACTCGTCATACATTGGGATGATCTCGACGACGTCGCCCTTCACCCGGAAGTTGCCTCGAACAAATTCAATGTCGTTGCGTTTGTACTGCATATGCAGAAATGTGCGAATCAGATCGTCGCGGTCCAGCTGCATGCCGACATGCAATGCGACCATGGCCTGCAGGTATTCGTCTGGCGTTGCCAAGCCGTAGATGCACGACACCGTCGATACCACAACGACATCACGTCTGCTCAGTAGCGAACGCGTCGCGCTGTGCCTTAGCCGCTCTACCTCGGAGTTTATGGATGAGTCTTTTTCGATGAAGGTATCGGTTTGAGGAACATATGCCTCTGGCTGGTAGTAGTCGTAATACGAGACGAAATACTCGACTGCGTTATTCGGAAGAAGCTCACGTAACTCATTCGCAAGCTGAGCAGCGAGCGTCTTGTTGTGCGCGAGCAGGAGCGTCGGCCGTTGCACCTGCTCAATCAACCACGCCGCAGTGGCTGACTTGCCTGTTCCCGTCGCGCCGAGGAGCACAACGTCTCTTTCGCCATCGTTGATCCGTTGTGTCAGCTGCTCGATTGCCCGAGGCTGATCTCCTGAAGGAGAGAAGTCGCTGACGACCTCAAACGGCCGGACGAGGCGGGTAGGTTCCATGACTTCCATTCTAGAACATATGTTCGATCGCGCCCCTGGAGTGGAGCGGTGTGCTTAAGCCTGTAACGAAACCGCATCTTTGCGAAGTGCCTGCACGATCGAGGAAATCACTGAGTTCAGCTGGCCGGGCACGGGGCAGGCGAAACGTGCTCAGCGGGCATCCAGACCATGCAGACGCGCCCACAATGCATCTACCTGCGCTACTGTGTCGGCCATAGAACCTCGTGTGTCGATCACAACATCTGCGACCGCTCGGCGAGCTTCGTCGGACGCCTGGTTCTGAATGCGAGCATGAGCCTGATCGCGTGTCAGCCCTCTGAGATTCACCAGGCGATTCTCGCGAACGGCGGGGGGAGCCTCCACGACGACTATCAGGTCGAAAGGATGGTCCACTGCTGCCTCTACGAGCAATGGCACGTCGTACACGACCACCTCGTCTTGCGTGTACTCGTCAATTCGACGTGCCACCTCTGCGCGAACGAGGGGGTGGACGATGGCGTTCAGTCGCGCAAGCGCCGCCGAGTCAGTAAAGACCAGGGCTCCGAGCGCCCGGCGATCAAGCCTGCCGTCGTTGGCGATGACCGAGTCGCCGAAGGTACGGGTGACGGCCGCCAAACCGGGGGTCCCGGGCTCTACGACGTCACGAGCTATCTGATCGGCGTCGATAACCACTGCCCCGCGTTTGGCGAGAAGACCGGCCACAGTACTCTTGCCCGATGCTATGCCGCCGGTCAAACCAATTAACGTCATGTGCCAACCCTAAGCCGAGGGGACAACTCATTCACGAGTTAAACGCGGTGAGGCGACCCCTCTCGGGGTCGCCTCACCTGTCTCACGCCTCAGAACGACAACGTGAATGGAATGTCAGCGAGCTTCCAACTGCTCCTTCAAGGCTGCGAGCGACTCGTCATCGGCGAGGGTGCCCTCGTGCGAAGGAGTGCTTGAGTAGGACGACTCTGCGGAATCGACCGCACCTGTCGCTGCAGAAGCGTTGTCGGACTCGCGGTGCGCAGCGATCTGAGCCTTGTGTGACTCCCACAGCGCCTGGGCAGCAGCGTAATCCTGCTCCCACTTTTCGCGCTCGGTGTCGAAACCCGGCTTCCACTCGTTGGTCTCGGAATCGAAGCCTTCAGGATACTTGTAGTTGCCCGCTTCGTCGTATTCGGTGATCATGCCGTACAAGGCGGGATCGAACTCGGTCGACTCCGGATCGATGCCCTCATTGGCCTGCTTGAGCGACAGCGAGATGCGGCGACGCTCGAGGTCGATGTCGATTACCTTGACGAACACGTCTTCGTTCACGGAGACAACCTGCTCTGCGAGTTCGACGTGGCGCTCAGACAACTCGGAAATGTGTACAAGACCCTCGATGCCGTCTGCGACACGCACGAACGCGCCGAACGGTACAAGCTTCGTCACCTTGCCCGGAGCAACTTGCCCGATCGCATGGGTACGTGCGAACACCTGCCACGGGTCTTCCTGCGTTGCCTTGAGGGAGAGCGAGACGCGCTCACGATCGAGCTCGACAGAGAGCACCTCGACGGTGACTTCCTGGCCGACCTCGACGACCTCGCTTGCGTGCTCGATGTGCTTCCAGGACAGCTCGGAGACGTGTACGAGACCGTCGACGCCACCAAGGTCGACGAATGCGCCGAAGTTGACGATTGACGAGACAATACCCTTGCGGATCTGCCCCTTCTTGAGTTCGTTGAGGAAGGTGCTGCGCGAAGCAGACTGGGTCTCTTCGAGAAGCGCGCGACGAGAAAGCACGACGTTGTTGCGATTCTTGTCGAGTTCGAGGATCTTCGCCTCAATCTCTTGGCCAAGGTATGGCGTCAAATCGCGAACGCGACGCAACTCGATCAGGGATGCCGGCAAGAAGCCGCGCAGGCCGATGTCGACGATCAGGCCGCCCTTGACGACCTCGATAACCGTTCCGGTGACGACGCCGTCATTCTCCTTGATCTTCTCCACATCTCCCCATGCGCGCTCATATTGTGCGCGCTTCTTGGAGAGGATCAGTCGACCTTCTTTGTCTTCCTTCTGAAGAACAAGTGCCTCAATCGAGTCGCCGACTGCGACGACCTCAGACGGGTCTACATCGTGCTTGATGGAAAGTTCGCGAGAGGGAATAACACCCTCGGTCTTGTAACCGACATCGAGCAGAACCTCGTCGCGGTCAATCTTCACGACGGTGCCTTCGATCAGGTCACCATCGTTGAAAAACTTCATTGTCTTTTCGACCGCGGCCAAGAAATCTTCAGCAGAGCCGATATCGTTTACGGCAACCTGAGGGGCCTTAAGGTCGAGTGCGCTTGTCATTAAGTAGGTACTCCAGTACGGACATAAATCAGGCTTCGGAGGCTGCAGCTCATATGATGAATCCGCGCGCCATCCTCAGCAATGTGGATGATGGATGTGGCGTTGGTACGCCAATCAACCAGCATAACGGCGATTTGCCCTAAACAACAAGTCAGTTTGTCGCAATTTATGGCTGTTTTAGGGGAAGGCCGGTTGCCTGCTCGAAATGATCCCAGTGCGGATAATCAACCGGGCGGCCTCGCATCATCACGGAGTTTTCGCCCCGCGGTGCCACGACGCCAAGAGGGGCGAAGCCCTCTGGAAGCACCACGCCGGGGGGAAACGTCGCGAGCAACCCGAAATCTTCTCCCCCCGCGAAAACGAGCGCCCAGGGATCGAGCCCGAGTTCGACACGCGTCCAGCCGAGGCCACTTGCGAGACGAGGGAAGATGGTGTGATCGAAATGGATGGACACGCCAGACGCGTCGGCTATACGTGACGCGTCTACCGCCAGCCCATCCGAGACATCGATCATGGCCGTTGCTCCGACCCGCAGCGCCTCGCCGCCCGATGAGACAGGTGGACGGGGGCGTAACTGCGCATCGATGGCACCGGCCATCGCGGCCACCCGATTCCGTTGTCCGCCCCGCTGAAGAAGCGCCAGCCCGGCAGCTGCCAGGCCAAGTTCGCCGTTGTATGCGACCACATCTCCAGGCCGCGCGCCAGCACGAAGCAGCGCGCGGTCTCCATCGAGAACGCCGATGGCGGTCACCGAAACAGTGAGCACAGGAGCCCGCGAAAGATCGCCCCCAACGATCGACGCTCCTGGAGCAAGTTCATCGACCGCCTCTTGTGCAGCACGAGCAAAATCCCGAACCTGCTCGATGTGGGTTTGTGGGGGCAAACCCAATGACACCACAAGCGCGGTCGGACGAGCCCCCATCGCACCGATGTCAGAGACGTTGACGGCGATGCTCTTCCATCCGACGTCTGCCATTGACGCCCACGCAAGTTCGAAGTCAACGCCTTCTACAAGCATGTCTGACGAGACGACCGTGTGCCCTGGGTGTGCGGCAAGGACCGCGGCGTCGTCACCGATCCCGACACGGACAGCATTGTCCGACTTGAAGATCTCAGCGAGCATGGCAACGACGTCATGCTCACTGAGGATGTTTCCTCCGGATGTTAGCCCTCCGTGCACGGGTTCACTGATCACAGGCTCACCACTGCCAGCATGGGAAGTCAATGTGCCGCCACATTCCAGTTGGGTCCGAACCCAACTTGAACCTCAAGCGGCACGTCCAGCTGCGCTGCACCTTCCATTGCCCCGACGACAAGCCTCTCCAACTGCTCGTGCTCACCAGCAGCCACTTCAAAAATGAGCTCATCGTGTACTTGCAACAGCATTCGCGACCTCAAATCGGCCTGCCGCATTTCCGCATCCACGCGAAGCATCGCCATCTTCATTATGTCTGCGGCAGTGCCCTGGATCGGCGCATTCAGTGCGGCACGTTCCGCGTTGTCCCGAACCACGCGGTTTGTGGATGTCAGGTCGGGGAACAGCCGGCGCCTGCCAAACAAAGTGGTGGTGAAGCCGTCTTGACGAGCCTGCTGAACAACCTCGCGAAGGTAGTCGCGCACTCCCCCGAACCTCTGAAAATAGCCGCCCATCAGATCTTGCGCTGCTCGTTGGGGAATACGAAGCTGGCGCGATAGGCCAAAGGCACTCAAGCCGTAGACCAGCCCATAGCTCATTGCCTTGACCTGGGAGCGCATCGACGGCGTGACCTCATCGGGCTCAACGCCAAAAACTCGAGCGCCGACGAATCTATGCAGGTCTTCGCCAGAGCGGAAGGCCTCGATGAGTCCGTCGTCGTGCGACATGTGCGCCATGATGCGCATCTCGATTTGTGAATAATCGGCCGTGAGTAGATCGGTGTACGCGTCCCCTGCAACGATTTGCGCACGAATTCGTTTGCCTTCGTCGGTTCTGACGGGGATATTCTGCAAGTTCGGGTCGGCTGAACTCAGTCTTCCTGTTGCTGCCCCTGTTTGGCTGTAGCGAGTGTGAATGCGCCCTTCTGGAGTGACGAACTTGATCAAAGTGTCGACCATCTGACGCAACTTCGTCACATCTCGATGTTGTAAGAGCAGCAACGGAAACTCGTGCTCAGTGGCGATAGCCAGATCGGCTAGGGCCTCTGCATCGGTCGAGTACCCCGTCTTGAGCTTTCGGGTTTTAGGCAGAGCGAGTTGGTCGAACAGCACCTCTTGAAGCTGCTTCGGCGACGCAAGATTGACTTCCCGCCCTATCGATGCGTACGCCCGGTTGGCGATGTCACTCATCCGGTCGCTGAGTTCGCCGCTGAGCTGCTCCAGCCCCTGCCGATCGACCGCCACACCCGCGCGTTCCATTTCTGCGAGCACTCGCGCCAAGGGCACCTCGATGTCGCGCAAAATGGCGTCGCGAGCCTCCGGGGTGAGCGCTGGCAGAAGCGCCGACTGAAGTTCAATAGTGAACCATGCGCGAATGGATTCGCTCGCTGGTTCGTTGTCTGGTAGCAACTGGTTCGGGTCGGATTGCGGCAACGGCTCAGTAAAAAACTGCTCAGCCGCGTCTTCGAGCGTGTACCCGTTCCGCGTGGAGTCAGCCACGAACCAGGTCAACATCGAGTCGCCAACGACGCCGTCGATGTCAAGGCGCGCCGACCACAGCGCGTGGTACGCCTCCTTCGACCCATGGATGATTTTGGGGCTCGTGGAGGTGAGCCATTTGCCGAGAGCAGAGTCGCGTAGATCGTCTGCGGACCCCGCCCAATCCGCCGCCGCATCCGAACTGGCCACGCCAAGCGACACGTGACCGCCCGAAACACTCACCGCGACGCCGACCGCTACAGGCGATGCGGAAATCCACGACGGCAACTCGTCCGCGACGAGCACTGCCGGCAGGGGTGCCTTGGCCTCAACGACACCAGTCGGCCGCAGATCGCCGCCGTGCGCAACATTTGTTGCGGGCGTCGCCACGGCCCGAGTCACCGGCACGGCATTGCCAGAACCTGGTCTTTTTAAACCCGGCCCAAGTTGGCGAACGCGTGCGCCGACGGTACGCAACTCAAGCTCGTCAAATACCTCTTGCACCGCAGGCAGATCGATCTCCGTGAGTTTGAGGTCGTCAAGAGCTACACCGAGGTCGAGGTCTCTGACCAACTGGTTGAGCTTGCGGTTGCGTACGGCGTTGGCCGAATGCTCGCGAAAGGCCTCGCCCACCTTGCCCCCGAGTTCGTCTTGATGCTTGAGAATTTCGTCGAGTGAACCGAATTGATTGATCCACTTAGCTGCGGTCTTCGGGCCGACGGAAGGAACCCCGGGAAGGTTGTCGCTCGTCTCACCGACGAGAGCGGCCATGTCTTGATATTGGGATGGCAGCACACCATATTTTTCGAACACTGTCGTCTCGGTGTATCGAGTTAGCACCTGCACTCCCTTGACGGGGTAGAGCAACGTCACGTCGTCATCAATGAGCTGGATCGCGTCGCGGTCGCCGCTGACCACAAGCACACGGAAGCCCGCTGCGGCAGCGGTAGTGGACAAGGTCGCCAGAATGTCGTCGGCCTCGTAGTCGACTTTGGTGAGAGTTGTAATGCGCATTGCCGCGAGTGCACGTTGCAGTGACTCGGTCTGCCCCGCGAACTCTGGCGGGGTATCGCCGCGAGTGCCTTTGTATTCGGGATATTCCACTGTGCGAAATGACTCTCGTCCAAGATCGAATGCGACAGCGACATGCGTGGGCGACTCGTGTTCGAGCAGGCTAAGCAGCATCTGCAGAAAGCCGTGAACTGCGTTTGTGTACACACCCGCTGCAGTTTGGAAGCTCTCGGGGGGCAACGCGTAAAAGGCACGAAATGCCAACGAATGCCCGTCGATGATGAGTAGTGTCTTGCTCGATTCAGGTTCCACAGACTCAGCCTAACTGTTGGCACCGACAAGTCGTCGTGTAGTATCGCGCTCGTCACCGAACGGAGCAAGGTCATGCGAGAGATCGTCCCAGAACAGCAACAGGAAACAGATGGGTTCTCGCCTGCTGCACGCCGAATGCTGCAGACTCGCGGAGTCGGTGAGCTTGCCGAGCAGATGGGCATCACGATCGTCGAGTTGAGCGCAACCCGCTCGGTGGCGACCATGCCGGTGGAAGGCAACAGGCAGCCTGCGGGAATCCTGCACGGTGGCGCTCACCTCGTGCTCGGCGAAACGCTTGGTTCCTTAGCCGCCAACGTCTGGGCGGGAAGCGGTTTTGTGGCGGTAGGCATCGAAATCAACGCCTCGCATACGCGCTCAATCGCTAGCGGAATGGTCACCGGAACTTGCACGGCGATCCACTTGGGCCGCACGATGACGACGCACGAAGTCGCGGTGACCGACTCGGCTGGCAATCGACTGTCGACCGTTCGCATCAGCAACATGATCATTGCGAAGCGCTGACAACCGCACCGAATGATGCGTCGCGTTTAGCTCGTCTCTGTGAGTTGGTCGACGACGGCAACGGCGACCTCATGCATGGACAACCGACGATCCATGGATGCCTTTTGGATCCAGCGGAACGCCTCCGGCTCTGAGAGCCCCATCTTTGCGGTGAGCAGGCCCTTGGCACGATCGACGAGCTTGCGGGTTTCGAAGCGTTCTTGGAGATCGCCGATCTCCGATTCGAGTGCGACGATTTGCTGGTGCCGCGAGATGGCAATCTCGATCGCGGGCAACAGATCGTTCGGCGTGAAAGGTTTGACGACGTAGGCCATAGCACCAGCTTCGCTTGCGCGTTCCACGAGTTCTTTCTGGCTGAAGGCCGTGAGCAGCACCACGGGCGCGATATTGTCACGGCTCAGCTTTTCGGCTGCCGAGATGCCATCGAGCAGCGGCATCTTGATATCCATGACGACCAGGTCTGGTCGGAGTTCAGTTGCCAGCGCGACAGCGGCCTCGCCGTCAGCGGCTTCACCGACAACGTCGTACCCGTTTTCACGGAGAGTTTCGACGATGTCCATGCGGATAAGGGATTCGTCTTCTGCGACGATCACCCTGCGGGCGGTTGATGTGGATAGTTCGTGGTCAGTCATTGTGTTAAGCCTACGGTATTATGAACACTCGTTGCGTTCATTTTCTTAATGGTTCGCTTGCCCGAGTGGCGGAATGGTAGACGCGGCGCACTCAAAATGCGTTGTCTTCGGACGTGTGGGTTCGAGTCCCACCTCGGGTACAAAGGGTGTGGGTTCTCCGGTTTATCGGGAAACCCACACCCTTTGAGTTTGGGA